>CAZHVY010000002.1:0-135754 GCA_964536305.1 uncultured Geobacter sp. | reverse complement strand
GAACCGGAAAGGCCTGCCGGTCCCGCGCCGGTGTCCGGGGAAACAGCCCGGATGAGTTCAAAAGCAGAGCCCGCCATACCGGCCCGGCCCGGCGGACAGGCGGAGGGAGTTGCAGAAACAGTGGCAAGGCCAGTGGTCGCGGCAGCGGCATCGCCGTCACCGGCCAGGGCAACACAACCGGAGACCGAACCGGAAAGGCCTGCTGGTCCCGCGCCGGTGTCCGGGGAAACAGCCCGGATGAGTTCAAAAGCAGAGCCCGCCATTCCGGCCCGAGCCGGCGGACATACGGTCAAGCTGGAAGAGCCGGCGGTAAAGGTTTCCAGTTCCGAGCGGGAAATCGAAACCGCGCGGAAAACGGAAGACGCGGAAATCGCGGCATTCAGAAACCCTTCATCCGATGCTGAGAAGGGAGGATTGTTCAAGCAATCTTACTCGGAAGATGGCGCGACAAATCGGCAGACGGTAACAGCGAAAGAAGACGGATTGGCATCGGTATCCCTTGCTGGAAGCGGAACCTTCGAGACCGCATTGGATGGACGTGTCACTGAAGGCGCGCGACCCACTGAAAAACTGGAACTCCAGGAAAACATCCTGTCCCAGGTTCGGGAAAAACTGACGTCCCTGGAAATCGCCTCCGGAAAGGGAAATATCACCCTCAGGCTGAATCCCAGGGAACTGGGAGATATGCAGATCAGTTTCCGCATGGAAGACTCCGGATTGAGCGTTGACGTAATCGCCCGGAATCCGGTGGTAAGGGAAACCCTGCTTCAGAATCTGGAGCAGTTAAAAGAAACACTGTCACAGCGGAATATTTCCATGGAAAGATTCGATGTAATGACGGACAGCGGCCAGACGCCGAACCAGTCTTTCCGTGAAGGACGTCAGACCGCCCAGCCCCGCTTTCGAGAATTTTATCCTACGAACGCGGGATATCCAGGGGAAGAGCCGGGAGCCGTCAGGAAGGTCTATGGCGATTTCAGGGAAAGTTCCCTGGTGGATATGAGGTTCTGACGAGAAAGGAGGAAACGATAATGATTGATGCGGTAACCGGCGTTACAACCACAAACTCTGCGACGTCGGCCATGAAGGAATCAATAGGCATGGACAAGGATGCCTTTCTTTCATTGCTGGTGACCCAGTTGCAGAACCAGGATCCATTGAACCCTATGAACGGAACTGAATACATTTCCCAGTTGGTGCAGTTTACCCAGGTGGAGCAAGCCTACAACACCAACACCAATCTCAAAAAAATCATCGATATGCTGGACGATTCTTCCGCTCTTTCCACAGTATCCTATATCGGAAAAGAAGTGACCGCCATCGGTTCGGGGATCAATCTGACTTCCGGAAGCGAGGCTAACCTTTCTTATGTAGTTCCTGAAGCAGCGCAACAGTTGGTTGTGGAAATAACCGATTCAAACGGCACAATCGTCAGAACCCTGACGAAGGGTGAAACACCGGAGGGAAATGCCTCCCTGCTGTGGGACGGCAAAGATGACGCAGGAGCGGTTCTCCCCTCGGGCACATACAATTTTTCGGTGAAAGGGGTGGATTCTTCGGGCGGTGTTTTCGCCTGCGATACCAGGACCAGAGGCAAGGTTCAGGGAGTAAGCTTTTCCGGGACCTCACCCGTTCTCCAGGTGGGGGGGGTGGAGATTCCATTCAGCAATATCCTTAGCGTAAGCGGAGGAAGCTGAAATGGTGGATAAAGTGTTTTTTCCAAACCCGATCCAGGTAAACACGGATCGGACGCCGGCGCAGCGAAAGCCGGGCTCGACGGCTGGAGGGGATTCGACCTTTGCCAGGGTGCTGGATGAAAAACTGCCGTCCCAGGGTGTGACCTTTTCGAACCACGCCAGGGAAAGACTCAAATCAAGAGGCATCTCACTGAGTCAAGCGGATATGGAGAAGCTTGAAGGCGCGGTGGAAAATGTCGCGAAAAAGGGCGGCAAGGAGTCCCTGGTGCTTGTGGGAGACGCGGCGCTGGTGGTCAGCGTGAAGAACCGGACCGTGGTGACGGCCCTTGACAGGGAGTCCATTAGGGGCAACGTATTTACCAATATCGATTCGGCGGTAATCGCATGAAGCCCAAAGACCTGAACAGCTACAACAACAGGAATTATAACTTTAACTTTTTACATTTAACCTTTCACTTTTAACTAAAACAACGGGCCGGACCTCCAGGAGGAAGCCCGGGCGCGCCGACCGACAGAGGCGCGCCGCCAAGACATTTCAGGAGGCAATACCATGAGTATCACATCAGCGATGTTTACCGGCGTAAGCGGTCTTAAAAACAACGGCGAAGCAATGAACGTTATCGGTAACAACATATCCAATGTCAACACGACCGGTTTCAAGGGTTCCAGGACGCTTTTCTCCGACATTCTTTCCGGCAGGATCACGGATGATTCCCAGATTGGCCGGGGCAGTCAGATCCAGAAGGTTGACAACATATTCAGCCAGGGTTCCGTAGAATCAACGGAACTTGTGACCGACCTGGCTATTCAGGGGGATACATTTTTTACGGTAATCAATCCAAGCACCTCGGAAAAATTCTACACCAGGGCGGGGGCTTTTCATACGGACAACGCCGGCTATCTGCTGAATCCGGACGGTTACAGGGTGGGAGATTCGACAGCCACAAGCGCGGCAATCCAGTTGACCAACTGCGCCAAGATAATATCCATAGACACGCAGGGTACCATCAAGTATCTGAACACAAGCGGCGCAACGGTAACCGCAACACAAAAAGTCGGCCTGGCGTATATCCCGATTGCCGGTGAACTGGAAAAGGTCGGAGGAACGCTGTACAAGGCTGACACGACAAAGACGGGAACGATCGTGTATGGCGCCGCCGGCACGGCTGGAAATCAGTTCGCCTCTGAAAGGATACTGTCAAATTCGCTGGAGCAGAGCAATATCGACCTGGCGGCCCAGTTCGTGAACATGATTATCACCCAGCGGGCATACTCCGCCAATGCGAAGACTATCACCACAACCGATGAAATGACTCAGGAAGTCATCAACATGAAACGTTAATGGCGGGGTTCTGACTGTTTCTACCGGGACGGAAAGCCTCTGAATCCCACTTTCCATTCCATGTCAAAATCTTGGCTTGTTCATTCTTTTATTTCAGACGGGCGCGCCCAATGCGGCGGCGCCCGTTTTGTTTTTCAGTGAGCATCTTCCAGCGGCTGATGTGGCAGCGCAATGTTTGTGGACTCCTGACGCTGCTTCCGTATCTACGGTATTGAATGCCGCATCCCGGTCATTTCGCCAAAGAATCAAGTGGTTTTCCATATTACGGGTTCACCCGCGCCAGGCGCGGGTAGAAGGTTTCTTCCCGGCATGCCGGAAAAATCAAATTCCGCTGTTTCCAGAGAACGAGAAAGGGAGAACCGGCATCAAGGTTGCAATGAGAGGTTTGAATTCTTCATCAAGGCGATATTCAGGTTATCAAGGAGGAATAGATGGCTTCCAAGGATGAACAGACCCAGGAAAAGGAACCGGAAAAGGAGAAGGGCAAATTGAAGATTATCATCATCATCTGCGCGGCGGTTCTGATTGCGGCGGGCGGCACAGCCGCGTTTTTCATCTTTTCCCAGGGTGGAAGCGATAAAAAAGAGGCGGCCAAGAACGAGAAGCAGGACCCCCAGGCCATATTTGAGCTTGAACCCTTTATCGTGAACATCTACGACGGGCAGGACCTACGTTACCTGAGGGTTAAGGTTGAACTGGAGGTGTCGGGAGGAGAGGAGGCAAAGGCCGAATTAACGTCCAAAAAGGCACAGCTTAGAGATGCCATTCTGGTTCTCCTGAGCGCGAAAACCCTTATGGATATCCGCGACCAGCAGGGGAAGAACCAGCTTCGCCAGGAAATTTTCGCGGCAGTCAGCAAACTGACTCCACCGGGCAAGGTCCAGAAGGTCTATTTCACCGATTTCGTTGTCCAGTGAAGACAGCAATACGAGGCCGAAGTGGAAAAGATACTTAGCAAAGAAGAGATAGAATCGCTGTTGACGGCCATCTTTGAGGGCCGCATAGTGCCGGAGAAAGAGCTGTCCGCCGACGGAGGCAGGGTTTCCGTTCTGGATCTATTCTCGACCGAGCATCAGGCGCTTGTTCCGAACCTGGATGTCATATACGACAGCTTTATCCGCTACAACAGGGTAACCCTGTCCAACAAGTTGCGGAGGCTGGTGGAAATCAAGAAGGTGGGGGCTCGTCCATTCAAGTTCGATGATTTCATGCACAGCCTCCCTTCCCCGGTCTGCATGGCCATATTCAAGATCGACCCGCTCAAGGGCGCCGCGCTTATCACAATGGACAGCAATCTGGTATTCACCCTGGTGGATTCCGTGCTGGGTGGGACCGGCGCGCTGGGACTTCCGGGCGAATCGCGCATGTTCACCTCCATCGAACTGCGGCTCATGGAAAAGATCCTCAAGGATGTGCTGACGGATATGGAAAAATCTTTCGCGCATATCCAGACCACGAAGATGAGCCTCCTTCGCATGGAGATGAATCCGCGACTGGTGACCATCGTTCCTCCCGAATATCAGGTGATCACCATGACCCTTGATATCCAGATCGAGGAGTTCACCGGGGTCATGCAGTTCGCCATACCCTACATGACTATAGACCCTATCCGGGACAAGCTGAAAATCGGCACCCAGCTGGACACGATGGCAATAGATCCCCAGTGGTCCACCCGGCTTTCCAACGAACTTGCCGAGGCGCCGGTTGAGCTGACGGTGGAACTGGGCGAGACATGGATCAAGCTTAACGACCTGCTTAATCTCGCGGCGGGCGACACCATTATCCTGAACACCGAGTGCGCGAGCGAACTGACGGTCAAGGTGGAGGGAAAAGACAAGTTTACCGCCACGCCCGGCATTCATGCCGGCAACAGGGCCGTGCGCATCACAGGATTTGTCCAGTAGAATAAGCGTTGTTCCGGAGACGGCAAACAGAATTAATCAGGTATGTCAGGAGGTATGACAGTGAGTGACAATCAGGAAAAGAACGAGCAGAGAGATCCGTTGCAGGAAAAAAGGAACCTGGAGCTGATCATGGACATCCCTCTTCATCTCACGGTTGAACTGGGGCGCACCAAGCTGCTCGTAAAGGACCTCCTCCAATTGAACCAGGGTTCCGTTGTGGAGCTGGGGAAACTCGCGGGAGAACTCCTTGATATCTTCGTCAACTCCAAGCTTGTCGCGCGGGGGGAGGCTGTAGTGGTGAACGACAAATTCGGAGTGCGACTGGTGGATATAATCAGTCCTGCCGAGAGGGTGGAGAAGATAGTATGAGGTTTTTCCCCCTTCCCTTTCTCATGCTGGCGCCTTGCGCCGCGCAGGCGGCGGGGTTGCCGGAAGAGCCATCCGCTTTCAGCGTAATGGCGGGTTTTCTGCAGATGCTCGCCTCCCTGGGGATTGTGATCGGGCTGATCTTTGTCGTGCGGCGCCTGCTTTCGCATTTCCAGAACGGGGGGGCGGGAAGGGGAGCAGCGCCCCGGCATGTTCGAGTCGTGGAGAGCCGCTTCCTGGGTCCCAAGAAATCCCTGATCCTGGTGGAGGTAGGGGGTGAGTATCTCCTGCTCGGCTCCACGGGGGAAGGAATCAACCTCATCAAACAGATTGACATGATCGAGAACATCGAGGTAATTGAAGACCTCTCGGTTGGTGGCAAGCCCTCCAGGCCATGGTGGGAGGCTGCGCGATCCCTGGCCGTGAGCGTTGGCAGGCATGGCGCCTTGCGGGGTCCTTTGCAGAGAAGGGCGGGGTAGCTACGTGACAATGAAGAGATTCCTGCTTTCGGCCATACCGGCGGTCCTGCTGCTGGTGTTCCTGCCTGCCCTTGCCGCGTGGGCGGAACCGGCGGGTATCCCGACGGTCAGTATCGGTGTCGGAAAGTCGGCCAGGCCCGGCGATGTCTCCACCACGCTCCAGATATTCTTCCTGATTACGATTCTTTCCCTGGCGCCGGGCCTTCTGATTATGACTACGTCCTTTACAAGGGTAGTGGTGGTCCTCTCATTCCTGCGCAGCGCCATCGGAACACAACAGGCGCCTTCCAACCAGATAGTCATCGGTATGGCGTTGTTTCTCACCTTCTATATCATGAATCCGGTGTGGCAGCAGATCAATACCGACGCCCTGAAGCCGTACCGGGCGGGCCAGATATCACAGGAGCAGGCCATTGACAAGGCCGTGGCGCCCGTCAGGAAGTTCATGCTCTCCCAGGTGCGGGAAAAGGACCTGGCGCTTTTCATGAGTCTTTCAAAAATGCCAAGGCCTAAAAATCGCGATGAGATACCCACCCTCACCATTATCCCGGCCTTCATGATCAGCGAGTTGCAGACGGCCTTTCAGATTGGCTTCCTTATCTACATACCGTTTCTGGTGGTGGACATGGTGGTAGCTTCGGTTCTCATGTCCATGGGCATGATGATGCTCCCGCCGGTCATGATCTCCCTACCCTTCAAGATACTGCTTTTCATCCTTGTGGACGGATGGTCCCTCATTATCGGCTCCATCGTCAAGAGTTTCGGGTGAGAAGGCCGTGTCCGGCGCCCGTCATGCTTCCCCGGATTTTGCGGACACGGACAACGATCAGAAAGGATTGCTCCCATGACCCCTGAACTGGTAGTCCAGCTTGCCCGAAGAAGCTTCGAGGTCTCCCTGCTGCTGGCCGCGCCGCTTCTCATCTTCAGCCTTGCCGTGGGCCTTGTCATCAGTATCTTCCAGGCCGTGACCTCCATCAACGAGGCTACTCTCGCCTTTGTTCCGAAGATTGTGGCCGTTATGGTGGCAATGGTTATCTTCTTCCCGTGGATGATGAGCTATATGTCCGACTTTACCAGGGAGATATTTGCTCTCATACCCAATCTGAGACACTGAAGATGTCCCCGGCGCCGCCGTTTTTGTCCCTTAACGAGTTTACCCTGTTCACTCTCGTGCTGGGACGGACCGCCGGTATCTTCTCCTCTCTGCCGCTCCTGGGCGGAGAGCGTGTTCCCATGAAGATCCGCCTGCTTCTTGTCCTGGCCATGACACTTGTCCTGTTTCCCGTTCTGAAGCTCGTTCCCGGCGCTCTCCCCTCTGACTTTCCCGGTGTCTTTGTCATGGTTATGGCGGAGACGCTCATTGGCATAACCCTCGGTGTCGTGGCCAGGGCGCTGTTTGACGCCGTGGAGTTCTGCGGTCAGATAGTCGGCATGCAGATGGGGTTTTCCATGGCCAATCTCTTTGATCCCACCATGGGGCAGACTCAATTGATGTCACTATTCCAGAGCCTTTTGGCCATGCTCCTCTTTCTCTCCCTGGGCGCGCACCATATCTTCATCCGGGCCATGGTGGAGAGCTATACCCTTATCCCTCTTGGCGGATGGAAGGTGAGCGGCGATCTCCTCGCATTTCTGGTCGCCACCACCTCCGGATTGTTCGTCCTCGGCATCAAGCTGGCCGCGCCGGTGATGGTGGCGCTCCTTGCCACCTCGGTGGCCCTGGGCATAATGGCGCGGGCTTTCCCCCAGATGAACATCTTCATGGTCAGCATGCCTCTCAACATCGGTATCGGTTTTTTGGCGCTGGGGCTTTCACTTCTCATCTTTCTGCGAACGCTGGAGAGCTCCTACGGAGCGCTGATACTCCAGATAAGGACGGTCTTCAGGATTCTCTCAGGGTGAAAAATGTCCGAAGCGGATAAACATTCCAAAACAGAACAGCCCACGGAAAAGAAGCTCAGCGATGCCAGGAAAAAGGGCTCACCCCCAATGAGCCGCGATATGACCTCCACCGTGACCCTCCTCTGTTCGATACTGGCCCTGTACGCCCTGGGCGGGTACATGCTGAACGCAATAAAGGAGAGCTGCCGTTCCATGCTGGGCGGGGCCGGCAAGGCGCAGATCACCCCGACCATGGCCCAGAACCTGCTGGAAAGCCAGTTCGTCTCCATCGGAAGTATTCTGGCGCCCTTCATGGTCATGGTCATGATCGCGGGCTTCATCGCCGTTGTGGTTCAGGGAGGAGTTTCATTCTCCGCCGAGCGCATAACCTTCAAGCTGGACAAGCTGAATCCGGTTGCGGGCGCCAAAAGGCTCTTTAACAAAAAGGCAGCTGTGGAGGCCTTCAAGTCCATACTGAAGATCCTTATCGTGGGCTATATCGCCTACAGGGTGCTCCGTGACGAGATGTCGTCCATCCTTTATCTGACCGAGGCGGACATCCAGGGGATCTTCACCTTTGTCAGCCACATATCCTTCAAGATCGTAACCCATACATGCGGGGTGATGATTGTCCTGTCGGTGCTGGACCTGGCCTTCGTGAAATGGGATTACATGCAGGATATGAAGATGACCAAGGAGGAGGTAAAGCAGGAGCACAAGGACAGTGACGGCGATCCCCACGTAAAGGGGAAGATAAAGCAGTTGCGCTATGAAAAGGCCTATCGAAGGTTGAGGCAGGTCATTCCAACGGCGGATGTGGTGGTGACCAACCCCACCCATTTCGCCGTGGCCCTGAAGTACGAAAGGGAGAAGATGGCGGCCCCCAGGGTCATCGCCAAGGGCGCCGACCACCTGGCGCTGAGGATCAAGGCCATGGCCAGGGAGAGCAGCGTCATGCTGGTGGAAAACCGCTTCCTGGCGAGGGAGCTGTATTCCCAGGTGAAGGAGGGGGAGGAGATCCCGGAATCTCTTTACGTTGCCGTCGCCGAGGTCCTGGCGTATGTCTATGGTATCAAGGGGAAGACATGACGGGTATTCACAAGGTCATGAAAAGACGCGGCGCCGGTTTTTCAATCCGGGCCGCTTTTTTTTTGACAAAACCTTGACGCGCATCTTTTCAAAAACCTGTCTCCTACTCCAGGGGTGGCCGGCGGCTTAGTATCAGGTTCCACCGGATCCAGGCGGAGCGGGGTGTAAGACTCCGGATTTGCTTGTCTAAATCCTCCAATCAACAGAGTTGCCGGATACCCGCGGGTGTAACCCCTGAGCGATGAGATGGCACATCGGTTGCAGATATATTCTTGCACGGGATAACTCTATGTAATAGCAAAGGAATACGGATGGCGTCTACTTCGGCGGACACAATGGAACTTCGTTCCACGCGCAGCAACTCGGATATCTACATGGCCATTGCCCTCATCGGGGTGCTGGCCCTGATGATTATTCCGTTGCCCGCGTTTCTGTTGGACATATTTCTCGCCGCCAATATCACCATCGCCCTGGCGATACTCCTGGTGGGGCTTTACACAACACAGCCTCTGGATTTTTCGGTGTTCCCCTCCGTCCTGCTGGTTACCACCCTGTTCCGTCTCGCCCTGAATATCGCTTCAACCCGCCTCATCCTCCTCCATGGAAGCGAGGGAGCCGAGGCCGCCGGCGCTGTTATCAAGGCCTTCGGACAGTTCGTGGTCGGCGGGAACTATGTGGTGGGAGCGGTCATATTTCTCATCCTCGTTATCATCAACTTCGTGGTCATCACAAAGGGCGCGGGGCGCGTGGCCGAGGTTTCCGCCCGTTTTACCCTCGACGCCATGCCCGGCAAGCAGATGGCCATTGACGCAGACCTCTCTTCCGGAAGCATTACCGAAAAAGAGGCCCGGGCGCGGCGCCTGAAGATCTCGAGAGAGTCCGAATTCTACGGTTCCATGGACGGCGCCAGCAAGTTCGTGCGTGGAGACGCCATCGCGGCGATTCTCATCATGCTGGCCAATATCGTCGGCGGTTTCGTCATCGGGGTGTGGCAGAAAGGGATGGCCATTGACGTCGCCCTGGCCAACTACACCCTCCTCACCATCGGTGAGGGCCTCGTGGCCCAGATCCCGGCGCTTATTATCTCCACGGCGGCGGGCATCATCGTCACCCGTTCCGCGGACGAGAAAAATTTCGGTCATGAGCTCACCGGCCAGTTCCTCAACTATCCCAAGGCCTTTTATGTCTCTTCCGGGGTCTTGTTCGTCTTCGGGCTGATCCCCGGTCTTCCCCATTTCGCCTTCTTCCTTCTCTCCGGGGTAGCGTACCTGGGAGGACGAATGGCCAGGGAAAAGGCCGAGATCGTGGAAGAGAGCGAGGATCTGCTTGCCATGGGAGCAAGCGATGAGCATGCGGAGCAGATTACCGCCATCCGCCCCGTCGACCTCCTGGAACTCGAGGTCGGTTACGGCCTTGTTCCGCTGGTGGACGCCGCCCAGAAAGGGGAGCTTCTGGAACGGATCCGTTCCATGCGCAAGACTTTCGCCCAGAAAATGGGTTTTATCGTCCCGCCTATCCATATCCACGACAACCTTCAGCTGAAGCCCCATGAATACTCCATCATAATCAAGGGGGCAAAGGTCGCCGGGGGCAATATGACCGGGCAGTTCCTGGCCATGGATTCAGGCGCCGCGGCAGGGGAGATACCAGGCACGAAAACCACTGAGCCGGTGTTCGGCCTCCCGGCTGTCTGGATAAAGGCGGCTGAAAAGGAAAATGCGCAGATAAGCGGTTACACCGTCGTGGACACAACGACCATCATGGCGACCCACATCAGCGAGATCATCAAGAAGCACGCCCACGAGCTTGTGGGCAGGCAGGAGATGCAGCAGCTTCTGGACAATCTCGCCGCCAGTTGTCCCAAGGTGGTGGATGAGCTGGTGCCGGCGACCCTGAGCCTGGGCGCGGTACTCAAGGTGATACAGAGTCTCCTGAAGGAAAACGTCTCCATCCGGGATCTGAGGACCATTCTGGAGATCCTGGCGGATTACGGCGGGGTCACCAAGGATCCCGAGATTCTGACCGAATTCGTCCGGCAAGGGCTCGGGCGCTATCTGGTGGAACAGTACAAGCAGGAGGACGATATCCTTTCCCTCATCACCCTGGATCGCCAGATTGAGGAGATTGTCGCGGAATCGGTGCAGTCTTCGGAGCAGGGGAGCTATCTGGCCATAGAGCCGGGACTGGCCCAGCGCATACTCTCCGCCATAAGGGTTACCATGGACAAGTTCAACCAGACGGGAACCCATCCGGTCCTCCTGGCGTCTCCTTCGGTGAGACGCCATGTCAAGAAGCTGACGGAGAGATTTCTGCCGAGCCTTGCCGTCCTTTCTCACAATGAAATACCGCCTAACATAAAAATCCAATCTTTGGGAGTGGTGACCGCTGATGCAAACTAGAACTTTTCAAGCAGGAAACATGACTGAAGCTTTGCGGATGGTAAAGACCGAGCTTGGTCCCGATGCCATGATAATCTCTTCCACC
Organism: uncultured Geobacter sp.; assembly: GCA_964536305.1. Classification (GTDB taxonomy): domain Bacteria; phylum Desulfobacterota; class Desulfuromonadia; order Geobacterales; family Geobacteraceae; genus RPRC01. Next base: position 124,512 of record CAZHVY010000002.1, on the reverse strand, counting down.
AAGGAGAAACGGAAAGGCCTTCTGGGCTTTTTCCTCAAGCCCGTCTTCCGCGTAACAGCGACCGTCGGCCCACCACCCGCGCGCCGCTATCCGGTCGGCCAGGATGAGGATAAACCGGCAGACACCACCCGGGACGAGTTCCGCAGATCAATGCTGGAGCCCCTTGCCCGCGAGCTGAGGGAATTGAGGAGCAAGGTGGATACCCTGTTCCTCAAAGAGGAGGAAAGGAGCAAGGAACCTCCCGCCGGCATTGCTTCCGACGCCTCGGAAAAGGAAACGGAAAGCGGTTTCCGTGATTTTCAGGTGTCGGGCATATCAGAGGAAAGACGGCGTGAACTGAACTCCATCCTCCCGGATTCCCGCGGTGAGACATCGGGGATAGCGCGGCCGGCGTTCCTCCCGTCCCTTCCGGAGGCTCCGCCTGATCCCGGTCAGCTTGGCCGCATCTCCGCAGCTCTGCACGACGCCGGCGTGGGAGAGGCGGCGATTCTGGCTCTCGTGGAAAAGGTGAAATCCAGTGAAGCCGGAAACGATGAACCCGAGGATCTGGGAAAGAGATTGAAGGATGCGGTTGAGTCTACGGTGAGGTGCTGCGGCACCATCAGAATGAAACGGAACGGCCCGAGGATTGTGGCTCTTGTCGGTCCCACCGGTGTCGGCAAGACAACGACGGTTGCGAAGCTGGCGGCCCGTTTTACCGTGGGACGGAAGGCAAAGATAGCCCTGGTGACCATTGATACTTTCCGTGTGGGCGCGGTTGAACAGTTAAAGACCTATTCCAGGATCATGGGCCTTCCCCTGGAGGTGGCATCCACGCCAAAGGAGCTGGAAAAGGCCATTTCACTTCACAGCGACAAGGACCTGATCCTGATCGATACCGTGGGGAGAAGCCCGAAGGACTATGAAACCATTGAAAACCTTAAGGAAATGCTGAGCGTTCCCTTTTCCATCGAGACCCATCTCTGCGTGGCGGCCACAACCCGTGAGAGGGAGCTCCGCTCCATCGTGGAGAGCTTCAGCGTACTCCCCATATCCAGGCTGCTTTTCACCAAACTGGACGAAAGCTTCTCCTTTGGCTCCATAATAAACCTGCAACTGGAAAAGAAGCTTCCTCTCTCATTTTTCACGAAAGGCCAGCGGGTTCCCGAGGATATCGAGCCGGCAACCGGCAAAAAAGTGGCGGAACTCGTACTCGGGGAAGGCTGAGATAGAAAGGGCGCCACGGGCCCGGCATACCCGGGGAAAATATTTCCACAACCTGATTGGCAGGGTTCCGGATTGGAGTTGTTATGACGAATCTCGCAAATGCATACGGCACGGATTACCAGACCGGCTCGGTCCTGAACAGGGACGAGCTGGTCATGTCCCACCTTCCCCTCGTCAAATACCTGGTCGGCAGGATATCGGCGAAACTGCCGCCGCACCTGGATCAGCAGGATTTGCTGAGCGTGGCCGTCGTCGGCCTGATAACCGCGGCGGAACGATTTGATCCGGGCAGGGGCATACAGTTCAAGACCTTCGCGGAAAAGCGCATCATGGGTTCCATTATGGATGAATTGCGGGCCCAGGACTGGCTGCCAAGGACCTTGCGGGAGAAGTACAAGAGGCTGGAACAGGAATTCTCGGTACTGGAACAGAAGCTCGGTCGAAATCCCACCAGCGAAGAGGTGGCCGCGGCCATGGGCATGGACCTGGAGAAGTATTTCCAGCTGGTGGAAGAAGTCCATTCCTTGTCTTTCATGAGCCTGGATGATTTCCAGGAAGATGAAGATGGCGGCAGCTTCGGTTTCATGCACTTTCTTTCCGACAACGGAGCGGAAAATCCCCAGAACCAGATGATGGCGAAGCAGTTGCTCCAGTCGCTGGGAAACGCCATTGATACGCTTCCGGAAAAGGAGCGGATTGTGGTTACCCTTTACTATTACGAAGAGCTCAACCTGAAAGAGATCGGCGAGGTCCTGGGCCTCACCGAGTCACGTATTTCGCAGTTGCACAGCCAGGCGGTCATCCGTCTGAGGGCAAAGATGAGACACCAGGCCGCCTAGCGGACCTGAAGCGGGGAGATGCCTTATGAACAGCGGGTTATACACTGCCGTAACCGGAGGGTTGACGGCCATGAAAAGGCTGGACGTTCTGTCCAACAATCTGGCCAATGTCAACACGTCCGGATTCAAGAAGGACGCCATTCACTTTGAGAGTGTCCTTGCCGAGGCCGTGGGCGCCGCCGGGACCAATGACAGTCCGGGGTTTGTCGTCGAGCATTACGCCACCGACTACACGGCGGGGCCGGTGGTGAAGACCGGCAATACCTTCGACCTTGCCTTGAACGGCGACGGTTTCTTCGTGGTGAATACCCCGGAAGGAAAGGCGTATACGCGCCAGGGAAATTTCCGCATCGACGCCACCGGCAAGCTGGTGACGGCCGATGGCCGTGAGGTCTTGGGAAGGGGCGGGCCTATTCTCATCAACGGCGGCAATGTGAGATTCGACTCCGAAGGCAAGATCTTCGTGGAGGGGCTGGAAACCGGGGCCATTGATATGGTGGATTTTCCCAAGCCCTATGCCCTGAAAAAGATCGGAAGCTCGCTGTTCATGCCTGTCGAAGAGGGCGTGGCGGGCGCTCCCGTTACCAATACGGCCCTGATACAGGGTAGTCTGGAAGCCTCCAATGTCAGCGCCATCGAGGAAATGGTCCGGATCATCGAGACGACCCGCGAGTATGAGTCCTGTCACAAGGTTATTCAGAGTTATGATGCGCTGACCGGCAGGGCCGTGAATGACCTGGGGAAGGTTTGATTTCTGGTGAAAAGTGAAAAGAAAAAAGTGATAAGTGATAAGCGCCGGAGAGTGCCCTTTCCCCTTGTGGGAGAGGGGCAGGGAGAGGGTTAAAGTTTGTTAAAGCAGGAAGGGAAAAGGAGGTTGGAAAGATGATACGAGCGCTTTGGACGGCCGCGTCCGGGATGCAGGCCCAGCAGCTTAATATTGATGTCATATCTAATAATCTGGCCAATGTGAATACAACGGGTTTCAAGAAGAGCCGCGCTGATTTCCAGGATGTAATGTACCAGAACCTGAAGACTACCGGTTCTCCATCCACCAGTTCCACCCAGACGGCCGGTATCCAGATCGGTCTCGGCACGACCCCCGCGGCGGTTACGAAGATCTTCACCGCCGGAAACATAACCCAGACCGGTAATGAACTGGACGTGGCCATTGAAGGCGACGGATTTTTCCAGATTCAGATGCCGGACGGCACGACGTCCTATACGCGGGCCGGCTCGTTCAAAAGGGACGGCCAGGGGCGCGTTGTTACCCCTGACGGATATCCCCTGCTGCCCGAGATTGTGATTCCCAACAATACCACCAAGGTCAATATCGGCAATGACGGCACGGTTTCGGTGGTCCAGTCGGGACAGACCGGAACCACCACCATAGCCACGATACAGCTCGCCACCTTCCAGAATCCCTCCGGGCTGTTCAGCACGGGGCGCAACCTCTATCAGGTTTCGGACGCATCCGGGGACGCAACTACCGGGACGGCGGGACAGAACGGAATAGGCACCCTCAGCCAGGGCTTCCTGGAAATGAGCAACGTGAGCGTGATGGAAGAAATGGTTAACATGATCGTGGGCCAGCGGGCCTATGAGGTCAACTCCAAGGCCGTTCAGGCCGCCGATGAGATGCTTCAGCAGGCCAACAACCTCAAGAGGTAACGTTGGCGGGGCCGGAGGTACGGTTATGAAAAGATATTCCGCCGCCGTCATTATGTTTCTGGTATTGCTTCTCCTCTCGCTGCCGGCGCATGCTGCAGGCGCGGGCAAGGTTCTCAGGGAAAAAACCATCCGCGAGGCCGTGCGTTCTTTCATCCTGGAAAGGACAAAGGGCGCGGGCATGGAAATCAGGATCAAAAAGATTGGGTTCTCAGGCGATATCGCGGCTCCTCCCGGGGATGTCACCTATGAGTTTAGCGCCTCCAGGCAATGGCAGGGTTGGGGCAGGTCGATACTGGGGATGGTGATCCGCGTAGACGGCCGGGTAGTCAAAAACATGAGCATTCCCGTGGAGGTGGAGGCCCTGGCGGAGATGGTGGTCGCCCTGCGCCCCCTGGAACGGGGGGAGACCATCGGTGAAGGAGACGTCTCCCTTGAGAAGCGTGACCTGGCTTCGACCACGGGCAGGATATGCCGCGATACCGGAGAGGTAATCGGCAAAAGGGCGCGGGTGCTCCTGCGTGCTAACATGCCGGTGCGCGCCGACTACCTGGAAAAGGTCCCCCTGGTCAAATACGGCCAGCTCGTCACCATCGTAGCGGATAATGGCTCGATTCGGGTCACGGCGGCCGGCAAGACCAAGGGCGCCGGGGCGGAAGGGGATGCGGTTACGGTGCAGAACCTTGCCTCGAAAAAGGACGTGCAGGCGCGGGTGATCGATTCAGGAACGGTGGCGGTGGATTTTTAGGAAGCCGGGCGAGTGTTGAAAAACGGTCGAACGTCGAGGGTCGAGCGGACAGGAAGAGGTAACAGCATGAAAAAATCACTTCTGGCGATAGCGGCGTTGTTTGCCGCCGGGTGCGTCTATCCCCAGGTGGAATTGCCGCGGCAGTCTTTCGAGGAGCATATTCCCGCGCCCAGGCCGGACTATGCCGGCGGATCCCTGTGGCAGGAGAACTCGCTGAGCATCGTTGACGACTGCAAGGCCCGCCGCAAGGGGGATATTGTTACCGTGGTAATTGAGGAACAGGCAAGCGCCACGAAACAGGCCAGCACCGGGACCAAGCGCGAGACCGGCATATCCGCGTCCATTCCCAACTTCATGGGGATCGAAACCACGGCCCTTGCGGACAAGATCGACCTTAACGCCCTGGTGAAGGCGAACACCAGTTCCAATTATGACGGCAGCGGAAACACCTCGCGCAAAGACGTCCTGAACGCCACCATCACCGCCCGCGTGACGGATGTCCTCCCCAACGGAAATCTCCGCATCCAGGGACAGAGGAGCGTCAAGGTCAACAACGAGGAGCAGATCATCATCCTGGAGGGCGTTGTGCGGCCCAAGGACATCAACCACGACAACATGATAAGCTCCGCCCAGGTGGCCGACGCCAGGATCACATACGCGGGCAACGGCATCATCAATGACAAGCAACAACCCGGCTGGCTGCACAATTTCGTCGACAAGATATGGCCGTTCTAGGGTCAGCCGCGCTCCGCGCCAATGAAACCCATAAGCGCGGGGCAATGGAAACAGGGGTATGACATGAAAAGGATAATCTTCATCCTTGCCGTTCTTCTCGCGCTGCCTTGCGCGGCGCAGGCAACCCGTATCAAGGATGTCGCCAGCATTGACGGCGTCCGGGACAACCAACTGGTGGGCTACGGGCTGGTGGTGGGTCTCAACGGCAGCGGTGACAGCGATCAGACGAAATTCCCGGTGCAGACCCTCACCAACCTGCTGGAACGTTCCGGGGTAACCATCCGGCGCTCCGACATAACGGTGAAGAACATCGCAGCGGTTATGGTAACAGCCACCCTTCCTCCTTTCGCCAAGCAGGGGACGAAGCTCGATGTCCTGGTGTCTTCCATGGGCGACGCCAAGAGCATCGCGGGGGGTACCCTTGTGATGACTCCGTTGAAGGGCGCGGACGGCCAGGTCTACGCCGTGGCCCAGGGCGCGGTTTCCACAAGCGCCTTCTCCTATGGCGGTCAGGCTGCTTCCGCCCAGAAGAACCACCCCACTGCGGGCCGGGTGCCCGAGGGCGCGCTGGTGGAGCGGGAACTTCCCACCATTCTGGCGAACCGCAACACCCTTCGACTCAACCTCCATCAGCCTGATTTCACTACTGCTTCACGCCTGGCCGCGGCCATCAACGCCAAATTCAATGCCAACATCGCGGTCTGCAATGACCCGGGCTCGGTAATCCTGACCGTGCCGGCAAGATATCAGGGGAATACGGTGGAGTTCGCCGCCGCTATGGAGGTCCTTGAAGTGCGTCCCGATGTGGGGGCGAAGGTCGTTCTCAACGAGCGGACGGGCACCATCGTCATTGGCAATGCGGTGCGCATCTCAACGGTTGCGGTTGCCCATGGAAACCTGACCCTTACCATCAAGGAGACCCCGATGGTTTCCCAGCCCGCCCCCTTCAGCAGGGTAGGCCAGACCGAGGTGGTTCCCAGGACGGAGCTCAAGGTGAATGAACAGAAAGGTCCAGGGCTCTCCGTTCTCAAGGAAGGGGCCAATATCGGAGATGTGGTAAGGGCGCTCAACGCCATAGGTGTCACTCCGCGGGACCTGATCGGCATAATGCAGGCCATCAAGGCCGCGGGAGCGCTCCAGGGTGAATTGACCATTATTTAAGACAAATCCTTCTCCCTTGAGGGAGAAGGTGGCCGCAGGCCGGATGAGGGGGAGGCCTTCCAATGAAACAATTACCTTTCCTTCACCCTGGCCCTCTTCCGGTGGAGGTCGGAGTACCTGTCAGCGCTCTTTGGGAATATTGGCGCTGATTGGCCGTTATTTCAAGAGTTTCACCCGCACGTAACAGTCCGGTTCGACGTCGGTTTTCTGGTCACAACTTGAACAGATGTTCAATAGTTGAAAAAAAATTGAAAAAAGAGCTAAAGTTTTCCATCTGAAGTTCGATAGGAATAGTGTAATGACAAACGAAGCGAAAATTTCAGGGTTGCCCAACAGTGTCGATCCCGCCATGCATCGCGAGAAACAGGTCCTTGACAAGGCCGGCTCGTCGGTGAAAAATACGGCGGCCGTGAAGAAGATTTCCCGGGAGTTTGAAGCGGTGTTTGTCGGGTTTATGCTCAAGTCCATGCGCGCAACCGTCGGAAAGGATGAGATTACCGGCGGAGGCCGAGGAGAAGAGATTTACCGTTCACTACTGGATCAGGAATATGCGACGGCCATAGCCCAGCAGGGCAGTCTGGGAATCGGACGCCTTATCGAACAACAACTGGAACTTCATTATGGAAACAACTCTGACAAAGACAATGGAACTGAGCCGTGAGGCTCAGGAGCCCTTGACCGGGAACACAGGCGCTGCCATGAAAGTTACAAACGAAAATAATGTCGCGTTGCGGAGCGCGCGGAATGAAGCCGTTGAAAACAGGGGAACCACCATCCCCACCGATGCCGGACTTTCGGGTCGGGCCGCTGACCGGGTGGAATTCTCGGTGAATCTGAAAGAGGTCGAGAAGCTGACGGCGGCCGTAGCCGCCCTCCCCGATGCAAACAGCGGTAAAATCGAGTCCATCCGGAATCGCATCGCCGATGGAACCTACAGGGTCAGCGGCCTGGCGGTTGCGGAAAAGATGCTGAGTTCAATGGGGATCAGCATTCCCAAAGGGGATGAGTAGATGAGCGATTCAATCAAGATTCTCGCCGAGCGTCTCTCATTCAAGGAAGGGCTTCTGAAGGAACTGATGCTGCTCATGGATGAAGAACGGGCCTGCATTGTGGAAATGGACAGCGCCGGCCTGGAATCGCGCCGCGAAAACAAGATCCTTCTGGTGGAGCGTCTCGCCAAGGCAAAGGCCTCGTGCAGAGAGGCCCTGGAAGATTCTTCCCAGGAGCTTGGCCTCTCGCCCGACGCGGCGCTCTCGACGCTCATAGAAGCGCTTCATCCTTCACGGCGTGAAGGCCTGGCCGCTGCGCGGCGGAGGATTGTCGATCTCGTGGAAAAACTCAACAGGAGCAACTCCTTCAATCGCGACCTGCTCCACAGATCCCTGACCATGGTAAATCGCTCCATTGAGTTTTATAACAGCAGACTGGGTAGTTCCGATACCTACAGCGGCAGCGGGCGCATGGTTTCCGGGATCTCTGGCGGCAAGCTGGTCAAAGGAGAGATCTGATGGGAGTGAACAGCATATTAAATGTCGCCACCACCGGAATCAATATGGCGAGGGTCGCCATTGAGGTGACTGGCGAGAACATAGCCAACGTCAACACGGATGGCTACTCCCGCCAGACCGTCATGTTCAAGAGCGGCCCCACAATCTCGACCAACGGTTTTCCCCTCGGGACCGGAGTGCAACTGGCCGAGGTGCGGCGCAACCATGACGAACTGTTGCAGCTTCAGCTTGTGAAGGGAAACAGCGCCGGCGGCGAAAGCTCGGTAAAGGAGAATGCCCTCAGCCAGGTCGAGCCTTTTTTCAATGAACTGACGACAGAGGGGCTGGGACAGTCATTGCAGGATTTTTTCGACTCGTGGAAAGACCTTTCTACCAATGCCTCGGGGACGGCCGAAAGGCAGGTTGTCCTGTCCCGGTCCCAGACCCTGGTGGATACCTTTCACCGGCTCAGTTCCAATCTCAATGATTCCAAGACGAGCGCGGACAGCTCCCTGGACGGGATTACCCGGAGCATAACGGATTTCGCAAGGAGCATAGCTTCACTGAACGAGCAGGTATTCCAGACCGAGAGGCTTGGCGGCAATGCCAACGAACTGCGCGACCAGCGCGACTACGCGGTTCTTCAGCTTGCGGAAAAGGTCGGCGTCGGATATGCGGAGCAGAGTGACGGAACTTTGACTGTTACGCTTCCGGGGGGCGAGGTCCTGGTGGCAGGGACCAAATACGGGACCCTGACTACGGAGGATGACCCGATTACCGGCCTGAACAGTATTATTTTCACCTCCACCACGGGAGTGGTGAGCGATGTAACCGCGACCATCGGCGGTACGGATAACAGCCAGGGGGAGATTGGCGGTACGCTTCAGGTCCGTGACGAGATAGTTCCGGGATACCTGGCTCAATTGGACGAGATGGCAAAGCAGCTGGCCACCGCCGTGAATACCCGGCACGCCGCCGGTTATGGACTCGATGGCTCGACCGGCATGGCGTTCTTTACCGGCGTGACAAGCTCAACCATCAGTATCAACTCCTCGCTGACCGTCGAGAAGATCGCCGCCGCCGCCAAGGACCCCACGTCGCCATTAAGCGGTCCCGGCGATAACGGCAATGCCCTTGAGCTGGCCGAACTCCAGAGTACAGCACTTACGTTCACGGCCGGCGGCACGTCTACGACCACGACTGTTTCCAGCTATTACAACGCCCTGGTCAGCAAAGTGGGGGTTGACGCCAGTAACGCCGAGATCACCACCCTGCAGAATGATAGTTTCATGAAGCAGCTGCATACGCTGCGCGAATCCCAATCCGGTGTTTCACTGGACGAGGAAATGACGAACCTGATAAAGTTTCAGAAGGCCTATTCGGCCTCCGCCCGGATGATCACCACCGCGTCCGAGATGCTTGACACGATCCTGGCGATGGTCAGATAGGAGGACCAATATGCGGGTAACACCTGGAATGACGGCGAACAACGCCATGTACAATCTCCAGAAAGGGCGGACCATTCTCGGGCGTCTGCAGGAACAGGTAGCTTCGGGTTCCGTCATAAACAGGCCCAGTGACGATCCCATAACCACACGTCAGCTCCTTGACCTGGAAAACAAGCTGGAAGAGGGCGAGCAGCACCTGAGCAACATAACCAAGGCAAACCTCTGGCTGAAAATGACCAATACGGCTCTGGGGGGGGTGGCCGACGTGGTGAACCAGGCCAGGAAACTGGCCGGGACCATAACCGGCGGAAGCAGCGACTCGACCGTGCGGGAGAACGCCGTCTCGCAGCTCAAGGAGCTGAAAAAGCAACTGGTGGACATGGGGAACACCCAGTTCGGAGATCAATACCTCTTCTCCGGCTTCAAGACCGATACCCCGCCCTTTTCCAATACCGATAACCTGTATCACGGCTCCGGTGACGCCATCTCCGTGGAGATCGACAGGGGCTCTCTTGCTGCGATAAATATTCAGGGAGACGAGTTGCTGAAGGGGACGGGCAGCTATGGTTCCGTGGATGTCCTTCAGACCTTTGACGACCTTATATCCGCGATCCAGGCCAATAATCCCGCCAATATCCACGATGCGGCCCTGACTCTGGATAATGCCATACCGCAGATTTCCAATGCCATCAGCGACCTCAGCTCCAGGTTGAACAGGCTGGAAAGCGCAAAGACAATGATTGAAAGCGACAAGGCCACAATTCAGGGTCTTATTTCAGACACCCAGAGCGTTGACATGATAGAGGCGGCCACAAAGCTGACTCTTCGCCAGACGGCGTTCGAAGCAGCCCTGTCGGCAACCGCCAAAATCAGCCAGCTGTCCCTGCTGGATTATATGTGAGCAGGCGACGGATAACAACAGGCGGGGAGATTACGGACGCAGGCCTTACCGGAACTACTGAAGCAAAGGAACGGGATTGCATCCTTTCCGCCTTGCCGATATGGCCGCAATATTCTTTTCCAACAATGAAAGGCCGAGCGCGCGTTTCAAGCCGTTCGGCCTTTTTTCATGCGTGTGGCCGTCTCTTGGCGATGTCGCGGTCGCTACAGATAATGCTCAAGAAATTCCGGAGAATACCGAAAGGTAAAATAAGAAATAATTTCCCGGCGGGTGACATATGATATACGTGACCAGGCTTGACCGCAGTGAAATGTATCTGAACGAGGATCTGATAGAGCTGATAGAGGAAACCCCGGATACGCACATAACCCTGACCAACGGGAAGCGGTATCTGGTTCGGGAAAGCGCTTCAGAGATCATCGAGAGGATAGTGCGCTTCAGGGCGGCTGTCATAGCCAGGGCCCATCGCGGTCAGGGAAGGAAATATTTCCGGAAGGCCTTTGCCGGCGCGTTCCGTTCCGTTACGACGTCACACATGGCGGAATTGGAGCCTTAACCTGAGTTTCACAATTCCAGGCTCGGCAAGCGGGAGACCGTATCAGTCCTGATGGAAAGAATCCGGACCGGATTATGCCGCGAGCCATCGAAACGATAAAGAGGACGGGAATCTATATTCTATGGATATTGCGACTATCATCGGCATCATATTCGGTTTTGGCGCGGTTATCGGCGGACAGATACTGGAAGGAGGGCATGTCAGCGCCATTATCCAGCCGACGGCCGCGATCATCGTTCTGGGAGGGACCTTCGGCGCCGCGTGCGTAAGTTTTCCCATGTCGGTAATTCTCCAGGCGGTAAAGGACGCGAAAAGGGTCATCTTCGTGGAGGCCCAGAACAGTGAAGCGATTATCAAGGAAATCATCGGATATGCGGCAAAGGCCAGAAGAAACGGTCTCATCTCCCTGGAGCAGGAGGCCCAGAACGCCAAGGACCGTTTCACGCGCAAGGGGATTTCCCTTGTTGTCGACGGTATCGATCCGCAGAAACTCCAGGAGACCATGGAGACGGAACTGGATACCTATGAAGAGCATGCCAAGGGAAGCGCGGAGTTCTATGAGGCCATGGGAGGATACGCCCCGACCATCGGTATCATCGGCGCGGTGCTGGGTCTTATTCACGTCATGAACAACCTGGCGGACACTTCCAAGCTGGGAGCGGGCATCGCGGTCGCCTTCGTCGCCACCATCTACGGTCTGATGACCGCCAATATCATCTGCCTCCCTTTCGCCACCAAGCTCAAGCACCGAATCAAGCAGGAGCTCCTGCACAAACGGATGATCATCGAAGGACTTACCGCTATACAGAACGGCGAGAACCCCCATTACATCGAGCAGAAACTCCGCTCCTTCCTGGTGCAGAGCGGGGAGGAGAAAAAGGCGAAATAAATGGCCAGAAGAAAGAAAAAACCAGAGCCCCATGTGAACCATGAACGGTGGATGGTCTCCTACGCAGATTTCGTCACCCTCCTCTTTGCCGTCTTCGTGACCCTTTTCGCCATGTCCCAGACGGACAAGCGCAAGGTGGAGGAAGTGATTGCCTCCATGCGCGAGTCCTTCGGCTATGCGAAATCCAACCCCAGCAGCAAGGTCAACGTCCTTGATTCCACGGAATTGACCCAGATTCCCAGCATCACCCCGCCCGCCTCCAAGGGGCCCATGAACCCCCAGATGCCCTTTGACAGGAGCAACAAGCAGCGTCATCACGCCGATGAAAAGGACTTCAAGAAGGTGAGGGCGGCGCTGGAAGTATACCTTCTGAAAAACGGGATGCAGGACAAGGTGGGTCTGGAGATTACCCGCAGGGGGCTGGTGGTGAGCCTCAAGGAGGCGGGGTTTTTCGATTCGGGGAGCGCGGATATCAGGGTGGCTTCCTATCCGCTTCTGGCCAAGATTGCGGAGTCGCTGTCCGAGTATACGAACCAGATAAGGGTGGAAGGGCATACGGACAACGTGCCCATCAACACGCGCGCCTTTCCTTCAAACTGGGAACTGTCGGCCGCCAGGGCGACAAACATCGTGAAGCATCTCATTACCTACTACAGGTACGAGCCGGAGGGACTATCGGCCACGGGGTACGGGGAATACAGGTCGGTCGCCGACAACGGCAGCGCGGAGGGAAGGGCGAAAAACAGAAGGGTTGATATCGTGCTGTTGAACGGCGATGTGGAAAAAAGCGAGCCGCGGGATTTCAGACAGGCCACCCTGCCGCCGGCGGAAACCGCACCGGCGCCAATGGAATCGGGTTCGGCCGCCGCCGGTCATGAGGGTGGGTCCCCTGGCGGCGCGCTATAGAGATAAAGGTAAAGGTCTCAAAGGCCGACCAGGTCTGGTTCGGTTTCGGCCTTGAGCTGGTTCCTCTGCTCGCTGAAGATGAACGAGATAACCGCCTCTCTGTCTTTGTCTTCGATGTGAACAAACCTGGTCGCGACAACGAAGACTGGATCCTTCTGGATACGGAGGGTCAGTTCGTTGCACCGGATGACTTCCCCGACCACGCTGACAATTCTGGGAGGATTCAGAGGAAGATAGAGATCCAGGTTCAGGAGGTTGCCGATGCGGACTCCGGACTTCATGCGGAACCTCATGCCTCCTCCGCTCAGGTTGACGGCTTCCGGAGGCAGATCCTGCCGGTCGCGCGTCACCGCCCGGTAGCCCTTTCCAGAGCGAACGACATCCGGAGGGGGCGCATTCCGGTTGCGGATAAGCGCCGCGTTCCAGCGTTCTTTCGCCTCCGAGGGCTTTTGGGTGTCTTCGCCGTCCACCAGAAACGGTATAACGACATCGAGCCGGAAATACTCCCTTCTTTGTTTCTCCTCTACCTCACCCACCAGGGCGAGCGTTATCTCCTTTGTGGCGCCGCTGTCTTTCAGCAGGGCCTCGCAGCAGAAAAACCCCCATCCCGACCAGCCGGACAAGAGGACGCGGGATTGGGCTTTTTCCTTTATGATGTTGACGGGGAGGCTCCCCCCCAGCATTTCCACTTTGACACTGTTGCCGGAAATATGGGTTATTTCCCCGCTGCTCTCCCGAAAAAGCGAGCCTGAAAGACGGATTCCAATCTTTACCTGTTGTCCCGCTTTATAATAGTTGTCATAGGGTATTTTTTCTTTAGCCATTTAACACGTTCTCCACTTGATAGTTCATTGGCTCGAGCCGCATCGGCGCCTCAATCTTGATTGCGTCTCAGGTCCTGATAACATGGCGGAAATCTATCATGAATTACTTTCGAGAGACAAATGAAATCCTTGGCGACGAGTTTTTGTTGTCTAGCGCTCTATGGGCGCCAGAGTCATTCAAAAAAATGACATCTCTGTCTTCAGGTTTGAAAAGGTGTGCGATATCAATCATTTGCTCGTTGCTGTTTTAAGGCATGCTCGTTGCTAGTCACCTTGAAGTGAGTCATGGGGCAGATGAAAAAGAACAAATTGAAAACCGCATTCCTACGAGGTCTCACATTCCGGTGAATATTGAAGAAGCGTTGCGCAAAGCGGATACCCTCAGACAGTCCCGGCATTTTGAGGAAAGCATTGAAGTATATGAAAGTATCCTCGCAGCAGATCCGGTCAATGCCAGGGCGCTTTTCCATCTGGGTATCCTGGCAAGGTTGATGGGGGATCACGCGCGCGCTCTTCGTTTTCTGGAAAGAGCCTCGATAGTCTCTCCTTCGGTTCCGGAGGTTTACCATGAAATCGGGGTTACCCGCCACGGACTCGAAGGGGCGCCGGGCGCAATCCCCTTCTACAGGAAGGCCCTTTCCCTGGATACCTCCAGGCCTGATACCCTTTATAATCTGGGACTGGCCCATATTGAACTGGCCGAATATGAACTGGCCATCGACTGTTTTCGCGGGGCGCTGGATAAAAATCCCGGTTTTCTGGAGGCCCGTTACAATCTCTGCGTCTGTCTCCAGGAGAGCGGCATGTTTGCCGAGGCGGAAGCCGGCTTCCGCCATACGGCGGAGTTGTTTCCCGAATTCGGTGAGGCTGTTTTCAGCCTTGCCTGCCTGAAACTCCTTCGTGGGGATTTCAAGAACGGCTTGCCCGGTTACGAGTATCGTTTCCGCAAGAAAGAACCGGTTTCCGAAAGGGACTTCCCTCAGTCTCGCTGGGACCTGTCCGCTCCTTCGGGGAGGACGGTGCTGCTGCACGCTGAACAGGGATTCGGGGATACTGTCCAGGCGGTTCGTTACGCGTCACTGCTTGCCAGAAGGGGATTCCGTGTCCTGGTGGAGGCGCCGCCGCCTCTGAAAAGGCTGTTGCCGGGAGCGCATGGGGTGGAAATAGTCGTGGCAAGGGGCGAGCCTTTGCCGGATTTCGATTATCACCTTCCCATGATGAGCCTGCCGCTGGCGTTTGGAACGACCCTTGAGACCATTCCCTCTGCGGCGCCCTATATTTTCCCGGATCCGCGGCTCGTGGAGACTTGGCGGGAGAGGATGGCCGGCCATGAAGGATTTCGCGCGGGCATTGTCTGGAGCGGACGCCTCGACCACAGGATAAACCGCAAGCGCAGCTGCCCCCTTGACGCCTTTGCCAGGCTCGGCAGGGTTCCCGGTGTTGTCTTTTTCAGTCTCCAGACCGGAGTAGACGGGCAGGACAGAGAATCCTCCCTCAGGATGATCGACTGCGCCTCCGGTTTCCGGGATTTCGCGGATACCGCGGCCTGCATCGCCAATCTGGACCTGGTTATTACCATCGACACCTCGGTGGCGCATCTGGCCGGTTCCCTGGGGAAGCCGGTCTGGACCCTCCTTCCCTTTGTCCCTGACTGGCGCTGGCTCCTTGAACGCGATGATTCGCCGTGGTATCCGACAATGCGCCTGTTCCGCCAGAAAAGGCGCGGCGCCTGGGATGAAGTCCTGGAACGGGTGGCTTGCGCGCTGGAGGCGCTGGTTGGGCGAAAATGCCACGCGGGAATCTCTTCCGCATGCTCCAAGGCCTTGGAAACAGGGGAAGATAAAATTAATACCTGGGTGAGGGAGCTGGAGCAATTTCCCGGGAACGCGGACCTCCATCTCAGTCTCGGCGCCATGCTCCATGAGAAGGGGCGCTATGAAGAGGCCCTTCTCGTGTATGACAGGGCGCTTTCCACCTGGCCGGATCTGGGCGCCGTTTACCATAACCGAGGAAATACGCTCCTGCAAATGGGACGCAATGCCGAGGCGATAGCATGTTATCGGAAGGCCATTGAGCGCATTCCCGGTTTCGCTGAAGGCTACGTGACAACCGCCACCGCTCTCCAGGCAATGCGGAAACCCTACGAGGCCATGGCCGCCTGCCACAGGGCCCTGGCCCTGGACCCCGGCTGCGCCGAGGCCCACTGGAATCTGTCTCTGGCTCTTCTCCAGCTGGGTGAATACGAGGAGGGTTGGAAGGAATTCGAATGGCGTTGGCGCAAGCGGGGCTATACCTCCAAACCGAGAGATTTCAACCGTCCGTTATGGGATGGCAGTCCCCTTGCCGGACAGACGCTACTGCTGCACGCCGAGCAGGGATTCGGGGACAGTATCCAGTTTGCCCGGTTTATCCCCCTGGCGGCCCAAAGGTGCGGAAAAGTCATCCTTGAAACCCCGCCACCATTGAAGAGCCTGCTCTCGGGGATAGCCGGCGTTGCCGGGACAGTGGCTTCCGGCGACCCTCTGCCGGATTTTCACGCCCATGTCCCCCTGATGAGCCTTCCTCATATCCTCAAAATCGCCGACAATGTTCTGCCTTGCGGCATTCCTTATCTGAGCCCTTCGCCGGAAAAAATGAAGCTCTGGTCGGAAAGATTCCCGCCCGTCCGGGAGGGATTCAGGGTTGGCCTGGTGTGGGCGGGGCGGAAGAAGCCGGACCCGAACCGCACCTGCCCCCTTTCCTGCTTCGCTCCTCTGGCGGAACTGAAAGGCGTCACCTTCTACTCGCTTCAGGTGGGGGGAGATGAACCTGGCGCGCTGCGAACGGAAGAAGACCTTTCCCTTGTCGATCTGACGGGAGATATCACCGATTTCAGCGATACCGCCGCGCTTGTTTCTCATCTGGATCTGGTCATATCCATAGACACCGGCGTCGCGCATCTCTCCGGGGCCATGGGTAAAGAGACCTGGGTGATCCTTCCATATGCGGCTGACTGGCGCTGGATGCTGGATCGCGACGACTCTCCCTGGTATCCCGGCATGCGTCTGTTCCGTCAGGACATACCGGGCGCCTGGCCGGGGGTGATTGCTCGGGTCAGGGACGCCCTGCGGGAACTCCTTGAAAAAGGACGAGGAAAGCCCTTCGCCGTCCAGCCGGCATTGAAGGAAGAGCCGGAGGCGGCGATTGAGCATTTCCACAGGGGCCTGGAACTCCATCATTCCGGCCGGCCGCAAGAGGCCATGAAGCGCTACCTGGCGGCCATCGCCGCCCGGCCCTCGTTTCCGGAGGCCTACCACAATCTGGGCCATGTCCTGCGGGAACTGGGGCGTTACGAGGAGGCCGGACACGCCTTCTCCATGGCCGCGGGGATGTCGCCGCACTCCGCGGATATTCTCTACAGCCTGGCCGATTTCAAGCTCTTCCGCGAGGAATGCGCCGAGGCGGTCCGTCTCTTCCGGAACCTGGTGGCGCTCCATCCAGAACATTCCGCGGCCTGGAATTCCCTGGGAACGGCCCTGCAGATGCTGAACAGATACGCCGAGGCGCGGGACTCCTACGCCAAGGCCATTCAACTGGCCCCGGAAGACCTCTTCGCGCGCAACAATATGGGGGTCCTTCTGCGCGTGATGGGGGAGGTGGAAGCCTCCATCCGTTGCTTCGAGGATATCCTGCGCATGGCGCCCGGATATGCCGACGCCCACTGGAACCTGGCCGTGTCCCTCCTTCTCGCCGGGGACCTGAGGCGTGGCTGGGAGGAATACGAGTGGCGCTGGCAAAAACACCAGCCCATAGAAAAGCGCAGCTTTGATGCGCCTTCCTGGAATGGAGAGGACCTCTATGGCAAGACCATCCTTTTGCATGCGGAACAGGGGTTCGGAGACGCCATCCAGTTTGCCAGGTATGCGACACTGCTGGCCGCGCGCGGCTGTTCGGTGATCCTTGAATGCCAGGTCAGGGAGTTGAAGCCGCTCTTGGAGACAGCGCCGGGAGTAGCCGGGGTGGTGGTTCGAGGCGAGCCCCTTCCTTCCTTTGACCGGCAGGCTCCGCTCCTGAGCCTGCCCCTGCTGTTGCATACGGACCTTGACTCGGTTCCCGGCCGATCTCCGTATCTGTTTCCCTTGCGGGAACGCGTGGCGGAGTGGCGCCGCAAGGTTGCGATCGATGCTAAATTCCGGGTCGGCCTGGTGTGGCAGGGACGGAACAGGCCCGATCCTAACCGGAGCTGTCCTCCGGAATTTCTGTCAGTCCTGTCGGGTATTCCCAATGTGGCATATTATTCTCTCCAGATGGGCGCGGCCTCCGGGCATACAGACCTCTTGCGGGAAACCCTCGGCATGATAGATCTGACAGCCGGAATCTCCGACTTCGCGGACACCGCCGCGCTTATCGCCTGTCTGGACATGGTGATATCCATCGATACCTCGGTGGCTCATCTGGCCGGGGCCATGGGGAAACCCGTCTGGCTTCTCCTTTCGGCCGCGCCGGACTGGCGCTGGCTGCAGGGCAGGGCTGATTCTCCGTGGTATCCCTCCATGACCCTCTTTCGCCAGGAAAGGCTGGGGGAGTGGGAAGGGACACTGGCAAAGGTGGCGTCCCGTCTGCGCGAAACCGCTCCGGCGCTCTCGGAACGGAAATCCGTTGCGGAATATTTCCGCATGGGCGAGGAATTGAGAAGCGGGGAGAAGTGGGGAGACGCTCTGTCATGCTATCTTGCTGTCCTGGCAACCGAGCCGGACAACGCGCGCGCGTTCCTGTGCGCCGGGGGGTGCCTCCAGTTCCTGAACCGCCCGGAAGAGGCCCTGGCGTGGTATGAAAAGGCCCTGGCCCTTGAGCCGGACAATGTGGATGTGAGGGTGAACCGGGCGCTGGCGCTCCTGTCCGCGGCAAACTACCGGGATGGCTGGCGTGAGTATGAATGGCGGAAGAGAAAGGTTGCGGAGTCCTTTCCTCCCGGCCGGTTTCTGTCTCCGGAACATCTTCCGGCCGGTCTGGAGGGAAAACGTGTTCTTGTACACGTGGAGCAGGGGTTTGGCGACACCTTCCAGTTCGCCCGTTATCTTGGCCTCCTCGCCCGGGAGGGCGCGGAGGTTGTGGTCAGCGCCCAGCCGGGGTTGCTCCGCCTGCTGGAGAATACGGACGGAGTGGAGCGGGTCGTACCCCATGGGGAGGTCCTGCCATCCTTTGACTACCAGTCACTCCTCCTGAGCCTGCCCTATGTCTTTTCGCAAAGCCGTCCGGACCCCTTCGCGGCCGGGCCGTATATCCATCCCGACGAGGAGACGATAAGGAAGTGGCGAGCCATGGTCCAACGATACCAAGGGTTCAGGGCAGGGCTTGTCTGGGCGGGGCGGCAGATGGGAAAGAGCGGTTACAGGCGCTCAGTCTCCCTTGAAACACTGTCGCCTCTCTTGCAGACGTCCGGGGTAACATTTTTCAGCCTCCAGCTCGGCGAAGGCGCCGCGGAAGCGCTCCCCGCCCCTTGTTCATCTATTGTTGATCTGACGGACGGCATCGAGGATTTCTCCGACACGGCGGGGTTTTTGGCCAATCTCGACCTGGTGATCTCCATCGATACCGCCGTGGCGCACCTGGCGGGCGCCATGGGGAAAGAGGTCTGGCTGATGCTGCTTCATGCGCCGGACTGGCGATGGATGCCGGATCAGGAGGAAAGCCGCTGGTATCCCGGCATGCGCCTTTTCCGCCAGCAAAGCCCGGGGGATTGGGAAGGGGTTGCGCGGAGGATCCGCGCCGCCCTGGAAGAACGGGCCGCGCCGCGGGCCTGTGTGCCGGCTGTTGAGTCCGTTGCGGAGGATTCGCGGGAGAGGGGCGCCCCGCTTTATGACGACGCTTTGGGGCGCGACGCCCATCCCTCCCATTTCTCCGCTGGGATCAAGGCAATGCAGAACGGGGATTTCGAGGCGGCCGAACGTCACTTCCTTGCCGCCGCCGCCGATGACCCCCTGTCATCCGAATCTTTCATCAACCTCGGGTTCATCGCCGACCGGCGGGAACGGTACGGCGAAGCGGCGTACTATTTCCGGAAGGCCGCGGTCATTGCCCCCGGTTCCGCCGAGGCCTGGTTCAATCTCGGCTTTTCCCTGAAGCGCGACAACAGGCCCGAAGAGGCCGTTGAAGCTTTCCGGAAGGCCGCTGCCGCCCGGCCCGGTTTCGCCGAGGCCCACCAGAACCTGGGGCTTTCCCTCCAGGCGACGGGCCGGTTCCAGGAGGCCCGTGAAAGCTTTCTGAGAGCGCTGGAGATCGATCCCTCATACCACACCGCGCGCTGGAATCTTTCCCTTCTGAGGCTCCTCATGGGGGAATTCCGGGAGGGTTTCCGGGATTTCGAGGCAAGGTTTCTGAAAAAGGGGCCTCTGGCGCGGCTGCATGATGACAAACCGCTGTGGGACGGTACCTTTGCCTCTGAAAAAACCATCCTGCTGCATGCGGAGCAGGGGCTGGGAGATACCATCCAGTTCGTCCGCTATGCGCCGCTGATTGCCGCGCGCGGCATGCGGGTCCTGCTGGAGGTGCAGTCCGGGTCCCTGAAGGAACTGGTTTCCACCATTGGCGGCGTCGAAGGGGTGTATGTCCGGGGAGACTCTCTGCCCTCTTATGATTTCCAGGCGCCGCTCCTGAGCCTGCCGGGGCTCCTGGGCGCGGCGCCCGATTCGGTTCCATGCCGGACCCCTTATCTTTCGGCTCTACCGGAAAGGCTGGCGTTCTGGTCCGGGAAAACAGCCGGGGATGATAATTTCAGGATAGGGCTTGTCTGGGCGGGCAGGCCCGAACATGAAAACGACCGGAACCGTTCCATGAGAGCCGGGGATTTCGCGCCGTTGGCCGCATTGTCCGGAGTTTCTTTCTACAAGCTCCAGATGGGCGCAACGGCCGAGGCGCCGGGGTGTCCGTTTACGGCATTGCTCAAGGATTTTACCCATGAGATAGCGGACTTCGCCGACACCGCGGCCCTCGTTTCTCACCTGGACCTGGTTATTTCCGTGGACACCTCGGTCGCCCATCTCGCCGGCGCCCTCGCCAGGCCGGTTTGGGTAATGCTTCCCTCCGTGCCCGACTGGCGCTGGATGCTGGATAGGGAAGATTCGCCATGGTATCCATCCATGAGACTGTACCGGCAGACAAGGCGGGGCGTGTGGGCGGATGTGGTGGAAAGGGTGTGTGCTGATATACTTGCCACCGTACAAGGGCGGCGCCAGTCAAAGGAGTAAAACATATGGATTATTCTTTCAAGAGTATAGGCAGGCTGGTTTCCTTTCTCGAAAAGCTGGAAAAGGATACCTATCCCGAATGGCCGGCCGCGTTTCATACCCAGATTACCGAACAGGCCATTGAGCACCTTCTGAACAACTACATTCTTTCACGGAATTGCATAATCCTTGACGTGGGGTGCGGGCAGGGACCGGCGCTGAAGATTTTTACCGAAAAGGGTTTTTCTCCCATTGGCATTACCCTCAATGATACCGATCTGGAAATATGCAGGAACAAGGGCTTTCACGTGGCGAAGATGGATCAGTCATTCCTGGTATTCGAAGATGAAAAATTCGATGTCGTTTGGGCGCGTCATGTGATTGAGCACAGCATTTTCCCATATTTTACTCTCAGTGAATTCTGTCGGGTGCTGAAAAGGGGCGGCCTGTTGTACCTGGAGGTCCCTGCCCCGGAAACCTCCTGTGTTAATGAATCAAACCCCAACCATTACAGCGTGCTCGGCTATACCATGTGGCTGGCCCTCCATGAACGGAGCGGGCTGGAGATACAGGAAGGGAAGAAGTATTTTCTGAAGACGGATAATGGCCCGGAAGAATACTGGGGGTTCTACAGCAGGAAAATATAGATCAAAGACTGGAGCTTGTGATTCCATGAATTCATATAAAGTATGGCTGGCATACGTATCCTATCCGGTAACCACCGCCGTCTATTTTGAACGGGCGCTGAGGCGCATCTGCCCGACTACCACCATTGGCCCGGTTCTTCCGCCGGAACTCATCGAGAAATGGCAGCTTCAGAACATGAAGCTGCCGGTCACGGAACAGGATATCCCCACGTCCTTCGAGCCCGATATGGCCGAAATCCTGGCGAGGACCGATCCGGCCCGTCATCCCGATCTGTACCTCTGGATAGAGTCCGTAGGCGGTCATTATCCACGGGGGCTGGATGCCCTCCGCTGCCCCAGGGCATGTTATCTCATCGACAGTCATCTGAATCTTCCCCTTCATCTGGAGTGGGCGCGCTGCTTTGATTATGTTTTCATCGCCCAGAGGGAATATCTGGATGATTTCCGAAAGGCAGGCTGCGCGGTCCACTGGCTTCCCCTTGCCTGCGATCCGGAGATACACGCGAAAAAGACCGATGCTAGGCTTCACGATATCGGTTTCGTAGGGAGCATCGCCCTCAATCCCCGCAGGGCGAGACTCCTGGAACACATATCGAAACGCCTGGATGTGCATGTGGAGCGCTGCTTCTGGGACGACATGGCGAGGGTCTTTTCCCAGTCCAGGATCGTCTTCAACAACGCGGTGCGAAACGACCTCAACATGCGGGTCTTCGAGGTCATGTCCGCCGGCTCGCTCCTCCTGACGGACATGGCGCGCAACAGCGGCCAGGATGAACTATTCACCGACGGAGAGGACTACGCGGTCTACGAGGACGAGACAATACTGGACACCGCCGCCTTCTATCTGGACAATCCGGCGCTTTGCGAACAGATTGCATCACGGGGCATGAAGCTCGTCCACAACGCCCATACCTACGTCCACAGGGTCACGGACATGCTCGACGTGATCCGCGGGGAAAAGGCGACTACCTTCAGCGGGCGCCAGTTGCGTGAACGTTCCCTGGCGGGGGTCCCGGACCCCTGGGAAACGTCAAGGGACACAACCATAACGGTCCATGGCGCAACGAGGAGTTTCGTGATCCCGGTGCTGGATTATTCTCCGGCCAGCGAGTACAACATCACAGGTCTGCTGGATGATCTGGAAGGGATTGCCGGGGACGTCATTGTCGTCTTCAATTCCCGGGAGGTGGCGGAGCAGCTTCGTCAGCACCCGCGCATAACCCACTATGCCATCATGAAGAAGAATGTCGGTGTCGCCAGGGCGTGGAATATCGGCCTGAATATCGCCGCGACACCCACTGTCTTCATCGTCAACTCGGACGTTCACCTGAGGGAAGAAGCCGTTGATGCTCTGGAAAAAGCCCTGCACAGTCTGGATAAGGCAGCCTGCGTGGGACCTCAGGGTTCATTTTTCGACTTCAGGTATACGAGGGATTTCGTGTATTTCGACAAGGGCAGTTTCGAACAGCCCATAGAGGTTGACGCGGTTTCCGGTTTTCTGTTCGCGGTAAAGCTGGAGCATTTTGACCAAAAGCATCTCAAGTTCGAAAACGAGTTCACTCCCTGCTATTTCGAGGAATGGGACATGGGGCTGCAAATCAGAAAGGTCGGCCTGAAGAGTTATGTGATTCCGACAAACGCCTATGAACATCACTGGAGCGGGTCCATCAGGGCGCTGAGGACCATCGACTTTTATGACAGGTCCGAAACTGCGGGTGAAATTCTCCGGAGAAACCGGATCCTGTTTCTTAACAAGTGGAGATCCATCGCCAGGCGGGAAAACTGCTCTCATATCCTGGAAAGCCGGTTCAGGGAATACGGCAAGGAAAAGAGCCTGGAACTGATAGCCTCCGGAAGTTACCGGGAGGCGGAAGGTCTGCTGGATGCTCTGCTTACGGGTTTCCGGGACGACGCGGAGATCCTGGCCTGCAAGGGTTTTACGGCATTTCAACTGGACAAGGTCGTGGATGCTTCCAGCTGTTTCAGGAAGATTGCGGCTCTGAAGCCGGAATTCGATGTTTCAGGGTTCTGTCAATCCCTGAAGAAACAATAACAACGGGAAAAGGAATACGCTATGCATGTGTCTATGCCCACAGGCCGAACCCATGGATGGGGAGTGGCGGGAGAGTATCTTTCGAGAGAGATCGGGAAACTTGAATTGATAGACTCCGTTACCCTTCATTGCATGCGCGGATACGGGTTCCAGCCCTTCGACCCGGCCAGATGGAACCGGATTAACATCGGGTACTGTTTTTTCGAGGACAACATCGAGATCCTCCGTTATACCAGGGAGGTGGCCCGGTTATGGGATTTCGTGGTGGCGGGTTCCACCTGGTGCGAGTACAACCTCAAAATAGGCGGGGTGCGCAATACCTCCACCATCCTTCAAGGTATCGACCCGACCATGTTTTATCCGGTGGAAGACACCAGAAGCGATGAAGCCTTCGTGGTCTTTTCCGGGGGCAAGTTTGAGCTGCGCAAATCGCAGGACATCGTCATCGCGGCCATGAAGGTATTCATGGAACGCCATCGGGATGTGGTGCTTTCGTGCGCCTGGTACAACCAGTGGCCCTTCTCCCTGGAGACCATGACCCTGTCGAAATTAATCACCTACAGCCATGAGGAGATCGACTGCATGGAGCTCCTGGCGAAAACACTGGCCGCGAACGGCATCCCTCTGGAAAGGGTCAGGCTCTATCCGGCTGTGGACAACCGGGTGATGCGTTCCGTCTATCTCCAGACCGACGTGGGGCTCTTTCCCAACCGGTGCGAGGGGGGGAACAACATGGTGATGTGCGAGTACATGGCCTGCGGCAAAACGGTCATCGCCTCGGACATGACCGGCCACGCCGACGTGATCACCCCGGAAAACGCCTTTCCCCTGACCCGCTACAAACCCTATTACTACAAGTTACACGGCTCCGGGGTATGGCTGGAGCCGGATGTGGAAGAGGTGATAGAGCTGCTGGAGGCGGCCTACCGTCATCGCGCCCTTCTGCCGGAAAAAGGGCGGCGCGCGGCGGAGGACATGAAGAAGCTTTCCTGGGAGGCCGCGGCGCGGGAGTTTTATCGCATAGCTCGGGATCTTGCGGTCAACGGGTCCGAAGGTGTTTGATTCAACGCGGATATAAATGTCTGGGCTGATATTGGAGCGGATAGATGACGGCAGATATGAACCTGGCTGAAGACCTTTTTAACAGCGGAAATCTGGCGGAAGCCGGAAGCATATGCATGCAGGCTCTCAAAGATGAATCTACACGCCTGGAGGGCCTGTTTATGCTGGGTAATATCCGGTATGTGGAAAAAGAGTACGCCGAAGCGGCTGAGTGGTTTTCAAAGGCATGCGACGAGGCGCCCGGAGTTCCCGTGATTCTGAATAATCTCGGATTGGCGCTGATGGATTCGGGAAGACTGGAGGAGGCGGAAAAGGCTTTTCTGGATGCGCTTGCTTCGGATGCCGGTTATGCGACGGCCTATTATAACCTGGCTCGGGTGTTGGAGGAGATGAAGAGGTTTGACGAGGCGCTTTGCTACTACGGAAGAGCCGTTGAATGCCGTCCGGACCACATTGACGCCTATATGAACATTGGCGCGATTCACGCAAAAGAGGGCCGACACGAATCGGCAATAGCCGCTTTTGAGAAAGGGATGGAGTCAGCTTCCGATAAAAGCGGTTTTCTGCTTAACCTGGGGACTTTGCACGCGAAAATGCTCGAATATGAAAAGGCTCTTTATTACTTCGGAAAATGCCTGGAACTGGATTCCTGTAATCCGAAGTTATACAGCAGCATCGGAAACGTGCTAGGTTATATGGGAATGCCGGAACTCTGCGCTGAATATTTTCGTAAATCCATTGAATTGGCATCGTCTGAACGGGAAAAGATGGTTCAACATAGTTGCATGCTTTTCTATCTGCACTATTCAGGGAAGATATCAGCCAGGGAGATTGCGGCCGAGCATTTCCGTTGGGGGGCTTTGTACGAAGGGCTGCCAGCCCAATCCCAGGCCGGGCCGGAAAAAGAAAACCGCGGGGCCCGGCCTTTGAGAATAGGCTATGTGTCCCCTGATTTTCGAATCCATGCCGTTGTCTTCTTTATCCAACCCGTGCTGGCGTCCCACGATATGAACAATTTCCAGGTATACTGCTATTCGAACGTCGAGAAGCCCGACAAAATTACCCGGCAGTTGCGGCAGCACCCCGTAATCTGGCGCGACATATACGGTATGGACGACGAGGAGGCGTTCCGCCTGATACGCGAGGACGGGATCGATATACTGGTGGATCTGGCGGGACACAGCGCCCACAATCGTCTGACATTGTTTGCTCTCAAGCCGGCTCCGATACAGGTTACCTGGCTTGGATATCCCGACACAACCGGTCTGCGGGCCATGGATTATCGTATTACCGATGCCATTTCGGACCCTCAGGGCCTGACGGAGCGATTCCATACTGAAGAGCTTCTGCGGTTGCCCGATTCCTTCCTTTGCTACCGACCGGGAGGCGACTTTCCCGAGCAGGGACCATCACCTTGCGCCGGGAACGGTTATATCACTTTCGGCGCTTTTAACAATTTCGCGAAGGTAACTCCGGAGATGATGGAGCTGTGGACTCGAATCCTGAGAGGGATACCAACAGCACGTTTCATTCTGAAGGGCGGGGGCATGTCTCCGGAAGGAATCAGAAAGCGCACAAAAGACTTTTTCGCCCGCGCGGGAGTCGATCCGGAGCGGATAGAGATCCTTGGCCGAGCGCCCTCTGTGGTTTCTCATCTTGAGGTATACAATCGAGTCGATATATCTCTGGATACATATCCCTACAACGGCACTACTACAACTTTCGAATCGCTATGGATGGGAGTGCCGGTCGTGTCTCTTGCCGGGATGAGTCATGTTTCCCGCGTGGGCGCTAGTATTCTTACGGCTGCGGGTCTTCCGGATCTGGTCGCTTGCTCCGATGAGGACTATGTTGAGAAAGCGGTACGGCTGGCCCGGGATACCCGGCGGGTTGAAGAACTGCGTTCCACAATGCGCGACAGGATATCTGCTTCGCCTCTGATGGATTCCGCGCGGTTTACGCGCAATCTTGAGAAAGCCTTTCAAGATATATGGGACCGATATTGCAGGAAGGCGCCTTTATTTGGGAGAACCAATAATTATGGCATATGACGTCGCTGGTGGAAGCAATAAAATATTTTTCGCAGGAGACTCGGTTCCAAATACTGATTTCCGCTTCACCGAGAGATTTGTCCAATTCTGTCTTTCTCATCAAGTGAGGGTCTTCAACCTGGAGGGGGCTTTTTCCTTTCTCAAGGAACCGGCCATGAAAGCCGGACCGCATATTCTTCTGGACGAAAAATGCTTTTCAAGGTTTGCTCCTTGTTTCAATGTCGCGGTTTTAGCCAATAATCACACGATGGATTTCGGACCTGAGGGGCTTGAAGCGACAAAATACATTTGCGGACGCCATGATATGCGGGTTGTGGGCGCCGGCTCAAACGAAGATCAGGCTTTTGCTCCCCTGGATTTGTTCGGCTTGAGAATTATTGCGGTTGCGGAAAATGAATTCGGTGGCGCCGGTCCCGATAGACCCGGAATTGCCACCGTAGAGAATGAATCAAAGATATTCAGATTAATCAACGATGGGAAAAGAGACGGCAGGCGGGTGATTGTCGTATCCCATGGAGGCAGCGAGGTAATACCGATTCCCCCCCCTTACATCAGGGCTCGTTTCAGATTATGGGTTGAATACGGAGCTGACCTGGTAATTGGAAATCACCCCCATGTTGTCCAGGGATTCGAAAAATACCACGGAAAACCGGTCTTTTATTCACTTGGCAATTTTGCTTTCAAAAGTTCGGATTTTTCCGCTTATCCTAATTCCGGTTGGTCAGTCGGGGTTACCTTTGATATTGCAAATGGCGAAGCTGATATTGTCCATATATCTGCTGATGATAATAACTGTATTGATATATGTGAAGATCTGCCCGCGAGAAATGAATTTGAGAGACTTAGCCGCTTGCTGGAAGATAATGAATATGTTGCACTATATGACACTATTTCCTCAAAACTTTATCCAATATGGTATTCAAGGCTGATGGCTGTGAATAAAGAAGATGCCGCATTGTTACTGCATTATATCAGATGTGACGCTCATAGAAACATGATCGAGTCATCTCTTTCCCGGATTATTGGAGAAAAGAATCAAATCGCGCTGTTAAATAATAAGGTTACTATTAAGGAAAACTCAAGCGACGCTGTAATTGTACATACAGATTTGATTGCTTTTTACAAAGCAAATATGCAAATGCTGCCCGCTGAAATTGAATATCTTGAAAAACTGCTGACCTTGAAAAACAAGCTTTACCTTGAGATTGGTTCTGGCTACAGCACCCTTTATTTTCGCGGATTTGTCAAAAAGATGATTTCAGTTGAAACCAGAAAAGACTGGTTTGATGTTATTGATAAAGAACTTCGCTGCGTGAATGCCGATAATGTGGAGCTTGTTTGCGTGCCACCTGAGAAATGCGCTTTTGATGAAACTGGCAGGGAAAAATGCGTCAGCAGAGTTACTCCATCCGGGAATATCAGTGATTACGGCGAAAAGCCTGAATATTCCACATACCTTGCCAGGATAGCGGAATTGTTGGATTCGCACAATTTTGACGTGATACTCGTGGATGGTCAGGTTAGAAAGGAAGTAATTGAAATAATTATTGAAAAAGGATTTGGCGGAGAACTGCTGCTGCATGATGTGACCCCTGAGAGAGCGTACCTGAATCAAAATATATTATCAATGGACGGTTTACGGATGGTTGCTGTAATAGAATCATTGGTCCACCTCGTCATTGAAAAACACGGGATCAAGTCTTCTGTGCATAACGTAAACCTTGTCGGTACAACGGGTGAAAAAGCTGAATATGAAATGATATTCGAATCGGACTGGCTTGCGTCAAATCCTTTTTTCTATAATGAAGTTACCGGGAAATACAGTCACAATATCAATGATGTAATAGAAAATGAGGATATTGCAATAAGCCCTGAAGGATTGTTCAACTATCTTGATTTCGGTTATTCTGTTTTTGAACATACTCCTGTAAAGAATGTCAGAATGCTCAGGCATTCTTCCAGATTTTATAGTGATCGCAATGGCGGGTACAGAATCGAGTATCTGGAAGACCCTGTGTGGCGATATATGGGAAAAGCAAGTGATGAAAATGATGTCCTGGAGATGATTCTGGGAAAGGTTAGAGAGTGGGAAAATACCGTTTCTGGTGAAATTATTATTCCAACAAGTGGCGGATACGATTCAAGGTTGCTGAACTATTTTATTGAAGATAAATCACGTATCCGTTCTTTTACCTATGGCATTTCGCTGGAACCGGATAAATCCTTCGAGGTTGTTATAGCGAAGCGGTTGTCTGAATTGCTCGGAACAAGATGGGAAATGATTCCTTTGGGTGAATTTAACCGGTATCTGGATGTCTGGAACAGCCTTTTCGGGGTGTCGACTCATGCCCATGGTATGTATCATATAGAATTCTATAATAAAATTTCATCCACATTGGGCCGGGGCGAACTGCCGCTGCTAAGCGGTATTATTGGCGATGTCTGGGCAGGCGTGTTTATTCCCGAAATTAACTGTCAAGAAGATCTTCGCGCTCTGGGGTTTACCCATGGCTTACGGATGGATCCGTCTGTTTCGCCGAGGCCGCGGGATTTTCCGATTCGCCGCCAATACTGGGAAACCCACAAAGAGTTGCTGAAAGATCCGTCTTTCAGAGTAGTTGAGGCGATGAGAAGAAAGATGGCGCTGCTTTGTTATCTTTATCGTGTGCCGCGGTTTTTTGGTTTCAAGCCCTGGTCCCCCTTTCTCGACCTTGAGGTTGCCACCGCCATGCTTAACCTTCCTGAAGATCAAAGAAGAAACAGGATGTGGCAAAAGAGGTTTTTTGGGGAGCGAGGGCTGGATCTGGAGAATTGCGCTATGGAAATGGACTACTCGAATGTGCTTGATCTTGTTTCTATTTTCAAACATCCGGTTCCGCTGCTCAATGTTGAACTTCTCCATGAACACGTAGATTCAGATATCATAAAGGGAATCAATATGATGCTGGAGACCTGTTTGTCAGAAGAGGCTGTAGATTATGGAAAGCTGCTTCAGGCGTATTACGCTTATGTCATCATTAAGCCCGTAGATTTTGTCCTTTCAAAGAAGTATAAACAACAGCAATAATAAAATTTCTCATTACAGCGGGTGTCCAGTGGGTATATGGGTTTTCTTATCCCTTTATACGAGCTTGACCGGGAATAACCGAAACTATTGATTTTCCATTTATTGCTATTCCACAAAAGACAGACGCTTTTTGTCAATAGATTATAGATTAATAAACAAAAGCAATATGAGGCGTATATGTATAGCGCTGTTTTTGTAAATACTTACTATGGGGCATTTCTTTCATCATTTTACCGTGTAAATCCCCATATTGTTTCATGCGGTTATCAAGCTCAACTGGATTGCTTGAACAGGGAGCTTTTTGGAGACAGTGACTTTTATTCGCTGGGATTGAAAAAAGCGGGCTGGGATGCCGTGGATATAATAATCAACTGTGAACCTCTCCAAAAACAGTGGGCTCGTGAATATGATTATGAAGGAGACGCTTTTACCATCGGTGTCGGTCAGATACGAAAACTATCTCCCGATGTCGTTTACATACAGGACATGCACCAGGTATCACGTGAGTTCATTCATGCGATCAGGCCGTTTACGAAATTGGTTGTCGGACAGATCGCTTCACCAGCCGGCCAGGGTATTCCCTTTGATCTGTATGACATCATCATTAGTTCTTTCCCACATTATGTTTCTTTGTTCCGCAAGTATGGCTTGACCTCATATTATCAGCCTCTGGCTTTTGATGCCCGAGTAATTGAATCTGTCCGGGCGCGGCCTTATGCAGCCAGGCCCATTGCCTGCTCGTTTGTCGGGGGCATATCCGGTATGCACGGAAAGGCTTATGAGTTGCTTGAGTATTTGGCGAGGACCACTCCCGTGGAATTCTGGGGATATGGGGCCGGAACACTCCCCGCGACTTCTCCAGTCCGGCCGCGGCATCGAGGAGAGGCCTGGGGAAAGGATATGTTTGCCTTGATGTCATCGTCAAGAATCACCGTGAACCGCCACATTGACGTTGCGGAAAACTTCGCCAACAACATGCGTCTCTATGAAGCAACGGGTTGCGGGGCCATGCTGATAACCGACTACAAGGACAACCTGAACGATCTGTTTGAAATCGGACGGGAGGTTGTGGCCTACCGATCTCCCGAGGAGTGCTCCGCGCTTATCAATTACTACATTGCGCATCCGGAGGAGGCCGAACGGATTGCCCGGGCCGGCCAGGAGAGAACCCTGCGCGACCATTCGTACACAAAGAGGATGCTGCATACGGCGGAAGCGCTGGAACGGCATCTGCGATACACCAGG
Organism: uncultured Geobacter sp.; assembly: GCA_964536305.1. Classification (GTDB taxonomy): domain Bacteria; phylum Desulfobacterota; class Desulfuromonadia; order Geobacterales; family Geobacteraceae; genus RPRC01. Next base: position 93,817 of record CAZHVY010000002.1, on the reverse strand, counting down.
GAGAGGGAGCTTTATGCTTCCACGGATACGGCCGACTCAAATAAAGGACACGCTCCCATATCTTCCTCTGAAATAACTCCCGGCATGGTTTCCGCCTGGAAGGATCCTCGCATACCTTTCAGGCAGCGCGCCCTTGTGCAGCGGCAGCTCGAAGATATGTACAAGGGGAGCGTAGCTTCCCATTTCCAGGTTTTGGCCGATATCCTTGTTCCCTATGTGGGGACTGATTGCGGCATTCTGGAGATTGGCTGCGCCAGCGGATACTATTACGAAATACTCGAGTACCTCCTGAACAGGCGTATCAGCTACACGGGAGTTGACTATTCCGAGGCCCTGATCTCCATGGCAAGGGACTATTATCCCAGGGCGCGTTTTTTCGCTGCTGACGGGTCATGCATGTTCTTTCCGGACAGGAGCTTCGAGTGCGTCATTTCATCGTGTGTGCTGCTTCACGTGCCGAACTACCGTGAGCATATATTTGAAACCGCCCGTGTCGCCAAGGATATTATTGTCGCCCATCGAACCCCGGTTTGCCGCACGGGCAAGACGCGATATCTGAAAAAGTTTGCCTATGGGGTGGAAACCGTTGAGCTGGTATTCAACGAAGAAGGGTTTATCCGTGAATTCAGCGTGTGCGGGTTCCGGCTTGTTGAGGCCATGGAGTACTTCAGTTGCCGGGAAAGTGACCTGTACGAGGTTACCTATCTTTTCCGCAGATAGCCAAGTCTCTATCAGGGAGGGCACGAATGTTTTGGGATGATATTCTACTGGTTACCGAACAGGTTGAAAAATACGGTTTGCGTAAGCCCTTTGTCGATCTCGGCGGTATGGAAAGGCCGTGCATCGCTGATTACGAACTGACAATCAGGAGCGGCGATCAGCGGGCTCGCTATGTGACGCTGGATCAGAGGCCTTTTGATCATCTGGACAGGGAGTATCTGATAATCAATCCTGAAAAGGGAGACCCTCTGATCGAGGATCTCCCGCTTCTAGGCACGGATCTTTTCGGCACGGCTGTATGTCTGAATGTCATCGAGCATGTAAAAAATCCGTTTCGCGTATTTGCCGCGCTTTATCAGTTGATGCGGGAGAATTGCCTGCTGGTAGTTGAAACAGTTTTCTCATTTCCTTACCATCCTTCTCCTGATGATTACTGGAGATATTCTCCGGAATGTCTGCGAAATCTGGCGGAGGGCGCCGGATTCAAGGTGCTGGAATATGACTGGCGTCTGGTCGTCCCGGCATCCGCCGGTGTGCTTAATATTAATGATAATCAGCCGCAGGAGATTCGCTCTGTCTATGCTACCTTGACCAAGGGAAGTTTTGCGCCGGCGCCGACCAGCAGAATACCTCTTCCAACCAGGCGTCAGGTATTTTCCGGTACGACCGGACGAATCAAGGAGCAATAGGCATGTTTGATGGAAAAAATGCCCTGATAACGGGAGGTCTGGGTTTTATCGGCTCCAGTCTGGCGATAGCCCTCGTCAATCTTGGCGCGCGCGTCACGGTAATAGACAGCCTCATTCCCGAATATGGGGGGAACCTGGCTAATATTGAACCGGTAAGGGAGCGCATCACGATAAATATTTCCGACGTCAGAGACGAACATTCCATGAAATATCTGATACAGGGGAAGGATTTACTGTTCAATTTAGCCGGACAGACCAGCCATGTGGATTCCATGAACAATCCCTATCCTGATCTGGAGATCAATGCGCGCGCCCAGCTTTCCATTCTGGAAGCCTGCCGAAGATACAATCCGGGGGTAAGGATTGTCTTCGCCAGCACCCGTCAGCTATACGGAGCGCCCCTGTATCTGCCGGTGGACGAAAGGCACCCCCTCAGGCCCATAGATGTGAACGGTATAAACAAGATGGCGGGCGAGTGGTATCACCTTGTCTACAACAACGTATACGGCGTGCGCGCCGCGGTCCTTCGCCTGACCAATACCTATGGTCCCCGCATGAGGGTCAAAGATGCTCGCCAGACTTTTCTGGGGATCTGGGTTCGTAACTTGATATGCGGCAAGCCTTTGCTGGTCTACGGGGACGGAAAACAGGTGCGTGATTTTAATTATGTCGATGATGTGGTAGAGGCTATGCTCCTGGCGATGAAGTCTGATGAAGCGATTGGGGAAATATTCAATCTTGGCGCGGATGATCCCGTTACCTTGAAGGATACGGCTGAGATGATGGTGCGCCTGCATGAGGGAGGAAGTTACCGGATTGTCCCTTTTCCGCCGGAAAGGAAGGCCATTGATATCGGTGACTACTATGGTGACTATCGCAGGATAAGGGCCAAGCTGGGCTGGAGACCAAAGACATCTCTTGAGGATGGGTTGCGAAAGACTTTACAGTATTATCAACAGTTTCGCGATTATTATTGGGAGGATGAAATCCGTGGATAGTCTTGTTCCGGTTGCTAATCCGGGGGCTCAGTATAAAAGATTCGAAAGGGAAATACGAGCGGCCGTAGAAAATGTTCTGGAAGGTGGAACATATATCCTGGGAAACGAGGTCACGGCCTTTGAGAAGGAGTTTGCGGCATATCTGGGCGTTGACTTCTGCGTGGGAGCGGGCAGCGGTACGGATGCGCTCCGTCTCGCTCTCATGTCGTGCGGGATAGGAAGCGGGGATGAGGTGATAACGGTTTCCCATACAGCGGTGGCGACGGTTTCCGCAATCGAACAGTGCGGCGCTCATCCGGTTTTTGCTGACATAGATCCGGTTACGCGCTGTCTCAATCCTGATAATATTCCCGCATTGCTGTCGCAAAGAACCAGGGCGGTTATCCCGGTCCATCTATACGGGCATCCGGCGCCTATGGGAGAGATTCTGGAAATCGCCAGGAAATTCGGTCTGAAGGTGATTGAGGACTGCGCCCAGGCTCACGGGGCGGATATCAACGGGAAAAAGGTCGGCGCCTTCGGTGACATCGCCGCGTTCAGCTTTTACCCCACAAAGAATCTCGGCGCATTGGGAGACGGTGGCGCGGTGGTGACCAATAGCCCCGGTTTGGCGGAGCGTGTGCGCGCTTTGCGTGAATATGGCTGGAAAGAACGATATATAAGCGCTTTTCCCGGTGTGAATTCGAGGCTGGACGAAATTCAGGCGGCGGTTCTGCGTATCAAGCTGCCTCATCTCGATCATGATAACGCAAGGCGGAGGGCCATAGCTGAAAGGTATTGTTCTGCAACGAACGAGAGCATGATGATTCCGCCTGCAATTGTTTCCGGCGCCACACACGCAATGCACCTCTTCGTTCTGGAGTGCGAAGAGCGTGACTCTTTGCGGGAATTTCTCAGGCTGAAAGGTGTTGGGACCGCGGTTCACTATCCTTTGCCGGTCCACCTTCAGGATGCCTACAGGGGAAGGATACGAGGTGGTGATTCTCTTTCTGTCTCAGAAGAGATATGCGGCAGGATATTGAGTCTTCCCATGTATCCGGAACTCTCCGACGGGGATGTTGACAGAATATGCGGGGCGCTTGCCCTGTGGAATGGAAAGCGGAGGGGGCGTTGAGATATTTCTGTACCCTTTTTGACAGAAACTACCTGGTGCGCGGTATCTCTCTTGTAGAATCATTGCGCAAGCATCAGCCCGGCGCTTTTACCCTGTTTGTGGTCTGTCTTGATGAGATTACACGTATTCTGCTGGAAAAACTCCGGTTGGATAACGTGGTGACCGTTCCTCTTCACAGAATAGAGCAGGGTGACATGGGGCTGCGCGGGGCGAAAAAAAACCGGTCTCTTGTGGAATACTACTGGACGCTCACTCCATGTATCGTCCTCTGGTTGCTGGAAGAAAACAGGGAAATCGACCTCATTACCTATGTGGATGCGGATATGTTTTATTTTTCTTCCCCAGAGCCTCTATTCGAGGAAATGGGCTCTTGTTCGGTAATGATCCACGAGCATCGTTTTTCTCCTGATTTCGCCCATCTGGATATGGAGATGTTCGGCAGATACAATGTGGGAATGATCGTTTTCAGAAACGATGCCGTTGGACTCGGGGTCTTGAAGAAGTGGCGCCAGCAGTGTCTCCACTGGTGTTATGACAAGGTTGAAGACGGAAAATTCGGAGATCAGATGTATCTCAATGACTGGCCCGGAAGCTATGAAAGAATCCATGTGCTTCAGCATATCGGCGGGGGCGTGGCGCCGTGGAATCATGATCAGTATGTCTTCAGCCGCCAGAATGGTCAGGTCCTGGTGGATGGAATGCCTTTGATTTTCTATCATTTTCATAGTTTGCAGGTGTTTTCTCCCGACATAATAGTGCCGGTCAGGTATCCTCAATACAATCCGATCAAGCAGGATGTGCTTGAATTATGTGTAATGCCTTATGTCTACTCTCTTTTGGAATGTTTATATCGGGTGCGAAAATTATTATCCGGCTTTTCATTCGGTCTTCAGAGCGGGACGCCGGTGCCTTCAGATAGAACCGTGCTTTGCCGCGGACCGTCCCTTGATGAATTAAGACAGCTTGCAAGGGCGAACCGGTATGAAATGATAGAAATCTCCCTCGAAAAAGAAAACTGGTTCACCCTCTTTTTCGATCTGGGAAATCCCTATGTAAATCAGAAAGTTCTCGCGCAACAAAAAAATTTCTAAAGTTTTTTGTCCCTGACACGATAAGTACAGTAAATGGCGGAGCTGAAACGGAACGGAAAATCCGCAGTAACTTTCAGAAAGAAAGCGGCGGATTTCATCAGGTCCGGGAAGCCCGGCCAACCAAGAACGGCAAGAATGCCGTATAAAACCTAGAAAGGAGAAGTACCATGGCTATCAACCAAATCTCTCTTACCAGCGGCATGAGGAGCAACCTGTTGTCCCTGCAGGAAACGGCGACCCTCACCAATCAGACTCAGACCAGACTTTCATCCGGCAAAAAGGTCAACACCCCCCTCGACAACCCGACCAACTATTTTGCCGCGCAGAACCACATGCAGAGGGCCAATGACCTGAGCGCCCGCAAAGACGGCATGGCCGAGGCAGTGCAGCAGGTGAAGGCGGCGGACGCGGGCATCAAGGCGATAACCACCCTCATCGAATCCGCGAAAGGTGTCGCCCAGGCCGCTCTGGCCACCAGCGTGGCAACCGATCGTTCCGCTTACACCACGACATTTAACGAGTTGCTTTCCCAGATATCCCAGCTTGCAAGCGATTCCGGTTATCGTGGAACCAACTTCCTGACCTCCGGTTCTACGACGGTTGAGTTCGGTCAGACCACCAACAGCGCCACACTGCAGATTTCCGGTTTCAGCTCGACGGCGGACGGACTTTCCATAGCCTCTTCAGTGGCGACTGCCTGGTCCGGGGCTACCGGCACGGCTGCCATCAACTCTTCATCGGGCCAGCTCGAGTCGGCCCTGAACGTTCTCAGGAACCAGTCTTCCAAGCTGTCCTCCAACCTGAGCGTCGTTACAACCCGTCAGGATTTCACCAGCAACATGATCAACACCCTCCAGACGGGGGCCGACAATCTGACCCTGGCGGATATGAACGAAGAAGGCGCCAACATGCTGATGCTGCAGACCCGACAGAACCTCGGTGTTACCTCTCTGAGCATGGCTTCACAGGCGGCTCAGGCGGTAATGAGACTCTTCTAACAGCCTCTGGCTTTGTAGAGAAAATGGACGGGGAGGGGAGAGAACTCTCCTCCCCGTTTCCATTATGAAAAAGGGGTGATGAAATGGGTGTGGAACCGATATCCGGAGTTGATAATCTCGCCGTGGTCCACGATTATACCGGACGAAAGGCCTACCAGGCTGTTGAGCGGGAACAGGAGACCAGGCGTACCGATGCCTTGAAGGAGAGTTCCATCAAGGTTTCCGTTCAGCCCAATGCCGCCGCCATGGGCAAGTTCGGCGGCCTTTCAGAGGAAAAGAACGATTTCGCGAAAAGTATCAGGGCAACGGATACCGCATTGGGCAAGGTTTCGCATCTGCTGGACAGGATGAGAACCCCGCTCAAAACGATAGTGAAAAACTATCCCCCGTTTCCCGCGGACAGCCAGGATCGAAAAAATCTGCTGATGGAGTATGTTTCTTTGCGCAAGGAGATTGAAAAGCTCATGGTCCCCCCTCCGCCGAAGCCGGTTTATGAAAACAACGTTCGGCTCTGGGAGAAACTGGGGTACGCGGACGCCGAAACTCTCCGGAACGGCTTTCCCGAAGTGACTTCTTCCTCGTCTGACATGGAAGTCGCCGGGGCGCTGGATGGTCTGGATGAACTTCGGGCCGTGGTCTCTGAAGGCAGGAGCGAACTTGTCCGGTCGGTGACGGGATAGGAAGGACGGGGAATATGTCTCTCAAGCTTCGACTGAAACCGGAAGAGAAGGTGCTGATCGGCAGGGCGGTAATCCGTAACGGACCCAAGGCTTCCGAGTTCACCGTGGAGAACAGTGTTCCGATTCTGAGGCAAAAAGACATAATGAGCGAGTCCGAGGCCGATTCCCCGGCCAGACGCCTGTATTTCGCGGTTCAGTTAATGTACATCGATCAGGAGAATCTGGTCGCTTATCATGAAAAGTTCTGGGAAATGGCCCGGGAGATTCTCACGGCCGCGCCCAGCACCAAGCCTCACATGGAAAAGATCAGCGAACGGATACTTGCAGGCGATTACTATCAGGCCTTGAAATTCACGAAAAAACTAATAGAGTACGAAGAGGAGCTAATTGCCCATGTCAAACAATCCTTATAATGTCTATCAGGATGTGCACAAGGAAGGGATGTCCCAGCGAGAACTGGAAGCTTCGGTTCTGATGAAGGCGGCCGTCAAGTTGAAGAGCTGCCAGGACAACTGGAATACTCCTGCGCGGGAAACGCTCCTCGAAGAGGCGGTAAAGTACAACCAGAAGGTCTGGAGCTTCTTCCAGAGCGAATTGACCATGCCGGACAATCCGCTTCCCAGAAAACTGCGGGAAGACATATTGAACCTGAGCGTATTCATTGACAAGAGGCTCTTTGAGGTTCTTGCCTACCCCGAACCCCAGAAACTCAATATCGTCATCGATATAAACATGAATCTGGCGGCGGGTCTCAGGACAAAGCATGAAAGCCAGGAAGAATATACGGCAAAGGCGGTGTGACCCGAATCGGCTGGAAGCGGCCGGCCGTTTCTCCAACTGCGGGAGACGGCCAGCCGTCATGAAATGTGTGAACGTTTTGCACGCTATCCGGACAGCCCTTTCAGAATCTCGCCAGTATCTTCATTGACATTCCCCGAAGATACGGCGATTCTCAGAAGTTTCGAAATCAACTCCAGCCTGTTTTCTCCCGCCAGTTTCCGTATAGTTCCATTCACGAAGCCGATTACGTCCACCCCGCTTTTCCGGAGACGCGAGAACAGATCCATGCCCCTGGATTCATCGCCAAGGCATGAATATGCCACCGCCAGAAAAGCGAGGAAGTGGACTTGTTCACCGTATGCTTTAAGGCGCTCCTCCACCAGACTTATCCCCTTTTCCGGTTCTCCCGCGCACAGTTCGCAGAGCGCATAGTTGGTAACCGCTTCCGGGTAGTCCGGTTTCAGGGCCAGGGCCTGGCCGGTTGCATTCATGGCCTCTCTGTAGCGACCCATCTGTAGATAGGCGTAACCCATGTTGAAATATGCCTCCGGGATCGCCTTCTCCCTGGCAATCACCTCTTGCCATAGTTCGATTGCTTCCCGGTATCTTTCCAGTTCGGCGGACTGAATCGCCAGTTCGTACAATGCCTGTGCGCCGCCTCCGCATTCTTCCAGCTTCTTTTTTCCCAGTTCGTAGTAGCGGAGGCGCTTTTTCTTCAGCGCCTCTTCGTCCAGATACCCATAGTGATGCACGGGGATATCCGCTTTTACAATCGGTATCCCTAGCGCCCGGATGGAGTTTTCCACCATTTCGTGGACGGGATTTTCGAAGTGTATTCCGGGACGGTTGGGAAACAGCCTGACTTTGTTGCTGGGCGTCCATCCCGTTCCCGCTTCTTCACCCGGATAGCTTCCGTCGTTGGCGGTCCAGTCCGTCAGGTTCGCCTTTATGGTGTAGTTCCTGGTGACTATTTCGAATGCGGCGCTGTCGTCTCCGGCGAGGAGTTTTTTGAACGGGGCGAAGTCCATGGGAGAAATAACCTCGTCAGGATCAAGAACCAGTATCCATTCCCCCCGCGCCTGGTCCAGCACACTGTTTCTGGCGGCGGCGAAATCATCGCTCCAGGCGAAATCCGTGACACGGGCGCCGTAGAGCGAGGCGATTTCCCGGCTTGAATCTCCGGAACCGGTATCAGCTATCAGTATCTCGTCCGCGAAGGGTTTGACCCCTTGAAGGAATCGCGGCAGGTTCTTTTCTTCGTTCTTCATGATCATGCAAAGGGAGACGCTCTGTTCCGAACCTTCACGCTCGGGAGTAATCTGCAGAGGCCCAGCGGCGGCGCGCAGTTTCAGACCCTTTGCCAGGGTTTCCTTTTCGGGGCCGCAAACGGCGAACAGGATTTCGATCTCTTCCAGGGCTTCCATGTCGCGGCCCGCCTGGATCAAGAGGTCGATAAGGAGGTTGCGCAGCATCCTGTTTTCCTGGAAAAAGTGTAATACCCGGCGCACCGTTTTCGCCCCTCTTTCGGCCTGGGAAGGTGTTCCGATGGCGCCGTGGTAGCTGGAAGCCGTGCCGTAGCCCAGCGGGGAGAGGAGAAAACCTCTTTCCAGCAGGTCCAGGGCCTTTGCGTTGTTCGCTGTTGCTTCATCCAGAAGTCCCAGTCGGGTGCAGGGTTCTCCCCAGCCGGGGTCTGCTTCCATGGCCTTCAGAAAAAGGCCGCGGGCCTCTTCTTCGTCTCCGTTCAGCTGCGCCAGTTCACCTTTCAGAGAGAGCGCGGGCGGGTATCTTCCGTCGATTGTCAGGGCTCTTTCCAGCAGCGCGGCGGCATCTCCGCTCCTGCCCTGGTGAAAGGCCGCCCTGGCGCCGAGGGTGAACCATCGGGCGTCCCGCTCGGATTCCCCGACCCCGGAGAGGACCTCCTCTGCATCCCGGTAGCGTTTTTCCCTGATGAGCAGCTCGCTGACTCCGGCGCACAGGCGGGCGCGGGAAGATGGTTCAATAAAGACATTCTTGAGAGGTAATTGCTCAAGGGGGATCGATTCCTCCCTGTGGAACATCCTTTCCGCATCCTCAAGGGTCCTCAGGACCAGGATTTTCTCCGCAAATGTCCTGTCTTCCACGGGGCGGCTCCATTTTTTCCGGAACAGCCGGTTGTTGGCCGCCATGCGGGCGCCAAAGTCGATTCCCTCGCCCCTGAATGTTGCGCTGCCGAAATGATGGATGAATATATCGGCGGCAATGACGCTGCTGAAGCCTTCGATAGCCGCCCTGAGGCAGAAGTCGTCATCCTCGAAATTACCGGAGCCGAAACTTTCGTCCAGCAGCCCGATCCTGTCGACCAGTTCACGCCTGAAGAGCATGCAGAAACCAACGATCCTTCGGGTGGGACGCCTGATGTCCCTGTTTATCTCCCGGAATTCCGCCGCGAAACCGTCAAGCCCGTCCAGGTTCGAGTATCCTGTCTCGGGCGCCTGCTGGACCCCGCTGATGTTGTTGGTCATGGGACCGACTACGCCGGCGTCGGGAGTCCGTCCCAGGCACTCAATCATCCCCTCCAGCCAGCCGGGAGTCACCACCACGTCATTATTCAACAACAGTAGCAAATCGCCCCGGGAATCCCGGATCCCCTGGTTGCATCCGGCCGAGAATCCCAGGTTTTCCCGGTTCTCGATAAGGCGGATATTATGATGGCTTGCTTCCTCTTTCCTCAGGAACTCGGGCGTTCCGTCGCTGGAGCCGTTGTCCACGAAGATTATTTCGTGAGGCGGAAGGGTGTGTTTCCGGATGCTGTCCAGACAAAGGCGGGTAAGCTCGAGCTGATTGAGGGTAAGTATGATGATTGAGGTAAGGGGCGCCTGCTTCCCATTGTCCTGTGAGGGAATCCATGGGGCGCCGGGCGGCCGCAAGAGGTCTGTCAGCCGCGCGCGGGGGTTGAATCGGGCGTTGTCCGGGCAGAACCAGTCGATACCCCATAACTCCGCCGGAGTCGGGACATTTCCGTCGCCGTAGTGGGAGAGCAGTTTAGCATACAGCGTGTTGGCGCTGTCGCGAACGAGAGCGTCTGTTTTTGACGAAGCCTCGGTGGCGAAACTCTTCTGTCCGATGTGGTGGATAAAGGTGTCGGCGGCTATCTTAAGGGAAAATCCGTTGGCGCGCAGACGCCAGCTCAACTCCAGGTCGTCGTTTCCCAGGAAAAGGGACTCGTCCAGAAGACCTGTTTGCAAAAGGACTTCGCGGCGGATGATCATGCAGAACCCAATCAGTAACCTGGTGTCCACCGAACGTCCAGGGTTCCAGGCGGCAAAGCGTTCCGCAATCCGCGGTATCTCCATCTCCCGGGCTAGGGGGTGCGGCTGGTACAATTCCATCTTCTGCAAGCCCGCGACATAGTTGGATATCGGGCCGACGGCCGCCGTCTCGGGAGTGAAGTGGAAGAGCAGTCTTTCGAGCCAGCCGGCGGACACGATGGTGTCCGGATTCAGCAGCGCGATGAAGCTGTTTTTCGATGCCTTGACGCCGGTATTGGTTGCCGCTGAGAAGCCGCGATTTGTCTGATTGGAAAATATGGTGAATCTCTTGTCACCTGAAATGAATTCCGAAGCGACGGCAACTGTCCTGTCCCTGGAGGCGTTGTCGACGATTATCACTTCATCACGGGCGCGGATTGTTCTTGAGAGGCTCCGCAGGCATGGAAGGATCGTTTCGGCCGAGTTGTAGGTTACCACGACGATTGATACGGATTGTTCGGTACTGTTGCTCAAGGAGCGGCCGATATTAATATCGGCCGCTTCGTCGCTCTGGTGATAGATATAGTCGTCTCGAAAGATGAAGTCTTGCCACCTGGAGAAGAATAACTCCCGGTTTCTTTTATATCTTTCATCCACGGATCTGAGGCCGTCCTTGGCCATTCCGGCGATGCCTTCAAGCCCCAGGTCCGGCAGGGAGGATTCCGGGATACCTGAGCGTAGCAGGAGTTCACGCTTTTTTCTCACGCTCTGGAAGTACTTTTCCAGGTGTTCTATTTCCGAACTTAATGTCTTTCCCTGGAAATGGGTAATGCTGGTTTCTGCGCGACAGTGAACTCTGAACCCGCGGGAGCGGTACGCATAACAGAGATCGTCGTCTTCCCAGCCGTTCAGATACCTTTCGTCAAACGGGCCTATGCTCAGAAACTCTTTTCTCCGGACCAGCATGCACGCGCCAGTCACCATCTGAAAATCCCGGTTTCGGGTTGTCCCGACATCATCCGCGGAGGCGCCATAGTAGAGGTGCTGGGGGTGCGAAAGCGGGCCGTCGGTGTCACTCCAGACCTTGCCGCAATGCTGGACCGTGCCGTCGGGGAAGAGGAGCCGGGGCGCGACTATGCCGATGGAAGGGTCGTTGGCAAGGGTTGCCAGTAACGGATCGAACCAGCCCGGAGCGAGTTCCACGTCATTGTTGAGGAAGAGGAGATATTCGCCCCTGGCCGCATAGGCGCCCTTGTTGCAACTGACGGCGAATCCCCGGTTCTCTCCGTTTTTCAGGAAGCGGATCCGGGCGTCTTTTTTCGCGGCCTCCTCAAGAAATTCGCGGGTTGCGTCCGTTGAAGCGTCATCGACAACGATAACCTCGAAGCCGGCCGAGGGAGGATTTTCCCGCAGGGATTTCAGGCAGGACGAGGTGTAATGGATTTGATTGAAAACCGGGATGATAATGGAAACAACGGGGTCCGCTCCTGACGGACCCCTGTTGGAAGAGGTGGAAGGTAAGGGGGGGCGATTGTCTGAAAACGTCATGATCTCACTTTTTCAATTGTTCGATTAGGCGCCTGGGAGCTCCGTTCCACGGTTCCAGTTCCGCGACCTTGTTGAGGAAAATAAGGGCCTCTTCCGGCCGGTTGTTTTCCATGCTGATGATGCCCAGGGCGCTAAGGGTGTCAACGTCGTCGGGATATTCCTTCAGCAAAGAGACGTATATTTCTATGGCGTCATCCGTCCTGCTCAGCTTCGCGTAATAGAGGCTCGCCAGGTTCTTGCGGAAGTTGGGATTCCGCGGGTTGATTTTCACCGCCAGTTCATGGTTTTCCTGTGATTTGGGCAGGTCGCCCCGCTGCATGTAAAGAACGCCGAGGTCGTTATGAGCAAGGGCGTTGGCGGGATGCTTCAGAAGCAGTCCTTCCAGTTCCCTTATGGCTTCATCGGTATTGCCGGCGCCGGCCAGTTCCAGAGCCCGTTCGTAGCTGGGTTCGGGTATGCCTTCGTCCTGTTTTTTTATGGCGTTCCTGAGGCTTGCGATGATGGCGTCCAGATCCGCAGGCGGATTCTCAATGGCCCTTTCAGGAACTGGAGGCGCGGGCGGTGTGGTGGCCTGCGGCGCGTTCAGGGAGTGCAGCGCCTTACGCACATCATCGTTCCAGGGCTCCAGGTCGGCTGCCCGGTTCCAGAATATCCGGGCCTGTTCGGTTTGCCCCAGGTCCCTGCTGATGATGCCGAGCGCAACCAGGGTTTCAACGTCACCAGGTTCGGATCTGAGAATGTCGGTATAGATGAATATGGCATCATCGACCCATCCCATCTCCACGTAGTAGAAGCTGGCGAGGTTTTTGCGGTAGGCGCTGTTGAGAGGGGAAAGGCGGACCGCTTTTTCATAGTGTCCGAGGGTCTGAAGGTAGTTTCCGGCGCGATAATAGAGAACCCCGAGATCGTTGTGGGCCAGAGCGTGATCCGGGTGCTCGCGGATGAAATTTTCGATAGCATGGATGGCGGCATTCTCATTGCCTGAATTTACCAGCGCTACGATATCGTCATAATGATCGGGCATCTTTCCCGTACTCTGGATATTTGTCATATTTGGGTTCCTTTTATATGATTTGGGCTAAATATACATGAATATCAATGACGCATCAACCCGTGCAACAACGATTAATAAGATCATGGGTTTTTATATATTGCGGCCATTCGGAAACCCTGTTCCGAAATGCTAAAGCCTTTTCAGTTCCCTTGCGGCTTCTTCATTCCAGGGCGCAAGCGATATCAGTCTGTTATAGAACACGCGGGCCTCGGAAATGCGCCCGGATGCCGCGCACAGTCGCCCCAGATTATGGAGCGCCTTGATATCATTTTGGTTCCGTTCGAGAATATTTAGGTATCCGATAATTGAATCGTTCAGGATATTGTCATCGTCAGCTGTGATTGTGTGTGAAGTAATAGGGCTATTTTTACTGTCTATGGCCGCTGTTTCCCGGGCTTTATGTCTTGTCGTTTCGACGGTTTCCTGCTCTGTCCTGTTGCGATGCCTTTGTTGATATATTGAACGAATCTCCGATATTTCGGGGTCGGTGATCTCTCTCTTGTTGCTTAAGCCGTCCTCACTGTTCCAATAAAGACCCGTAAACTCGGGAATATGAAGCAGCCTGAATTTTTCGCCCATCCTTAGCCAGAACTCTTGATCGCCAATGGCGATATACTTTTCGTCAAAATAGCCTATTTCTTTATGAACCGAGCGTCTCCACATGGGATGGGGACCAACAAGACAGGTTTTCAGCAGGTCATCGAATGAGTATTCCGGCCACTGGAAAGCACCGGATAAGGTGTGCCGTTCAAATGTTTCATGGGGTATTTGCGTCAGATAGGTATCACCGTAAACAAGCATAACATCTGGGTTCCGGTCCAGGGCACGCTTCATGATTTCGTAGGCATCAACGCGAAGCCTGTCATTGGTGCTGAAAGGTGTAATATATTTACCTCTAGCTATGCGGATAGCCATATTCCATGCGGCGTAGACACCGATACGCTCATTCGTGCGTATATAGGTTATATTGTCATATCGGTTCTGGAATTCCGCGACAACCGCTCTCTCGTTTTGCGGAGACGCCGCGTCAACAACGATGATCTCCATTTCGTCCGCTATAGTCTGGTTTTCAAGATCTTCAAGACATTCCCTGATGAATTCTTCGGATGAGTAAGAAGATACAATTACCGTTATGTCGTATTTATCTTTGGTCGCGCAATCGAAATGAGCAGGCATCTGATGTTTCCCTGTAGTTTTCCGAAATGGCTGTTCGCTGGAAATGATGTCCGCTGTTAGGCCGGAAAAGCATTTGGATGTTATAAGCCATGAAGGAGCCATCTCGTCTTTTCTCCAAAATGTTCTCGGCTGCAGAAAGACCCTGGGTTTGTCCGAAGTGATTTCAAGAGTCTGTCTGAATGCTTCCGCCAGAATATCCGGGGATAAGTCCTTGATGCAGTATGGCCTTTCATAGGGACAAACCCAGTCACAGCCAAAACACTCAAGAGGGAGTGAAACTGCGCTAGTAAGTCTTGAATATGGCATGAACCGTCCGAAATGACCTCCTCCAAGCAGTATTACGTTCGGGGTTCCCACAGCGCATGCAATATGGGCCAAAGAAGTTTCCGCTCCTACGGCGATTCGGCACTTGCGTATTATTTCGGCGGATTCTCTGATAGTTGTTTTTCCGCAAAGATTGATTTTCTTTATAGCGTCAATCTCGTCCAGGTTTTGCTGATTTATGGAAACGTCTGATTCCCCCCCTAATGCCACAATAGCAAATCCTGCTTCTTTACATAGCTGCTTAATCGCCAGCCCATATTTGTCATAAGTGCGGATTGATACCAACGCGCCGGCGAACATTGCGATAGTACGGGTTGGGTCGAGGTTGTTTTCATTGAAGAAACGCTCTGCAAACAGTCTGTCCTGATCCGTCGTCCAGATAATCGGCTCAAGTTTTTCACATTCGGCGCCAAGCACAGCCCTTACATAGTCGCGATGTCTTTCCAATTCGAGCTTGTAGGAACCGTTGTTCGGGATAATTCTTGTGTATAATGGGTCGGTGGTTGACCGGAAAGCATCTGGCATTCCGTTTGCTTTATCCCCTGCAAAGGCGACTTTCTGTGGGGAATCGTTGAACAACGAGAAAACGTCGGTCAATGGTTCTCTTGAAAAAACCGAATTCAGTGTCAAGTCGGGTTTTGTCGCCCGTATGTTTTCAATTATTTCAATTCTGTATGCTTTATCTCCATAAGCTTTCTTCTTGTTGAACGTGATTACTTTATTTATATAGGGGCACGATTCATATAGTTCGGCAATGTGTTCCTGACAAACGACTGTTATTTCTGCATCTTTAAAGTGATTTCGAAGGCAGGGGAGCATTGCCGATGCGAGAACATTGTCACCAATGGAATCCGTGCGAATCCAGCAAATGGAATCTACTGGTTTATTCACTACCGCGCAAAGCAGTTCCTGAAAAGCGTGCTCATATTTCTTTGACTGATATCGCCAACTCCAGCCACTTTCAACAGTTTCCCTGGCATTCCTCCCCAGTAGATGGATGTTGCAATTCTTCAGTTGGTCGATTGCGGCTCCGATGGCAGTGGCGCTGCGTTCCACAATGTAGCCGTTGTATCCGTCAATAATTATCTCAGGCAAGTTGCCCACCGGGGTCGAGATAACTGGCAGTCCGCACGCCATTGCTTCCAGTGCTGGGTTTGGTGTCCCTTCAAACTCAGAAGCGCAGATATAAAAGGATGCCTTGTGGTAGATTTCATCACGTACCCTTTCCTGGGGCCAGATTTCAGAGTGGTCCCGTTTCTCCGCAAGGTCCAGCACCAGCAGTTCGATGCCGGTCATGGCGCAGGCCTCTCTGATCAGGTTCAATCCCTTGTTACCGACGGATTTTGAATTGCCCACCCAGCATGCCGTCAGACGAGAGGGCTTGTGATAAGGAGGTCGGAACATATCCGTATCCACTCCGTTCTGGCAGCAGAAGGTTTTTACCCGGTTTCGAATCATGCGATAGGAGTGGTAGTTATTTACAATGAGAGCGGCGCATCCTTCTTTCTCCACTGTGACTGACGCCCTTTCCAGGTAGCGGGGGCAACTGCAGCCGACGATTATCTTATGTCTGGGAACATCTGGTATGGCTGCAAGCAGATTGTCGTCGTAGATGAAAATAAAATCATAATCGTTGTGGTCGAACGGTTCCCACAATTTCATGATATTGAAATCAACGCCTTTTCCCATATTTTTTTTGATATTATGGGAGCGATGCCACCATGCCCAGCCTTCTTCATCATAGAATGCCAGGATCCTGACGGGTATTTCTCCTGCCATCACGCTAGACAGGCATTTTTTGTTACGGCGCCATTCGTCCAGTTTCAACAGAAACAGTTCCCCGTCTTCTTTTCTGAGCCGATCCACTTCCTTTTCATCCCGGCATCCGCCGTCGGGAACCCAGTGATGATGAGCGATTGCTCGTGGTTCGATGAGTATCCGGTAGCCTTTCAGGTAGATCCGGTGAGACATGTCGGTGTCTTCTCGAAATGAGACCGTGCTGTAATAGTCGGGAAAACCTCCTGCTACCTGGATAGCGCTCTTGCGGTAGAGGACGCATCCTCCGCCGGCGAACTCCGATTCAAGCATCCGTGGAGGGGAGTGAAAGACGTCAAATGCCTTGTATCCGTTCTTCCACCAGAAGTGAGATGTTGAATCGATATCCGACAGATCCAGTCGGAACTCGGTCAAATGTTTGACCAGTTCATAGTCTATGGAGTTCGCGTCTTCACGGGGCCAGATTGCCGAAACGATGCCTGTGGAATCCGATGTGAGCATTGCGCTGACAAGGTGTTCAATGCAGTCTTCCCGCATGTAGTGATCGTCGTCACAGGTCAGGACTAATTCGGTCCGGGAGTTGTCAATGATGTTCTGCCGGTTGCTCGGCAGATTGACGCCGGGGCCCTTCAGGTATCTGAATTCAATCGTCGGGAAAGCCCGGCGAATGGCCTTGGGTATATCGTATCTATCGCCGTCGTCGGAGATGATGAGTTCGAAATTGCGATAGGTCTGCCGGGTGATGGAGAGGATCAGATCCAGAAGGGGTTGCAAGCGATTCCGTGTTGGAATGCCTACGGTTATTCGCACATTTTCTATCGGCGAAGTAATTGTAGTAACAGAATTATGTTGTAGAGGCAGTATAACTACATCACTGGTGCCGGGGACATTGTAATCGAAGCGTTGGTATCCGTTCTGGAATAGCCATTCAAATATCTCGACTTCTTTGTCCCATGCTGGATGTCCTTTTGGTCCCCAGCCAAATTCACAGAGAATAACCGGTTTTTTTTTAAGCTTGGCGAGAGTCTGTTTCATTCCCGTTAGTACCCGGTACTCGGCCCCTTCAACGTCAATTTTGAGAACATCGATATTCGCTATACCATGTTCCGACGCGTATTGGTCGAAGGTCACTGCTTTAACCAGAATCTCGCGCATTCCAGGGGTCTGTTTGGAGCCTTCCATAGTGTTCCATCCGAGATTGGCGCAGTCGATCCAGAGCGGAAAGTGACCGTTTTCATCACTCAGTGCAATATTCTCTACGGTAATGGAAGGCGACATGCGGAATTTTTCCAACGTATAGCTGTAATATTCCGTGACAGGTTCGAACAGGTATGCTATGCATCGGCGCTTGCTTAGTACCAATTCAGAAAACATGCCGGTGTTGGCGCCCACATCAATGAGTACGCCGCCTTCAGGCAGGTATTCGAGAGCTTTATCGGCTATTTTGGTAGTCACTTTCCGTATCGACTCGTCCCATGCCGTCAATCGTGCATTCTGGTTGGATGCTTTTATCAAGTCATTTGCCTTTCTGGAAATCTTAAGAGCGGGCAGTGCGCGTTTTCAAGTTGATTAATCTGATAGTGCGTCCCAGGGATATGGCTTCCGGATTGTCCGGATATAAGAGCAACAAACTCCGAGCCTTGCACTCTGCCTCTTCGTAGAGGCCTTCCGCAAGAAGCGCCCTTGTTTCTTCCAGAAGCCTTTGCTCCGAATGAAAAACGGGGCGATCAAGCTGATATTTATCAATTGTTTGCGTGTGAGGGTCGCCTGTTGAAATTTCGGGACGGTATGAATGGTGAGACAATGAATTCAGGCCGTCCTTGTATTTTGCGAAGGGGATGTGGGTCCGGTTTCCGCCGGCGGCAAGCCAGTGCCATAGCTCCGCGTGCTTGGCTGCGTAGTTCCGCCAGGTCCATGTCTTGACTGCGTCGGTGCGCTTTCTCCGTTCCGCGGTTATCGCTTGAAATACAGCAATCAGGTCGTCCAGGGTTACAAATGGATGTGTTATTCCATCGACTGCGTCCAGATGGTATCCCTGGGGGGTAACAATCGTGGGAACTGCAGCGGCCAGTGCGTCGATAAAACCCATGGCGCCCTCGTCTAGTCCGAGGTACAGGTAGTAATCGAAATCGGGAACGAGACGCTTGTTCAATTCATAATCGAATGCGTCGTAGTAATCGACCGTGAAGCCCATTTCCTTCAAAAGGCCGACTATTTCGTGCCATCCGTCACCCATGATCCTGAACATGAAGTCATTTGGACTGATATGCCGAGCAAGCTGCGGGAGCATATATTCCCTTTTCCGGCCGTCATTGTGTATTTTGCTTGTCAGACCGACAACCAGAGGGAGGGGTTTGATTATTTCGTCATGGGCAGGCAGGATATAACAGAGCTTATCTCTTGGGATTCCTGCTGTCGCTAATTTTTGCACCGTATCCATCGACATGCATATGCCCAGTTCCGCCACTTCGAGCTGTTTCCTGATCTTTTCCAGTTTCCACTCGGTATCTATGTGCGTAATCATTACCGTGTCTGAAGTAGACTTCTGACCGTCGTAGTCGTAGTAAATAATGTGATGATTTATGTCGGCCGTGAGGTCCGGGGTTTTTGCTATGTCACACTGGAAGCCCATGGTTATGAGATGCTCTTGCAGTTTGAGTGCGAATTTTCCCAGGATCCAAAGGTTGGTGTCCTCATAGCATACAATTCTGACTTTCATGTGTCACATCCGAATGAGTTATTTGAGTTCCGCCGCCACTGTGACGCTCCAGCTTTCCAGCGACGCCGCGGTTGTCGGCCGGAAAGATTCGTGGGCATGCAGCAGCGACAGCCCCGCTCGCTCCAGTGATTGCCTGATTTCCGGGAGAAAGTAATAGCGCATGCGGTGCAGTTCTTGGATTTCACGGACGTCACCTGACAACTTGTCACGCACGAAAACCTTGTAATTGACGTCGACCGCGTTTTCGTCCGGGCGCATGAAAGGCCGTGCGATTCGCGTCAGCGAGGTCTTCTCATCATCCAGTTCCTTGACGCGTACTTCGGGTTTGCAACTAAGAACCGCCGGGCCGTACCAGAAGTCGAAAATAAATATTGCGCCCGGCGCCATGTGGCGACGGGCGGTTTCAAGCGAGGCGGCCAGGTCGTTGTCATCCGTCAGATAGCTCAATACATGAAAAAGGCAAATCACAGCGTCGAATGTTCTGCCGAGAACAACGTTACGTATGTCACCAAGCCGGTATTCCAAGGACATGTTGCCTGTGGCTTCTCTTCTCGCGGCTGACAGCATTTCCTGGGAAAGATCGATTCCTGTTACTTTGAACCCCAGCATCGTCAGCTCTCTGTCATGTCTTCCGGAACCGCATCCCAGATCCAATACTGTCCGGGCCTTCGGGTTGTGGCCTCGGATCAGTTCACTCACATATAACGCTTCACCCTGATAGTTCTTGTCGCGGTATAGCAGATCATAGTATCGACCGTATTCATTGAAGATTTTCATTGAAGGCACTTCCTTACCGCAGCGGCAACTTCTTCGATCTGGCGGTCGCTTATGGACAGACCGCTGGGTATGTAGAGTCCCTGACGCGCCAGGCGCTCGGCAACCGGGAAGCTTTGACCTCGGAAGAGTCCCATCTTTCGGAACACCGGCTGTTCGTGCATGCCGAGGAAAAAGGGACGGGTCTCTATTGAACTTTTCATCAGACGTTCGGCCATAAGTTCAGAGTCCAACCCGGTTTCTTCGTCTAGCACAATACCGTAAACCCAGAAAACGTTTTTCGCCCACGATTCTTCTACGGGCAGGCTGATTCCGGGGATATCCCCCAGAAGGGATGTGTATGCGGAAGCGATTGCCCTTTTCCGGTTTACAATTTCTTCTATCCTGTAAATTTGCGAGACGCCGAGGGCTGCCTGAATATTGGTTAGACGAAAATTGTATCCTAGTTTTTCATGGTAAAAGCGTTTCTTATTGTTGAAGCAGAGGTTTCGCAGAGCGCGCGCCTTTTCTGAAAGGTCCATGGTCCGCACCAATACCATTCCCCCTTCGCCGGTTGTTATCAGTTTGTTGGCGTAAAAACTAAAGGTACTGATGTCTGCCAGTCCGCCGCAGCGGCGTCCCTTGTATTCAGCTCCATGGACCTCGGCCGCGTCCTCGATAACCGTTAGCCCATGGCGCCGAGCAATAGCCATAAGCGGATCCATGTCCGCCGGGTGACCGTAGATGTGCACAACGATAATTGCTTTCGTCTTCGGAGATATTTTTTCTTCTATAAGGTTCACATTCATCTGCCAGGTTACGGGATCCGAGTCGACCAGCACGGGGATGCCCCCTGCGCGTACCACTGACTGCGCCGGGGAGATGATCGTGAAACTCGGCATTATGACCTCATCCCCCTCTTTCAGGTCCAGTAGGCTCACTGCTACGTCAAGCGCAACCGACCCGTTGCAGACCGCAATTCCATGGGGCATGCCGCAATAGCTTGGCCAAATCTCTTCGAACTGTTCGAGGTATTTGCCCGCTGATGAGATCCAGCCTGATTCAAGCGCATCATTGAGCAATTTTTTGTCTGCCGAAGTAATGCTTGGTTCCGCAACACGGATCATCAGAATCGTTCCTTTTCGATAAGGCCCGTATATGGGCCTTGCTTTAGCTCAAAGAAAACCGTGTCCTCCAGGCATTTTAGGCAGTGTCCACCGGCAACGAGCAGTATAATGTCTCCTTCCGAAAGGATCCATTTGCCCAGAAAGCTTTTGTCCAGAGCGTACAGTTCCACTTCGGCCTTTCCTTTGCGGATAATCAGAGTTTCCGGAGTTCCTATGAGATGCCTTTGCAAAGGGAGGTGGGTGTGTCGGGCAACCACTCCGCCTTTGGGATAGACGACAAATCCGGCTTGCTGGTAGTAGCTGTCAGGTGAAATGAAGCTGGTTGTTGCAGGCATGTATTCCCGCCTGATGATGGTGGCAATATGTTGATTGTTCCAGGTTATATGCTCAATTGGTGTAAATTGACTCATGGAGCTGCCTCTTTAGTAATTATGCCTTTGCGATTGCCCATCCGCAGAGCTCATTTCGATAATTTCTCTGGATATCGTTGATGAAGAAAGGAAGCTTGCGCTTGTTAAGCACTTCATCACAAGCGCTACGCACCGACTCATAGAAAATGTAGTCATGCATCCATATATACCCTCCCGGATTAACTAGTTGCAGAGAGTTGATAAGGTCTGATTTGACATGTCGGTATTGGTGGCTGCCATCGACTAGGATCAGGTCAAAACGTTCCCGGCGATCAATCAGCGATGGGAGTGCGATGTCTGACATGGTCTTGAGAAGACGAATGTTTTCCGAAAATCCTCCGGCGTTGATATTCCGGTAAAATGCCTGGAGGGTTACTTCACCATTATTGTCTCCGCACGGCAAAAAGGGGTCAACGCAGGTGATGGACGGGGTGGAGCCGTTGTGCTGCATGGCAAGGGCCATTGCAACTGCCGACGCTCCTTCCTGTGTTCCTATTTCCAGTATTTTTAACGGATTCAGGCGGCGTACCAGCCGGTAAAGGGTATATTGGGGAGCTGATGATATGGGCAATTGCGTCATAGAGCCCGGTAAGGAAATAGGCTCTTCGTGATTGTCGTCGCACAGGAGGGGCAAAGGCAGATCTAGATATATTCCTTGCCGGCCGGAAAGCAGGGATGAGCAGTGCCGGGATGAAGAAGTTTCCGTCAGTGATGGACCCTTGGAAAGAAAAGGCGAAACGGCGTCCATGAAGTCGACGGCGCGTGCAAAGCATGAATGGAAACGCATTGCTGTCTTGTATCCTGCCGCCGCAATCTTTTCAGTGAGCTCTGGCCTGGCCAGGTAGAACCCGATTTTTTCAATGACGTCATCTTCAGTTATTTTTATGTAATTTTCACCGTCTTTTAGATGAAGTGCGTCCATGTCAAACGGTTCCTCGGCCATGAGAGCGGCGCCGGACGCCATGATTTCCACGTATTTGGGATTAGGATGCTTGTATTTGCCCCCTGTTGTTATGAACAGCTTGCAGGAATTTATTAGTTGGGAGAAGCCTTTTCCCACGAGAGGATGAAAATAATCTTTCCTTTCCCAGCCGGGATGCTCTGCCCACAGGTATTTGATCCCTTTTTGTCGAAGTAGCCTGTTGTGTATGGAGAAACGTTCCGAATAGAATTGGCTGTAGTCAGTTGTGCCAGCTGCGAGAAAGCCCACGTCGTATTGCTTGGGCATGTTCCATAGATTGAAGATGGCTGGATCAAAGCAGGGGGGGAGATAGATAATCCTGTTGTGAATGGGGGTTCCCTTGTATAGCGACAACGGATGCGGAAAATAACTCATTATTATATCTACATTGTTTTCAATCACACTATCAATAAACCTTGAACGGTTTGCGTCGGTCAGGTTCCAGAAATCAGCCAGGAGGATAACGGTTATCGCATTGATTTTCTTTGCTTCTTTATAAGGAAATACAATCTTTCCATCTTCGAGCCCATAGTCAATCATTACGATGTTGGGATGTGATTCAGGATACATCTGTCTGATGATACTCGGATAGTCATGCAGGTCATCTCTGAACTCGGGATATCCGGGACCGAAGCATCGCGCGCCGAATAGATTTCTGAGTCCGGTGCGGAATGCTTCGTGGCACTTAGCGAGATAGTATTCTTCGCAATTTGCAATTATTGCGCACGTGAAATGAAGATTGGCGCAGGCGCTGTTCTGGTTCTTTTTACTTACTTCCGGATAAGCTGAGGATTGTTGGGTATTATCTGATTGGTAGTTGCGCGCCGACAAGATATCGCCTTCAGTAATACCCAGTTGACCGGCAATCAGCATCGTTTCTTGCACACTCTTTGAATGCTGATGGGTCGGTTCCGATATTATGGAAAGAAGCGCTTCTTTGTTCCCTTCTTCCGCGTAAAGCGCAACCAGCCAGGCTACTGCCGAGTCGGTATCGGATAGGCTGGAGGTTGCCTTTCGTATTGAGGATGCTCCACCTGGCCTTCTTCCCGTGACTCGCTCTCGAATCATCTCCATTGGTTCGTGGGTACAATCAAAAACCGCCTGAAGAACTTTTTCTGTGTCTGCGCATTCATCTCGTATCGCTGCGTCTATGTTGGCTAAATAGTTGTCGATATCGTGTGTCGTCTGGATTGGCGGTAAAGGTGAGCGGATGAACTTGTCCACGAATAAGCGGTACGCATCGGGAAAAAACGACTCCGGATCGACGCCTTCGGGCACTCCATGCCGGGATAAGGTGTCGAGGTAATCACAGAAGGACGGGTGTTGCCTCACTATGACGTCAAGATTGAGATACGCCAGGTAATAGTGGAGCCACATCTCTTCAGGATAGATTCCTCCTTCCGGAGGGGGTACCTCCAGCCGATGTTGAAGTGCGCGAATCGTCTTGAAGAACTCTGCCTGGACCCGCTTCCGATCAAGCAGCAGTTGCGAAGGGCGCATTTTCCAGAACACGCGTTTGCTTACAACATGGTAATGGGCTTCACTTACCATCCGGGCATGCCAGAACCTGGGGGTGAACCGTGAGGCGGGCACAAGGTGGTAGCCACAAACGAGTGGATTGTAGAGTATTTTAAAACCCTGTCTTTTGACGAAATGGGCTAGGCCTGTGTCGCCTGCGCCTATATCAAGACGGTAGGATGAAGGCTCTTCACCGATTATGACAATGTCGGGAGGATAGCCTCCAGCCCCGTCAAAGGCCTGGCGTGAAATGGCATGCATGGCGCCTATGGCCCAGTCGGTTTCTTGCTGACCATTGGCAAGATGTGGTTGATTTCCGGGATACCAAAGCGACCAGCCGTTATATGAAGCCTGGCACTTCTGCGCCCATTCGGGAGGAGTGACCTCAAAACGAGGCGCTACCTGGGCAGACACCATGCCGCAATCGGGATATTCGTCGAAAATCTGCTGAATTCTTGTAAGAGAACCCGGTTGAACCCTTACGTCGTCATCCAGAAAGAGGAGGACTTCACCTGACGCGTTTTTTGCGCCCGTATTGCGGGCTGCGCTGGCAGCCCGCCTAGGTTCGTGTATGTATCTCACTAGTCCGGGATATCGTGGTTGCAGGTCCTTAATCGCTGCGGCGGTGCCGTCCGAAGAGTTGTTATCAACAACCATAATTTCAATAGCCGCTTCATCAGAGATCTTCAGAAGCGAATTCACTGTGTCAATAAGTGTCGATTCGCGGTTATGTGTTGGTATGATTATTGAAATCATGGCTTATTCCGATCTGATTGAATTCTTGATGTTATTTCGGATTTGTATTTGAGCAGTAATTCATATCTGGATAATTGCTGATTGCGGTGCTCCTGTGCGTGATTATTGTCTGACTCTTTGTTGAGTCTCATTGTTTCGTTTAGTAAAACATCCAGGGAATCGATGGAAACGGAGGCGTATTTGAGGTTTTTCAGAAGAGCCTGAACCTTTGCTAAGTTACCCAGGGTTGCATAGTCTTCAATTTTTTCGCAGATATGGGAGATAGCGCGTAATTCGATTTCAGAATATCGTAATAATCTGCTCAAATTCCGGTAATATTCCGGTACGGACAGGTTTGACTCAAGCCTTATGAGGTCCGCGTCGCTCGTCTGATACTGGCGGCTGGCCTTGAAACTGCAAACCATGGGGTGTGATTCATCAAAGATGGTTTTGCTGCCGGGATTGATTATTTCCGAAAGTCTGTTGGCGGCTTCGATCCGTTCATCCAGCGTGTTGATATAGAAATGATTCCAGAACAACAGGTTTCTCATGCGCGGAGTTTTTCCCTTTCCGCCATTTGCCTCGACAAGTATTGGAGCACGTATGATGCGCTTGGTAAGCTTGCTTATTTCTCCAAGCCAGATGTCGCCATACCAGAACGGAAAGTACTCGGGAAACTGATATCCCAGCGCGTTGAGCCATTCTGCGGACATTACCGGCCATGTGACATCGTCATAGGCGTCTCCGGGGTCTGGAATATGAGCAACTCCAATCCTGTCGGGAAATGAATCGAAAGCTGAACGCAGCTCGTCATCCCAGTGCATCGTCTTTATAATATAATCATCTCCGGCAGGAAGATATATCCCCGGGTTCGAGGCGCACTTTTGCCATAGTGTGTTGCACATTCGCCCCATTGTAAGCGCGGGGGGGGCGACTATCCAATTAACCTGATATCTCAGATTCTTCCAACATCCGGAATCAATATATCCCCTGGTCAAGAAGTCATCTTCATCTACATATACCCATACATCAAATAGATGGTGGTGATGGACTGTTTCATTAAACCGCCTTAAAGCGGCGTCGAGCTTTTCCGGCCTCCCTCGTGTCGGCAGAAGCGCGCTAATTTTGTTTCTATCAGACACATCCTTTGGAGTGTAGTTCATTAAATTATTCCTTTTGTCCAAAAGTCAAGTTGCCGAACCCGGCGCAAAATACGCGATAATCTTCAGGCACACCGATATCAATAAATGAGCCTCTTTGATGCAGACCAAACAGACCTTTGCCGATGAGGTTCCTCGCTACATCTCTCTCGAATGAGCAAATATCTCCGGGAATAAAATCCATGACTTTTCGCTCAAGCACGTAGACACCGGCATTTATGGTCCCTCGACCATCCGCGCCTTTCTCAATGAAACACGATATGGCGCCATCGGTATGTAGCTCAACGGAGCCAAACCGGCTCCTGTCGGCAACCTCTGCCAATGCCATGGTTAGAACGGCATTCTTCCTTTGGTGAAATTCGATTAACTCAGGCACGCTATGTTCGAAATAGGAATCGCCGTTCATTACCAGATAACGTGCAGCCGGGAAGCGCTTCATGGCCGCTTTTATAGCGCCTCCGGTTCCCAGTGGTGATGCGTCAACCGAATAGGCAATGGAAGCTCCCATTGAAGCGCCGTCGCCGAAATAGGCGCTTATCATCCCGTGCCTGTAAAAGACGCTGATAACGATATCGGTTACAGAATAAGAAAGCAGTTTTCTAATCAGTATCTCAAGGAAAGGCCGTCCATTCACCGGAGCCATCGGTTTTGGTGCGTCGGGTATGACACTTTTCAGCCGCGTGCCGAATCCACCCGCGAGAATTATTGCTTTCACGGCGTAATATCCTTGGTTCCGCTGAAAAAAAGCCCGCCTAATGCGACGGAGAGAATGGTCACGTCCGGAAGCAGGGCGATCTCTCCATTAATGACAGCGTCGCGTATCTCGGAGATATTCATGAACACCAATTCAAATTCTTCCATATCGCATATGGTCGGATCAGCGATTTTACGAAGTTTTTCCGCTGTAAAGAGGTGCGCTGTGCTGAACCCTCGTGTTCCATCAACTATGAAGGAGCCCATTGCCGTCCATTGAAGCGCCTCAAAACCCGTTTCTTCAAGAAGTTCACGCTTTGCAGCTTCCAGGGGCGCCTCTCCCGCGTCAACGCCACCGGCCGGAGAGGTCAGGATGGTCCTGCCAAGACACTGTTTGTAGTGACGTTCCATCAGGATGCAGCCGTCCTCCCGCCTGGCGGAGATAAGAACATAGTCGGGAGCTGTGATTCGGTAATAATCGTTAACAACCCTCCCGCTGGGAAGCCGTACCGTATCCTTTTCAATCGAGAACCAGGGTGATAGATCGAGAACGGTCCTGGATGAAAGGGTTTGCCATTTTTTAAGTTTCATTGGTGCTCTATTCTTCAGTGTAATAGATTAATTGGGTTCCAAGCGTATCAAAGTGAAACGGGACATGGAGGAGATGCGACAGGGCATTGCTTAAATTGTCGCGATTTTCCTCCTTTACGTAAAAAAGCATGAACCCTCCGCCGCCGGCGCCGAGAATCTTTCCGCCCAATGCGCCCGCATTCATACCAAGTTTGTAGATTTCGTCGATCTCCGATGTTGAGACCTTGGCAGAAAGACTTCGTTTCAATTGCCAGGTTTCATGGAGGAGATGACCGAAGGCATCGTAGCCGGAGATATCGCCATTCAATATTTCCACGGCTTCATCGACGAGCGCGTGGAGCAGGCGTAACTCTTTACGACGGGAATTGAAGTTCCGTATCTTGTCCGTCTCAATCTCCACAGCAAAACGGGAAAATCCGGTGAAGAAGAGCATGAAGCTTTTTTGCAGATGACGCAGTTTTTCACCCGAAATGGTAATGGGAGTCACCCTGATGTTTTCCTGAAAGGAGAAGTCGATCCTGTTGAATCCACCGAACGCTGTTGCTATCTGGTCCTGTGACCCGACTGCCTCGTGAATCATGTTCTGCTCGACGTGGATTGCTTCCATTCCGAGGCGTTTCTTTGTGACAATTTCACCTTTCATGCAATAGAGCGCGTGCAAAAGGCCGACGGTAAAGGCGGAGCTGGAGCCGAGTCCGGAATGGGACGGAAGGTCTGCGTCATGTTGCATAACAAGTCCGGAATCGACATTCATGTACCTGTAAACCTCGCGCACCGCCGGGTGCTGGATCTCTTCAAGCGTGTTGAAGGCTTCCTGCTTGGAAAAAAAGACGATCTTGTGTTTGAAGTCGAAGAAGGGGGGGAGTTTGCGAAGGCTAACATAACAATATTTATCTATTGTTGTTGATAAGACCGCGCCGCCGTGTTCCCTGTACCAAGAAGGGAAATCCGTGCCGCCGCCAAAGAAGGAAATTCGGAACGGTGTTCTGGTAATAATCATCTTGTGCAGCCTTATGGTGATAGCTATCCCTGAAGCTTTGAAAATTGCGGGATCGGATGAAGACATTGAACTGACGGATTTGTGGGTTTAAAAGCAAAAAATATGCCTTGGAACAATGTGGGGTAACGTGTTGATAGGAGGGGAGAAATTAGTTGTGAAGCAATGTTTCGTCAAAAATTTGAATGGATCTTCGCGGATTGCCGGACATGAGAGGACCGCCCTTCGGTGGAATTGGACAGGGTCGTTCAGCAAAGCCGGCCTGTCTCGTCACGTAAAGAAATAATGGGATCCTTTATAGGCCACCAGATATTCAGCCTTGGATCATTCCAGGTATAGGTGAATTGACCTTTCGGGTTGTAGTAAGTGGTCTGTTTATAGTGAAAGATTGTCATATTGCTCATGACGAGATGGGCGTTCCCATACTTCGGAGGCACGAGAACCTGATGATGGTTTTTGTCAGACAGAGTGAAGGACTGCCATTTGCCAAAGTCTTTTGATTCGTTGTCACAATTCACTACCACGAAATAGAATTTGCCGTACAGGCAGGAGATGAGCTTCCAGGTCTCCTGGTCGCCGTGGATACCTCTCAGCACATGTCGGCTCGACACGGAGATATCGTCCTGGATGAACTGGCAGTCTATGCCGTGTTTTCGGTATTCCTCTTCATTGTAGGTCTCTACGTATTCTCCGCGAAAATCCTCGAATATGTGAGGCTTAATCAGAAGAACACCTTCGAGATTGGTGGCTTGAACTTCCATGATAGTTTCCTTTTCAGGTTTTATTGAACCGCTTTGGAGTCATGTGTTTAGCTTGAAAATCTTGTTTTCGATGGAGTATTGATACATAATTTTCCTGATCTTCCTGAACAGAGGATTAGGAGGAATCTTCTTGATTGCATAGATTGCCATTTCGAAGAATGGTCTCGGCAGTTTTGCTATGACAGCGCCTAAAAGGAAAATATTATATCGGATATCGATTTCTTTCCTGGAGAAACATGAAAGCGATGACTTGTCTGAACAACCGGTTAGATCAGATTTGTGAGTTGTCTCATCGATAAACCCATACGTCACACAGTGGTCGTATAATTCTGTGCCATGCATGGGAACGGTTGTAGAATATGCAGAATAGGTTACTTTTCCTTTCTTGCTAATTGCGATTGATGATAAGTCGTCTTCCAGTGTGGAACCTGGCACGGCAAGCATGTAATTGACCCACGTGTTGATGCCGTAGTCGCTGAACCTTCTGAGATATTTTTCTATGTTGATGTCACGCATGTTACGGTGGAGAACGTTTTCCCGGACGTGTTTGGAAGTGCTGTCCACGGAAAGATGAACCGAATAGCAATTTGCTTTTTTCAGTAAATCAAGCAGATCGTCGTCGATAGTATCCAGTCTAAGGTAACAATTGAAGGGGATTCCAACTCGTCTTGCGTACTTTTCGGCAAACTCTTCAAGCCAGGAATCCGCCTTTAAAGCGAAGCAGTCGTCACCGAATTTTATGAAATCAGTTCGGTAGCGTGACTGGACATATTCGATTTCGCTGATTACGCGCTCAACCGAAAACCGGCGGACAAAAGGTCCTTTTCCCTGATATAGCTGATGATAGTAGTTGTTGCAACAATAAGAGCATTTAAAGGGGCACCCCCTGGTTGCATAAAAGGTTTTCTTTGGCGTGTTTTTCAAATACGAATGGGAGAGTGTCAGGTCTCTGTCCGGAAAAGGCAATTCATCGAGGTTGGGGAGCAGCGGTCGTACTGGGTTGCTCGACTTGCGTGTTATCAGGTTTGCTACTCCGTCAAAAGAGTTGCCGGATTGTATATTGTCCAGAAATTCGCCGAAGGCGAGTTCTCCTTCACCAACGCAGTAAGCGTCCATCTCACTCAGGGCGTAAGTTTCCGGTGAGAAGGTCGCTTGGGGCCCTCCGAGAATTGAGATGAAGCGGAATCTCCTTTGAGCAGCGCGGTGCGCAGAACATATCGTGTCGAACCCCATTATATTTGCTGAATATGCTACTACATCGGGATTGTCTCGTTTCAACACGGCAAAAAAATCATCTGTTGCAAGAACGCACAGGGAAGTCTGCCAGCCCCTCTCTTTTGCAACAGCGGACAAGAATGCCACAGCCATATGATCCGCATAATCAAGCTGCGTGATGACAAAGAGTACTTTCATCTAAGCGAAAACCTTCTTTCCAGAGCAGCGTTACGAGTTGCATTTGAAATAGTTTTTCTTTTTCAGATACTCATTCTGATGGTCCACGAACCATTCCCACGTGGCTTTGAGGCCATCGGCAAGGGAGGTTCCTGGATTGTAGCCGATAGTTTCCCGCGCCAATGTGATGTCCATCAGCCGAACGGGTGCGCCTGAAGGCATGGCGGCGTCAAACCAATAATCGAAATCGAGGAATGTGTGCAGAGTCTCTACGAGTTCCTTGATTGAGTGGCCTTTACCACTTCCCAGATTGACGAATCCCCCTTTCGTTCCGTGGTGAAGGGCAAGGATAACTCCCTCAGCTACATCGCGGCTGTATGCGAAATCACGGATCGCGGAGCCTTCGCCCCACACCTTGAGCGGGTTTTCTCCCCGCATAATCCGGCTCATCAGTGAGGGAATTACCATGGCGTTTTCAGGGTCGAAGTTGTCGCCAGGACCATATACGTTACATGGCCGGACGATTGCAAAATTTTCCATGCCATACTGAACCTTGTATGCTTCCACTTGCAGTTCAGCAACCCGCTTCGCCCACCCAGCAAAATCCATGGGCATACTGTCCGGCCGATAATCGGATTCCCTGAAAACGTCTGCAGGCGCGTATGCTCCAATGGAACTGGTGTAGACAAGCTTGGCAACCCTGTTCATGCGGGCGGCTTCAAGGATATTCGTGTTCATCATGAGGGTTGGAACAAAATGGCTGGCGAGCTTGGTTCTGGATACCTCCATAGAACCTTTGATCCCCGCCAGATGAAATACATAATCGACCCCGGAGGTAACTTCCATGCAGAAACCGAAATCCGTAATATCTCCAAGGATGTGTTCCGCCCGGTCGTGGACTCTCACATGGTCAAGGGAAACGATTCGCACCTTGGCGCCGGCAGTGCAAAGTATATCGACAACCTGTCTGCCGATAAGTCCTGTACCGCCGGTCACTACTATTGTCCTGTCTTTGAAGCGCTCCAATATTGTCGATGCAAGCATCGTTATTCCTCACGTTCTAAATTGGTTGGTTTCCAGATTACCAAAGACCATCCGTCGTGAAAAAGACTGCCGAAATAGATTCTCTGTATCTTGATGAGCTCTATGTGCCCAGTCTTCTCCAGTTCTTGTAACTGTGGAAGAAAATTTACGAGATAGTTGCGAGTCCTGTGAAATCTTATTGCGAGATAGTCAACCAGGTTGTTTTCGTCATAAAGTTCTACTATCGGTTCTACATGGATACAGATATCAGGCTTTTTGGCTCTTATAAAGTCAATGAACGGTTTGGTGTTGTCGCCTAACTGTTCCAAGCAGCCTATAGTGAGAAAGGCCGATCCCTTTGATATTTCAAGGCCATAATCCGGGGTGAAGAGGTCAAATAGACGTCCGGAGATATTTGGATAGCATTTCAGCCCCAAGAGCTGAACCGTTTCAACGGCGGCTTCGGACCAATCGAGTCCATATATTTTTCTGTCGGGAAAGAGTTTTGCGATCACTGGCAGGTTGTAACCGGTACCACAGCCGAATTCGTATATGGAATGAGCATCGCTTAGAAATTTATGAAACAACCACTGTCGCAATACAGTAAAAAAATTGATTTCAAAATTGGGGGATTCAGGGCTGATATATTCCTGATATAGTCTGCAAACCTGGTTTGGCCGCACATATTTCGGAATCAATTGTGACAGGTCATAATTACATTTTACGAAATTATCCAGATTCTCCGTCCAGCCTTTTTCCCAACGCTTTTTGGCTTCTTTTCCCGCGATGGAGAAACTTTTGTCATCAAGACGTCTGATAATATCCAATATTACCCTGTCCCGCTTTTTTCTGTTCAGAAGGGTGTATCGGAAATTGGTATTTTGCAAAAAATCGAGACAGTCGGTGCTGAAATCATTTACAGCAGTTCCGAATAAATTAGCGAAACCTTCCGCTGATATAGATCTAAAAACTGTCATATTCCACCAGCCATATAATTTTTGGAGAGATCAAAAGAAATCTAAGCATTCTATTCAAAGATAAAATATGATGTTCTAGCGGTGTACGGGTATCTCTTAAGCTTGATGTTGTTAAGGCCGATGACTTCATTCAGGGCAACCGTTTCTCCGGGTGAGTCATGGTCATTAAGTTCATCGAAACCGAGAAGGCTCCCTTTGACAAGGTGCGGTCTTATCATCTCAAGGCACCTTTTTGTCGGTTCATAAATGTCAAAATCAAAAAAAGCCATTGCCACAATAGTTTCCGGAAACTCATCCAAATATTTCCGAACTTCGACTGAGGCGTCTCCTGCTCTGATATCGAATTTTTTTATGTGTGACAAAGGATTGTCTTGCTCCTGATATTCCATTACGCCGGAGAGATATTCAGAATAATTATCAGTACAGGCCAATCCCCCTTCCCTTATTATCGCACATGAAGTGTTATCTTTGGCATCCACGGTGGGAAACCCCGTAAATGTGTCAAAACCTATGATCTTTCTCATTCGGTTGAATGGTTCATAGATCCCGCGTAATGCTGAAAAGAGAGACAGGTTTTGCCCCCATCTGGTACCGAATTCCATGATAACTCCATGAACGTCGACAATCTGCCGGTAGATATGGTCCATGAAAAGAATGCGGGATAAATTCTTTGAGTTGAGGAAAAGCCCCAGATTTTGCAGAATATCGCCGTCTGGAATCGGGCACTTGTGAAAGTGCTGTACAAAGCTTCTGCGAATGCAATCTTCCCGTTCACTTCTGTAAAGCTCTTGTGAATCGATATTCTCAGCCATAAAAACCTCTCAAAATGTATATTTAGATAGAACCTTATTTCCTGACCAGTGCAGGGACCGGCGCTTTTCCCTCATGCGCCATCACCCAGGCCCAGTACCGAAGCTTTCCTTCGACCAGTTCATAGTCGTGAGATGGCTGTGTGGATTTGATTACCCGAATAGGTTTGATGGGGACTCCGTCCTTTATCAAGCCGGACAATTCTGCAGCAGAAGGGACAAAAGTATCGAGTCCGTCGCGGTCAACCATGATCCTGTGGGGTGGAATCTCTATGCATGGTTCCTTGAATAAACGTGAGATCGACTGGAAGTCTTCTTCAGTCAGGTCAAAATCCGTTGCTTCAGCATTTGTTTGTGTATGCTCGGAATTCACTGACTTGGGCAACACCGTAACCAGGTTGTTTGTTGTCAGCCATCTCAATGCGATCTGCGACGGGGTCCGGCCGTATTTCTTTGCAAACTCTTCCAACATGGGAAGCTTTGTGGAATTGTGGGTTATCATGCCTGAACAGAGGGGGGTGTAGGCCAGCAGGTTGATAGTATGCAGTTTGCAGAAAGGGAGGATATCTTCTTCAATGGTTCGATCGAAAAGATTATATTCGACTTGAACGGAGACTATATCCTTGCAGCAGTTCATCGCTTCTTTCAGTTCGTAAAGGGAGAAATTGCTGACCCCGACAAAACGAATCTTCCCTGAGTTCACAAGGGATACCATTGCTTCCATTGTTTCCGAAATCGGTATTGTCGGGTTTGGCCAATGTACTTGGTAGAGGTCTATATAATCGGTCCTCAGCCTTTTCAGGCTCCTTTCCGTGGCCTTTATCACATCCTTGAACCGTAAGTGTTCAGGTGAAACTTTTGATGCGATGAACAGATCCTGTCTCTTTCCATTGGCAGTCAGACCGATCAATTCTTCGGAGTGACCTTTGCCGTATGCTTCGGCCGTGTCAATTAATGTCATACCTGCGTCGATGCCGCGTTCCAGCGATTGAACCATCTGGTCGTCATGTGATTCGTCGCGGGTAAAACGGCCGCCTATTCCCATTGTTCCCATGCCAACAGCAGGTATATTTATGTGATGAGTTGCAAGCTGTTTATATTGCATTGTGGATTGACCGCATGATCTTTGTCGTTACGCTCTCTACATCAGTACCGTCCAGTCGGCGCAGATACTCTCTGCTGCCTACCTCACAGCGCGGTACCCCTGGTATGCCGAATATTTCCACTGGGATTAAAAGCTGTTGTGCCATGAGGGTTTCGATTGTTACCGCCCCTATTCCTCCGACGATATTATGTTCTTCTAGGGTAAATACCTTCTTATAGGGCCTTAGCAGGTCGGCCAGCAACTTCGCATTGACCGGTTTTATCCGGTAGAGATCGATGACTGCCAGGTGAATCCCATGTTTTTTCAGCTCTGTGGCCACTAGTTGCGCCTGATTCACCATTATTCCGGTTGCAACAATAGCGTAATCGATGCCGGGCGAGATTTCCGCAACCCCGGCTGAAAAATCAAAATCTGGCTGGTAAATATGCTGAAACGGGCCCTTGTCAAAGCGTATATAGCAAGGGGCTTGGCTCTTGTAGGCAATATGCACCGCAGCCGCGCACATGGAGCAGTCGGAAGGGCTTATGATGGAGATCTCGGGCAGCGCGCGCATGACGGCTACGTCCTCGGTAATATGGTGGGTCGGGCCGTCGGAGCTATAAACATAGCCCGTTCCCATGCCAATTATGGTAACCGGCAGACGCATGCAGCAAATATCGATCTTTATCTGTTCCAGGCAGCGAAGGGTGACGAAGTTTGAAATGCCGTATACGAAAACTTTCTTGCCGCTCAATGTCAGGCCGGCGGCAACGCTCATCATGTTCTGCTCGGCAATTCCGACGTTATAGAATTGTCCGGGCAGGTTTTCCTTGAACAGCTTGAACATGTATGCCCCGGTGTCGGCGCTTAACACGATAATATTTTTATCGTGCGATGCAATGGCGTAGAGCTCTTCGAAGATTGCATCTCTGGCATCATCGTACAGTTTCATAGAGAGAGTTCCTCCAGCGCCTGCTGAATATGTTCTCCTTTTGGCAGGGTGTGGTGTGCTTGCGGGGTGTTTTCCAACGAAGATATTCCTTTTCCCTTTATTGTCTGGGCTATCAGCATCTGAGGTTTTCCTGTGGGCTTCAAATTCCGTAGCGATTGAACGACCTGGGAGACGGAATGTCCGTCATGGATCTTTTGAACACTCCACCCGAAGGAACTCCATTTATCTGCCAGTGGTTCGAGCCCGGCGTTGTTTTCTGTAAACTCTTCAGAACCGAGGCGGTTGCGGTCGGTAATAACGATCAGGTTTTCCAGTTTGTGATGGGCAGCGAACATGGCGGCTTCCCATATGGATCCCTCTTGTGACTCGCCGTCTCCGATAATGACATAGGTTCGAAAGTTCTTTCCGTCCAGTTTTGCGCCTAAAGCGATACCTGCGGCAACTCCTAGGCCATGGCCGAGAGACCCGGTTATGATCTCTATCCCCGGGACTATGTCGTCACAGTGCCCGCCCAGCAAACCGCCATCCCTTGTATAGGTGTGAAGGTCCGAATCATTAATAAAGCCGAGGTCTGCCAGAATAACATACAAAGTGTTATTGGCATGGCCCTTACTCATTATGAAACGGTCTCTGTCAGGATGGTTAGGGTTCTTAGCGTCATAGCGCAAAATGTCACCGTAATAGAGAGCCACCAACAATTCCGTGCTGGAAAATGAACCGCCAAGATGGCCTTTTCCTGCAAGCAGTACGACCTCAAAAGCACGTTTACGTATATATTTTGATTTCATCTCAAGCTGTTCAATAGTCATATCATCTCCATTAGGGTCAGGGTGGACTGGTACCAGTCAATTGTTTTTTTCAGACCATCAATGAACGATGTCTCCGGTGTAAAGTCCAAGATCTCTCTGGCCTTAGTTATATCAATTTTTCTCTGTTTTATGGTCATCGGCTTTGTAGAGTTAAATGAATAGCGCCCGTCGTAGTGCGTCAAACCTTGGATATGTTCGACAGCTTCGCCTATGGTGCTCAAATAACCTGACGCAATGTTGAA
Source organism: uncultured Geobacter sp. (assembly GCA_964536305.1). Lineage (GTDB taxonomy): Bacteria > Desulfobacterota > Desulfuromonadia > Geobacterales > Geobacteraceae > RPRC01. Next base: position 57,929 of record CAZHVY010000002.1, on the reverse strand, counting down.
TATCTGAAAACCTGAAGTTTTTTCGAACGCCAGTAATACTCCTCTGACAAGATCGTCTATATATATGAAATCCCTCACTACATCTGGAGTCCCCCATACTTCGATCGGATTCTGCTTTTCTACGAATTTTCGGATGAGAGCCGGCAGGACATGCGAGGAGATAAGATCAAAGCTGCTATATGGACCATATGCATTTGAGGGCCTGATGATTAATATTTCCATTCCATATTGCTTGAAGTAGAATTGCGCAAGTTTTTCGGAATAGCGTTTCATCCATGCCGGACCGAAATAGTTACCGGGCGGGTCATCAACAAAGGCGTCTTCTTCCTTCAGAGGGCGATCGAGCTCCGGGTACACGGCCGAGCTGCTGATGAACACGAATTTCTTTACCTTCGCCCGGGCTGCGGCGTCGAGAATTCTTGTGTTAATGAAAACATTCTCGTTGATCTGGGCAACGGGATTGTTTACCATTTCGTGCGCTCCGGATGTATGGGCGGCGCAGTGGAATACGTAGTCGGTTCCAGGGGGGAGCACCGCCTCGGTACTCAAGTCGCACGTTATTTCCCACAAGTTGTCAGTGCCCGGTGAAAAGAAGCCGGGTTTGTCCGGGCGCAGGGATTGGGCATATATCTTGGCCCCTCTCCGGAGAAGCTCTTTTGCAATATTTACCCCCAGAAAACCTGTGCGCCCGCCCGATATATAAATCGTTTTATTGCTGAACATGCTCTTCTCCGTCATAATGATTGATAATTAGAAATCAGCGGGTAAGGAACACCTTGCCTGCCTTCACCTTTTCCCGCCAATAGTTCAGAAGGTCCTCCATGGTCTTTTCGAACGGTATTTCAGGCTGCCACCCGGTATGATCCCGGAATTTGGAGGTGTCAGGCACCTGAAGATCCGCGTCGAGGGGACGGAGACGCGACTCTTCAGTCTCCACCCGAATGCAACCCCGACAGGTTGAGATGGAGATGAGGTGGGTTAGCATGTCCTCTACGGTACAGGAGAAGGTTCCTCCGATATTGAAATAAGCGCCGGAGATCGGATTTACGGTAACCAGCATGTAGTAGGCGCGAACTGCGTCGCGAACATCGGACCAGGTCCTGAGGGATTTGAGGTTTCCGGTTTTCACGACCGGAGGGATCAAGCCTTGCTCGATCATTGCGATCTGTTTGGCAAAGGATGATTCGGCGAAAACATCTCCACGGCGCGGCCCGGTGTGGGTGAACATGCGAGTCACCAGGACCTTCTGTCCGTATGCCTCTGCGTGGAATCTTCCCACAAGATCCGTACCTGTTTTCGAAATGGCATAGGGTGACGCAGGGTGGAAGGAGCATTCCTCGTTTATCGGGAGTTTTTCTCGGGGGACTCTGCCGAATACCTCGGACGAGGAGCACACGTGTATTACCGGATCGATTCCTGGACATCTGCGTAATACTTCCAGCAAACGTTCGGTTCCGAGAATATTTGTGTCAAGGGTTTGGACCGGCGATATGAAGCTTGTGTTCGGATAACTCTGGGCGGCGAGATGGAAGACGTAATCCGGTTGGGACACTTCGACTGCATTCACCAGGGATATGTAATCACACAGATCACCGTGGATAAAATGGATTCTCTCCTTTTTGTTCGCCTTGTCGAGAAGATGTTCCACATTATCCAGTGGGCTCCGCCAACGGCACATGCCGAATACAGTCCATTCCGTGTTGTCAAGCAGGAAGTCGGCAAGGTGGGATCCTACCATGCCCGTTACGCCGGTAATTAATACATTCATGTCCATTTCTCTTTATGGAAGCTATTTTTGAATTATTATGTCCGCATGATCATGACGAAATTTGTGGGAGGTGAATGGGAACTTTGCAGTTAGTGTGCCATATAGATGGAGATGCTGATCCGTGCTGAAGCTGCATAATTGTGTCTGTGTTTATGTATACGGAGATTACGGCCTGATTGAGGAGCTACGCCAGTTTACTTATATATATTCTGTTTGACGCTTTCATCGATTAACATTGTACAGTTGTGATAGCCGCAAGTGAGTCGGTGGCCGTCATGGTCAGCTTCTAAAATGACTGGCTCATGCCGTCATGGCGAGTTATGTATGACAACATAAGCGCCACTTATACACTGCCATGCGTTTGATGATACCGCACGGGATATTAGCGAAGCCGAGCTGATATGTAAAGCAGACGTGTAAGCTTGAAATGATATAAAGGTCAGTTTGGTACGGAGTATGATTTTCTAGTCATTGATTCCTTATTTTTCATAACGTTGGATACGCTCGGTATTTCCATGATTATGATTTGTTTTAGTGTTTTTGGGAATGGTGACCAATTTGTGAAAGCTGGTTTTGAAACTGTTTCAGAAAAACCCGTTCACAAACCCGTCATACTGATCCGCTGAAGAATCCATTGATTTGCCGTTTATGTCTTTGCCCGAAAATTTGAAGACAAGGTGTGACGGGTCTATGACACCCGTGCCGTCGGCGTTCTGGGATAATGTAAATGTAAGGGTGGCCTGCCGTTTGTTCGGGTCGTAGACCACGAACTTGGGCAATGGCGACACGGTCGTCTGCTTTTGTGGATAAAGCGTGAGGCCGTTGTTGTAATAGCCTGCCTGACCTCCGGATGCCTTGGTGATGGACCAGTTGGCGATATTCATGACCGATGAGGCGTCCATTTCCGAGTCGAACTGGAATTGCATGGTGAAGTCTTTGGAGCTGTTCGGCTCGAGCAGGGAGGCGTCAAGAAAAGCAAGTGGAGTGCCGGAGCCCAGCAGGGGACTGAAGGTGCTGTTTGCCGAGTTGAAAGCGAACATTTTCGGCGAAACCAGGTCTCTTTCCAGTTCATTTGCCAGGGTAGTGTTCAGATTTTTGAGAATGTCAATCTGGCTTTGCGCGTCGTCCTTGCGTTCGAGGCCTATAAAGGCCGCGCCGAGCTCGAAATGGGCGAGGGCGAAGTTCTTTTTCAACTCCAGCGCCTTCTCGAGTTGTGGAATGGCTTCGCTGAAACGGCCCATCTTGTTGTAGGCTTCCCCAAGCGCATAATAGACGTTTCCGTCTTTCGGGGTCATGCGCATGACCTTCTGGAACTGGGCGGCGGCTTCGGAATATCGTTCGGTTTTCATGTACAGCTGCCCCAGGGTGTACGGCGCCAGGTTGTCTCCTGGATTGACGCTGATCGCCGCTTTGAATTCTTTTTCCGCCTCGCTGTATTTGTTCTGGGACATATAGATATTGCCCAGGTTGACATGGATTGAGTCCTGGCTTCTGTCGATGCTTATGGATATTTTATAGGCCTTGATGGCCTCTGTGTTGTTTCCCTGCTGAAGGTAGGCGCTCGCCATGTAATTATACGCGTCCACCATATCCGGGCTGTAGGCCGTTGCCTGTTTGAACAGGGAAACAGCCTCTCTGTATTTTTTTTTCTGAAAGAGGGCCATTCCGTTGGACAAGGCGGTGGTGGCCGCCTGGCTGCGCAACGTCTGTTGCGATTGGATGGCGGAAAACATCTTGGTGGCCGATGGTGTGGTATCCATTTTATTACTCCCGCTTTTCAGATGGCGTTTCTGGTTTTTGCCAGTGAAAAAATTGTCCGGGTTAAAACCTGTCCTGATTCTCTTATCGGTTGCGCCTGTTTATTCTTTAGCCCTTTTTGGGAGGGTGTGTCAAAAATTTGAATCCGTGGTCACTGTGCCGGAATGCTTACTGTTTTTCTGGCTTTGCGGACCTCGCTTTCGGGGGATTGGCGATTCTCTTCAAGGAAATGTGTATTAGCCGTTAAAGCTTCTCCGTTCTTTGTCGATATGTTTCGTATATTGGTAAGGAGGAGGATTCTTCAATGCCTGACAGTGTTGCGAGAATAGGTGATCTGAGCCCCGTATCGGGAGGCGGAGGCGGTTCCGGCCGGAAGAGGGGGACTGCTTCGCGAAGACACTACCATGGCGAGGAAGAGCATGATACCGTCACCATTTCCGATGAGGCCAAGAGACGCGCCCTGACCGATGAATTCGAGGAAGAGGCGGCAGGGGAATGACCGGGACCGCGAGGAGAGACCGGAAACAGGCCGTGATTGCCTATGATTCAAGGGTGTGGCCGGGGAAGCTGCTATGGCTGGAAAACAGGCCCCCCGTTAACAAGAAAAGGGTCCGTTGAGGACCCTTTTCTTATGACGTGACCTGATATGGTCCGCGCTTTGCGATGTCTAAGCCGCCACGGTCATGATGCTTTTGTCGTGCTCGTACGAATACCGGAAATCTTCCAGCATTCGCATGATGCTTTCCTCTTCGAGTCCCAGGAAACCGGCTGCCTTGGTCCCGGTGAGGGGCATGTCTTCCTTGGGGCAGCGCTGGCCGATTCCCAGTTTCAGGCAGAACTGGTCGGCTAGATTTACCACTGATGTCAGATGAAGGAGTGTCATGTCGTTGAGGTCCTCAAAGGCGAAGGTGTGGTGACGCCGCACCGTTTCCGTGAGCATCGGCGGAAAGTTCCACTTCTTTATGACCAGGGAGCCCACTTCTTCGTGAGTATACGGGTAGGCGAGTTTTTCCGCTTCCGTGAAGAGCAGGTCTTCGTTGTAGCACCTCTCCATGACCATCTGGAATTTCGCCCTGTCATGGTTGTTCATTATGACCTTGCCGATATCGTGGAAAAGGCCGGCGAGAAACGCTTCTTCCTCGTCGATGCCCACGATCTGCGAGGCGATGGCGCGGGCCGCCAGGGCGGCGCCGAAGGAGTGCTCCCACAGCATCTTTTCCGTAAGGCCGAAGGGCTGGTACACTTGGCGGACGGAGGCTGTTACGACTATGCTTTTGAGTGTGGTGAAACCAAGCAGGACGATTGCCTGAGACAGGTTCTGGATGGTTCCCTGGCGGCCGTAAAATGATGAGTTGGATATCTTGAGCACTCTGGCCGCAACCGCCGGATCCGTTGATACGATCTTCGACATCTCTTCCGCGGTTGCCCTGTCGTTCTCTATGAGCTGCATGACTTTGGTGGCAACCACTGGAATGGTTGGCAGGTCGCCCGCTGATAGTATCGTTTTTTCCAGTTCGCTGTTCATTGGTCACTCTTTCCTGTTCCGGTATTATTTCAACGTCTGCTGTTCTCCGCAATCTTTGTTATCTCGAAACCAATCTGATCCAGGGGAAGGACCACGTCCGCCACCCCCCCTTCCACGCAGGCCCTCGGCATGCCGTATATGGTGGAGGTGGCTTCGTCCTGGGCCACGGTGATTCCCCCCTTGCTCTTCAGGTGCTGCATGCCCTTGAAGCCGTCGTTACCCATTCCGGTGAGCACAACGCCCAGTAAGGCGCCTCCGCACGCATCGGCCAGAGAGGTCATCATCAGATCCACTGAAGGTATGTATGTATGCTTCGGGTAGTCGCTTGTGGGTACCTGATGAACGGTTATCCCGGCCGCTCGCCGCGATAGTATGGTGTGCTGCCCGCCAGGCGCGATGAGCGCTGTTCCCGGCTTCAGTATCTCTCCATCCGAGGCCTCCTTGATGGTCAGGGAGCACTTGGCGTTCAGTCGAGCCGCGTATGGCCCGGTAAACGCCTTCGGCATATGTATGGCAACCATTATCCCGTAGGGAAAGTTGACCGGTATGCGGGACAGCACTTCCTGGAGGGCGACCGGGCCGCCGGTGGACGCGCCGATGGCCACATAGCTTATCCGCCCTTTCGGTATTTTCGCTTCCGATACTTTCCTTACCAGCGACTCCCGCTTTACGGGAGTGACGACGGCCCTTCTCGCGCCGGTGGAGCGAGCCGAACCTTTTACCTTTCGCAGCAGTTCTTCGCGGAAGATGTCCTGGGCGGCGGCGGAGTCGGTTACGTTCTTGGGTATGTAATCAACCGCGCCTGCTTCCAGCGCGTCAAAGGTCGCCTGGGCGCCTTCGTTGGTCAGGGTGGAAACCATTATAACCCGGGTCGGCTCTTTCGCCATGATCTGTTTCAGGGCGGAGATGCCGTCCATGACGGGCATTTCCACATCCATGGTAACCAGATCCGGTTTGAGCTCCAGGGTCTTGCGCACACCGTCGGAACCGTCGATGGCCGTGCCTACCACCTCTATGTCAGGGTCACGATCCAGGATGCGCCTGATGGCCATCCTCATGAAGGAAGAGTCGTCAACAATGAGGACTCGGATTCTGTTTTTTCTGGGGGGATTCATTATGCCTCACTTTGCCTTGCTTTGTCTCATTTTTTTATCATACCCTCAAAGAGAGAGTTCACAAGGTCCTGAACTTCCGAAACCCGTTCGTCAAGCTCGTAGCAGAACCTTTCCACATCGAAATCGCCGAAGGTGGGTGAAAAGGATTTCAGTATCTCCCAGGCGGGCTGTTCGGCCAGATTGAAACTCACCCATTCCCTTCCCCCGTAATCCAGGTGTCGCACCGAGCAGAAGAGGTCGGCCAGGTTTACGATGGCCGCCAGGGTCGGGTCGCTGACGGCCTCTCTGGGCGAATGGTGGTGGGCTATTACGTCGCAGTAATCTTCGGGGAAATTCCAGTTTTTCGCCAGGCAGTAACCCAGTTCGCAGTGGGTTGTGCCGAGAAGCTGCTCTTCCACCTCGATGAAGCTGCGGGTGGTTCCTTGCAGCTCATCGACCACCTTCTGGAACATGTCCTTCATGTAGAAGCTCAGGAAGACTTCACCGATGTCGTGGACGATCCCGATGATATAGGCCTTTTCTATCTCGGGATAGCGGATGCGCTGGGCGATTATCTTGGAGACCACCCCGACGCCGAATGAATGCTCCCAGAAGGTCTTTATGTCGAAAACCCCGTTCTTCCCGTCAAAGGCATCGATGATGGAGCAGGTGAGGGCGATATGCCGTATCTGCCGGAAACCCAGGTATATAAGCGCCCTCTTCAGGGACTTTATCTCATGCAGAGGCTTAAAGAAAGGTGAATTTACAATCTTTATGACTCTGGAGGCCATGACCTGGTCCACCAGTATTGTTTCAGCCAGTTCCTCCAGTTCCACATCCGGCTGGTCGAACATGTCCAGAACCCTGGTGGCGATTTCAGGGATTGTCGGAAGTTCGTGGATTCCCTTGACCAGTTCTTTGGCGGTTGCCAGCTTGCTGTTTTCTTCCACGTGAATCCTCCTGTTTTCTACTTTTTGTAGGCAAAGCCGCCAGGGAAGTGGACGGTCTTGAATTTGTCGTTTACGCCGTGCAGCGATTCGGATTGACCGACGAAAAAGTAGCCATAGGGTTGCAGGTTGTTGTAAAAGTGCTGCACGACCTTGGACTTTGAAGCGGTATCGAAGTAAATCAGAACGTTGGCGCAGAAAATAAGGTCGAAAGTTTTCATGAAAATCATCTTGTTGTCGTCATAGAGGTTCAGGTGCTGGAAGGTGACCAGCTTCTTCACCTCGGGAGAGAGGACAAAGCGATCCATGGATTCTTTCTTGAAATACTTTCTCAGATAGTAATCCGGCACATGGCGGACCGAATAGGAGTTGAACACGCCTTCCTTCGCCTTTGCCAGCACCTCGTCGTTTATGTCTGTGCCCACGATGTCGAAAACCCAGTTTTTCAGCAGGTTTTCCCGTTTTTCCAAGAGCACCATCGCCAGGGTGTACGCCTCTTCTCCGGAAGAAGATCCGGCGCTCCAGATACGGAGTTTGCGGAAACCTATCTTTTCCTTGGGGGTTGCGACTTCCGGCAACAACTGGTTTTCCAGGGCTTTCAGCTGGGGCGGGTTGCGGAAAAAGTATGTTTCATTTGTCGTGAGATCATTCAGCAACTGCTTCAGTTCGGAGGAGCCTCCCGCTCCTGTTTTCAGGAAGCGGAGATATTCGCCATGCACTTTGATGGCAAGCTTTTCCATCCTTTTTGTTATTCGGCTCTCCACGAAGTATTTCTTCTGGATGCTGAAATACATTCCACAGGTAGTATAGATAAAATCTCGAAGTAACTCGAAATCCGCATCGGTAAGTTTCATTTTTTTCCTGTCTGGGTCATTGCCTTGTATTGATTCTTGATGGGGTTGCGAAAAGCCGTTCCCGAAGCGGTTCTGAACGGGAATCCAGCCTGTAATATCCTGAAACCATGTATGCCCGATAGAATCACTCGGGCATGACGGATCGAATTTGCGAATGCAGGATTCTTTGCCGGTTGATCTTGTTGAGTTGGCGCCGGCCGCCGGCAGGCGTCATCGCCCGTTAAGGGCCAAACGCCTGAAACGCGGAAGGCGAAGCCCGCCCATCTCAGGCGGCCCAGCTTCCCATCCCTCCGGAATCATCCATCTCGATAATGCCGGCAGGGTCTATAATGAGGGCTACCCGGCCGTCACCCATGATTGTGGATCCTGCGATACCGGGCGCTTTCGCCAGGTATTTACCCAATGATTTTATGGCGACTTCCTGCTGTCCAAGGAGCCTGGTTACAATGAGCCCAATGCGTTTTTCGGCGACCCCGATGACGACGATATAGCTCTGGCTGGATCTTTCCGAGCGTTCGGCCACGCCGAAAACGCGCTGCAGGCGCAGGAGAGGGAGCACGGATTCCCGCAGCTTCAGCACCTCCTGTCCGCCTATGTAATGGAAGGAGCTGTTGTCCACCTTGAGGGTTTCCAATACCGCCGCCAGTGGAATGGAGTAAACCTCATGTTCCACCTCCACCAGAAGCGACTGGATGATGGCCAGGGTCAGGGGGAGCTTCAGGATGATCTCGGAACCGGCGCCTACCTCGCTGCGCAGTTCGATGATACCGTTCAGCTTTCTGATGTTGGTGCGAACCACATCCATGCCGACCCCGCGGCCCGAAAGGTCGGTGGCCTTTTCCTTGGTGGAAAATCCGGGGAGGAAGATAAGGTCGAGGATCTCCTTCTGGGACATGCCCGCAATCTGATCCTCGGTTATCAGGCCTTTGTCGATGGCCTTTCGCGCCAGTTTTTCAGGGTCGATGCCACGGCCGTCATCCTTGATGCTGATTATTATCTGGTTCCCTTCATGGGTTGCGGAAAGCACCACCTTGCCGGTGCGCGGCTTGCCCGCCGCGACCCTCTCTTCCGGCAGTTCCAGGCCGTGATCCAGGGCGTTGCGGATCAGGTGGATCAGCGGATCGCCGATCTCGTCCACAACGGAGCGGTCCAGCTCGGTTTCCTCTCCTATTATCTCCAGTTCAACCTCTTTCCCCAGGTCACGGGACAGGTTTCTGACGATGCGCGGGAACTTCTTGAAAACCTTTTCCACCGGGATCATGCGGATCTTCAGTACCTGCATCTGGAGTTCCGAGGTGACGAAGTCGATGCGTTTCGCCAGTTTGCCGAATTCATCGCCGAAGTTGACCATGTTTTCCCTGGTCTGGTAATCGACGTTCATCTGAAGGATCCTGTTCCGCTCCAGAACCATCTCGCCTACCTGGTTCATAAGATCGTCCAGCCTCTTTACGTCGATGCGTACGGTCGTGTTGTCGGCCAGTTCTTCAGTTCGCCCGGGCGCCGGCTTCGGCGGCGCCGGTTTCGCCGCCGGTTTCGCCGCCGCGGGGGGCGGTGTGGGGGCGGAGGATACGGGCTCGGGCCTGGTTTCCGGTTCCACCGCGGCTGCCGCTGTCTCTCCGGCAGGAGTGGACGCCTCTTCCGCGACGGGCGCGGCCGCCGTTGAAGTATCCTGAGGGGGCTGCGCCAGGACCGTGGCTTCCGCGAAATTGCCGGATATGTATGGCTGGAGCTTGTCGATGACGTAGTCGAGATCTCTCTCGACTATCTCTCCATTGCGGATATCGTTGACCAGGAGTTTGATGAGATCGACCGCTTCGAGTATCACGTCCATGATCTCCGCGGTAACCTGGAATTCGCCTTTACGGAGCCTGTTGAGCACGTCCTCCGTTTTGTGGGTTATCTTTACCAGGAGTTCGAAACCCAGAAAACTGGACGCGCCTTTTACGGTGTGAATGGAGCGGAAGATGCTGTTCAGCAGTTCCATGTTGTCCGGCGACTTTTCCAGTGTCACCAGGTCATCGTCCATCTTTTCCAAAAGCTCCGTCGTCTCGGTCAGAAAACCTTCCAACAGCTCCATATCTTCACACAATTGAGACATCTTCCGCTCCTTTGCATTCATCTAGTGGGTGGTTGATTGCTCCACCGGGCGGCTATGCTGCTGAACTCATGAGAGAATCGCGCTCCGCCTTTGAGAAAACCCTTTCCAGGTCAAGGAGGACCAGCAACCGGTCGGCGCGGTTAATCACACCGGAAAGGTATTCCTGATCCAGGCCGCCGTTTACCGCCGCCGGCGGGGGCTGTATTTCCGCCGATGATATGCGGATTACCTCTGATACCGCGTCAACGATGAAACCCATTAGTTCACCGTCAACATCCATCACGATAATGCGCGTCTGCTTGTCGGTTTCCGCCTCCGGCAGTGAAAACTTCTTTCGCAATGAGATGATGGGTATTACCTTGCCCCGGAGATTGATAACTCCCTCGACGTAGTAGGGGGTGTTGGGGACGCGGGTGACGTTGGACATGCGGATGATTTCCCTTACCTTCAGCACGTAGACCCCGTACTCTTCACGCTCGAGATTGAAGCTGACCAGTTGAATCAGTTCCGCCTTGGTCTCATCCTTTTTGAAGTTAGAAGCGGTTGCCATGTTTTGGGTTCTCCCATTGTCTTGTTTTTATTGCGGTCGTTTCCCGAACGGATCTATGCCCTTTGCCTCACGGGAATATGAAGGTGATAGAATACTTTAGAAATCTATTCGGCACGTTTTCGAAAAAATTGAATAAAAAAATCCATGCGATGAAAAAAGTATCCACGGAAAAGCATGCTTCATTGAAGGATTGCTGTGATGCGAGTGGAGAGGGGGGGGCGAAAAAGGGGAATTTATGGTGAGCGGTCCGTCCGACCGGGGGGAACCTTCTCCGCTCCCGGTCGGACGGCCGGTGTTTTTCGAAATGGTTTACTTGAAGACAAGCATGGTGGCCGTCTGGTTGATGTGACCTATGTACTGCTCACCGTACGAACTGAAGCCGACGGTCGGAATTTCGGCGAAAAGCTTTCCGTAATCATCTGTGAGCTGTTTCTGGTCAAGCTCAAGGGTTCTCAGGATGCAGTTGATGTTGATAATGCCGGAGATGCCGCCCAGGTCCTTTTTGGCCTGCTCAATGGCCTTGCGGGTATCTTCTATGATATCTGTGGATTCGAGGATGTTCAGTTCCATTCCTTCGGTTACCCCGCAATAGAAGATCATGTGGTCGCCTTTGACCCTCTGGGGGCTGCGGACGAACGGAGTTCCGTCGATTACCAGACCTACGGGGTTGTGCATGAAGCGGTTCGGGGCTTCTTCAACGGCTACGCCGAGGGCTTCCGCGTATGCGTTGGCAGCGGGCTTGTCGTTGAATTCGAAGACTTCGCGTTTCTCTTCGTTGGCCTTTGTGACCACCAGTTTCTTGCCCAGGTCGCAGAAGCTTTGGGTCTTGATGAAGGTGAAGGGAACGCCGGGTTTCACAACGGCGAGAACGGCGGCGTTGGTGTAGCTCTTGCCGTTGGCGTAGACGTAGGTCGCCTCGAATTTGAGGTCGTCTCCCGCGGAACCGCCGATAAAGGTGACGTTGGTGAGGTCGCCTATCTTGTCGATGAGTTTCTCTTCAGAGCCGCTCAGACCGTCTACGAAGATCATCCCCACATATTTGGCGGGGTCCAGTTCGGACATGGGGGCTTTGAAATATGCTTCAAAATTGGCGAAAGCCTTTCTGACACTGTTCTCGTTCTTCGGATTCTCGACGACCTCAACCTTTACGTCATTTACCGCCGTCGCGTCGAATGCCATGGCAACGAGAGAGTTCTTCAGCATCTTGCCGGTCACGATCTCGCCGGAGGTGGTGCAGCCGAAGACCGCCGCGCCGGGAAAGGCATCCTGCACCTTCTGGCTGATGATATTGGGAGCAAACCGTGAAGATGCGAAATACACGAGCATTTTTGTGTCAAAGCCGCTCAACTGCGATTTCAAATCCTGGATTACGTCGTCGCTTGTGCCTTTCGTCGAATAAGCCGTTTTGATATACATACTTGCGCTCTCCTTTTCTCCCTTGGAATTATTACTTAAGGTCTTTCATGACCGCTTCAAGCTTGGCGATGATTGCCGGGTCGTCATCGGATGAAGCGGTGAACTTGCTGGGATCTATCCCTTTCAGCATGAGCTTCGACTTGATGACGCCTACAAGCATGGGATTGTCCTTTGCCCTCTGGTTGATAATTGAATCGATCATCTGCTTGATTTTTCCCGCCATTTCTTTGCACCTCCTTCAGTACATTGTTGATAATGCTTCCTTGCCCCACCGCGAAATGCGGAAGGGCGGAGCCCCTTTCCCCGAGGTCTGCCGCAACATCAGGAACATCAGCATACTCTCTTCGGCCCTCTGCCGAAGCCAATTAAAATGTTAATATTTGATGCTCTCGCTAATTGTCTGAAAAAGTCCCCTCCCCCCTGGCGGGGGAGGGTTAGGGAGGGGGCGAAGTTGCTATTAAATCAGCTGGTTGCGGCTTCACCCACCCCCTGACCCCCTCCCGTCAAGGGAGGGGGGGCGACTTTTTGCGAGATCATCAATATTCACAGTAAAAAATCTTCGAAAGAACGATCAGTTTCCAGCCGGGTGACCGGAATGTGGTTAATAAAAGTCTATCGGTGTCTGTTGGGCGTAAGTATATTCAGGCGCTTCAGTTCAGGTAAAAAGTGGCCGGAATGAGAATACAGGTAGAGGAGCAATGACAAGACCATTCCTGTGCACGGGATGAAAGTGTGTAACATAGAGGCTTCCTTGTCTCCCGGGACTTCGGGTGTACCAGCGCCGGTCAGGATGGTGAATAATCCGCTGGTCGCCGGTAAGAAAAAAATCTCAAAGGGATTCTTCGCTGACTGTGCAAGTCTATCATATAAATTCCCCCTTTCAGGCATCCGCGGAAAAAAACGGTTATAGATCTCGTATGCACGTCGCCGGATGAGGAATTTGTTGTGCTTTCCAGGGCGTCATTTTGTAGTGAATCTCAGGCCGTGCTTTTTTGATAAGGCATCAGACCGGGTCTTGATTCTATATATCGGAAAGATGATGGAAAACTTTAACAGGTATTTTCAGTAAAGAACACGTTAATTAAGTAGGCGGGCTTTATTTCATGAATCATATTGCGGGAAGGAACGCCCGCGCGATGAGGTTTTTTCGCGCGGGTGGATATGCATGGTTGCGGAAAAGTGGTCTGCCTGAGGGCTATTCCTGTTTCTTCGGGGCGGGTTCCGCCTTTTTTCGCGGAGTCCGCTTTCTCTTGGGCTTTTCCGACGGCTCCTCCTTGGAAGTGGTGGCGTTTCCGGTGTCTCCGGCTTGGGAGTCATCAACCGTCTCCGTTTGATCTGGAACTGGTTGTGACGCCGGCAGGTCCGGCGGGGCCGCTGATGTATCGCTGGAGGCTTCCAAAGAAACAGCGGGTTTAGTCCGGGGTTTGCGCGGTTTCCTCTTTGGTTTTGCTTCGACCTCAACCGGCGGTTCTTCGGCAGGCGGGAATTCGGCGACCGTGGAAGATGCCGCGATTTCGGGGGATTCGGCTGCCTCGGTCGGTCTATCCGTCGCGGGTTGTTCCTGGAGAGTTTGCGCAACGGCGGTTTCCGCTCCAGTCTCGCCGGAATCCTCATTTGACTCCTCGACGCCTTCAGTTTCGCTTGCGGGCTTGGCGCTTCTTTTCCTTCTTCTGCGACGTTTCTTCTTGGTTGCCTCCACCGCGCTTTCCGTTCCCGAATCATCGGTTTGCTCTTGCGCCGGGGATTCTTCCTCCATTACATCAGTTGTCGCCTGTATTGAAACGGCGCTGTCTGCCGATGTTTCGTCCTCTACGGTTCCCGTCGCTGTCTCCTGGGAAGGCTGCGGTTTTTTCTTTCCCCTGCGCCTCTTTTTCCTGGTTTTGGACTCTTCCCGGTCGCCGGCGGCGACCTCGGCATCGCCATTTCCGGCGGGCGTTCCCGTTTCCTGTTCCGCGACGTGGTCGCCTTCCGCCGGCGGGGCCTGTTTTTCCCTCTTTATCTGTTCCAGTTCCATCTGGTTCATCATGAAAGAAGGTTTACCCTTGATGGTGACCTCAATGTCATAGTCGGTTTCGATCTGCGCCAGTTCACGCTTCTTTCTGTTCAGCAGATAATACGCGACTTCCAGCGGGAGCGACCCCCGGACCTCGGAACAGTTTCCCCTGGATGCGGCTGTGTGGACCTTCCGGAGGAATGAGAGCGCCATGGCTTCAATGGATTTTACCCTTCCATGGCCGCCGCAATGGGGGCATTCCAGGTAACTTGCTTCATTAATAGTCTGCTTGATGCGCTGCCTGGACATCTCCAGAAGCCCGAATTGGGAAATCTTGTCCACGCTGACCCGGGCCTTGTCGGCCTTCAAGGCGTTTTTCAGGGTCTTTTCCACCTCGGCGCGATGTTTTCTGTCCCTCATGTCGATGAAGTCGATGACGATGAGTCCTCCAAGGTCACGAAGGCGGAGTTGGCGGGCCACCTCTTCGGCGGCTTCCATATTGGTCTTGAAGGCGGTATCCTCCACCCCCTTTTCCCCGGTGGTCTTGCCGGAGTTGACGTCTATGCTTACCAGCGCTTCGGTGGGTTCGACGACGATGGAGCCTCCGGATTTGAGGGGCACCTTTTTTTCGTAGATGAGGTCTATCTGTTCTTCAAGCTGGTACCTTGCGAAGATGGGGCGTTTTTCCTGGTGGAGCTTTACGATTTTTTCATGTTTGGGCATGATTTCCTTGAAGAATGCCCTGGCCTGTTTGTAAACGTCGACGCTGTCCACCAGCACCTCTTCGATTTCGGCGGAGAAATAATCTCTTATGGTCCTGATGACCAGGTCCGACTCCTGATAGATGAGGGCGGGGCCTTTTACATCCAGAGACCTCTCCTTGATATTGTCGTATAGCTTCAGAAGGTAGGAGAGGTCTTTTGCGAGCTCGGTCTTGCGTCTGCCGACGGCCTCCGTCCTCATTATGTAACCGCAGCCTTCGGGTATTCCCAGTCCTGCTACGGTTTCTTTGAGTTTTTTTCGATCAGCCTCGTTTTCCACCTTCCGGGAAACGCCGCAGGAATCGCTCCCCGGCATGAGAACCATGTAGCGTCCGGGAAGTGAGATGTATGTGGTAAGGGCCGCGCCTTTTCCTTCACGTTCTCCCTTTTCCACCTGGACAATCAACTCCTGGCCCCGGCGGAGGATCTCCTGGATGCGCGGCCGCCGGTTTTTCTGCTCTTCGGTGGCATCGTCGCGCCATTGCCAGCAATCGGGATGAATCTCCCCCATTTGCAGGAACCCGAGCTTCTTCATCCCGATGTCCACGAATGCCGCCTGAAGGCCGGGTTCCACGCGAACGACCACGCCCTTGTAGACATTGCCTCGAGTCTGCTCCCTTCCCGCTGTTTCGATGTCCAACTCGATGAGGTGACCTTCTTCGACGATGGCAATCCTTGATTCTTCGGGATGCATTACATTAATGAGCATCTTTTTCGCCATTATGGGTAAATCCTTTCGTACAACCGGATCGGGCAGGCCTGAAACCGGCGGCGCCAATCCGGACAGATTCTGATATATTAAATTGATGTTATTGCCTTAATGTCATCGTGACGGAGCCGCAATGGCTGTATTGTCCCGCGAAAACTCGTTTTCTTGGCGGATTCCCGGCTCACGGGCAGGATATATATAGCAAAAATGCCGATCAGTGGCAAAAAAAAACGAAATATCAAAGCTCTCCGGTCCCCTTCATGGGCGGAAGCGGCGGAGCGAGAGGCAAAATTGACAAACCGTGAGATATCCTCGTACAATAGCCGCTATTATATATGAGGAGAACTGCGCGATACTATGGTCCAAATTACGAATCTTTGCAAGGATTTCGCCGCACGTCCCATTTTTTCCTCCGTTAACTGGCGCGTCGGGAAGCGCGACCGGATAGGACTGGTTGGTGAGAACGGCACCGGAAAATCCACTCTGCTGAAGATACTGGCCGGTCAGGAGGAGCCCTCATCGGGGACTGTCCGTATGACCAAGGGCTGCACGGTCGGATATCTTCCCCAGGAGGGCGTCACGGTTGCGGGCAGAACGCTTTTCAACGAGGTAATGGCGTCTCTCTCGGAATTGGCGGATATGGAGCGCGAGATGGCGGCCATTACCCTCTCTCTGGAAGCCGGGCCCAGCGACGGTTTGCTCGAGAGACTTGGGGAGCTCCAGGAGGATTTCAGCGCCAGGGGGGGGTATTCCAGGGAATCGCTGGTGGGAAATGTGCTTTCCGGGCTGGGTTTTGTCCCAGGGGATTGGCGGAAGGAATGCGGGGCCTTTTCCGGAGGATGGCAGATGCGCATCGCGCTGGCCAAGCTTCTTCTCCGCAAGCCGAATATCCTCCTTCTCGACGAGCCGACGAACCATCTGGACGTGGAGGCGCGAAATTGGCTGGAGGATTACCTCTCCGAATACCCGTTCTCCGTAATCCTGGTCTCCCATGACCGGTTTTTCATGGATCGTGTCTGCCGCCGCATCACCGAGGTCTGGAACATGACTCTCACGGATTATCCCTGTATCTACAGCAGGTATCTGGTGGAGAGGGATGAGCGGGTTTCCCGGTTGCGGGAGGAGAAGAGGAGGCAGGATGAAGAAATCGCGAAGATGGAGGATTTCATCTCGCGTTTCCGTTACAAGGCTGACAAGGCCGCCCTTGTCCAGTCAAGGATCAAGCAGCTGGAAAAGATAGAGAGAATATTGATTCCTCCTGAGAGGAAAAGAATACGTTTCACTTTTCCTGAACCGCCGCGGAGTGGCAGGGTCGTGCTGGAGCTTGAAGATGTCACAAAGTCGTACGGCGATCTGGTGGTGCTGGATAATGTTTCACTTCTCATAGAGAAGGGAGAGCGCCTCTGCCTGGTGGGGCACAACGGGGCGGGCAAGTCAACCTTGATGCGCGTCCTGGCCGGGGATTCTTTCCAGAGGGGAGAGCGCAGGCTCGGGGCCAACGTGATCCATGACTATTACGCGCAGGATCAGCCTTCCAGTCTTGACCCGGACCGCACTGTATATGAAGAAATCCTCGCGGACTCCCCCTACGATCGGGTTCCGGCCCTTCGTGATATTCTGGCCTGTTTTCTCTTCTCCGGAGATGACATCCACAAGAAGGTGGATGTGTTGTCAGGAGGTGAAAAGAGCCGCCTGGCTCTTGCGAAGATGCTTCTGCGGCCGGCTAACCTCCTGCTCCTTGATGAACCGACAAACCATCTCGATCTGTTCAGCAAGGATGTTCTCCTGGACGCCCTTCGAGGCTTTCCAGGGACCGTTGTGTTTGTTTCTCACGATCGCTACTTCATGAACGAGCTTGCCACGCGGGTGGTTGAGGTGAAAGAAGGCGCGATACGTTCATTTGCCGGCAACTATGAAGAGTATCTGGAAAGGTCCGGCGTTGGCGCCGGAGTGACTGGAGAAGGAGGCCGCGGGCCGGTGAGCGTGACGAAAACCGCCGGGGATCCGGAGAGGGATGCCCGGAAAAGGGAGCGGATGCTTTCCAGGGAGGATGAAAAAAAGCGCCTGCGTGAGGAGAAGGCCCGCATGAAAAGGCTGGCCGAGCTTGAAGACAGGATTCTGGAGACAGAGGAGATCCTTGCGGATCTGGAGCAGGATATGGGTGACCCTGATTATTTCCGGGATGCCGACAGGGCAAGGGAGGGCGCAAAGGAGCACGCCGCGTTGACCGCTCTCATAGCGAATCTTTATCAGGAGTGGGAGGCCGCGCAGCCGGACGTGGCCTGAGTATGATTCTGTTCGCGCTTTGACTTGCGGCAAGGCGCGCAGCCAGGGGAGGCGCAGGTCGGCAGGCGCCGCGCCCCGTCTTTATTGACAGTGAGGTGAAAGGTGTCAGCGTCGCCAATTATCCGCGAGCGCCCCTTTCCCCGGCACGGCTTGATGGAGGTATCACATGTCCGAGGCTGCTTATTCATCGATCCCGGAGGTTCTGCCGTTGTACCCTCTGAAGGAGATGGTGGCGTTTCCTTATATGATGTTTCCCTTGTTCCTGACTGATGAGGAACTGCCCGGGTTTGAGGAGGCGATGCGCTATCAGAATCTCATAGCCCTTTTCCGCAAACGCGATGACTCCGACGAGTCATCTCTCTCTTCATATTATGAGACCGGCACGGTCTGTAAGATAAACCAGTTCGTAAAGCTTGCGGAGGGTGGGGCGAAGCTGAGTCTTGAAGGTATCGTGCGCGTTCGGCTTGAGGAGATTGTACTTGACGCGCCATGCATTTTAGCCCGCCTCAAGGTTGTCAGGGAGTTTACCGAAAAGTCGGTGGTGTCCGATGCGCTGATGCAGAGCCTGAGCGCGCTCCTCAAGATAGCCCTTTCCTATGGAAGACCGTTGCCGGATGACGTGCTGAAGATGATCGACTACATAGATAACCCGGCGCGTTTTTCCGATCTGGTGGCCCTCTATCTTACGCTTCCCCTGGACGAGCTCCAGGACCTTCTGGATACGGCGGACCCCATAGAAAGGCTGAAAAAGGTATATATTCATCTGACCAATGAGGTGCAGCGTCTTCAGGTTCGCGGTGAAGTGCAGGCCGAGGTGACGAAGCGTGTCGGAAAGACCCAGAAAGAGTATCTGTTACGGGAACAGATGAAACAGATACAGGAGGAGCTGGGAGAGGACGATGCAAAGACTTCCGATCATGCTGAACTGAGAAAAAAGATTGCCTGCGCGGGAATGCCGGACTCCGTCCGGAAAATCGCCGATAAGGAATTGAAGCGTCTGGAGAGAATCAACCCGGCTTCTCCGGAATATACCGTCTCGCGAACCTATCTGGACTATCTGGCGGGCATGCCCTGGCGATCGGCCACCGTGGACAATAACGACATAGATCAGGCCGAAACCGTGCTTAACGAAGACCACTACGACCTGGAAAAGGTCAAGGAGCGTATTCTGGAGTTTCTGGCAGTCCGCTCGCTCAGGGAAAAGATAAAAGGCCCGATACTCTGTTTTGTCGGACCGCCTGGGGTGGGAAAGACCAGTCTCGGAAAATCCATCGCGCGTTCACTGGGGCGGAAATTCATCCGTCTTTCCCTGGGGGGAATGCGGGACGAAGCGGAGATCAGAGGACATCGGCGGACATACATCGGCGCTCTTCCCGGACGAATCATCCAGGAGATTTATCGCTGCGGCGCCAACAATCCGGTTTTCATGCTCGATGAGGTTGACAAGATAGGCCAGGATTTCCGGGGTGATCCAGCCAGCGCGCTGCTGGAGGTTCTCGACCCGGAGCAGAACTTTTCGTTTTCCGATCATTATCTGGATGTCCCCTTCGACCTTTCCAATGTAATGTTCATTACTACGGCGAACCTCATGGACACCATTCCTCCTCCCTTGCGTGACCGTATGGAGGTGATACATCTGTCCGGCTATACGGACGAGGAAAAGGAGAAGATTGCTTTCCGCTTTCTCATACCCAAGGAGCTTGAGGAAAACGGCCTGTCAGACTCCCCACCCAGGTTCGAGGTCGAATCCGTCTACAAGATCGTAAGGAATTACACACGTGAAGCGGGAGTTCGCAACCTGCAGCGCACCATTGCATCCATCTGCCGGAAAACGGCGAAGGAGGTCATGGGAAAGAAGCCTGCCAGAACGTCCATAACACCTCAGGTGGTGGAGGAGTTTCTCGGCCCGAGAAAGTTCTTTGACGAGGTCGCCGCCGAAAAAGACAGGATCGGGGTGGTCACCGGCCTTGCCTGGACCGAAACCGGCGGTGATATTATTTTCGTAGAGGCGACCCGGATGGCTGGCCGGAGAGAGCTCATTCTAACGGGATCCCTCGGGACAGTGATGCGAGAGTCAGCGCAGGCGGCGCTGTCCTTTGTCCGGGCAAATTGCGCGGAATGGGGCATATCGGAGCAGGTCTTTCGCAATATGGACATCCACATACATGTCCCGGCTGGCTCTATTCCCAAAGATGGGCCTTCCGCTGGTATTACAATGGCTTCAGCCATAATATCCCTTCTAACGCAAAGGCCCGCGAGGCGTGACGTGGCAATGACCGGGGAGATAAGCCTTTCCGGCAGGGTGCTGCCCATAGGGGGGCTCAAGGAAAAGCTGCTGGCGGCCCACAGAGCGGGAGTCCGGAAGGTCATCGTGCCGAAGCGGAACAGGGTGGATATGGAGGATATACCAGCCACGGTCAGGTCCGATCTGGAGATTGTCTTTATTGATGATGTGAGGGAGGCCGTGTCTTTCAGCATGGATCTTCCTGAAAATCCGGCTCCTTCCTGAGAAGTCCCGCGGCAGATTCTGTTACGGCGGATTTTTTATGTGTGTAATTGTCTGATTTATCAACGTTTTTCGGAATATTAAATATCGATAAAGTATGAAGGAAAAAAATCTTGACTTTTGTTTTTAAGATAGTATATTCGCAACTTGTTTGGCTTTGGACACCACGCGCATTGCGCGAGTATGGTAATCAAAAAAGGAAAGAGGTGATTATGTCAATGAAAAAACTGCTCTCATTTGCTCTGTGCCTTGTTATCGCTATGGCTTTTGCCGCTGGTTGTAAGAAGAAAGAGGAAGCTCCTCCGGCTCCGGCCCCTGAGGCCGCTGCTCCGGCTCCGGCTCCGGCCCCTGAGCAGGCTCCGATGTCTTCAGCGAAGGCTCCGGAAGCCGCTCCGGCAGCAACACCTGCCAAGTAGTAGCCTGCTTTCCTACAGCATTAATTGCTTCAGGACAGAAAGCCCGCAGAGAAATCCGCGGGCTTTTCTTATATCAAGTTCCTGAAAAATCTTGACAACAATATCCTGCAATGCTAGTAAGTACAACGACTTACCTCGTTGAATCAACCTGATTGGAGATTGTGATGGAAAGAACGTTCGCGATAATCAAACCGGATGCCGTAGAAAGGAATATTACCGGGAAGATCCTGGAGAAAATAGAGTCCGCCGGATTCTGCATTGCCGGCATGAAAAAACTGCATATAAGCATGGAACAGGCCATGGGTTTTTACTACGTTCACAAGGAGCGCCCGTTTTTCAGTGAGCTGAGCAGCTACATGTCAAGGAGTCCCATTGTCGTCCTTGTCCTGGAAAGGGAAGGGGCTATTGCCGAATGGAGAAAACTCATGGGCGCAACCAATCCGGCGGCCGCCGAACCGGGCACCATCAGAAAAGAGTTCGGTCTCAGTCTGGGTGAAAACTCCGTCCATGGTTCCGATTCCCCGGAGTCGGCGGCTTTTGAGATTCCTTATTTTTTCGCCATGTATGAACTTATCTGAAAACAGCGAATTGCGGAAAAAGGCCCTTCCAGGTGAAGGGCTTTTTTGTTCTTGAATATGGAAAAGACCGATATAAAAAATTTTTCACTTGAGGGGCTCGAAGGGTTTCTTCAGGGGCTTGGTAAAGAGAAATACCGTGCCAAGCAGATTTTCAAGTGGCTTTATCAGAAGGGCGCGACCGGTTTCGACGAGATGACCAATCTCTCCAAGGATTTTCGCCGGGATCTTGACGGGCGGGCGCGCATCAGCGCCCTGACGCCGGAAAGAGTAGAGGTTTCCAGCGATGGAACCAAAAAGTACCTTTTCGTTCTCGAAGATGGCGCAAGTGTCGAATCGGTCCTCATCCCTGAAGACGGGAGGGGCACGCTCTGCATTTCCAGCCAGGTGGGATGCGCCATGGGTTGCGCATTCTGTCTTACAGGCGCCTTCAGGTATCGCAGGAATCTGACGTGCGCAGAGATAGTCAACCAGGTATGCGCCATACGGGAAACGGAACACGTCACCAATATTGTATTCATGGGGATGGGTGAGCCTCTGGCGAATCTGGACAATGTGGTTAATGCCCTGAAGATATTGATCTGCCCGGACGGTTTTCAGATTTCCAACAGGAGGGTGACGGTTTCTACTTCAGGGCTTGTCCCGGAGATGGCGTCGCTGGGAAAGGCCGTAACAGTCAACCTGGCGGTCTCGCTCAATGCAACGACTGACGAACAACGTGATATCCTGATGCCCATAAACAGGAAATATCCGCTGGCCGCGCTTCTTGACGCATGCAGGAATTTCCCCCTGCCCAACCGCCGCATGATTACCGTTGAGTATGTGATGTTGAGGGATATTAATGATACCCTTGAAGACGCTAAGCGTCTCGTTAAGTTACTCAGGGGAATTCCCGTAAAGGTCAATCTCATCCCCTTCAATGAATTTGAAGGTTGCGGGTTCCGCGCTCCCGGGCAGGAGTCAATCGACCGCTTTCACAGCTATCTTCTGGACAGGAACATCACAGTCATAACCCGTGCCAGCAGGGGGGCTGACATATCGGCGGCCTGCGGGCAGTTGAGCGCCAGGCTGGAAAAAGAGTCCGGGAAACCCATTCCAGGAACTCACTGAAGGGCTCATCCGGCAATGGCGCGGGTGGGCGTTCGCTTGACGGTTGAATAATCTAACAGCGCGCTTCCCGTAAGGGAGGTGTATTGGGGGCGGAATACCATGGAAGAAAGTGAGCAGGTAATAGGCATTATCGGCGGCAGCGGCCTGTATGAGATGGAAGGCCTTTCACAGGTTGAGAGCGTCGCTCTGGAGACGCCTTTCGGCGATCCTTCCGACAGATTCGTGACCGGCGTGCTGGATGGTGTAAGGATGGTATTTCTGCCCCGACACGGAAGGGGACACAGGCTGTTACCGTCGGAAGTGAATTACCGGGCGAATATATACGGGATGAAAAAGCTGGGAGTCACACGACTTGTGTCCGTTTCCGCAGTCGGAAGCATGAGAGAGGAGATTGCGCCTGGGGACATTGTCATCCCTGATCAGTTTATCGACCGAACAAATGCGACGAGAAAGAACACCTTTTTCGGCAACGGGATTGTCGGGCACGTACAATTCGCGGATCCCGTGTGCGGAGAATTGTCCGGGATACTGGAAGACGCCGCGCGGCGATCGGGCGCCCGGGTCCACAGGGGGGGCATATACCTTTGCATGGAAGGTCCCGCTTTCTCCACCAGGGCGGAATCCCGACTCTACAGGACATTCGGAGTTTCGGTAATAGGAATGACCAACATCCCGGAGGCGAAACTGGCGCGGGAGGCGGAAATGTGTTACGGGGTCATTGCCCTGGCGACCGATTATGATTGCTGGTATGAGTCCCATGATGACGTATCCGTAGATGCGATATTGACGATACTGAGGCAGAACGTGACCATGGCGAAATCAATCATCAGAAACGCGACAGATCAGGTGCGGGATGCGAGAAAATGCCCTTGCGCTGACGCTCTTCGTTATGCAATTATCACGGACAGGACCGTTATCCCGGAAAAGACAAGAAGGGATCTACAGATTATCGCGGGAAAATATATTTAATTAACATCTTATTGTATTGGGGAGATTGAAAGGATGGGTATTCTGGTAGTTGGTTCCGTGGCATTCGATTCCGTGGAAACACCCTTCGGTTGCGTGGAAAACGTTCTTGGCGGATCGGCGACCTATTTTTCCACATCGGCCAGTTTTTTTACCGATGTGAGTCTGGTGGCCGTTGTCGGGGATGATTTCCCCCAGGAGCACACGGATTTTCTTCGTTCGCGGAACATAGATCTGCGGGGCCTTGCCAGGAATCCGGGCGAAACCTTTCGCTGGAAAGGCAGATACGGATATGATCTGAACGATGCCCAGACACTGGAAACCAGACTCAATGTCTTTGAAACATTCAAGCCGGTAATCCCCCCTGAATATTCCAGGGCGGATTACCTTTTTCTGGCCAACATTGATCCGGACCTTCAGATGGAGGTGATGAAACAGGTTAGTAATCCGCGGGTCATAGCCAGCGATACCATGAACTTCTGGATATCCTCCAAGCCCGAGTCTTTGAAAAAGGTGATCGGAATGGTTGATATCCTTATCATCAACGACGCCGAGGCGCGTCAGTTATCCCAGGATGCCAATCTGGTCACTTCAGCGAAAATGATCCTGGGACTGGGAGTCAAGACCCTCATTATAAAGCGCGGCGAGTATGGAGTTCTGATGTTTACCAATTCTTCAATATTCGCGGCCCCTGCCTTTCCCCTGGAAAAGGTCTTCGACCCTACCGGCGCCGGAGATACATTTGCCGGAGGCTTCATGGGGTATCTCGCAAATACCGGAAACCTGTCCGAAGCCGGAATCCGCCGGGCCATAATTTTCGGCAGCGTGATGGCGTCATTTACGGTAGAGGAGTTCAGCCTGAACCGGTTGAAGGCCCTTGCCTACCATGAAATAGAAGAGCGGTATCGTGGTTTCAAGGCGTTGACCCATTTTGAAGACCTCCCGGAAACCGGAAATTCTCTCTGAACTGATGAGCGGGTTTAGGTAGCCAACGAGGGTCTCTGGAAGGTGACCACCATGAGAAGCATATTCGTTACAGCGGTAATGCTGACCATTGTCTTCAGCTCCGGGTGCGCGGCTATGGAAGCATCCAAAAAGAAGGCTTCGTATCATTATCAGATGGGACTTTCCTTTCTGGCTGAAGGTAATTACACAAGGGCGCTCATTGATTTTACCGAAGCGGAGAAGATTACTCCCGACGACCCGCTGCTCCTGAACTATCTGGGACAGGTATATTACCTGAAGAAAAGGTACGATCTGGCGGAAACACGCTATCTGAGGGCCATTGCCGTCAAGCCGGATTTCTCCGAGGTCCGCAATAATCTCGGTGTTAACTACCTGGAAATGCAGAGATGGGACGACGCCATCGCTCAATTGACTATGGTGAAGAACGATATCTTTTACCAGAACCATGACAACGCGTGCATGAACCTTGCGCTTGCCTATATGGGGAAGGGGGATTACGAAAGTTCATTGAATATTCTTCGCCCCGTGGTAAGCGCGAATCCGAGAAATCCAATCGCGAGGATGAATCTGGGAAGGGTGTACTTTGCCGCTGACAAGGTGGGGCTGGCAATAGCGGAGTTCAAGAAGGCCATCGAACTCAACAAGGATTACGCAAGGGCTCGCTACAATCTGGCCCTTGCCTATCTAAAGCTTCGGGAGACCTCAGCCGCGAGAACGGAGTTTACCGAGGTCATCCGGATTGACAGTGATGGAGAAATGGGACAGATCTCGAGAGAGTACATCGAGATGCTCAAGTGAGTGATGTCTGAAATGTCTGAAATCTACATGGATGATCAACGCATTGGCGCCAGGTTGAAAGCCGAGCGGGAGAAAAAGTCTCTCGAACTGGAAGATGCTGCCCTTGTCACCAGAATATCCAAAGGTTATCTTGCCGCCCTGGAAGCGGACGATTACTCGAAGCTGCCCAGCGATTTCCACGCCAGGGGATTTCTTCGGGCCTATGCCCGGTTTCTCGGTATGGATGAACAGGATATCCAGCTTCCCGAGTCTTCCGCCGAGCGGGCGCCTGATGAAGAGGCTGCTTCGCGGGACACCGCTGAAATCCGGAAAAGCGGAGGTCCCGGCAGGATCGGCTTTTTTGTCGGTATTTCGGCTGTTTGCCTTGTCGCCGGCGCTACTATCGTTTTTCTCTCGGAAAGAGAAAAGAAACCTGAAAATAAAGCGGAAATCCCCCTGTCGGTTCCTCCCGTCGCGGACGTCTACTCATCTCCCCGCCTGACCGTTGCTCCTGATGTCCCGAAAATCCAGCCGCAACCGGACTCCTCTCCCCCGAATGGGGATATCCCCCCGCCACCAGCTCCATCTGTCCCCGCCACGGGTCTTGTCCTGAAGATGAAGGCGCTTGAAGATGGATTTCTCGTCGTCACCATAGATGATACTGTTTCACAGCAATACGATCTGAAAGCCGGGGACGTAATAGAATGGAAGGCGGAAAAGTTCTTCTCCCTGGATCTGGATAATGCCGGAGGGGTCGAGGCCGAGTTGAACGGCAGAGTCTTGAAGCCTTTCGGGGAAAGAGGCGCCTCCGCGCACGTTGTGCTCAAGACTGATAATCAAGGCGACGAAACCTCTCCCTGAGCGGTTTCGTCGCCTTGACTCCATTCTCGCTTCTGATAGACTTCAAAACCATGAACGCAAAAATTTCCGAAGATTCCTCTTCGTCAAAAATGAAGAGGATCCTGATTGTTGAAGACGAGGAGAATACCCGGCAGGCCCTCTCCAGGCTTCTCGTAAGGGAGGGGTTTCTGGTCGACAGCGTCTCCAACGGTTGCGAGGCGCTCACTTATCTCAGGAGACAATCCGTAAACCTGATAGTTACCGATATGAAGATGCCCCAGATGGACGGAATGACTTTTCTCAGGGAACTGAACAAGAATTTTCCGCGGAGCAATGTAATCATGATAACCGCCTATGGTGGCGTAGAGTCATATCTGGAGGCCATGAACCTCGGGGCGTTCGAGTATATCAACAAGCCGGTGCAGATTGAGGAACTGAAGATTATCATGAGGAAGATTCTGGAGACTGAAGGTACATAACGCCTTTCAAGGAGCAGGTATGAAAGAATTCTCAAAAATCCTTTTCGCCACGGATTTTTCGGAGATATCCGAGTATGCATTTGACTATGCGCTGACGCTTGCTAAGAAATTCGGGAGCAAGCTCATTGTCATGCATGTCATCAACGAACCCGTTGATCTGCGTGGATTCTACGTTCCGCACATCTCTTTTGACTCCCTTGAGCAGGAGATCTCCACTTCGGCCGAGAGAATGATGCTTGAGTTCTGCTCTCAACGATTGAGTGACGTTCCTGATTATGAAACCGTGGTCACCTCCGGGATTCCTTACGAGGAGATTCTGAGGAAGGTGGAGGAAGATGACGTTTCTCTTGTCGTGCTCGGCACCCATGGAAGGGCCGGCATTGACCACCTCCTGTTCGGGAGCACAGCGGAAAGGGTCGTGCGCAGAGCCCGATGCGCCGTTATGACTGTACGTCCTTCGGAGGCTGCTTCCCAGGGATGATGGTTATCAATGGCGCGGTTGGTTCAAAAAGGCAGCTATACGCTGCCTTTTTTTACACGGAAGAAATGACTCTCCGGCCCCGGTTGTGAGAAGGGAGAGAATGGAAAGGGTTTCTATGGAGGATGGGGCATCTCGGGAAAAGAGAAAAATTCTCATCGTGGATGATGAAAAGATCAATCTCGATCTGACGGCCAGGGTGTTTCGAAACCGCGGATTCAGCGTCTTTACCGCCGCGAATGCGCTGGATGCCCTTGCGCTGGTTAAAGAGCACAATCCGGAAATAGTGGTTCTTGATTATATGATGCCGGAAATGAACGGTTTTTCCGCTCTTACCGAGATTAAGCAACAGTATCCCGCCACATATGTCATCATCCTGACGGGACGGGGGAGTGAGCGGATAGCGGTGGAACTCATGAAGGCCGGAGCATCGGATTATATCGTTAAACCATTCTTGAATCAGGATCTGGTGGAAAGGGTTGAGAAGGTTCTCAAGGTCAGAGATATTGAGATCCGCAATAGCGAACTCCTGCGGGAACGTGACAGGCTGGTGGGAGAGATTGCCTCCTGGAACCGTGAACTGGAAGCGCGGGTGCAGGAAAAGAGTTGTGAACTGGAAAGGGTGCAGGGGGAAATAATCCAGGCAGAAAAGATGTCAACCCTCGGCTATCTTTCCGCGGGCATGGCTCATGAGATAAGAAATCCACTTAACTCCATCGGCCTGTATGTCCAGCTTGTCAAGGGGTGTCCGGATGAGGCTGAGAGGCTTGAGTGCCTTGAAAAGATCGAGCAGGAGATAAAGAGGATAGACTGTATCCTGAGAAAGCTGATGGATGCCGTCAAGCGTCCCCGTTTCCATCTTCGTCAGGTTTCCATAAATGAGGTTATTGACTCCGCTGTTGATCTGTTTCGCTCCCGGATGGAGATGCACCGGGTTCGCCTTGATCTGGAATATCGCAGGATACCGCCTCCCATCCAGGCGGACCCCGCCGAGCTTGAGCAGATATTTACCAATCTGTTTGTGAATTCCATTGAAGAAATGCCTGACGGAGGGGAGTTGGGGGTCGTTCTTGACCTGGATGACGATATGATTGTTGTTCGTGTTTCGGATACGGGCGGGGGGATCCCGCGGGATCATATCCCAAAGGTGTTTGATCCTTTCTTTACCACGAAAAACTCGGGTACGGGTCTCGGTCTATCCGTTGTTCTCAGGATTGTAAGAACTTATCACGGCAAGATTGAGGTGGCCAGCGAGGAGGGGCAAGGCGCCGTATTTACCGTATATCTTCCCTTGTCGCAGGGGGGCCCGCCGTAGGGCGTTTCTCCTTCACATTTACTCCTCTATAGTGTAGTATCTCGCCATTCTGAGGCCTTTGGCAGAGGTTCCGATGGAAGTTCCCCGCGCGAAAATCCTGATCATTGATGATGATCCATTTTTTTTGAAGATACTGTCGGACGCCTTTGTGGACAACTCTTTTGCCGTTGTTACGGCGGAGAACGGTGTCGTAGGGATCAGGGCCTTCCTGGATAATGCCCCTGATGTGGTTATTTCGGATCTGATCATGCCAAAACTGGGTGGCGTCAGCACATGCCTTGAAATCAGCAGGCTGGCGGGAGACGCCGAGCCCATCATCATACTGCTCACATCCATGTTCAGGGGAGAGCCTCACGAGCATGAAACACCGGAGATGGGAGCGCGTGTCCATATACCGAAATCAACGAAGCCCATTGATATCGTTATTCTCGTCGAACAGCTTCTGGATCGCAAAGAGCATTACGCCGTAAGTCGTTAAGGGTCTTCCGTGCCATTCCTTCTACGTAATTTCGCCCTGGATTTCAGGCTTGCCGAGGATGACATCCAGGGGCGCCTGCTGAAACGAATCCGCCTCGCCCCGGAAGATATAACCGCTTGGCGGATAGTCCGCAAAGGGCTTGACGCGCGGAAAAAGTCCTCCATCCGTTATGTCTATACCATCGCTTTTTCCGTAAGGGACGAAGCCGGGTGCCTTGAAAGGTTCAGCTCCGATCCGGATATCGTTCTCATGGAAGACGAAGAAACCGGCCGTCAATTCAGCCCTCTTTCATCACGAAGGAGAATCGTTATCGCGGGGATGGGGCCGGCGGGGCTCTTTGCCGCGATTCGACTGGCTGAATACGGGTTAAGCCCTACTATAATAGAGCGAGGCCGGCCCGTGGAGGAAAGGGTTAGCGATGTGGAGTCTTTCTGGGAATGCGGAAGGCTTGACCCGGAAAGCAATGTTCAATTCGGAGAGGGAGGGGCGGGAACGTTTTCCGATGGAAAACTGACCACCAGGATACGTGATGAAAATCTTGGCTATATCCTGGAGAAGCTGGTTCAGTTCGGCGCTCCCCCTGAGATTCGCTACCTGGCCAAACCCCATATCGGAACGGACAGGCTTCGACGCATCGTCATGGAGATCAGGAGAGATCTGAGAAGCCGCGGCTGCGAGATCCTTTTTTCCAGCAAACTTACCGATATTGTCCAGAGAAACGGTCTTCTGCGCGGGTTGATCCTGGATGGACGCAATGAAGCGCCCTGCGATTATCTGGTCCTCGCGACCGGGCACAGCGCCCGTGATACCTACGAGATGCTTCGGTTGAGGGGCGTTTGTCTTGAACGGAAACCCTTTGCCGTCGGAGTGCGCGTCGAGCACCCACAGGAACTTGTCAACCGCATCCAGTATGGTATTTCCTCCCACCCGAGCCTTCCTCGGGCTGAATACGCGCTGACCTTCAAGGATCCGGAGACGGCACGTTCCGTTTACTCCTTCTGCATGTGCCCCGGCGGGGTTGTTATGGCCGCTGCCTCTGAAGAGGGATGTCTCGTGACCAACGGCATGAGTTTCTACAGGAGAGATACCCCGTTTGCCAACAGCGCTCTGGTTGTCTCGGTTGACGCAGCTGATTTCCCGGGAACTCACCCCCTTGCCGGAGTTGAATTCCAGAGGATATGGGAGCGAAAGGCCTTTTCAGTTGGCGGACGCGCTTACCGTGCGCCGGCCCAGAACCTGCTTGATTTCGTAGAGGGGAAATTATCGAGAACAGTTTCTTCCACCTACAGGCCCGGCGTAGTGAAGGCGGAACTTGCCAGGGTGCTGCCGGACGTGGTTGGCCGGGCATTGCGGGCGGGAATCAAGGGTTTTGACCGCGTGATGCGTGGTTTCATGACGGAAGAAGCGACACTTGTCGGCGTTGAGACCAGAACCTCGGCGCCGGTAAGGATAGTGAGGGGTGATGATCTCCAGTCGGTAAACCTGAAGGGTCTTTTCCCGACCGGGGAAGGCGCCGGATACGCTGGTGGAATCATGAGCGCGGCGGTTGACGGGATCCGCGTCGCCGACCGGATTGCCAGGGAAATATCAGAAGAAGCAAGGAGCATTAAGTGACCAAGATCTTTGTCAGTGACATAAGGGACAGAACACAGCTGGATACTGTATTTCTCGTCAAGGAAAAGATTACCGCCGTTGCCAGAAACGGTAAACCCTATCTGACTCTTCATCTCATGGACAAGACCGGTGAAATCGAGGCAAGGGTGTGGGAGGACGTGGATTCCATCGGAGCGCTTTTCGAGAAGGATGATTTCATCCGCATCAGCGCCAAGGCTACCGTCTATCTGGGGAAAATGCAGCTTATCGTGTCAGGGCTGTCGCGGGTTCCGGACGAACAGGTAAATATACCCGACTTTCTGCCGGAGGGGGAAAACGACGTGGCGGAGTTGCTGAAAGAGCTTTCCCGGTTGGTCGAATCCTGTTCGGATCCCCACCTTCGCGCCCTGCTGCAAGCGTTTTTCGATGATTCAGCCTTTCTGGAGCTCTACCGAACGGCGCCCGCTGCAAAAGGTATGCATCATGTTTACCTCGGGGGCCTTCTGGAACATTCACTTTCTGTTGCGCGGCTGATGGACAGGATTACGCCGCTTTATCAGGAACTGAACCGGGACCTGCTGCTCACAGGGGCGCTTCTCCATGATGTGGGAAAGGTGCGGGAGATGACATATCTCCGTTCCTTTGATTATACCGATGAAGGCAAGCTGGTGGGACACATCACCATAGGGGTGGAAATGGTCAATGAGCGGATTCGCGGCATTGAGGGGTTTCCCGCGGAACTGGCGATGTTGCTGAAGCATATGATCCTTTCCCATCACGGACAGTACGAGTACGGCTCTCCCAAGCGCCCCAAGACCGTGGAGGCAACGGTCCTCAATTATCTGGATGACCTGGATTCCAAGATAAACGGTATCCGTACCCATATCCGGAAGGAGCCCGCGAACCAGTCGAGATGGACTGCCTATCACCGTCTTTATGATCGGTACTTTTTCAAGAATAACGGTCATTGCGAAGAATCCCTCCATGAACCGGCCAACCCTCAGCAGCGGCGCCCGGTGGAGGAAAAAACGGAGAAACTCCGGTCAAAGGGTGATACAGGGTTTCGCAACAACCCTTTTGAAAAGCTTAAACAGAACAATCTTGATCTCTTCAGTGAAAGGTAAGAAATGATTTTTGAAACTGTTGTAGTGGGCCCCCTTATGGTCAACTGTTATGTGCTGGGTTGTCTTAAAAGCAGGGCGGGCGTAGTGATTGATCCCGGAGACGACGCGGACAGGATACTGTCCGTTGTTTCACGGCATGGACTCAAGGTGGTTGCTGTCATCAATACTCACGGCCATTTCGATCATACGGGCGGTAACCGGAGAATTGTGACCGAATGCGGAGCGGGTCTCTTGATTCATGAGCTGGATGCTCCCATGCTTGCCCGGGCCGTGGATACCGCTGCCATGTTCGGCCTGTCGGCGGAAAATTCACCTCCCCCGACCGGCTTCCTCACGGATGGAGGCGATGTCCCATTCGGTGAACACCGCTTGCGTGTCCTCCATACACCCGGGCATACTCCCGGCGGCTGTTCCCTGTTTCTGGAGGGAAAGGTCTTTACGGGTGATACCCTGTTCGCTGATGCCGTGGGAAGGACCGACTTCCCCGGCGGTTCCACCGCTGCGCTGGGAAAGAGTATCCGGGAAAAACTGCTTGTTCTTCCAGATGATACGGTTGTTTATCCCGGGCATGGTCCGTCAACGACCATCGGCGGGGAACGGGAGCACAACCCTTACCTTTCCTCATTGGGAGCAATCTAGGGGGCGGGTGTTTTCATGAAAGGCAAAGTGATCATCCTTGGTGTAACGGGCGGCATCGCGGCCTACAAGGCGGCGGAGCTGCTGCGTTTCTTCGTGAAGGCCGGCGCGGACGTTCATGTGATCATGACGAAGGCCGCGCAACGCTTCGTGACCCCTCTCACCTTCCAGACCCTTTCCGGCAACCCCGTCCATACCAGGATGTTCAACCTCATAGACCAGCGGGAGATAGGCCATATATCTCTCTCGGAACGGGCCGATATAATGGTTGTCGCGCCGGCCACGGCTAATTTTGTCGGCAAGGTTGCATCCGGCATCGCGGACGACCTCCTTACGACAACGGTTATGGCGACAAAGGCGCCGATACTGATTGCGCCGGCCATGAATACGGCCATGTACCATAATCCCAGCTACCGGGAAAACGAAGAGAAGCTCAGGCGCCTGGGTTGCCATTTTGTCGACCCCTCAACTGGAATGCTTGCCTGCGGATGGGAGGGAGAGGGAAAGCTCCAGGAACCCTCCGTGATCTTCGAAGCGGCAAGGGCGGTCCTGTCACCCAAGGACTTGTGCGGGAGAACGATCCTGGTAACAGCGGGACCGACCCGTGAAGAGATGGACCCAGTGCGGTTTTTCAGCAATTATTCGTCCGGGAAAATGGGTTATGCCGTTGCCCGGGCGGCCTGGCGAAGAGGGGCGCGGGTTTATCTCGTTACCGGCCCGGTTTCTCTTGCCGCGCCATGGGGGGTTGAGACCATTGCCGTAACATCGGCGAAAGAGATGCGTGAAGCCGTGCTGCGCCTGTTCGATTCGGTCGATGTGGTCATCAAAACGGCCGCCGTCGCGGATTACAGGCCCGAAGAGAGGTCCCCGTTGAAGATAAGGAAGGGTGAAACCCCTCTCAACGTAAAGCTGGTGAAAAATCCGGATATCCTCGCTGAACTGGGACGTAACAAGGGCGGATGTTTTCTGGTGGGATTCGCCGCGGAGACCGGGGATGCTGCTGAGAGCGCCGCCAGAAAACTTTCGGAAAAGAACCTGGATATGGTGGTTGGAAACGATGTGACGTGCGACGGCGCGGGATTTGCGGTGGACACGAATATCGTGAAGATACTGACGCGTGATGGACGTGCGGAAGCCCTGCCGCTCATGGGCAAGGATGAGCTGGCGGACGAGATCCTTGACAGGATTGTGGAGAGACTCGGTCAGGGGCGGAAAGAAGAGAATCGATAACTCTTCCTCTCCCTGTTTGTCGGATGTATCTGCTGCAGCAGGGCCGGCGCGCAGATGGACCGGCGCAGTTTCGGTTTCAGCTCTTCAAGCTGATTAAATGCGTCGGCCTGTGTTATCTTTCCGCTCTTGTAGAGGATCCGGAGGTTTTTCCGAACGGCCTGCGCGGTTGCCAGCGCCCGTTCGCCTGTGGGGTCCGCGAGGAAATAGCGGGAGTTTTCCTGGTTGTTCAGAAAGTCGAAGACCGCTTCTTCGGAAAGGGCGGTATATTCCTGGCGGTCGTTTTCTTCCAGCACGTACCGCGACAACGATGAAACGGTGCTTATGACACCCTGCCACTTTTCCATGCGCCCCAGGAGCAGGATTGAGTTGAAGATCCTTTTGTTTGTGGCAAACGAGAAAATGGTGTCGGACAGCACCTTTCTGAGCAGGACGTCATTAAGCTTGTAATGTCCGGTGGCAACCCTTTCTCCCACTTCCCATATTTTCTTGTCTACGGCGCTGTCGAACCGCATTTCCCAGTAAGTGTGCTTCATGGTGAGGGTCGAGAAGCTCAACATGATTTTGTAGGGCACAAAGTAGTTGTGGGCGACCGTGTCCGCGGCCAGGTGGGACAGATAGCCCAGCGCGCACGCTTCCTGGGATTTGACCGTTGCGTTTGCCAGGACTTTCAGGCCTATGGGCCACCGGTGGCAGTGCTGCAGATAATGGGTGAATTTCTTGCCGATGGTGATGTCGGCCGCTATGCATCCATACAGGAAATCCAGGGGATAGTTTCCCAGCAGAGCGGCAACCGCCGGTGAAAGCGACTGAAGGTTGCCCAGTACGGTTGAACCGATCTGAAGATGGAAACCTGGCCCCCAGGCAAAGGCGTCGTGGGGAATGAGGAGAAGAAGGAGAAGAGCCGCCGCAATGATGAACATGTTCTACAGGATAGAGAATGCGCCGATGAATGTAAAGGGGTAACGAATGAGTGACTCGGAACTTCGGTATCTGCTGTCGGCATTGCGGGGATATCTCGTCGACCTGAGTGAATCAGGCGTTGATGGGTTGCCTGTGTCGGCCTTTGTCCGGGAGGATGAAGGAGATGTTGAGGACATTCAGGAGAATCCCGACGCTGAGACGTCTCCTCCGGCGGGAGTGGTTGAATCCGTAATGGATACTCTGGATACCATCAGAGGCGAACTTGGCCAATGCCTCCGCTGCCCCTTGGGAGAATTCAGGACCAACCTTGTGTTCGGAAGCGGAAACGGGAAGGCCAGTCTCGTTTTTGTTGGAGAGGCCCCCGGTCGGGAGGAAGACCTTGCCGGTGAGCCGTTTGTAGGGGAGGCGGGCCGCTTGTTGACGAAAATCATTCAGGCCATGGGGTTTGAGAGGGAACAGGTATACATCTGCAATGTATTGAAATGCCGTCCGCCCGGCAACCGCAATCCACGACCCGAGGAGATAGGCGTCTGCGAGCCTTTTCTCCGCAGGCAGTTGAGGGTTATAGGGCCCGAAGTGATCGTGGCCCTGGGGACATTCTCAGCCCAGTCCCTTCTGCAATCCCGCGAGCCGATCTCCCGTCTTCGGGGGCGCTTCCATGACTACCACGGCATTGCCTTGATGCCTACCTTCCATCCGGCCTACCTGCTCAGGAATCCGGCCATGAAACGTCATGTCTGGGATGATATGCAGGTGGTGATGAAGAGACTCGGCATAAATCGGACCTGACCCTTGCTATCCTATTCCGAGTATCACATCGGAAGCCTTGCAGAATGCGCAGCAGCGCTCACCTTCACTCAGAGACAGCCGCTGGGCGCTTTCGCAAGTGACAATGGCGCTGATGGTGTTGCCTCCGGAAAGTTCCAGTACTACTTCGGTGTTGACCGAGCCTTCCATAATCTTCATCACCTTTCCCTGGAGAATGTTGCTGGTGCTCAGTTTCGCGGAGTCCAGATCTTTTCCCAGAAGTATCGAGCTGGACTTGATTATGGCGTAGACATCCCCTCCCTCTCGCAGTCCCAGGTTTTCGACACTGTCATTGGTTACGATGGACACCAGGTTGTCCCCGCCCCTCAAAGACAGGACTGCCTCCGAGTTGACCGCTCCTTTGGTCAGTTTTGAGATGGTGCCCGCAAAGATGTTCCGTGCGCTGACTTTCATGGATATCCTCTTGATGAATTTATAGAGTTCATGGGCTGAACCGACCCTTTTGGTGATGTTGGCCAGAAATTTCGTGTGTTCTTCTTCAATGACCCGGTACTTCTTGATTACCTCACGGCCCTCATCGGTCAGGCGTGTGCCTCCTCCAGACTTGCCGCCCGCCATGCGCACGAACAGCGGCTTGTCTGAGAGATTGTTGATGGCGTCCATCGTATCCCAGGCGGTCTTGTAACTTATGCCAACGGCCTTGGCTGCCTTGGTAATGGAACCATACTCATCTATCATTTCCAGAAGCCTTATCCTGTCGCTGCCGAGGTACTCCAGATCCGCCTTGCATAGAGAAACTGATCCGGCAACTTCAATCTTCTTTTTCTGTGTCGTCATTTTTCCAACTTCTCCTTTGTGGTCATGATTGCCTTGCGGTTACGGAAAAGCCGTGGCTGTTTCCGAAGATCTCCATCTGCCGACGGATTTCCACCGAGCTGCCCAGATTCAGGATGTTATCCGCGAAAATCTTGGCCTCTTTTCGGGATATTGACCGAAGCGCCTGTTTTACCGCCGGAATGGCGGGCGCCGAGATGCTCAATTCGGTGATTCCAAGGCCGAGAAGCAGAATCGAGTTCAAGGGGTCGGATGCCAATTCTCCACACAGGGAAGCGCGCTTGCCGGCCCTTGCCGCGCTGTCCGCCACCTGACTGATGTAATGCAGAACCGCGGGGTGGTAAGGGTCATAATACTGCTTAATTTTAGAATTGTTCCGGTCAGCGGCAAGTGTGTACTGAATCAGATCGTTGGTGCCAATGCTGAAAAAATCCACTTCGCGGATCAGAAAATCCGCAATCTGTACGGCGGCTGGAACCTCAATCATAATGCCGAATTGCAGCTCTTCGGCTACGGGATTTCCGGCTTTTATCACTTCCTGTTCAGTCTCGGCCAGGATCTTCTTGAGTTGTTCCACCTCTTCCAGTGAAGAGACGAGGGGGAACAGAAGACGTACGCAGCCGTAAGCTGAAGCCATCAGTATGCCAGCCAGTTGTTCGCGAAGGATTTCCTCCTTTTCCAGCGAAAGCCTGATGGATCTCCATCCCATGAAGGGATTTTCTTCCTCGGGATGGGGAAAGTAGGGGAGGTTTTTATCTCCGCCTATGTCGAGCGTACGTATGGTGACCGGAAGTGGTGAAAAACCTTCAAGAATTTTTCGGTAGACTCGGGCGAGATCGTTTCTGTCCGGAAAGGAATCTCTTGCCATATAGGGAAATTCGGTGCGATAAAGGCCGACGCCTTCCGCCCCGTTGGCCAAAGCGACCTTGACATCGTTGAGAAGAGCGATGTTCGCCAGCAGGACGACTCTTGTCCCATCCGTGGTCAGGGCTGGAAGGTCGCGGATTTCCGATAGTTCGCGCTGCTTTCGGCTGAAGTCGGCCTGAAGACGTTCGTACTCACCTTTTACCTTCGCATCGGGGTTGGTGTAGACGCATCCGGTATTGCCGTCGACGATCATTTCATCTTTGCGGGATACTGTTCTCAGATTCTCCCAAGGCGCAATCACCGCGGGTATGCCGAGGGATTTGGCCATAATGAATGCGTGGGAGTTGATATCGCCGCTGCCGGAAACTATTCCCAGTATTTTTTCATGGTCGAGGATTGCCAGATCCGATGGAAGAATCTCCTTTGCGACGATTATTCTCTTGTCACGCAATTCCAAGACCGGGCGCTCATTTCCCAGAAGGCAATCGATGATTCTCCGGCCGATGTCTTTCATATCCGCCGATCTTTCTCTGAGGTACGGGTCATCCATGCGGTAAAATGCGTCCACATAGGATTCAACGACATCTTCTACCGCCCTGACAGCGCCAAAGTCTTGTTCGATAAGTT
The DNA here is from genome assembly GCA_964536305.1 of uncultured Geobacter sp. GTDB lineage: Bacteria > Desulfobacterota > Desulfuromonadia > Geobacterales > Geobacteraceae > RPRC01. Next base: position 20,664 of record CAZHVY010000002.1, on the reverse strand, counting down.
CCTGGACCTTCGCGGTGAATCCCCGGTCCTCAAGTATCATCAGATGTGTATGGAAAATCGCGGCGTCTTCCTTGGAAAGGGTTCTTGCCACACGCTTCTCCAGATATAGTGTCTGTATCTTCGCCTTTTCCACGGCAAGAAAGAAGAGCTTTTTCTCTTCCTGTCGAGACCCGGTCTGCTTGGGCGAAAGCGAAGGAACAGACGCGGATCGGTCAAGGACGGAAACTCCTCCCATGGAAAAGCCCGGTGATGCCGCAATTCCACGCATCATCCGAGGTCCTTTTTCCCTCCTGGCGGGATAAGGCGTCGCCTCGCCGGACTTCATTCTGAGGAGTTCCCGTTGAAAGAAATCGCGTTCTTCCTCTTTTACGCGAATGGAGTCAAGGAGTCTGGCATTGATTACGATGCTGCTTATCTGGTTGGAGATAGTGGTAAGGGCGCTTATTTCCCTGGGAGAAAAGGAACGCGGTTCTCTGGTCTGGACGATGATGACGCCGGTGGGGCTCTTGTGTTCGAAAAGGGGGAGCCCGAGAAAGGAATGGAAACGTTCCTCCCTGGTCTCTCTGAAATACTTGTAACGAGGGTGGGACGGGGCGTCCTCTATGGCCACAACCCCCTTCCGCTCCACTACCAGGCCGGTCAATCCTTCGGAAGTGTTCATGCGGACCTTGCCAACAGCGCTCCGTGAAAGGCCTTTTGTTGCGTAAAGGGTCAGTGTCTCTCCGTCCTTTTCAAGGAGATAGATGGAGCATACGTCGGTCCCGATGCGCTTAGCAACAAGGTTTACGATATTTTGCAGGGTTTCACGCAGGTCGTGTGAATGAAGGATAAGGCTGCTTATGTCTTCCAGTGTCCGCAGTCCCAGGCTTTCGAAATTGTCTTCATGCATGGCGTTTGATCCCCGACGGTATATTTTCGGAAGTATACGGCATTCAATAAACGAAGGAAAGACTATTCAGATTCCATGCGGCGGGGGAGGCTGATTTCTGGTAAAGGGTTTCTGTTTCTGATATAGTTTGCCAAAAAATGAACTGATGGATGAGAGGGGGGTAAAATGTCCGATATGTTTGAAGAAAGTCTTCAGGCTGGAATTTCCTGCATGGAGAACGGTGACTTTGCCAAGGCCGTGCAATGCTTTTCGCGGTGCATTGAGTTGAAGCCTCTGGAAGCCGAGGGACATTTCATGATGGGGTCGGTTCTCGCTGAGCAGGGACAGCTTGAAGAAGCCCTTGCGGCTTATGAAGAAGGTCTTCGCTTCGAACCCGGCAATACCGATTCTCTTACCGCCGTCGGGGATCTGCATTTTGAAGCGGGACGCTATGAGGATGCTATGCAGCTTTATCGGAAGGTCATTGAGTTGAGCCCGGACGATCCGGACGGATATGTCAGCCTCGGCCTGGTATTAAACTCCATGGAAAAACCGGAGGAGGCCATCAAATCATATGACACCGCACTGAAAATGGATCCCGGTAACGTGTTCGCCCTGAATGCCCTTGGAGACGCCTATTATGGTTTGGACCAGAGGGAGAAGGCTATCGAGGCATACCGGAGGGGGATCGAGATTGATCCGGACGACGGCGCCGCCCACTTCAACCTCGGAGAGCTTTACTATGACATGGATGAGCTGGATGAGGCGGAAACGGAATGTCTCGCGGCCATACGTCTTGATCCGGCGTTTCCTCTTCCCTATCTGACCATGGGGAGCATCTGCCTCGATCAGGAGAGGATTGATGAGGCAGTTAACTATTTCGAGCAATACCTGCAGAAAGAGACGTCACCCAGGGCCGGGGAAATGATTCGTGAGGTCAGGGCGGTGCTGGAGGAATTGAAGGAAGAGATGAAAGGCCAGGGGCTGTAAGTGATTGGCCGGTTGAGGAGGGGCGATGGAAATTACGCACCCTCCCTTATTCCGGAAAAGGAAGATGCATTACCCGAGGAAACGAGCCAGACGTGATCGCTGCTTCTCGAGTTTTTCCTGACCGTCTTCGATGGCCCGCAGAATCTCCTTTTTCGTTTCATGGGCAACGTCAATTCCCCTGTCGAGGATATCCGCGGTCTTTTCACCCACAGTGTCTACCATTCTGGATATGCTTTCGGAAAAATCGTCGGCGACTTCTTCTGCTCTCCTTTTCGCCTTCCTTGCATACCGCGAAATGTCTTTCCGGGTAGCCTTCCCTGATTGTGGGGCAAAGAGCAGCGCCACACCCGCGCCTATGATCCCCCCGGCGATTAGAAGCAAAGCCCCTGCCTTCACGGTCGTTCTCCTGTCGGACATATGCACCTCCTTATGATATTCCATTACCGGCAAAGTCTACCATTAAACTGAGGCACGGTAAACAGCAGGTGGGAAACAAATCTGCTTTCCTGCCGCTCAAGGGCCATGGGGCGCTTTTGATGTATCGGTATTCTTGCGCTGATAACGCCTGGTTAGAAGAAAAAAGAAGAAATTGACACGTGTCTGTATTCCCGGTAAAAAGGTGCATTACGGTTGCATTCAACGCTGGCGCCGTGTCACTGAGAGGAGTTCGTCCCGGCTGTTCCAGTGGTTGGGGGCGTAAATTGATAAGGCGCCCTTGCAGATGGGGAGAGGATTGCATGCGTGTGGCTTCCTTTGGAAGGTCCCTTGTGAAAAGGGTTGTTCGATGATTTTTGGCATCGGAGTTGATATAGTGGATGTATCGCGTTTCGAGCGGTTCCTCTCGGAGGGGAAGGACGCGATTTTTCAGCGCCTTTTCACCCCGGCGGAGAATGAATATTGCCGTGGCAGGAAAAAAAGCGCCCAGCATTATGCCATTCGTTTTGCCGCAAAGGAGGCATTTTTCAAGGCAATCGGACTGGGTCTGCGGGACGGTATGTCCTGGCACGATGTGGAAGTGGTTAATAACGACATGGGCAAGCCGGATCTTGAGCTTGGCGGCAGGTCGGAGGTCATCTTTCGCCAACTTGATTTGAAAAATAGTTTCGTCTCCCTGTCTCATGACGGGACTTATGGTGTCGCCATGGTGGTTCTGGAGCGATAGAAAATGCTGATTGTCACGGCTGAAACAATGCGCATGGCGGAACGTCGAACCATGGACCAGTATGGGATTCCAGGCCGTGTTCTCATGGAAACCGCCGGCCGCGCGTGCGCGGATGAGGTTTTCGCGCAATGGGGCGACGGGAGCGGGAAACTGGCGGTGGTAGTCGCCGGCAAGGGGAACAACGGTGGGGACGGGTATGTCATAGCGCGTTCCCTGCTGGTTCGCGGATGGAGCGTCAGGGTCTTTGTCCTTGCCGCGCGTCGGGATATTGCCGGCGATGCCGAGGCAAACCTGGCGCTTCTTGACCCTTCCCTGGTTGCCTTTTGCCCCGTGCCCGGAGAGTTGACCCGGTATTCGGAGATTTTCCGGAATGCAACCGTCGTTGTCGACGCTCTGTTCGGAATCGGCCTCAATACGGAAGTATCGGGCGCCCATGCCGAAGCCATAGGATTGATGAACGCTTCGGGGCGACCGGTCCTGTCCGTCGATATTCCCTCCGGTATTGACGCTTCCACCGGCCGTGTTCTGGGGCTGGCGGTTTCAGCCGATACTACGGTGACTTTCGGTTTCGCGAAAACCGGACATGTCGTATATCCGGGGCGGAAACATACCGGGAGACTGAGGGTTGTGGATATCGGGATACCCTGCGCCGTCCAGGAGTCACTAGAGACATTTGAGTATATTGACATGGCCGCCGCACGCCTCCTGATAAAATCCCGTGACCGGTGCGGGCACAAGGGAGCATATGGACACTGCCTCATAGTTGCAGGTTCGACGGGTAAAACAGGAGCGGCGTGTCTTGCGGCAAACAGCGCGGTGAGAACCGGTTCCGGACTCGTCACGGTTTGCTGCCCGGCGAGCCTCAATGGCATCCTCGAGGTCAAAACAACCGAGGCCATGACCCTTCCCGTAGAAGACGGGGGAAAGGGATTTCTTCGTTCCTCAAACCGTGACGCGATCCTCCGCGCCGCTCAGGGGAAGGATTCCCTTGCCATCGGGCCGGGGCTTTCTCGCGAGGCCGAGACTGTTGACCTGATAAGGCGTATTGTTATGTCCTCGACGATCCCGGTGGTGGTGGACGCGGACGGTCTCAATGCAATTGCCGAAGATATGGCGATTCTTAACAACACTGCATCCACTGCGCTGATTCTTACGCCTCACCCGGGCGAGATGGCAAGGCTTTGCGGATTGTCCGTCTCGGCCATTGAGGATGACAGGATCTCCATCGCCAGATCTTTTGCAGCCCGATATGGGGTGTTTCTGGTCCTGAAGGGCGCGGGGACGGTAATTGCCTCACCGGAAGGCGCCATTGCGATAAACGGGAGCGGTAACCCGGGGATGGGCTCCGGAGGAATGGGCGACGTTCTGACCGGTATTGTCGTGTCGCTTCTGGGGCAGAAGTATTCTCCTTGGGACGCATGCCGCCTTGGGGTGTTCCTCCACGGTTTCGCCGCTGACCTGGCCGCTCGGAACAAGGGGGAAATCGGTATTTCCGCCACGGACGTTCAGGAGAGGCTTCCACTGGCATACAGGGAAATACTTCAGATGTAAAATGGCTGTATCTGAAAATACCTGACGAAAGATGCAAAAGTTTTGTCAAATGAACCGGCCTGATTGCTCGGGCTCAAAGAACGCTTTGCCGAACCATCGGGTTTGCGGCGGCAGGGAGAAAAAATATGCTTACAGCCAGTGACATCATGACCAGGGAAGTTGTTGCGGTTTCCAGGGATACTTCTATCCGCGAACTGGCCGAGATTTTCACAAATCACCACATCGGGAGCGTTCCGGTCGTTGACTCCGAAGGCGTGCTTGTCGGGATCGTTACCGAGTCCGACCTGATTGAGCAGGACAGAAGTTTTCATATCCCCACCGTCATTTCCCTCTTTGATTGGGTTATCTACCTCGAGAGCGACAAGAAATTTGAAAAAGAACTCAACAGGATGACAGCCAGAACCGTGGGGGAAATCTGCACCCCGGAGGTCCTGACGGTAACTCCGTCAACTCCGGTCAGCGAGATAGCGGATATCATGACAGCGCGGAAGATTCATTCGCTTCCGGTCGTGGACAGGGGTAAGCTGGTGGGGATGGTTTCCCGTATCGATCTTATCCGAAGCATGGTCCGCTAGGGGCATGGCGGTTCTTATCAGCAACAGCGTGGAAGAAACCCTTGCCATTGGCGAGTGTCTCGGACGCTTGGCAAGCCCGGGTGATTTTATCGCTTTGACGGGAGATCTGGGTTCAGGCAAGACACACTTCGCCCAGGGTGTTGCAAGAGGTGTGGGGGTGGATCCCCGTGTCTGCGTGGCAAGCCCGTCTTATACCCTGCTTAATGAGTACAATGGACGGATTCCCCTCTATCATTTTGATCTCTATCGTCTTGGCGGAGACGCTGACATCCTTGGACTTGGCTTTGATGAGTATTTTTACGGTCGCGGACTCTGTCTGGTGGAGTGGGCCGACAGGCTGGGATTCGAGTTTCCGGACGAGTATCTGAAGATCGTCTTTATATGTTCCGGTGATACGTCCAGAACCCTGGAACTTATCCCTTGCGGGGGGCGTTACGAGAAGCTTGCGCGGGAACTTGCCTCGGATTGTGGAACAGATTGTGTTTGACCTGAAGCATCGCTTGTTGATATGCAATTCAGATAATAACTTGAAACAATAAGGGTTCAGGATTCAACTAAACAGGATGGGAGACGGGAAATGGCTCTAGTTGTGCAAAAATACGGGGGCACGTCGGTCGGCAGCGTCGAGCGGATCCGAAACGTCGCCAAGCGGGTCGCCAAAGAGTATGATGCCGGGAATAAGCTTGTCGTAGTTGTTTCAGCCATGTCAGGGGAAACGAACAAGCTTGTCGCGCTGGCCCAGGAGATATGTGAATTTCCAGACAGCCGGGAGTATGACGTACTCGTGGCCTCGGGTGAGCAGGTCACGGTCGCTCTTCTGTCCATCTGCCTTAAATCCATGGGGTATAATGCCAAGTCATACCTGGGGCACCAGGTCCCCATAGTGACTGACAGCGCCTTCAGTAAGGCCCGTATTGACAGGATCTGCGACAAAAATTTACGCAGGGATCTGGATTCCGGAACCATAATAATAGCGGCCGGGTTTCAGGGTGTCGATAAAGATGGAAATATTTCTACCCTTGGCCGGGGCGGATCCGACACCTCGGCCGTAGCGTTGGCGGCGGCCCTGAAGGCTGATGTCTGTGAGATCTTTACAGATGTGGACGGTGTTTATACGACTGATCCAAATATCTGTTCCGACGCAAGAAAAATAGATCGGATTTCATACGATGAGATGCTCGAGCTTGCCAGTCTCGGCGCCAAGGTTCTCCAGATCCGTTCCGTCGAGTTTGCCAAGAAATACAACGTGGATGTCCATGTCCGTTCGAGCTTTAACGATAATCCGGGAACCCTGGTTACCAAGGAGGATAGTGAAATGGAGTCGATTCTCGTCTCTGGAATTACCTATGCAAAAGATGAAACAAAAATAGCGGTTATGAGGGTCCCGGACAAGCCCGGGATCGCGGCCAGACTTCTGTCGCCGCTCTCGGCGGCTAACATCTCGGTTGACATGATCGTACAGAATGTCAGCGAGGAAGGTTACACCGACTTTACATTCACCGTGTGCAAGGCCGATTTCAAGAAGGCCCTCATGATTACCAAGGAAGCCGCGGCCGAAATAAACGCCAGAGACGTTATTACGGACGAGAACATCTCCAAGATTTCCATTGTGGGCCTCGGAATGCGTAGCCACGCCGGGGTTGCCACCAAGATGTTTGAGACTCTTGCCGAGGAGGGTATAAATATCCAGATGATCTCGACTTCGGAGATCAAGATTTCCGTCATTGTTGATGCTAAATACACCGAGCTTGCCGTCCGCGTCCTGCATGACGTGTTCGGTCTGGCCGGTAAGGATGTCAAGCCGGAATAGGAGTATTATCTTAACGATAAAGGTGACGTATGAGCCAGATAAAGCTCTATGATACAACACTTCGCGATGGTACCCAGGCAGAGGATATATCCCTGCTTGTCGAAGACAAGATCCGTATCGCCCACAAGCTTGACGAGATGGGAATCCATTATATCGAGGGTGGATGGCCGGGTAGTAATCCAAAGGATGTTTCTTTCTTCAAAGAGATAGGAAAAGAAAAGCTCATCCGGGCAAAGGTCGCGGCATTTGGCTCGACCAGAAGGGCAAAGACGACACCTGACAAGGACCAGAACATCCGAACCCTTGTACAGTCCGAGGCCGATGTGGTTACTATCTTCGGAAAGACATGGGATTTTCAGGTGCGGGAGGCGCTCCGTATCTCCCTCGAAGAGAATCTGGAGTTGATCTTTGATTCCCTGGAATATCTCAAGGGCCGTGTGGGCGAGGTGTTCTATGATGCCGAACATTTTTTCGACGGTTATAAGGCGAACCCTGATTATGCCCTTAAAACCCTGAAGGCCGCGGAGGAGGCAAAAGTCGACTGCATTGTCTTGTGTGACACCAATGGCGGGACAATGCCTTATGAGATAGCGGACATCACAACCGAGATACGGAGACATATCGCAACCCCTCTGGGCATACATACCCATAACGATTCCGAGTGCGCGGTGGCCAACACCATTGCCGCGCTTCATAGTGGAGTCGTGCATGTACAGGGGACGATAAACGGTTTCGGGGAGAGGTGCGGCAACGCGAATCTCTGTTCGATTATTCCGGCGATCAAACTGAAAATGAAAAAGGATTGTATCTCCGACGAGCAGATGAGAAGGCTGGCCGAGATCTCACGTTTCGTATATGAGCTTTGCAACCTGTCGCCGGACAAGCATCAGCCTTACGTCGGGAAGTCCGCATTCGCCCATAAGGGGGGAGTGCATGTCAGCGCCATCCAGCGCCACCCGGAGACATACGAACACATCAGACCCGAGCTTATCGGCAATGCCACCCGCGTTCTTGTCTCGGATCTTTCCGGGCGCTCGAACATCCTCGCAAAGGCTGAAGAATTCAACATAAATCTGGACAGCAAAGACCCGGTGGCAATGGAAATCCTGGATAATATCAAGGATATGGAAAACCGGGGCTATCAGTTCGAGGGGGCGGAGGCCTCATTCGAGCTCCTTATGAAGCGTGCTCTGGGCACACACCGGAAATTTTTCTCCGTTATGGGATTCCGTGTCATTGATGAAAGGCGGCACGACGATCAAAAGCCTCTCTCGGAAGCAACCATCATGGTAAAGGTCGGTGGAAGGATAGAGCACACTGCCTCCCAGGGGAACGGACCGGTGAATGCTCTTGATAATGCGCTGCGCAAGGCCCTGGAAAAGTTTTATCCGAGGCTTAAGGAAGTAAAGTTGCATGATTATAAAGTCAGGGTGTTGCCTGCCGGGCAGGGCACGGCTTCAGTAACCAGGGTTCTTATCGAGTCTGGCGACAAGGAGAACCGTTGGGGAACGGTAGGGGTCTCGGACAACATTATTGAAGCCTCTTATCAGGCGTTGATAGACAGCGTGGAGTATAAGCTGCACAAGGTCGACGAGGAGGAGAAACAGAAGAAATGAGCGAGCGCCATCATCGCTGCGTTCTATGTATCGTCGCGCTGATGATTGCGTTAATGCTTGTGATAAAGAGCCGGGGTATCTTCCAAGGGGAAGACACCCCGGTTCTTTTTTTGCCTGAAGGAACCCCCCCGTCCGGGACGGTTACGATTCGTGTTGATGGAAACGTTGTAAATCCAGGTATATATCAGTATCATCACGCTGATGATACAATAACCGTCATGAAAATGACGGTTACGGGCCATGGAGTCTGTGGTGCGAAGGACTCATTATTGAGCCATGGCATCAACAGTGGAGATGTGTTATGGGTATCTCGAAAAAAAGGAAATCTTCTTGAAATTGAAAAGAAAAGCATGTCGACAAGCGAAAAAATGATCCTTGGGATTCCTTTGGATCCGAATAAGATGACGGTTGATGACTGGGTGAAACTTCCGGGAATCGGCTATGCCACTGCGGAAAGGATTGTCGAGGATCGTCAAAATAATGGCGATATATTTTGTCTGGAGGAGTTGGAGAGGGTGCGAGGGATAGGAAAAGCAAAAATAAGGCAAGTGAAAAAATTTTTTAAAAATTGACTAATTTATTGGATTTTCTATGAAAATATCCCATTTTTAACCGTTGGCGTCGAACCGGAGGAAATCTGGAAACCAGATTGGCATGCATGATGTAATAAATTCCCGTACCTGGTAGAAATGAATAATTCAAGGGAGGGATCGATATGCAATGTCCAAAATGCAAAGGGCTGATGTTTTCAGAAAAGTATTTCGATTATGTTCGATCTTTTTATGCATGGAAATGTACCGGGTGCGGTGAGTTGCTGGATACCACCATATTATCCAATAGAGCGCGCAGAAATGATTTTTTCATCGGTTAGAATGTTGTAAGTCACCTCTTTCGTTGTCCTCCAGGTTCCACTTCCTGAACAGATGAGGCGGATGATGTCGCGCGAGGGTTCTCAAGCCATCGGAGAAAGAATTCCAGGGCTTGCGCGTGATGCGTCCGCCGATTCCTTATCCAGCCGTTATGATAACCTGATCAGGTTTATTACCGCAATTCGCCGGTTTTACGATTCCATTGAATTGGACGCCGCTCAATGAAGAGGCATCCTATTCTCCAATTATCTTCACAAGAACCCTTTTTTTTCTCCTGCCGTCGAAATCTCCATAAAAAATCTGTTCCCATGGTCCCAGGTCAAGGTCGTAGTCGGTTACCGCTACAACAACTTCGCGTCCCATGATCGTCCTTTTCAGATGGGCGTCGGCATTGTCTTCACATCCGTTGTGGTGATACTGGGAATAGGGTTTTTCCGGAGCGAGCATTTCCAGCCACTCCTCGAAATCCACGTGCAGGCCTGGTTCGTCATCGTTGATAAAAACGCTGGCGGTGATATGCATGGCGTTGCATAACACGAGACCATCCTTGATCTCGCTTTCAGTAACGCACTCTCGAACCTGATGGGTGATGTTTATGAAATCCCGTCTCTTGCTGATCTCGAACCAGAGTTCCTTTCGATAGTGTCTCATGAAATCGCCTCCCGCATGGTCTCGCTTAATCTATGTTTTTTTGAAAGTAAAACGACAGGGAATTCAGTTCAAGGGCTGTCAGTGAACCAAAATCCGGGTTGGATGAATAGACGCAACCATTGTCAAGAAATATTTCGCCTGTTCCCGCAGACTCCAATATGGCCTCTCTTGTCACTGGCGTGTGGCCTGATATTACGGGTTTGCCATCGATATTACTGATTTTCGCGCTACTATCAGGACGGCTCCAAAGCATTGCGTCCATGTCGCTGAACGGATCATCAGCGTCACGGTTCAGGCCGGCGTGTACCAGGATATAGTCATCCAGTTCGATGTAGTATTTGAGTCCCGCGAAAAAACTCTTGTACAAGGAAGGCAAGTCGCAGGGGGCGTCAATTCCGAAGCTATCGAGGGTCGTCCTGCCGCCGTTCAGCATCCAGACACGGTTGTAATCCGGGTTTGAGCAGGCGCGAAGGATCATCTCCTCGTGGTTGCCTCGAAGGGTGTGCAGGGCATATCCACTTTTTTTGAGATAGATGATGCGGTCGACGACTTCCTTGCTTCTCGGTCCGCGATCTATATAATCGCCGAGGAGGAAAAGGGTGTCGCTCTTCCTGAGATGGAGGACATCCCTCAACAGCGCATCCAATGAGCGGGCGCAGCCATGGATATCAGGTATTACAAAACGGCGATCAGTCATGGGTTGTGTTTCCAAAAAACATTCGAGTATCCTTCAATTGATGAAAAAGGGGCGGAATGAACGACATGGCGCAACAGTATCGCAATTTTTCATCTTTGAAAAGGACGTAAAGACGGATCTTCCAGGCTACTGAAGCAATGTCAACCATCAAAAGAACGATGCGATAAAAACACAAAATAATATTCACTGATACTGTAATTGGCTTGACATGGGAATCGAGAGGTGATCATTGTCAGGTGTGGCGGGCGAAACCAGATTCCGGATCATGTCAGCAACCGAATGTCCGGAGGGTGGCAGCAGCGCGTGGCAATCGCAAGGGCGCTGGTGAACGAGCCGACGCTCGTTCTGGCGGACGAACCCACCGGCAACCTGGATTTCCTTACCATCGTGGAAATCATGGCCATCTTTCAGAAGCTGAACTGGCAGGGGATTACCATTTTATGGCGACCCATGAGCCGGATATCGCCATTTTTACCTGGAGAAAAGTGATATTCAGGGACGGCCGCATCATTTCCGATACAAGAAAGGATTACCGATGCTTTATGGAAAAAGACCGTTACCATATCTGATGGCGCTGGCGCTGTCTTATGCCTGCTTTTCCGGGTATGCCCTTGCCGGTGATGCGCCCCTGAATCTTACCCTGAAACAGGCAGTCGGCATGGCGGTGGAAAAAAACCTGGAAGTCAGGGCCGAGCTTTATAATCCGGCCATGTACGAGGCTGAGGTCAGAAAGAACCGGGGCATTTACGACCCGTTGCTCAATCTGTACACCAATTATCAGCATTCAACGACCCAGTCTGAAAACTCCCTGCTTTCAGGAGGGAATCGCCGGCAGAAAAACTACCAGGCCAACGCCGGAGTGAGCCAGCTTGTGCCCGTGGGGGGGACTGTGGGTCTGGCCTTCGAAAACCTCTGGAATAAAAACAATTTCGATACAACCCGCGCTCTGAACGAGTATTGGAGATCACAGTTGACCCTCAGTTATACCCAGCCGCTTCTCAAGAACTTAGGAAGAGACGCGACCGAACTGGGAATAGCCGTCGCCCTGAACAACAAGGAGGCGTCACTGGAGGAGTTCCAGGGCAAGCTCATGGATGTTGTAGCCAGAACCCGGACAGCCTATTATACCCTCTTCAGCCTCAGGGAGAACCTGGAGGCAAAGAAGAGCGCCCTGAAGCTCGCTGAAAAAATACTTGCCGAGACCAAGGGAAGGGTACGGGCGGGTGTGCTCCCGGCAATGGAGATTCTGAACGCTGAATATGGCGTTTCCCTGAGGGAAAAGGAGCTGATAGACGCGGAAAAGTCTGTGAGAGATCAGGCGGACGTGGTTCGGAACCTGCTTCAGATAGACGGGAACAAAGAGGTGGTTCCCCTGGACTCCCCTGACAGGACGGAGTATCCGGTACAGGAGGATGAGGCCATCTCCAGCGCCCTGGAGAGGCGTCCTGATTTGCTGGCCATGAGAACGAATATTCGCACGGCCGATCTTCAGACCCGTGTGGCCCACAACCGCATCATGCCTGATCTGGCCTTTGTCGGAAGCGCGGCTCTCACCGGCCTCGGGAGGGATTACGGGCGGGACATGGAAAAGATCGGGACCGCTGAGTATCCGGTATGGGAGGTAGGACTGCGATTCAGCTATCCAATAGGAAATCGCGACGCGAAAAACACCTACATAAAGAGCAGGCTCAACTCGGAGCAGGCGCGGGTCAGGCTCAGGAACATGGAGGACACCATCAGAAACGAGGTAAGAATAGCCGTGCGCGGGATTCGTGCCAGCTACCTTCAGCTGAACGTGGCTGACAGGGGATATCTCTATGCCGAAGAACGTCTGCGCGCCTATATCAAGAAGAATGAAGTCGGTCTTGCTACGACAAAGGAAGTCATAGATGTCCAGAATGATCTCATCTCGGCCAGGACGAATCAGATCAAGGCCCAGGCGGAGTATACCATTGCCATCGGCCATCTCTGGAAGGTTACCGGCGAACTGCTGGAGCGGGAAGGCATTGCACTGGAGGTAAGGAAAGCCGATGCTCTCTATGAAGAAAACAGCAGGTAGACCGGACATGGTGTGTAAGGGAAGAAAATCATCGGGTTTCATTCTTGTCATGGGACTTTTCCTGGCGCTTGCGGCTCAGATGCTCCTTGCTTCCTGCTCCGCGCGCAAGGAGCCGGCGAAGAGCCGGGCGCCGGTTCCGGTCAAGGTCGCCATGGCTGTGCGCAAGAGTGTCCCCGTGCGGATCCGCGCCATCGGAAACGTTGAGGCGTATGCTTCCGTTTCCGTCAGATCGCAGGTGACGGGTATGCTGGAACAGGTGCATTTCCGGGCAGGGGCGGATGTCAGGAAGGGGCAACTGCTGTTTTCCATTGACAGACGTCCCTATGAAGCAGCGGTCAGGCGGGCGAAAGCGGCTCTGGCGCGGGATGCGGCCCAGGAAAGATTCGCGAGCGTACAGACAGGGAGATACGCCGAACTTCTGAAGGAAGGAATAGTCACCCGGGACCAGCACGACCAGCTTGCCGCCAACGCGGAGTCTCTGGCGGAGTCCGTGCGGGCGGGGAGGGCGTCGCTGGATGACGCGCTTCTCCAGTTGGGTTACTGCTCCATTCGCTCCCCTATTTCCGGGAGAACCGGCAACCTGGTGGTTCAGCGGGGCAACCTGGTGAAGGCCAACGACGCGCAGGCGCTGGTTACCATAAACCAGGTTTCTCCTGTTTATGTCACTTTCTCCGTTGCGGAGAAGGAACTTGCTGAAATCAGGAAGTATGCCGCTTCCGGAACGTTGAAGGTGGAGGCGCTCCTGACGGAAACCGGCCAAAGGGAAAAGGGCGTCCTCAGTTTTATCGACAACAGCGTGGACGCCCAGACCGGTACGATTCGAATCAAAGGCGAGTTCGTCAACCGGGAACAAAACCTCTGGCCGGGACAGTTCGTTACCGTGTTCCTCACCCTGAAGACTATCTCCGACGCAGTGGTTGTGCCTTCCCGCGCGGTTCAGACCGGACAGTCAGGATTGTACGTGTTCGTGGTCAAGCCGGGTGGCGGTCTGGACATGCGGACTGTCACCACCGGAGGAATGCATGACGGCGACACAATCATAATGAAAGGCCTGGCGCCGGGGGAGACCGTGGTGACCGATGGTCACCTGCAATTGGCGCCGGATTCGGTGGTTTCGGTCAAGCGGGAGATGGTTAACGGGAAGGCCGCTGACCGATGAACGGCACGGCGCTTTTTATAAACCGTCCGGTCATGACAACCCTTGTCATGGCGTCCATTCTCATTTTCGGCCTGTTTGCCTACAGGTTGCTCCCCGTCAATGATCTCCCGAACGTGGACTTTCCCACCATCCAGGTAACGGCCAATCTTCCGGGGGCAAACCCGGACACCATGGCGTCTGCTGTCGCCACTCCCCTGGAGAAGCAGTTTTCCACCATTGCCGGTATCGATTCGATGACATCGACGAATGGTAACGGGTCTACCAGGATTACCATCCAGTTTGATCTTTCCCGCGATATCGATGCAGCCGCGCAGGATGTGCAGGCCGCCATTTCCAGCGCTTCCCGTCAGTTACCCCACAGCATGCCGGCGCCTCCTTCTTTTCGTAAGGTGAACCCGGCCGATCAGCCGATCATCTATCTGGCGCTCAGTTCCAGAACCCTGCCCCTGTATATTGTCAATGAATACGCGGAGAATGCCGTTTCCCAGCGCATTTCCATGCTGTCCGGTGTGGCGCAGGTGCAGGTGTTCGGGGCGCAGAAGTACGCGGTCCGCGCCCAGCTTGACCCGAAGGCGCTCTCTTCCCGGGGGATAGGCATCGACGAGGTCTCTTCGGCTCTTTCCTCTGCCAATGTAAACCTGCCTGTAGGTACCTTCAGCGGTAAATCCCAGGCCTTTACCATCCAGGCCGCCGGCCAGTTGTACAACGCCGACGCGTTCCGTCCGGTTGTCGTTGCCTACCGCAATGGTACACCGGTGCGGCTTCAGGAACTGGGCAAGGTCATAGACAGCGTGGAAAACGACAAGGTGGCAAGCTGGTTCAACAATACCCGTGCCGTCGTTCTTGCGGTACAGAGGCAGCCCGGCGCCAACACCATTGAGGTGGTGGACGCTATAAAGGACCTCCTGCCCGGATTTCGTTCCCAATTGCCCGCTTCGGTGGACCTGGATATCATTTATGACCGTTCCATATCCATACGGGAATCGGTCTCCGATGTGACTTTCACACTTGCGCTGACCGTATTTCTGGTGGTGCTGGTAATCTTTCTTTTTCTGCGCAATGCGCCCGCCACCCTGATCCCGAGCCTGGCGTTACCCTTTTCCCTCATCGGGACCTTTGCCGCCATGTACCTCATGGGGTTCAGCATCAACACCATATCCTTGCTGGCCCTGACTCTTTCAGTCGGCTTTGTGGTTGATGACGCCATTGTCATGCTGGAAAACATCGTGCGGCACATGGAACAGGGTGAAAGCGCAATGGACGCGGCGTTGAAGGGGTCGCGGGAGATCGGATTCACCATTGTGTCCATGACACTCTCTCTGGTGGCTGTATTTATCCCGGTGCTTTTCATGGGCGGGATTATGGGGCGGCTGTTGCATGAATTCGCCGTTACCATAAGCATGGCGATTCTCATATCCGGTTTCGTTTCCCTGACGCTCACCCCCATGCTCTGCGGCAGGTTTCTCAGACCGGTCACGACGGAAAGACACGGCCGTCTCTATGAAGTTATGGAACGCTTCTTCCAGGGCATGCTGCGCTCCTACGAGAAATCCTTGCGGGCGGTCATGGAACGGCGACGTATTACAGCCGCATGCGTGGTTGTGCTCACCCTGGCGACAGTCTTGCTGTTTGTCGGTATTCCCAAGGGGTTTCTGCCCACTGAAGATACCGGACAGATATTCGTCTTCACCGAGGCGGCCCCGGGCATCTCCTTTGAAGAGATGAAGGAAAAACAGGGGCAACTGGCTGCTCTAGTCGGCGCGGATCCCGATGTCGCCGCATTCATGTCTTCGGTAGGCTCGGGGGGCGCCGGCGGCTCATTCAACTCGGGCCGCATGAATATCCGCTTGAAGCCTCGCCACGAAAGGAAACTGTCTTCGGATGAGATAATCCGGAATTTTCGTAAACAGGCCGTTGCCGTGCCCGGAATCAGGATGTTCCCGCAGAATCCACCCGCCATCCGCATAGGCGGCAGGCTGACCAAGAGCCAGTACCAGTATACCCTGCAGAGTCCGGATACGGAAGCGTTGTATGCCGGCGCCGCTGCGCTGGAAGAGAAGATGAAGGCCCTTCCCCAGCTTCAGGATGTGACCAGTGATCTGCAGATGAACAATCCTCGGGTGAACGTGATTATGGATCGGGACAAGGCCTCGGCCCTGGGGATTTCAGCAGAGCGCATCGAGGATACCCTCTATTACGCATACGGTTCCCGCCAGGTTTCGACCATCTATGCGCCCAATGACCAGTTCCAGGTCATTCTGGAACTGGAAGATGAATACCGCGCGGACCCCTCCTCTCTTGAACTGCTGTATATACGTTCCGATGAAGGGCGGCTGGCGCCTCTTGATACACTGGCGAGGGTCACAAGGGACTTGGGGTCTTTGACGGTAAATCACCAGGGGCAGTTGCCGTCCGTAACCATCTCGTTCGATCTGGAACCGGGGGTTGCCCTCGGTGACGCTGTGCCCGCTGTTGAAGACCTGGCCCGGAAAACACTTCCCCATAACATCAGCGCCGGCTTTCAGGGAGCGGCCCAGGCATTCCAGGCCTCGATAAAGGGGTTGTGGATTCTTCTGTTAGCGGCAATACTGGTCATTTACATAGTTCTGGGTATCCTTTACGAGAGTTTCATCCACCCCGTAACCATACTCTCCGGCCTGCCCGCCGCGGGCTTCGGGGCTCTGGCTACGCTTATGATCTTCGGTTCGGAGCTTTCCGTTTATGCGTTTGTAGGTGTCATACTTCTCATCGGCATTGTCAAGAAAAACGCCATTATGATGATAGATTTCGCCCTTGAAGAACAGCGCGGGGGAGCGGTATCCGCCCTGGATGCGATACAAAGGGGAGCTCTTGTCCGTTTCCGGCCGATAATGATGACCACAATGGCCGCACTCATGGGTACCTTGCCGATAGCCCTGGGTTTCGGCGCCGGCGCGGAAGCGAGGAGGCCCCTGGGCCTGGCCGTGGTGGGTGGCCTTCTGGTTTCACAACTGCTCACCCTTTATATCACCCCGGTGGTCTACTATTACATGGACCAGATCCGGGAGCGCGCGGGCGCCTGGTTCAGGCGAAGAGGGCGAGGCTTCCGTCCCGGCATTTCAGGTGGTGAAGCCTGAGTCCAACAAGCGCGGGATGACGAAAAAGGTCGAAGAAAGTCAAGTTTCCGGAGAAATGCGCGTGTATGTCTTTTTTCTTTTATTGCTGCTTATATATGGCGGAATGCACTTTCACATGTATCGCAAGGTTTCCGGGGCGTTTGTTGTTCCATTCCCCTTGCAGGCCGGGATGCTACTGTTCATGGGGCTCATGGTATTCGCGCCCATTCTGGTGAGGTTTGCGGAGAGGAAAGGATATGAGTGGATTGCCCTGCCCCTTGCGTACGCCGGATATCTGTGGATGGGATTCATCTTTCTGTTTTTCACCACATCTTTGCTTGTTGATCTTGGCAGAGTGCTGTTACGATGTCCATTCTTCACAACCCATGGTTTTCAACCGACCGACAGACATGCACTGATGCTTTCCCTGTGCGTTTCTCTGGGGCTTACAGTTTACGGTTTTCATGAAGCCCTCGACATACGAACGGAGAAGGTCGTCATAAACACGGAGAAGCTGCCGGGCTCAATGGAACGCCTCAGGATTGTACAGGTGTCCGATGTCCACCTGGGCTTGATTGTGAGGGAGAAGCGCCTGCGAAAAATCGTCCGGACCATTCAGGAGGCGCGGCCGGACGTGCTGGTGTCAACCGGTGATCTCGTGGATGGGCAGATAGATGGAATGGAGACCTTTGCCGCCGAACTGGGGAGGTTGCGGCCTTTGTTCGGAAAGTACGCGGTTATGGGAAACCATGAGTATTACGCGGGAATTGGAACTTCACTGGACTTTACCCGCCACGCAGGTTTTGATGTGTTGCGGGGAGAAAGCCGGGCCGTTGGAGACGCCCTGACCATTGTCGGAGTGGATGATCCTGCCTCGAAAAATGAAGGACTCCAGAACCCGGAGGAAAAGGGTATCTTGGCGGGCATGACCCGTGACAGATTTGTCCTTCTGCTGAAGCATCGGCCAACGGTGGAAAAAGGCAGCGCCGGCCTGTTTGACTTGCAGCTTTCCGGTCATGTTCACAAGGGACAGATATTCCCATTCTCCCTTTTTACCCGCATGGCATATCCCGTAATCACCGGCTTGTCCTTCCATGGGGATTCCGCTCTGTATGTAAGCCGCGGAACAGGGACGTGGGGGCCTCCAATCCGTTTTCTGGCCCCCCCTGAGGTGACGGTTATCGAGCTTGTGAGAAGGTTGAATGAAGCAAGATAAAAGCCGTTTCTTCAGCGGCAGTCGTCCCGCCAGAGGCAATTGTTCTGTCCGCACGATTCGGAGCCGCCGGTGTCGTAGCAGTCCTTATTGCCTTCGTTCCTCTGAATCGCGTGGATTATTTCCGCTTTTTTCAGGCCTTTTATCTGAATGCCCCGTTCTTTAGCAATTTTTTTTACTTCTTCAAGTTTCATGATCATCTCCTTTGCCCTGACGACGTGTGAAGTTACTTAAATGATTACCACTA
Organism: uncultured Geobacter sp.; assembly: GCA_964536305.1. Classification (GTDB taxonomy): domain Bacteria; phylum Desulfobacterota; class Desulfuromonadia; order Geobacterales; family Geobacteraceae; genus RPRC01. The sequence continues at coordinate 2,102 of CAZHVY010000002.1, read as the reverse complement.
TAGCAAAGAGACTGATGATTACAACAGGACGGACCTCGTGACGCCAAAAAAACCATGCGCATGATTGACGTCTCCATCTGAGTTGATGCCGGCTTAATCTCAAGTGTTCCATTTGCCAAGGATTCCAAGACAAATCATGGAGGGACTATAAATGAATATATCCTTTTGCGGTCTCCTGAAAACAGGGCGACTCCTCGTTGTATCTTTCAGCATTATTGCGATTGCGGCAATGGCCCTTGATGCGCGCCGCGCCTTGGCGCTTACTGTTCCGGAAAAGCTGATATATGATCTTACCTGGACCGGCATCAAGGCCGGAACGGCAACGCAGGAGATTAGAGGTGACGGAACTGAAACCAGGATAATTTCCACGGCCCGGTCAGCGGACTGGATCACGACCTTTTTCCCGGTAGAAGATCGAATTGAAACGGTCTTGATTGGCGCGGGAAACGGCAAGATAGGATTGCCCAGGCTCTACCACATGAAGATACGGGAAGGGAGCCATCGCAGGGACAAGGAGGTTGTCTTTGACCAGGAGAAAGGCATTGCTTTTTATAAAGACAACATAAGCGGCGAAAAGGCGGAGATATCGATCCCCGAGGGCACCCTTGATACGTTATCCAGTTTTTTTTTCGTCCGCACCCTGAAGCTTGAAGTGGGGAAGCCGGTCTTCATCTCGATTCTGGACAACAAGAAGCTGTGGAAGGTGGAGGTGCAGGTGTTGCGCAAGGAAACGATCAAGACGAAACTGGGAAGTTTCAATACAATCGTCATCAAACCCTTGATGAAGTCCGAAGGGATAATGGAGAGAAAGGGCGAAATGTTGATATGGTTGACTGACGATGAACGACTCCTCCCGGTCAGGATGAAAACCAAGGTCAAGGTTGGCAGTATAACGGCGACACTTGTGGGAGGCGTTTTCAGGAAATAGGGGTATTGCGCGCGAGGAAAGGCACCCGTCGTTTCTCCATGATGGAGGATGGCGCGCATGCCCTGGTTTGCCTGAAGCGGCGACAGTTCGGGCGTTATTCGTTCCGCGGCAGTCTCTGGCAGGCGTCCGCCAGATTATTCCGGACTTCAGAAGCAGCGCCTCATTTTTCGTAGACATCCAGGATTATATCATCTATGCCGCGAAACAGTTTCCCCCCGGTACGTTCGATAAAATGAAGGACCTGCAGGTTTACGGGAACGCCCAAGAAGTCGCCAGAGTCGCGCATATCCGTTCGCAGACCGTAACACCTTTTACCCAGCGCCGAAGCGAAACCAACCTCGCTCGCTGTGCCGGAATCGATTTCCGCTCCGTCCAGAACGGCAAATAGCATATCCGCGTTTCTGATACCCTCTTCATTGCGCTTGCCGATTTCAGATGAAATCCGGCGGAATGCAGACACTCTTTCCGGATATCTTTCAATGGTGAAAGCCTGGGCGATGTCCGGGGCTGATTGCGTCTGCTCCCAGGGGTCAAAAACGGTAAATCCCTGGGATGTGAGCCGCCTTTTGATCTTTTCGAGATAATGACCGTTTTCAGGGCTGAAGCCCAGGGGAGATGCCAGATATATGGTAGCCATGTGCATTAGTCCTTGTTGGCTGGAGAGTCGCGGAATTAATCCTTTCCTGTTTGCTCTGCCTCCTGTGTCTTCTTTTTGACGTGGAAGGCTAGGAATGGAGATTAGCATGACGTGCCTTTTGAGCGCAATCATCCGCCTCCTCCAGTATCTATTTCTTGCAATGGCCCCTTTGCCGCTGTCTCCTGAACTAGGGGAGCAGATATGTGGCTTCGCCCCGGTTATTTCTTCCAATCGCTTTTTCTTTACGGGAAATGAACTATGTCCGAAGCTGCGAGTCCTCGCAATTAATCGCAATATTCTGAATTTACTGGGTTTCTTACCTGGCTTCACTGAATGGTAATAAAAATGTTAGCCCCGTGTGCATTTTTTGTATTGACAGTTAGCGGAGGGTTTTGGTATAAGCATGTTCCCTTTGATGAGGGAACGGGGACGCGAGAGCGGGTCCGGCGGGTAGCGAGAGATGGTTACCCTTTTCATCAAAAGGCAGACTTGGTCTTTGAAAACTAAATAGTAGACGAACAGTGGGTTCCGAGAAGA
>CAZHVY010000001.1:463092-501230 GCA_964536305.1 uncultured Geobacter sp. | reverse complement strand
GACCGTGCAGGATACGGTCACCCAGGTCATCGAGCAGAAGCTGAACGGCATCGATAACCTGATCTACATGTCCTCCACCAGTGACTCCGCGGGCGCGGTGGCCATCAACCTGACCTTCAAGGCGGGAACCGACCCCAATATCGCCCAGGTGCAGGTCCAGAACAAGCTGCAACTGGCCACTCCTCTTCTGCCCCAGGTGGTGCAGAAGCAGGGTATCCAGGTTCTCAAGTCCACCAAGAACTTCCTGATGATCATCGGCCTCGTGTCAGAGGACGGCTCCATGGATCGGCCCGCCCTGACCGATTACATGGTGGCCAACGTCCAGGACATCATCAGCCGCACCGAGGGGGTGGGAGAGGTCACGGTCTTCGGTTCCCAGAACGCCATGCGCATCTGGCTTAACCCCGCCAAGCTGAACAACTTCCACCTGACCACCAGCGATGTGATCTCAGCGGTACAGGCCCAGAATGCCCAGGTGTCGGCCGGACAGTTCGGCGGAAACCCGGCGCAACCGGGGCAGCAGTTGAACGCCACCATCACGGCCCGGACACTCCTGCGTACAGCCGGTGAGTTCGAGAACATAATTCTCAAGACCAATACCGATGGATCGACCGTGAAGCTGAAGGATGTGGCTGAATGCAGGGTCGGCACGGAGAGCTACGACATCGAGGCCCGTTTCAAGGGGATGCCCATGGGCGGCATGGCCATAAGGCTGGCCTCCGGCGCCAATGCCCTGGATACGGGGGACCGGGTCAAGGCCAAGATGGAGGAGTTGTCGAAATACTTTCCACATGGAATGAAGGTGGTCTATCCCTACGACACAACCCCGTTTGTCAAGATATCCATCGAAGAGGTGGTGAAGACCCTGCTGGAGGCGGTCCTTCTGGTGTTTATCATCATGTTCCTGTTCCTGCAGAACATCCGCGCCACCCTCATCCCCACCATCGCGGTGCCGGTGGTTCTGCTGGGCACCTTCGGCGTCTTGTCGGCCGCCGGATTCTCCATAAACACCCTCACCATGTTCGCCCTGGTAATCGTCATAGGCCTGCTGGTGGATGATGCCATCGTGGTGGTGGAGAACGTGGAGCGCATCATGTCCGAGGAGGGGCTGTCACCCCATGACGCCACCATCAAGTCCATGGGGCAGATCACCAGCGCCTTGTGGGGGATCGCCACCGTCCTGACTGCGGTCTTCCTCCCCATGGCCTTCTTCGGAGGCTCTACCGGCGTCATCTACCGCCAGTTCTCCATTACCATCATTTCCGCCATGATCCTTTCTGTGCTGGTGGCCATGATCCTGACCCCGGCCTTGTGCTCCACAATACTGAAGCCCGTCCAGAAAGGTAAGCATTACGGCGAGACGGGATGGTTCAGGTGGTTCTTCCCCAACTTCAACAGGGGATTCAATTTCGTCAGAACGAAATACGAGTCTATCGTTGGCCGTTCCTTCGGCAAGCCGGTGCGCTATCTGGCGGTGTACGGCGCCATAGTGGTGTGCATGGGTTTTCTGTTCATGCGCCTCCCCACCGCCTTCCTCCCTGATGAGGACCAGGGATTCATCATCTGCCAGGTGCAGTTGCCGGCCGGGGCCACCCAGGAGAGGACCCTGAAGGTGATAGAGGAGATGGAACGTCATTTCCTCGAAACGGAAAAGAAAGCGGTGGAGACCATCATCACCGTGGCCGGTTTCAGTTTCGCGGGACGTGGCCAGAACATGGGCGTTGCCTTCGTGAAGCTCAAGGACTGGGATCTGCGCAAGACAAAGGACCTGAAGGCGCCGGCCGTGGCCGGGAGGGCCATGGGGAGATTCGCCGCCATTCGTGACGGAATGGTGTTCGCCTTTTCCCCGCCGGCCGTTATTGAACTGGGTCAGGCCAACGGTTTCGATTTCCAGCTCCAGGACCGGAGCGGCCTTGGGCACGACAAGCTGATGGAGGCCCGCAACCAGTTGCTGGGCATGGCGATGAAGAATCCCAAGCTCATCGCGGTGCGGCCCAACGGCCAGGATGACTCGCCCCAGTTCAAGCTGGATATAGATGACGTGCGCGCCGGCGCGCTGGGCATTTCCCAGTCGGCCATCAACGATGTCCTTGCCACCGCCTGGGGCAGCTCCTATGTCAACGACTTCATTGAAAACGGACGGGTAAAGAAGGTATACCTGCAGGCCGAGTCCAAATACCGGATGCTGCCGGAAGATATCAACAGGTGGTATGTGCGCAACAAGGACGGTCAGATGGCGCCTTTTTCCGCCTTTGCCACCGCCCACTGGCAGTATGGTTCGCCCCGTCTGGAGCGCTACAACGGCCTTCCTTCGGTGGAGATCATGGGGCAGGCCGCGCCCGGCGTCAGCACGGGCGAGGCCATGGACGAGATGGAGAGGATGGCGGCCGAGCTGCCGACCGGCATCGGTTACGAGTGGACCGGCCTTTCCTACGAGGAAAAGGAGGCGGGCAAGCAGGCGCCGGCCCTCTACGCCATCTCGATCCTGGTGGTGTTTCTCAGCGTGGCGGCCCTGTATGAAAGCTGGACCATTCCCTTCGTCAACCTGCTGATGATTCCCCTGGGTCTGGTGGGAGCGGTCACCGCGGTTTCTCTGCGCGGGCTCGACAACGACGTCTACCTGCAGATAGGCCTCCTGACAACCATAGGCCTTTCCACGAAGAACGCCATACTCATCATCCAGTTCATCAAGGAGCAGATGCGGCAGGGCCATGAACTGATGGAAGCCACCCTTCTGGCCATCAAGATCCGGTTCCGCCCGGTCATCATGACCTCGCTGGCCTTTTTCTTCGGCACACTGCCCCTCGCGCTGACGCGCGGCGCGGGAGCGGCGGCCCAGAACGCCATCGGCACCGCCGTAACCGGCGGACTGCTGTCGGCCACCTTCATCGACCTGTTCTTCATTCCGTTCTTTTTTGTGCTGGTCTCGCGCATCTTCGGCAGGAAGCGGCCGGACCGGGCCGCCATGCAACAGGCCCCCGCAACCAATACCCCGGAGGTGAACTGAGATGAAAGCCGTCGCTAAACCGCTGGTACTTTACATATCCGCAATCCTGTGCCTGGGCGGGTGCGCCATGGCGCCCAAATACAACCGCCCGCAAGCGCCGGTCCCCGCCGCTTGGCCCCAGGGGGAGGCATACAAGGAGGCCTCCGGAGATTCATCCGCGAGGTCGGCCGCCGATATTCCCTGGCAGGATTTTTTCGTAGATGAAAAGCTGCGCAGGCTGGTGGCCCTTGCCCTGGAGAACAACCGCGACCTGCGTGTCGCGGTCCTCAATATCGAGAAATCCAGGGCGCAGTATGGCATCAAGCGCGCGGACCTGCTGCCGAAGATCGACGCGCAAGGGTCAGCCACCTACCAGCGTCTGGCCGAAGACTTTTCCGGTCTCGGAATTCCTCTGGACGTCCATCAGTACAACGTGGGGCTGGCCATGAGTTCCTATGAGCTGGACCTGTTCGGCCGGGTGAGAAGCCTCAAGGATCAGGCCCTGGAACAGTACTTCGCCACCTCCCAGGCCCGCCGCGCCGCCCGGATCACCCTGGTCGCCGAAGTGGCGTCCAATTACCTTAACCTGGCCGCGGACCGCGAGCGGCTGGGGCTGGCCAGGGAAACCCTCAAGAGCCAGGAGTCCTCCTTCCGCCTCATCCAGAGCCGTCACGAGGCCGGCGTCTCGTCAGCCCTTGATCTCAACCGGGCCCGCACCAGCGTGGATGCGGCCCGGGTGGACGTCGCCCGGTACACAACACTCGTCGCCCAGGATGAAAACGCCCTCAATCTGGTGGTGGGCGCCGCTGTCCCGGCCGAATTCCTTCCAGCGGCTCTTTCCGACACACTGACTCCCCTGAAGGACCTGTCTCCGGGCCTCCCGTCCGACGTTCTGCTGCGGCGTCCGGACATCCTCCAGGCAGAGCATCTCCTGAAGGGGGCTAACGCCAATATCGGGGCGGCGAGGGCCGCGTTCTTCCCGCGCATCACCCTGGTTTCTTCCGTCGGTCTGGGCAGTGATGACCTGGGGGGGCTTTTCAAATCAGGCGCCTTTGTCTATAAGGTGATGCCCCAGATCTCCATACCCATCTTCCAGGGCGGCGCCAACAGGGCCAATCTGGAAGCCGCCGAGGCGGATCGCGATATCGCCGTGGCCCAGTACGAAAAGGCCATCCAGACAGCCTTCAAGGAGGTTGCCGACGCCCTTGCCCAACGGGGGACCATCGACGAGCAGGTCAGGGCGCAACAGTCCCTGACGGACGCCAGCGCCGAGAGTTATCGCCTCTCACAGGCCCGTTACGACAGGGGCGTAGACAGCTACCTGAGCGTTCTGGATTCCCAGCGGTCTCTTTACAGCGCCAGTCAGAGCCTGATAACAGTCCGCCTTTCCCGTCTGAACAATCTGGTTACTCTGTACAAGGTCCTTGGCGGAGGAGACAGGTAAGGCGCCCGGCCATCAGCGTACCTTTTCAAAATCCACGCGCATGAGCGCCAGGAGAATTTTTCGGCGCATCCCGGTTTTGTTCCTCCTCTCCGGGATGCGCCTTTTTTTCCGAGAAGCGCCTGCTGTTCAGGCACGTCCTGCCTGCGATCACATCAATTCCGGGACTGTCCGGAAGGACTGTGCCGCGAGGAAAGCGCGGGATCATGTTTTTCCAGTTTTGGCCGGTTATTTGCATTCGTATGGCAGATCGGTTTTTCAGGCGCTCAACGCCGGAACAAAAAATACACCCGGTTCGCAAAGGAGATGGCAATGGAACATGAACACATAGTCACCGAAGAGCTGACCTCGGTCATGAAACGGTTGAATGCGCTCGCCAGGCATCTGGAAGGGGATCACGAGAGGCGCCATTGGGAAAGGGCCCGCGCGGAGGTGGACACGCTCCTTGTTCTTGTCAGAGAGAGGATAAACGCGCGGGGAGGATTCTGAGATGGATTGATGTCATGACGTCCGGAAGGCGTCTTCCTGGTTTTTGCGGCCCTCTTCCATGGCCAGGCGGCCCGCCAGGTCGTCCATGAACTGCCGCGCGGAACGGCCGGACCTCTGACCCTTGAACAGGGCCCAGCGCAGGGCCTCGGAGAGGAGCCGATCCCTTTCGACGGCAAGGCCCATCCTTTCCGCATAGCGCTCGACTATGGAGAGGTACGTGTCCTGGGAAAAGGGATAGAAGCTGAGGGTGAGGCCGAAGCGGTCCGCGAGGGAGAGCTTTTCCGAAACCGCCTCCTCCGGATGGATCTCCCGCCCCAGGTTGTCGTTCATGGGTTCCGGCATCAGATGGCGGCGGTTGGAGGTGGCGTAGAGGAGGACGTTTTCCGGCCGCGCCTCGATACCCCCCTCCAGGATGGCCTTGAGCTCCCGGTAGGAGACTTCGCCTTCGTCAAAGGCCAGGTCGTCGCAGAAAAGGATGAAACGCCAGGGCGCCCCGCGCAGAAGCCGCAGGATTTCGGTGATCTCCAGGAGGTCTCCCTTCTGCACTTCCACCATGCGCAGGCCCCTGGGCGCGAAGGGTCGCAGCAGCCCCTTGATGGAGGAGGACTTGCCGGTGCCCCTCTCGCCCCACAGGAGGACGTTGTTGGCCGGATATCCCGCCGTGAACTGGGCCGTGTTGCGGATCAGCTCTTCCTTGGCGTCGTCGATACCCACCAGGTCGTCCAGGTCGAAGAGATGGGGGTGGTCCACCGGGGTGAGCTTTCCGCCTTTCCCGTGCCTTCCCCAGCGGAATGCGATGTAGTCTCTGAAAAGAGACATATCGCTGCCGGGCTCCTCGTCCGGGGGGGTGATGAGCCTTTCGACGCGCTCCAGGATGCGCTCCATCCGGTCAAAGACCGCATCCATGTTTCCGTGCCGTCCCGCCTTGCCGGTCTTTCCCGCCTTTTTGCCGTTTTTGGATGTCTTTTTCACTATATGCCGTCCTTCAGCCCGCATATCCGCTCCCAGGCCGGGTAACCGTCGCCCCTTATGTCCAGGAAGGAGCGGATCCGCTCCTCGTAGAAGGGAATGTCGGAACACTCCTGTTCAACAATCCCCAGGTAATCGTCTGATACAAGCTTATGTTCGTGGAGAAAGCGGTAGCATGCCATGATTCCCCGCAGCATGTCGCCGAGTTCTCCGGCGGATGGTTCCAGGTTGGATATGATGTACCAGGTGGCGGCGAATCGCCGTACCAGACCGGGAGTTTCTGCAAACAGGTTACTCCGCCGGGAGGAAACGATGAAGTCCCGCAGATAGTAATCGGCGCCATGGGCCAGAGTCCCCGCTTCCAGAGGGTCGGTACCCTTTTCCAGGAGATAACGGTGAAACCCGCGAAGCAGCCCCCGGCACAGCCCGTCCACGCGGATCTCATCAATATCATTCGATATGTTGAAATCTTCTTTCCGTATCTCAATCAAGGCTGCCACCTCCAACCCAAAACCCTTCACTTTTCACTTTTCACTTTTCACTTTTTACTTTTCACTCATCACGCTTTTTATCATCTGTGCAGCCTGGGATCCAGCGCATCCCGAATACCTTCCCCCAGCAGATTGTACGCCAGCACCGTAACCAGGATGGCGAGTCCGGGAAAGAGGGACAGCCACCAGGCGAATTCCAGATAGTCCTTGCCCGAGGTTAGAATGTTTCCCCAGCTGGGGATTGGCGGCTGTACGCCGATGCCCAGGAACGAGAGGGCGGATTCCGTGAGGATGGCCCCGCCGACCCCAAGGGTTGCGGCCACCAGCATGGGCGCCGCCGCATTGGGCAGGATATGGCGGAAGATGATGCGCATGTCCGACGCGCCGATGGAGCGCGCGGCCAGGATGTAATCCCGCTCCTTGATGGAAAGGACCTCCGCCCGCACCAGGCGGGCCACCCCCATCCAGCTTGTTACGCCTATCACCAGCATGATGATCCATATGGAAGGCTCCAGCAGGGCGATCATGGCGAGTACGAGGAAAAAAGTGGGGAAGCAGAGCATGATGTCCACAAAGCGCATCAGGATGGCGTCGATCCATCCTCCGTAGAAGCCGGAAGCAAGGCCCACCAGCGCGCCTATGGCCAGGGCGATGCCCACGGCCACGAAACCCACATACAGGGATATCCTGGCCCCGTAGATGACGCGGGAGAAGACATCCCTTCCCAGTTCATCGGTTCCCATCCAGTGGGAGGCCGACGGTGGCGTAAGCACCTGGTAGGCGTTGATGGCGGCCGGGTCCCAGGGTGTGATAAAGGGCGCCAGCAGGGAAATGACGAATAGTATCGTCACCACGGCGCCCCCGGCCACCGCAAAGCGGTTGCGGCGGAAGCTTTTCCAGAACACGGCGTAGAAATAGGAATTCCTGAAATCCATGGCAGGCGTCACCTCATGTCCGGCCCTGCCGGATACGCGGGTCGGCGATGGAATAAAAGACATCCGCCAGCAGGTTTCCGATAAGGGTAAGAAAGGCGCCGATAACCAGAATCCCCATGATAAGTGGGTAGTCGCGCATCATCACGCCCTGGTAGAAGAGCTGGCCCATTCCCGGTATGGCGAAGATTGTTTCGAATATTACACTGCCGCCGATGAGTCCGGGCAGGGAGAATCCGAGAAAGGTGATCACCGGCAGGAGGGCGTTCCTGAGGGCGTGGCGCAGGATCACGGTCCGTTCCGGGAGTCCCTTTGCCCTGGCCGTGGTGATGTAATCCTGGCGGATCACCTCCAGCATGCTGGAGCGCATGTAGCGGGAGAGGCCCGCCAGGCTGCCGAAGGTCATGACCCCGATGGGGAGTATCAGGTGTTTTACCATGTCCGTGAACCAGGCGAACAAACCCATTCGATCGCTACCCAGGGAGTGAAGGCCGGATATGGGGAGCCAGCCCAGCTTGACACCGAAGAAGTACATCAGGAGCAGGGCGAGCCAGAAGGTGGGCACGGCGAAGCCGACGAAGACGAACACCGTAATCCCCTTGTCCAGCAGGGTGTCGCGTCTCACCGCGGCCAGGATGCCGATGGGGAGGGCGATGCCGAATTCCAGGATCAGGGCAATCAGGTTCAGGGAAAGGGTGATGGGGATTCTCTCCGCTATCTTGTCCGTCACCGGCCGGTTGTCCGGGGCGAAGGAACGGCCGAAGTCGAGACGGACCATCCGCCCCAGCCATTGAACGTACTGGACGTGCAGGGGTTTGTCCAGACCGTAGAACTCGCGGATCCTCTGGCGCGCCTCCGCCGACACCTTGGGACTCATGGATATCTGCATGTCCACCGGCTCTCCGGGGGCCAGGTGGATCACCGCGAAGGTGATCAGGGTGATGCCGATGAGAAGCGGTATCAGCATCAGGATTCGTTTTGCGAGGTAGGTGATCATAGATGGTGAATAGAGATGATTCCGTAGGGGCAAACCTTGTGTTTGCCCAAGCTTGTGTTTGCCCTGTTTGTGGGCGATAGCGAGGAACTCCTCCGCGAATTATCTGTAAACCTGTTCTTCTTTGGGCGCATACCAGTGGATGAAGTTGTAGGAGATGCCGGCCGGCGCGGGCTGAATGCCCCGGAACCGGGCGCTGACCACCGGCAGGGCGTCCGGGACGTAGAGGAAAGTAAGGGGCTGTTCCTCGGCCAGGATCTCCTGGATGCGGTAGTAGCACCGTTTCCTCTTTTCCTCGTCAAAGGTCCTTCTCCCCTCTTCGATGAGGCGATCCACCTCGGCGTTTCTGAAGCCGATGAAGTTCAGTTCCTTGGGGCCGGTCTTGGAGGAGTGCCACACGTCGAAGATATCGGGATCCGGGGTGATCGTCCAGGCAAGGATGACGGCCTCGAAGTTTCTCTTGTCGATGAAGTGGGTTATGAAGGAAGACCACTCCAGGACCCGTATCTTGACGTCGATCCCGACGGCCCTAAGCCGCTGCTGGATGATCTGGGCCGTCTTCAGGCGCTGCTCGTTTCCCTGGTTGGTGAGCACCGTGAAGCGGAAGGGGCGGCCGTCCTTGACCAGCATGCCGTCCGAGCCGCGTTTCCAGCCCGCTTCCGCCAGAAGTGTCCGGGCCTTTTCCGGGTTATAGCCGAGGTCCTTGACGCCGGGGTTATACGCCCAGGTTCCCGGCTTGTAGGGACCGTGCGCGATCTGCCCCATTCCCAGGAGAGCGCCCTGCACGATCTCGTCCTTGTTTATGGCGGAGGTTATGGCCTGGCGCACCCTTTTGTCGCTGAAGAGCGGGTTTTGCAGGTTGTAGCCCAGATAGACATAGGAGAAATCGGCATAGCGGTACTTGTTGAAGCGGGCGAGGAATTCGGGTGTTCCTGTCTGGCGTTTGTATTGGACTGAAGTCAGGGGCATGATATCCAGCCCGCCTGCCTTCAGCTCCATATACATGGTGGAAGTATCAGGGATGATACGGTAGACGTAGCGATCTATGAAGGGGCGCCCCTCGAAGTACTCGTGAAACGATTCCAGCGAGAGTTTCTGACCGGCTGCCCAATCCTTGAAGCGGTATGGTCCGGTCCCTACCGGTTTCCGGGAAAGGGGGGTCCTGGTGATGTCTTTTCCTTCCAGAAGGTGGGCGGGAAGGATGTATGCCGCCGTCCATGAGGAGAGGGCCGGGGAGAAGGGCTTTTCATAGGTGACGCGGAAGGTGTAGGGATCAGGAGCTTCCGCCTTTTTGATCTGCTTGAAGTCCTCGGCATAGGGAGTGGGGGTTTTGGGATCAATGGTCACGCGGTAGGTATACAGTACGTCCCGCGACGTGAAGCCCGCTCCGTCGTGCCATTTTACGCCCTTGCGAAGTCGGAAGGTGATGGTGAGGCCGTCCGGAGATACCTGCCAGGACTCGGCCAGGTCACCGGTGAGGTTGATATCCTTGTCGTACTTGAGCAGCCGGTTATAAACGAGCGCTGCCACGTCGTGGGACGCGCTGTCGGAGGAGAGGATCGGGATCAGGTTGGACGGTTCCCCGATGGAACCCTCCACAAGCGAGTCTCCATAGGCCGGTTTCCCAGGGCCGCGAGTGAGCTGTCCTTGGCTTTTTCCTCCGTTATCGCACCCGGCGAGGCACAGTATCGCGAGTGCTGAAATCAGGAAGATTCGCGCCCGGATTCTCATTTCAGGCCCTTCTCCGTCTTCAGTTTTCTGATCTTCTCGGCAATCTGCCTGTTGTCCGGGTCCAGCTTGTGGGCCTTCTGCAATGCCGACAGGGCGCGGCGAAAATCCTTTTTCGCCATGTACGCCTCGGCCAGGTGCTCGAGAATCGTCACATCGTCCTCCGAGAGCCGGACCGCCTTTTCCAGGTGCATGATCGCTTCGTCATAGCGTTTCATCTTGAAGTAGACCCAGCCGAGGCTGTCCAGGATGTAGCCGTCCCTGGGGCGCAGGGCCACGGCCTTCTTCAGGTAACCGAGGGCCTCGTTCAGGTGGATGCCCATCTCCGCATAGGTATAACCCAGGTAGTTCAGGGCCTGCGCGTCGTTGGGGGCCATGGCGATGACCTTTTTCAGGCGCGCGATGCTTGCGTCCCTGTCTCCGGTCTTGTCGAAAAGGACGGCGATGCGGAACTGGATTGCCGTGTTGTCCCTGAATTTTTGCTCAACGTCGGTAAGTGTCTTCAGGGCTTCCGCGTTGCGGTCCAGGGACTCGTAGATGCCGGAGAGGTAAAGGTGGAGTTCGGGCCTGTCCGGTTGTTCCGTTATGGCCTCTTTCATGATGGCGATGCCTTTTTCCGGCTGTCCCTTTTCCTTGTGGAGGAAGGCGATCTGTCCCCGCGCCTCAAAGTAGACGGGTGAATTTCCCGGAATCAGGGAATATTCGCTTATGGCCCGGTCGTAGTCCTTTTTCTCTCCATAGGCGGTCGCCAGATAGAGCCGGAGGGAGTCCGCCCTGGGGTCCTGGGAAAGGAGGTAGGAGAACTCCTGGATGGCTTCATCGTATCGCTCCAGTTCAAGATAGATGAGACCCATCTTGCGGCGGATTTCCCGGCCTTCCATTCCCTGGACGGGGATGGTCTTCAACAGCGCCAGGGCTTCTTCGAGCTTCTCCTGCTGGATATACAGTTGAACCAGATGTTGTATGACGTTGAAGTTGGCGGGATTGGTGGCGAGAACCTCGCTGTATATTTTGCCCGCATCCTCAAAAAGACCTTCGTTTTCAAGGGAGAGCGCCAGATCGATCATGGCCTGTTCGAAGTCGGGTTTCAGTTCCAGGGCCTTTCGATAGTAGACCGCCGCTTCCCGGTTGAGTTTCATCCGGTCATAGGCCTTGCCCAGGTAGTAATATCCCAGTGGCGATTCGGGCGAGACCTGCATCAGCTTTTTCAGGACCTTGACCGCGTCTTCATACTCGTATACCTTCAGGTTGGAGACCGCCAGGTTGATGTAGGCGTCTTCCTTGGAAGGGTCCAGTTCCAGCGCCTTTCTGAAATGGGGGATTGCCTCTTTGTCCTTTCCCATGGCAGCCTGGATCATGCCGAGCAGCATATGGGCGGGGCGGTATTCAGGGTCGAAACCAAGGGCCGTTTCGCAGGCGTCGATTGCTTCCTGGGGCCTGTTCAGCTTCAGGGACGCCTCGGCCACTTTTTTATGAAGGAAAGGGGAACGGGGGTCTTCGCTCAGCGCCTCTTTCAGTAGAATCATGGCGCCTTCGGCGTCACCCTCCAGTATGCGGATGCGTGACAGGGAATAAATATAGAGTCCGCGCGACGCCTTTTTCGTCTCAATCATTTTGCTGGTGGGACCGGAGATATTGTTCCCCGCGCGCGCGGAACCGCCCTGGCCTGTGGACGGAACAAGCAGCAGGATGAGAATTATGATTAAGGGAGAGATGTTCATCGGAATAATCCGGCGGAAAAAACCAGACAGGTCGGAGGAAACGGCGATACGTTCCGGTTTCTCCTCGACGCAGTCTGGTTTGGTTAGGGTTGTTTCGTATATCGATTTTCGGAAAAATACAGGAATGAGAACCTTATCCGCATCTGTCTCCGTTGTGGCGAGAGGAAGGGACTGGGTATTTCGAAATAATTCTGTACAATGAATGATAAACAGTCTCCGGATTCTTGTTAGTTGTTGAAAAAGCTACCACAAATAGGCAGTTCCGTCAAATGTTAAACATGGTGATTCTTTGCTGTACTCCATCACGCAAGAAGGGGGCGCCGTCACGCCGCGGCCCACCGGACCGGCCGAAGAACTGGAGAGATCATGGGTGGTGATTCAGGCCCGACATTCCCGGATAATGACTTGAGATCGCCGTTGCGTGAACTGGAGACGGCCCGGCGAATACAGCTTTCTTTGCTGCCGGAGGTGCCGCGCGGCCTGCTTGGCGCCCGCGTGGCCTGCCGCTCTCTTCCCGCGCATCTGGTGGGGGGGGACTACTACGATTTCTTTCGCTGGGACGAAACCACCCTCGACCTCGTTATCGCGGACGTTTCCGGACATGACCTGGGTGCCGCTCTTATTATGGTGGAGACACGAAGCGTGCTTCGGGCGCACGCCTATCGTTCCGGCGAGGCCGGCGCCGCCCTCACGCTTCTCAATGAGCTGCTCTTTGAAGACCTCACGAGGACGGAACTCTTTCTCAGCATGTTTTACGCAAAGTATTGCACCGATACCCGTCTTCTTTCATATGCCAACGGAGGTCACAACCCTCCTCTCCTGCTCCGTTGCGGCAGGGAAGGGTGCATGGATCTGGATGCCGAGGGGATGATCCTGGGGGTGAAGAAGGGGGTTGAGTTCGAGGAAAAAAGCATCCGGCTTCTGGAGGGTGATATGATGGTTCTTTACACGGACGGCATAACCGAGACCCGTGACCTGTCGGGCGAGCTTTTCGGCAGGGAGCGCTTGTGCCGGGTTGTGCATGAACGTCGCGGCGCTCCACCCGAGGTGGTTATAGACAGTGTTATTGAGGCTTTGCGAGACTTTTCCGGGACCGAGTCGTTTCAGGATGATATTTCGCTGGTGGTAATGAAGGTTGATTGATCCTGAAAGGAGATCCGATGCCATGAAGATAAGCTTAACGGGGCTGGCCGGAGTTACAATTCTGATGCCCGAGAGCGAGAGGCTGGACGCCCATAATGCGGATATGCTGAAAGCCGAGCTGAAAAACGCCTTCGAGGGCGGCGCGAAGAATATCCTCGTGGATATGGGGAAGATCCGCTTCATCGACAGTTCAGGGCTGGGAGTGCTGGTTTCGGGGTTCAAGAGTTCCGTGGCCCACAGGGGCCGGCTGGCGCTTTCCGGACTTCAGGAGCAGGTGAGGTCCATGTTCGAGCTGACCAGGTTGCACCGGGTGTTCGATATCTATGAGGATCGAGACCAGGCCCTTGCCTCCTTGCGTGAGCCGTAAAACCGCAATTGCAGGGACGAGGGATGTTTCCGTTGCTTCATCCGGGGTGATACCGTCATGGGAATCGACAGCATTGAACTGGATTTAAGGGTGCCGAACAGGACAAGATACCTGCGGCTTGTAGGCAGGATTGCCGAGGCGCTAGCCTGGGAACTGGAAGGGCGCCGGCAGGGGAAGGAAATCTTTGCCCGGCAGTTGAACGTGGTCCTGACAGAGGCCATGTCCAACGCCATCCTGCATGCCCATGGCGACGATCCGGAACAGACGGTTCAGATTCATCTTTCCATATCGGACGGTGAATTGCGGATCCGCGTATATGACCGGGGACGGGGGTTCGACCTGGAATCGGTATTGGAACCCGATGAAACGGGGGAAGACGAGCACGGTCGAGGCATATTTATAATAAGGTCTCTGATGGATGGGGTTGTCTACCGTAAATGTGAGGGTTACAACGTCCTGGAGATGTGGAAGAGACTGTAAGAGACTGCCGGCGGCTAACCGCCGGCGGCCGGTTTTTTCCGGAGCCAGATGAAAATCATGGCTGCGCCCAGCAGGATAAGGGGGATGCTCAGCATCTGACCCTCGGTCAGGAAGCCCAGGATATATCCCACCTGCTGGTCCGGTTCCCGGAAGAACTCCACGAAGGTGCGGAACAGTCCGTACATGGCGGTAAAGGTCCAGAGCACTATCCCGGCGGGCGCCTTGGAACGGCGCGCCAGCCAGAGGAAGAAGAACAGGACCGGTCCCTCGAGGATGGCCTCATAGAGCTGGGATGGATGTCGGGGCATGGGACCGGCGGAGGGGAAGACGATGCCCCAGGGGACATCCGTGACTCGTCCGTAAAGCTCGCCGTTGATGAAATTGCCTACCCGGCCCAGCCCCAGACCGATGGGCGCCGCGGGCGATATGAGATCGGCGACCTGAAAAAAGCCGATCTTTTTCTTTTTTCCGAACCACCAGGCGGCGATGACCGTTCCGATGAACCCGCCGTGGAAGGACATTCCGCCTTCCCACACCGCCAGGATCTTGAGGGGGTTGGCAAAATAGAAGGAAAAGTTGTAAAAGAATGCGTAGCCCAGCCGCGCCCCGATGATCAGCCCCACCGCCAGAAAGAAGATGAGGTCGGAGATGTCGTCCGTGGTAAGGGGAAGACGCTTTCTTTTAACGTCGGATCTGGCGATGAAATAAGCCGCCGCAAAACCGATGATATACATCAGTCCGTACCAGCGGAACTGAAGGGGGCCGATACGGAGAAAGACAGGGTCGATGTGGGGGAATTGCATTGGAATTTCCTCTGGAATTTTTTTCTATACATAACAGTAAAAGAAGATGCAGTCAATCAGGCGGCGGGCCTTGCGGTCCGGCCGGCCGAAATGGAGGGGTGAGAAAAGCAATGAGCGACGACAAAAAGGTCATCTACACGATGATGGGAGTAAGCAAGTTCTACGACAAAAGGCAGGTTCTGAAGGATATTTCCCTGTCCTATTTCTATGGGGCCAAGATAGGCGTGCTGGGATTGAACGGCTCCGGCAAGAGCTCCCTCTTGCGCATCCTTGCCGGGGTGGACAAGGACTTTACCGGCAAGACCATTCTCTCGGCGGGCATGACGGTAGGGTTTCTGGAGCAGGAACCCCGTCTGGATACGGAAAAGACGGTACGGGAGGTCGTGGAAGAGGGGGTGCAGGGGACGGTGGACCTGATGAACGAGTTCAATCGCATCAATGAACGTTTCGCCGAACCCATGTCCGATGAGGAGATGGCGGAATTATGCGAGCGCCAGGCCGAGGTTCAGGAAAAGCTGGACGCCCTGGACGCCTGGGACCTGGATTCCCGCCTGGAGATGGCAATGGACGCCCTGCGCTGTCCTCCTCCTGAAACAAACACGGAAACTCTTTCCGGAGGCGAAAGACGCCGGGTGGCCCTCTGCCGCCTCCTCCTCCAGCAGCCGGACATCCTCCTTCTGGACGAGCCCACCAACCACCTGGACGCCGAGTCTGTGGCCTGGCTGGAACACCATCTGCAAAGATATCCCGGCACCGTCATCGCAGTGACCCACGACCGCTACTTCCTGGATAACGTGGCCGGGTGGATCCTGGAGCTGGACCGGGGCGAGGGGATACCGTGGAAGGGAAACTATTCCTCCTGGCTGGAGCAGAAGGAAGAGCGGCTTCGGCGGGAGGAAAAGTCGGAGAGCGAGCGCCGCAGGACCCTCCAGCGGGAGCTGGAATGGATCCGCATGTCGCCCAAGGGACGACACGCCAAGGGAAAGGCGCGCATTACCTCCTATGAGGAGCTGTTGGGACAGGAGGGTGAAAAGAAGGCAAAGGACCTTGAGATATATATCCCTCCCGGACCGCGGCTGGGAAAGGTAGTGGTGGAGGCGGAGGGCGTGAGCAAGGGGTATGGGGAGCGGTTGCTGGTGGAGGATATGTCCTTCACCCTGCCGCCCGGCGGCATCGTGGGCGTCATCGGTCCCAACGGCGCCGGCAAGACCACCCTGTTCCGCATGATAACCGGCCAGGAAACACCAGACAGCGGCGTTGTCCGTGTCGGTGATACCGTGAAGCTGGCCTATGTGGACCAGAGCCGTGACGCGCTCGATCCGGAAAAGAGCATCTGGGAGGTGATCTCCGATGGCCAGGACACCCTGCAACTGGGCCGGCAGCAGGTGAATTCCCGGGCGTACACGGCCCGCTTCAACTTCTCGGGCGCGGATCAGCAGAAAAAAGTCGGCATGCTGTCCGGTGGAGAGCGGAACCGCGTCCACCTGGCCCGCATGCTCAAGGAAGGCGCCAACGTGCTGCTGCTGGACGAACCCACCAACGACCTGGACGTAAACACCATGCGCGCTCTGGAGGAGGCCCTGGAAAACTTCGCCGGTTGCGCCGTGGTGATCAGCCATGACCGCTGGTTTCTGGATCGGATCGCCACCCATATCCTTGCGTTCGAGGGGGACAGCAAGACAGTATGGTTCGAGGGGAACTGGTCGGAATACGAAGAGGACCGCCGGGCGCGGCTGGGCGCGGCCGCGGACCAGCCGCACCGCATCAAGTACCGGCAATTGACCAGGTAGGCCGGACGCCGGGATTGCCGGCGGGGTTCTTGCCGTCACGACCGTGAGGCCCCGCCGGTCAGAATACCTCCTGCGCATGTCCGCGGCGCGCCTTATGCTTTGCACCTCCCGGCGGGCGCGTCGCATCTTGGCGCATGCGGATATGATCATCTCATCTGCCGTAATCTCCGCTTCTCACCTCGACCAGGCGCCCGCCGCGAAAGACCAGAAAATATACGAACTGGTTAGGCCCCTGATTGTAAGTCCATTCCTGCACCTCCACGTAGGCTGTTTTACCCCAGGCGGTTTCGACCGGATCATCACGTCGTATCACGGAGGTGGGCGCATCGCACTTGAGAGAGACTTCTGAGATACTGTCTCCTGTTGAGACGAGACTACCGTTTGGGCAGCGGAAAGAGTCGGCGTGGGCAACCGTAGCGGATAGTGCCATAAAAGCGACTACAGAGGTTTTCAGTAGCATGGCGTCTCCCTTTGTTGATCCGGATTGATGCGTGTGAGGTGTCGGCGGCAAAGATGATACGGGCTATGTGTAACAGAAAAGACCTGCGTGTCAAGTTCTTGGAAAAGACCGGGTATGCGGGAGGGGCAGCTTATCATCTTGCTTTATTTCATGTTTTGCCTCTATCTCCGCGCCGCGACAGATCGGCGATTGCCAGAGCTTCCGCATGGTGGTATCCATTTCGAATATGCAAGCTTGTAAGAACCTCCGGCGGGATGGGGGGAGGACCGGGGTTGTTGGTGGAATATATTATTGACAAACGATGTTTGAAAAGAGTAATAAGGATGGGCTCATTTTTTGTGGTGTTCCTCCCTTTCCGGAGACCGTTGACATGATGTTCTAATCCTGTTCCCGAGACAGAAGCCGTCTCCATCGTTTAACGCTGATGGGACGGCTTTCCTTTTTTTGTTTTGAATCGCTCGTTGGTTAATGCGACATGGCGAGGGTTGTGTTGAATGGTTCGCAAAATGGAGGTTTTCATGGAAAAGATGGATTACAAAAAAAGTCTCAAGCATCTATACGCCCCCTCTGCTTCTAAGGTTGAAATCGTCCATGTGCCGCCCATGAATTTCCTGATGGTTGACGGTGAAGGGGACCCGAATACCTCAAAATCATTCGGCGCCGCGGTAGAGGCCCTGTATTCTATTTCCTATACGCTGAAGTTCATGGCGAAAAAGGGAGAAACGGGCGTTGACTATGGTGTGTTGCCGCTGGAGGCCCTCTGGTGGTCCGATGACCCTTCGGCATTGAGCATGGGAAACAAGGACGCATGGAAATGGACTGTGATGATTATGCAGCCGGAATTCATTACGCCGGCAATGGTTGAAGAGGCGTCGCTGGAGGTGCGGAGAAAAAAGAATCCCGTTTCCCTCCCTTTGGTGCGGTTCGAGGCTTTCGAAGAGGGCAAGGCCGCGCAGATACTGCATGTTGGACCATTCTCGGAAGAAGGGCCGACAATCGAGAAGGTTCATTCTTTCATAGTAGGCAGTGGCGGCCGCGGGACGGGCCGGCACCACGAAATCTACCTGAGCGACATGCGGCGTACCGCGCCGGAGAAGTTGAAAACAATCGTCAGGCAGCCGATGGAATGATGACAAAGGACGCTATCAAGATGGATGCCGGATCGAACGGGGAGATATGGTGAAAACAAAAGAAGAATTAGCAGTTGGAAAGTTTCTGGAGGGTTACAATTGTGCGCAAGCGGTTCTCTATGCCTTCTGTAAGGAGTCCCGTATTGATGAGAACACTGCTTTGAAGATGGCGTGTGGATTCGGAACGGGCATGGGCGGCAATGAGGAGGTCTGCGGCGCTGTGAGCGGCGGAATCATCGTTATAGGTTCAAAGTACGGCAGAGGCAAAGATGATGATCTTGTCGCCAAAGAACTGACCTATTCAAAGACGCGGGAACTTATGGCGCGATTTTCACAAAAACATGGAACCTATATCTGCCGCAATCTGTTGAATGGTTGTGATCTTTCTACTGAAGATGGAAAGAAGTGCTTCAAGGAGAGCGGTTTGTTGCACAAGAAGTGCAAGGTCTGTGTCGAGAGTGTCGTAAAGATCCTTGAAGATATACTGTAGGTGCTACGACGACCTGTGGCGGATACGTAAAAGCGGGGAGAGATAAGGAGAAATCTTATGACCATCTCACGCATCTCAGGTATGAGACCATAATATTTGTATGGGAAGGAGTAATAATATGACTGTATCACGCCTTTTACTTCGATGTATCTGCCTCGGTGTTGTCGTGATGCTTGCCTGCGGCAGCCTGGTTTCCTGCAAGAAGAAAGAGGAAGCGCCCGCTCCCGCATCGGCCCCGGCGCCCGAGAGCGCGGACTCCGGTGGCGATCCGGGTGAATCGCTCGAAAAAGTACAGGCTGCTTCCGTTGAAAAGCGGAAGATCATCCTGAACCATGCGCTGGTCCTTGAAGTCAAAAGTGTGGCCGTTTCTCTGGAGGCGCTGAAGAAGCTCGCCGAATCGAGCGGCGGGTATATCTTTAACAGCACGCGTTCCGGAAGCGAAAGCGGCCCCGTTTCGGGACAGGTGGGCATGCGGGTCCCATCCGGCAAGGCAAGCGGGGTCATGAAGTCCCTTCGCGGCATGGGCCGCGTGGAGAGCGAGAATTCCACGGCCGAGGATATCACGGAAGAATATGTCGATCTGGAGGCCCGCTTGAAGAACGCCAGGTCTTCCGAGGCCCGCCTTCTCGATCTATACAACAAAGCGGGCAAACTCTCCGACGTGCTTGCGGTTGAAAAAGAGCTGACGCGTGTCAGGGGCGACATCGAATCTTCCGAGGCGAAGAAGAAAAACTGGGACATCCTGACCTCGATGGTGACCATCGAGATAACCCTTCACGAGCCTGCCGGAGGGTTCCCGTCAGGCCATCGTTTCTGGCGCACCATCAAGGGCGCATTCAGCAAGTCGGCCGATATGGTCGCCGGTTCGCTGCACGCCCTTATTGTCTTTGTCGCCGGGGTTCTGCCGTGGCTGGCGGTCTTCGGCCCGATTGTCTACCTGTCGGTGAAATGGAGAAGAAAGAAAGCGAGGGAGGAAGCCGGGAAATCGGCAAGCGCCGATTCCTGCCGGGGCGAGGTGGGTTCGACCGGAAAGGAAACGTCTGTCCGGGACTCGGCAACCGATGAATAGACTCACCTTGAACAGGCAATCTTTCCGTTTTCGGGCAGCCTTCACCCTTCTTCAACACCTATGAGAAAACATGCCTGAGACGGGTTTTTCGGCGCCGCTTTTTACTTTCAAGGCGCAACAGGGCCGGAATGAACAAAGTAATCCTCTTGTTATTCCTCATCTTTCTCTCGGTTGCCGCTCTCTATTACATGCAGAGCCGCAGAGCCGGAGATCCGTCTCCTTCCCGGCCTTCAGAAAGGGTGTCCGAACACCCTCCGACATCTTCAGATTCAACGACCGGCGTATTTCAGACCGCCGACCTGGTGTACGTCGAGAAAGAGGAGCGCCGCCTGACCCTTTTCCGCAACGGAAAACCGATCCGGACATACCGCGTCGCGCTCGGCTTCGCCCCGAAGGGGAAGAAGACCACCGACGGTGATGGCAAGACCCCGGAAGGGCGTTACATCATTGACCGCCGCAAGTGGAACAGCAGGTTCCATCGCGCCTTGCACATTTCCTATCCCAATGCCGATGACAGACGTCAGGCCGCTGAACGGGGCGTGTCTCCCGGAGGCGATATCATGATCCACGGCCTGATGAACGGCTTGGGCCGACTGGGGAAGGCGCATTTATTGCGAGACTGGACCCTGGGCTGCATAGCTCTCACGAATGAGGAGGTTGAGGAGGTATGGCGATTGGCGCCTGTGGGCACTCCCGTGGAGATCGTGCCGTGAAGCGGACGACGCGGCGCCATGAACCGAATGTGAACGAAAGATGAGTGAGGCGCTTCAGAGAGCCTCGGGAAAGGATGGAAATTATGACGAAATATTCTCTGGCGTTTTTGAACGGCTTGGCGCTGTGTCTGTGCCTTTGCCTCTGTCCGGGCGTCGTCGTCGCAGATGATGGGTCGCGGCGTCTGACCGCCGAAGAGTCGGCACAGGTTCAGGTCCTCCAGGAGAGGATGCTGGGAGACGCTGACATCATGGCCCAAATCCAGGCCCTCGCGGACGACCCGGAAATGCAGGCGCTTCTGGGCGACAAATCGGTTCTGGATGCGGTTGCCGGCGGCGATATTTCGGCACTGACCGGCAATCCCCGCTTCATGCGCCTTCTGGAGAATGCTCGCGTGAAGGACATTCACCGCCGGTTGAATCAGTAACCTCCGTGGAAAAACCAATGGAGAAAGGATCAAAATGAGGAAACGGTTCCTGGTATCTTCTTGTGCCGGTGTGCTTCTCTTCCTCGCCGCATGCATGGCGGCGCCGGGCGAGGTGTCCGCTCTGGCCGGTGAACCGGCGGCGGACAGGCGCGCCTATCGCATCTGTCGAGAGGGGCTTGCGCGGACCGTGGCATTCGCCGAATCCCGGAAGGACCTGTTCAGTCGGCCCGCCAAGGAGCGGAACTCGATGCCCGGCCGCGTGGAGAAGATGGAGCTGTGGGCGGCGTGGAGCTCGATGCTGGATTATACCTCTGGACTGGATGCGCTCGCGGCCGGACATGCCGATTTCATGGGGTATGTCTCCGGAAGGCGGAAGAGGACCTCGTTTTCCCTCGTGTATGCCTCGTTCCTGGCGGAATACCGCTATGCAATGGAGTTCATCGCTCTGGCGGAAAAGAATCCCGCTCTGGAGGCGATCCTTGACGAGCCGGTTCCGGAGTTCGGTCTGGCGGGTGGAAGTTACGGGCGCTACAAGTACCGTTTCCTCAATGTGGTCCGCGCCACGGAATTCGCTGCCATGCTGGCTGTGGACAAGGGGCTTCCCGGAAAGGACGATCCGGCGCTGCGCAAGGCAATGCGGGAGGATGCCTCCGTGATCAAGCGGATGGGAAAGTGGAAGGGGCCGGCTCTGACCTTTGCCAACGGCCTTTCCATCGTCGGCAAGATCGGCTTTGCCGCTTGGTTCCCGTTCCAGAAGGGGGTCTCGGAGTTCATGGGTGACGTGAAGGTGCGCCATATCGGGGAATCCTTCATCTCACGGGAACAGATCCGTTCTCTTCCATCCCGCCTGGAGCCGGGCGACATCCTTCTTGAGCGCCGCGAGTGGTACCTGTCCAACCTGGGGCTTCCGGGGTTCTGGACGCATGCGGCGCTCTACGTCGGGACAGCGGAGGAGCGACGCGTCTTCTTCAATGACCCCCGGGTACGACAATGGGTACGCGAGAAGGGGGTTGCGAACGGGGATTTCGAAGAACTGCTGCGCCGATCCTATCCGGCAGCGTACAGAACCAGTTCGGCCCCGCGGGAGGAAAACCGTCTTCCCCGCGTGCTGGAGGCCATTTCCGAGGGGGTCTCGTTCACCACCCTGGAACACT
Source organism: uncultured Geobacter sp. (assembly GCA_964536305.1). Taxonomy (GTDB): domain Bacteria; phylum Desulfobacterota; class Desulfuromonadia; order Geobacterales; family Geobacteraceae; genus RPRC01. The sequence continues at coordinate 479,455 of CAZHVY010000001.1, read as the reverse complement.
CGGCGGCGGCAGACTCCCTGGCGGTACTCCGGCCGCGCCTTTCCAAGCGGGAGAAGGCGGAGGCCTTGCTTCGGGCCTTTCACTACAGCGGTCGTCCCTATGATTTCAACTTCGATTTCCGGACCGATTCGTCTCTTGTCTGCTCGGAACTGGTATACAAGGTCTATGAGCCGGCGCCCGGCATGACCGGGGTGAGGTTTCCGCTGGCGCGTATGATGGGCAGGCCCGTTTCCACCCCCAACGACATGGTGCGACAGTTCGATGAGTTGTACGGAAAGCCGGGGCAGCAGGCCGATTTCGTGCTGTTTCTGGACGGTTCCGAGCAGACCAACAGCGCTGCCGAGGCTGATTCCGCCGAATTCAGGAAGAGCTGGCAGCGTCCCAAGTGGCACGTCCTCACCCAGAACACTTCGGTCAGGCAGCCGGGAGTGAAACAGGCAGTGATGCCGGAGATGGCGCCATGACGGGAAAGAGCGCGAAACGACAAAAAATTGCCCTGTTCAGCGTGTCCGCCGGCGCCGGTCACGTGCGTGCCGCCCAGGCCCTGCAGGCTGCTGCGGAAAAGTGGTACCCGGAGGTGGAGACGGTCCATGTGGATGTCATGGACCTGGCGCCGAAGCTGTTCCGCAAGGTGTACACCGACACGTATATCAAGATCGTCGAGCGGCACCCGGCGGTGTGGGGCTACCTGTACGACCGGGCCGACCAGGAAAAGGCCGATTCGACCCTGAACCGGCTCCGCGTCGCCGTCGAACGGCTCAATACCCAGAGGCTGAAGAAGGTGGTGCGGGAGCTGAACCCGGACCATATCATCTGCACCCACTTCCTTCCGGCCCAGCTCCTGTCCCGCAAGGCGGCGCAGGGGGTATTCCGCATGCCGGTCTGGGTGCAGGTCACGGATTTCGACCTCCACAGTCTGTGGGTCCACGAACACCTGCGGGGGTATTTCGCCGCCAATGACGAGGTGGCCTGGCGCATGGCGGCCCGGGGAGTCCCCCGCGATACCATCCATGTGACCGGCATACCTATCATGCCGGTGTTCGGTGAGACCCTGTCGCGGCGCGAATGCGCCCGTGAGCTGGGGCTTGACCCGGAGCGGAAAACGCTCCTCATGATGTCCGGCGGCGCGGGCATCGGCGGGATCGAGATCCTGGCCGAGCGGCTGCTGGAGCTGGAAGACGACTTTCAGGTGGTGGCGCTGGCGGGACGCAACGAGCGCCTTCTGGAAGACCTGCGGCGGCTGGCGGAACAGCGGCCGGGAAGGCTGTTTCCGCTGGGCTTTACCCGCGCCATCGAGCGGGTGATGGCGGCAAGCGACCTGGCAATCACCAAGCCCGGCGGCCTCACCACATCCGAGTGCCTGGCCGTGGGCCTGCCCATGATTGTCATCTCACCCATACCGGGGCAGGAGGAGCGCAACGCCGACTTCCTCCTGGAGAACGGGGCTGCTCTCAAGGCCTGCGGACCGTCGGCCCTTGCCTATCGGGTGGAGAGGCTGCTTCGAGAGCCCGCTCGTCTCCATTCACTCCGGGAGAACTCATGCAGACTGGGGCGACCGGATGCTGCGCGCACGGTACTGGATATTGTGCTGGGCGGCATTGCTAAGAGCAGCGACTAAATACGACAGAGTCGCTCTTCGCGGATACCTCCAGCTGCCGGTTTTGGGTTGAAGAAAGGTTCCTGAGAATACCCATGCAATGAGCCGGTGAAAAGGCAGAGGACTCCTTGCGGTAAGCAAACAGCGGGTTCGGGGCGGTTATCTCGCTGGATGGTGAAATTGTCCCCCGGGCTCACAGTCTCGAAGCCGCGGCCCGCATCCTTCCCACCGGCATGATGAGCAACGGTTCCTCGGCCTCGGACAGCGACAACACCTTTTTCACGTCATCATCCCGGAATGCGCCGATGACAAAAGTGCCCAGATGCAGGGAAACCGCCTGGAGGGCGACATTCTGCGCGGCTGCTCCCGCCTCCATGTGGGTATAGCGGATTCCCCTCTCCCCGTATTTCGCCGTTGAACGTCCATACACCGCGATGAATACGATGCATGCGGGGGCGCTGTTGACAGCGTCCTGGTGAATGGATGCCTCACGCAGACGTCTGCGCACATCTCCCGATACAATCAGGTCCAGTCCGTGCCTCTGCGGCAGATAGCGGTACACCCCGGCGGGAAGTCCCTGGATATCGCCGGCAACGAGATATGTTTCCAGAGGGTAGAGCGCTCCGGCCGACGGCGCCGTTCTCATCCCCTCGCCGTGGGTCGTTCCCTGGGCGGCCCACAGAAGCCGGGATACCTCCCTTGTGGACAAAGGGCCCTTTCCGTATTCCCGTTGCGAACGCCTCTTATGCAACGCCTTTTCAATTGAGGTTGTGCTTTCGGTTTCGGGCCGGGGCAGGTTCAGGGTCATGCGCCCGGCAAGCGGCGTCGGTTTGGTTTCCATGTGATCTCCCCTCTCATGCCTGGCCTTGAGGAGAACGATGGCCGCGAATACGGCCAGAATAGCCCAGAAGGTAATAACTCTTATCCTGATTCGCACACTGTTCCCCCCTGCTGTTCCGGATCGATTATACCCGCATCGCCAGCTTTCTCACCGTAGCATCTTTTTTCCCTTGATAATAGCCCCGTGTGCTCCGCCGAATCTCCCGCCCGTCTGCCGCAACTGGATTTGCTGATATACTCTATTTCATAATAGCTGCTTTCGCCAGGCACGGGCCGGAAGGGGCGGCGCATTAAAAAACAGGTTTTCCTGGAAGATGGCAGGCGCGGTTTTACGGCGGCTGCCTGTTGTGAAAGGCTTGTGAATGGAAGGACCATCGAGCAGTTCCGGTGTCGGGATTATTTTGCTGGTAACAGGGATCGCGTTGTTTCTGTCGGGTCTGCGTCTGGTCCGCTCGGTTCGCTCAGAAGCAGACTACGACGGTATCGGGGGCTTCCGCTTTGATCGCGCCGGGATGGCATGGATGGCCGGATATCTGCTGGTGATTTCCGGCTTGTCCTTCATTTTTGTGGGAGTCATGCTGGTCTTTGTCTGAAGATGGCGCCGGCTTGGCGCCATGGAGGGGAGCCAATGAATACAGCGAGACTACCTTCTCAAGACAGCAACCGGCGGAAGAAGGATATCCTGGATATGGACGGGCTGTCTAGCCCTTCGTCTCCCCGCTGGATAATTGCGGTTGTTCTTCTGGTGTTTCTCGGCCTGGCGGCCGCCGGGGCGGGGTTCTATCTTTTTCAGTGGCGCCAATTCAGCCGGTCCGCCGAGAGTGCGCTCTCCACCGTCGCCAGGCTGAAGGTGGATCAGATCTCGGCCTGGCGTGAGGATCAGATTGAAGACGCCGCCCTGCTGGCGGAATATCCGCCCTTTGTCCATGCAATGGAAATGATCTTGGCCGGTCGGAAAGATGACGTCGCCGGTCAGCTCACTACCCTCTTGACCTTTTACCAGATGAATAACGACCTGAACGGGATTCTGCTGATGGATATGGAGGGGCGGGTCCGTCTGAGCCTCAATGGAGGAAAAGAGGTATACAGCGGTTACGGACCCGCCATGGCGGAGGCGCTGCGCTCCGGCAGACCGGTCATCACGGAACTCCATTCTGGGATTCACCGCTCGCAGCCCCATGTCAGCGTCCTTGCTCCAGTCTTTTCCGGCGCCGGCGCCAACCGTGTTCCCATCGGAGTCGTGGTCCTGGTCAACGAAGCCAGAATGTTCCTCTATCCCCTTCTGAGGTCCTGGCCGACTTTGAGCCGGTCCGCCGAGACCTATCTGGTCATGCGTGAAGGACCGGATGTCCTGTTTCTCAATGACGTGCGGCATGCAAAGGATACCGCCCTGAAATTGAGGATATCCCTGGGCCGGAAAGATGTGTCGGCGGTAATGGCCGTCAACGGCCGTCAGGGCGTATTCCGGGCAAGGGATTACCGGGGCGTTGATGTCTTGTCCGCCGCCGTGACGGTTCCCGGCTCTTCGTGGCGCCTGCTGGCGGAGATAGACGCGGAAGAGGTCTATGAGGAGTGGAACCATCGTGCCCTTCTCTTTCTGGTCCTGTTTCTGTTGCTGGCGGGTTTTCTGGCGGCAGTGGGACACGCCTACTGGCAACGCCACGGAAAGGCCCGGTTCCAGGCCATGTATCTGGCCGAGGCCCGTCTGAATGCAACCATTGAGCGTCATGGCATCACCCTGAGGGCCATCGCGGATGCTGTTATCGCCACAGACCCGGATGGCAGGGTTGAATTGATGAATCCGGTGGCCGAGGACATGACCGGCTGGTCTTCGGAAGAGGCGACGGGAAAGATGCTTTCCCAGGTGTTAAGGGTTGCGGGCGCCGAAGCTGATTACTCTCTCAACGGAACGGCAAAGGAGAATGCGTCGGCCGGATATGACGGGAATCGTCTCCTCATCGCCAGGAACGGCAGGGAGATACCGATAGCGGTTTCATCAGCTCCCATACGGGATGAGCAAGGGGAGGTGTCCGGAATGGTGCTGGCTTTCCGGGACAGGACCGGGGAGCGCAACGCCCAGCGCCTTCAGTCGATCCGCCTTCAACTTCTGGAATATCAGGTCACTCATTCCCTGGACGATTTTCTGGCCAGGGCGCTGGACCTTATCGGCGGAATGGTGGGGAGTCCGGCTGCTTTTTATCATTTCACCGGTCCGGATCAGCGGACCCTTTTCCTGCGGCAGGGGGCGCCCTCTTGCCTTAAGGGGGTTCGCGGCACCGTCGGCCTGGAAACGGGTCGTTCCATCGGTCGGCCGGACCTGTGGGAAGACGCCGTCAGGAGTGGAAAGGCGCAAGTAAGGAACGACTGCCGGCTGGCGAGCGGAAAAGAAGAGCCGGCGGAAGGATCCGTGGAGTTTATCCGCCATCTGGCGGTTCCCATCGTGCGTGATGGAGCGGTGAAGGCCGTACTCGGAGTGGGGAACAAGCCGTCGGAGTACCAGGGCCGTGACGTGGAGATCGTTTCCTATCTGGCTGACCTGACATGGGAGATAATCGAGCGCAAACGGGCCGAAGAGGAGCAGGAGAGACTGAGGGCCCAGTTGGACCAGGCGAGGAAGATGGAGTCGGTGGGGCGACTGGCGGGCGGGGTGGCCCATGACTTCAACAACATGCTGGGTGTCATTCTCGGTCATGCGGAACTGGCGCTCATGAAGCTGGACCATTCCCATCCCCTCCATTCCCACCTGAGCGCCATTCTGAAGGCCACGGAGCGATCCGCGGACCTGACGCGGCAGCTCCTGGCCTTTGCCCGCAAACAGACCATCCTGCCCAGGGTCCTCAACCTGAACGAGACAGTGGAGGGGATGCTCGATATGCTGGAGCGTCTGATTGGAGAGGATATCCGGCTTCTCTGGCATCCCGGAGAAGGTGTCTGGACGGTGAAGATGGACCCGTCCCAGCTTGCTCAGATACTGACCAATCTCTGTGTAAATGCCAGAGACGCCATTTCCGGTGTGGGGAAGATCGTGGTCGAGACCTCCAATGTTGCTTTTGACGAAGAATACCGGGCCGTTGACCCCGAGTTTTCACCGGGCGAGTTCGTGATGCTGGCGGTGAGTGACGACGGCGGCGGCATGGACAGGGATACCATGGAAAAAATCTTCGACCCGTTTTTTACGACCAAGGGGGTGGGGGAGGGGACCGGTCTCGGGCTGGCTACGGTCTACGGTAACGTGAAGCAGAACAACGGTTTTATCAAGGTATACAGCGAACCGGGTATGGGGTCGACCTTCAGGGTGTTCCTTCCCCGGCACGGGGCCGCATCGGTCGAATGCGCGGGCGCGACCCCGGAGCCGTTGAGACGCGGCCATGAGACGATACTGCTGGTGGAGGACGAAACGGCTATCCTGGAGATTGGCAGGGTCATGCTGGAGAGCCTGGGATATTCGGTGCTGACCGCGGGTACCCCCGCGGACGCCATCAGTCTGGCGGAGGAGCGGCGGGGGATGATTGACCTGCTGCTGACAGACGTAATAATGCCGGAGATGAACGGCCGTGAATTGGCGAAAAAACTCCTTTCCCTCTACCCGGACCTTGCCTGCCTCTTCATGTCGGGTTACACTGCGGACGTCATAGCTCACAGGGGAGTGCTGGACGAGGGTGTGAACTTCATCCAGAAGCCTTTTACTTCCCGTGGACTGTCCATGGCCGTGCGCCTCGCCCTGGAGAAAAAAATCCCCTGTTTCCGCTAAATACGGCTGAACCCGGTTCACCTCGTGGGGCGCCGGGAGAAATGAGGAAAACCGATACCGATGTCATGCCCGACCTTCAGCATTATTATTCCAGTCAAGCCGGGAGGGGCGGTGCGCGCCCTTGAGCCGCTGATGCGGATAGATTATCCCGCGGAATCCTTCGAGGTGCTGGTGGCGGAAGGGACTTGCCCCAGCCTTCAGCGAAATCTTGCCGCCCGGCAGTCACGGGGTGAATATCTGTATTTCCTGGACGACGATTCCCTTGTGTCGCCTGAGTTTCTGCAACGGGCCGCCTCCTGCTATGCGGCTTGTTCCCCGGCCGTTGTCGGAGGTCCCTCCCTGACCCCGCCCGGCGATACCCTTTTGCAGCGGGCATTCGGCCTGGCCCTTGCTTCTCCCTTCGGCGGCGGCGGGGTGCGCAACCGCTACCGCCGATACGGGAGTGTCCGGGAGACCGGGGACCATGAACTGATCCTCTGCAATCTGAGTATTTCCGCGAAGGTCTTCCGGGAGGCGGGCGGTTTTGACCGGAGGCTTTATCCCAACGAAGAGAATGAGCTTCTGGTGAGGTTGAAGAGGAAAGGGCTGAAACTGCTCCATGACCCAGGGCTGGCGGTCCTGCGCAGCCAGCGGAACTCCCTAAAGGCTTTTACGAGGCAGCTTTTCGGTTACGGGCGGGGGCGCGCCCAGCAGATGCTGCTGGGAGGGGGCTGCGGCGTCGCGAACCTTGTCCCATCACTCTTCCTTCTCTATCTGACGGCATTGCCCTTCCTGGACAAGCCTGTTTACTATATCCCCCTTTTGTGCTACCTAGGGATGGCGCTCCTTTTCTCGTGCTCAGCCGGGATCGGCAGGGGAAAGGCGGCGCCGGCCCTCCTGCTTCCCATTGTCTTTCCCGTACTTCATATATGTTACGGCGCAGGGGTTATCTGGGGACTGCTCTCCTCATGTTTCGCCAGGCGGACCCATGCTTCCGGCGGGGTTGAGGTGAAGAGGGTCAAGGATTTTGCCTGATATGGTTTTTTGAAAGGTGGCATGCAGTGGACCTGAGTGTAGTAGTCCCGGTGTACAATGAAGAGGAGAATGTCCAGGGCATTCACCGCGAGGTGATGGCCGCCCTGGGCGAGAGCGGACTGGATTTCGAGCTCATCATGGTGGATGACGGCTCGACGGACGGTTCCTACCGTCTTTTGAGGGAGATTGCCGGTAACGACGAGCGTGTTAAGGTGATCCGCTTCCGGCGCAACTTCGGTCAGACCGCGGCCATGGCCGCCGGATTCGATGCGGCCTCGGGGAGGGTTGTCATTCCCATGGACGGTGACCTGCAGAACGATCCAGCGGATATCCCCAGGCTGATGGCGAAGATCGACGAGGGATTCGACGTGGTTTCCGGTTGGCGCAGGGACCGGAAAGACGCCTTTCTGAACCGGATACTTCCCTCCCTGCTGGCCAACCGCTTCATCTCCGGCATGACCGGCATCCGTCTCCATGACTACGGATGCACCCTGAAGGCCTACCGCCGCGAGGTGCTGGACGGCATAAACCTCTACGGCGAGATGCACCGTTTCGTGCCCGCCCTTGTCTCCCAGGTGGGAGCGAGGGTCACGGAGATAGCCGTAAACCACCGGCCCCGGCGTCACGGAAAGAGCAAATACGGCATATTCCGTACCCTGAGGGTCATCCTGGACCTGCTGACGGTGAAGTTTCTTCTGAACTACTCCACCCGTCCCATCCAGCTTTTCGGCAGGCTGGGTGTCTACACCCTGCTGGCCTCCTTCCTGAGCGGCGGCATGACCATCTACATGAAGATCTTCCAGCACACCAGCATGAACCGCAATCCCCTGCTCCTCCTGACCGCGCTGCTCCTGTTCATGGGGGTGCAGTTCATAGTTCTCGGCCTTCTGGGAGAACTGAACGCGCGCACCTACTACGAGGCCCAGGGGAAGCCCATCTACGTCGTCAAGGAAAAGATAAACCTTGGCTGAGGGGAAGCTCCGCGTCCTGATGATCGCTCCCACCCCCTTCTTCGCTGACCGGGGGTGTCACGTGCGCATCCTCGAGGAGGCCCGTATCCTGCTGCGCAGGGGGCATGACGTGAGGGTCGCCACATACCACATCGGAAGGGACCTGCCGGATATCCCTTCCTGCCGCATACCCGGCATCCCCTGGTACCGCAAACTTTCCGCCGGTCCTTCCTGGCACAAGCCCTATCTGGACATCCTTCTTTTTTTCAAATCCGTCTCCGTTGCCCGGGATTTCAGGCCCCATCTCATCCACGCCCACCTCCACGAAGGCGCCTTTCTCGGCCTCTTTCTGAAGATGCTTCTGGGCGTCCCCCTGCTGTTCGACTGCCAGGGGAGCATGACCACCGAGATGGCGGACCACGGATTTGTCCGCAAGGGCGGCATGCTGTATCGTCTGTTCCGTTGTCTCGAGGGGTTTGTCAACAGAGGTACGGATCACATCATCACAAGTTCCGGCCCGGCCGCGCGGGAGTTGCGTGAGGATTGGGGTGTGCCCGAGGGCAGGGTGTCCGCGCTTATGGACGGAGTGAACGCCGATGAATTCCGCCCCTGCCCCGGTGAGGATGCGCGGGCGAAGATGGGCCTTCCACCTGACGTTCCGGTGGCGGTCTTTCTGGGGGTGATGAACCGCTACCAGGGCATGGATATCCTGCTGGAGGTGGTGAGGCGCGTGAAGGAGAGGGGAGTCCCGCTCCATTTCCTGGTGATGGGCTTTCCCGAGGAGGATTACCGGCGTAAGGCCCTGGAGTCTGGTCTTGACGACCGGATTACCTTCACCGGAAGGATCGACTACCGGGAAGCCGCCCGATGTCTTTCCGCGGGGGACGTGGCCCTGTCTCCCAAGATCTCACTGGCGGAAGCCAACGGCAAGCTCTTCAACTACATGGCCTGCGGTCTGCCGACCCTTGCCTTTGATACCCCGGTGAACAGGGAAATACTGGGTGATGCGGGCGTGTACGCGGCATTCGCGGATGCCTCCGATTACGCGGACAAGCTGGTTATGCTGGCAACGGACCCGGTCATGCGGCGGGAACTGGCGGTAAAGGGGCGGGAGCGGGCGGTTGGCCGCCACTCCTGGGAGGCTAGGGGGGAAGAGCTGGAAAAGGTCTATGGCGAGCTGCTCCTTAAACAATGAGGGAAACGGCGGCGCGCCGCCGCTTCCATGACGTCTTACCCGGCGGAACCCTTTTTGGCTTCCTTTCGGGCCTGATACCTTTTTTCCGCGTCGGAAAAACGTCTTCTGTCTTCGTCTGTTTCGGCAATCAGTTCCGGAATCCGGATCGGGCGGCCGTCCGGGTCCAGGGCGACGAATGTCAGGTAGGCGGAAGCTGTATGACGCACCTCGCCCGTCAACAGATCTTCCGCCTCCACCCGCACCCCTATTTCCATGGAAGTCCTGCCGGCGCGGTTCATGCCGGCCTTGAGAGTAACCAGGTTTCCCAGAAACACCGGGCAGTGAAAATCCAGCCGATCGATGGAGGCCGTGACGCAGTTCTTGCCGGTGTGCCGGGAGGCCACGACCAGCGCCGCGTTATCGATGAGCTTCATGATGGTGCCGCCATGCACGTTGCCTGCCGGATTGGTGTCCGCGGGCAGCATGATCTGGGCCAGAACGACACTCGAATGGGACACTTTCCTTGCCTTTGCATCCATGGATATTACCTCCCTGGTATTCATTTCGCGGTTGCGACGGTGGTGGCCGGGCGCGGACCGGTTTCAGCCGGATCGACGCGAATGGACCTGTAGGTGGTCCAGCGGTTCTGAAGCCTTCCCGGTTTACTCCACTTCATACAACCTTCCGTCAAGTTCCACGCGATCGCCGGGATAGAGTTTTCTCCCCCGCCGTGTCTCGATTTCACCATTTACCTTTACCATTCCTTCAATGATGAGCAGTTTCGCCTCCCCGCCCGACGCCGCCAGGTTTTCCGCCTTCAGAAAACCGTCCAGCTTTATGAATGGAGTATCAATTTTCACCGTTCCGCCTTTCCGCTTGCAGAAGCTACTTATTCAGACCTTGAAAATATACCGGGGATATCCCTTCGTGCAAGAGCTTTCGCCAAATAGCCATTTTTGGATGGAAAATGGTAAGAGTTGTTCAATGTACGGATCCTGTGGTATACCGGAACCCGGAACTCACCGGAGACCAAAAGGAGAGATATTATGCCCTGTTCGGCCCTTCTTACGGACCTGTATCAACTCACCATGCTTGCCGGGTATCACGAAAAGGGTATGTGTGAGTCGCCTGCCGTGTTCGACCTCTTTTTCCGGACCTCGCCCTTTCATGGGGGGTATGCGGTGTTTGCCGGACTCGATCCGGCGCTCCGCTATCTGAACGGACTTCGCTTCACCGATGACGATATCGCCTATCTGGGCAGCCTCGGGATCTTCAAGCCTTCTTTTCTTCAGTATCTGAAAGGGTTCCGCTTCAGGGGCAGGGTTGTCGCCGTTCCTGAGGGGACGGTTGTCTTTCCCCGTGAGCCCCTTGTAACCGTGGAGGCATCCCTGGCGGAGGCGCAACTGATAGAGACGGCGCTATTGAATATTATTAACTTCCAGACCCTTGCGGCCACCAAGGCCGCGCGGATAACAGTGGCCGCGGATGGGAGAGAGGTAATCGAATTCGGTTTGCGGCGCGCCCAGGGGCCGGATGGGGGGCTGAGCGCCGCAAGGGGCGCCTACATCGGCGGCGCCCGCAGCACCAGTAACGTACTGGCGGGGAAGACCTTCGGTATCCCGGTCAAGGGGACCCACGCCCACAGCTGGATCATGGCCTTTCCCGATGAGCTTTCCGCCTTCCGCGCCTATGCCGATGTCTTTCCCGATGGCTGCGTCCTTCTGGTGGATACCTATGATACCCTGAAAAGCGGGATGCCCAACGCCATAACCGTGGCCCGCGAGCTGCGCGCGAAGGGACATCGCCTGCTGGGGGTGCGTCTCGATTCCGGGGACCTTGCCTATCTGAGCCGGGAGGCGCGGCGCATGCTGGATGAGGCCGGATTTGCCGAGGTAAGGATTCTGGCTTCCAATGAGCTTGATGAATACATCATCCGCTCCCTGCGCGAGGGGGGAGGCGCGGTGGATGTCTACGGTGTCGGCACCAGGCTCGCCACCTGTCACGGGGACGGGGGCGGCGCCCTGGGGGGGGTCTACAAGCTGGTAAACTATAAAGGCTCGCCCAGGCTCAAGGTGACCAGCGACATCTCCAAGAGCACCATTCCCGACCGCAAGCGTCTGCTTCGGGCCGTGAACAGTGAAGGAATGTTCCTGATGGATGTCATGTGCCGGGAGGAAGAATCCCCCCGCCCCGGCGACGTGGTTTATGACCCCGCGAATCCCTGCCGCAACAAACCAGTTCCGGCCCGGTCCAGCCTGGTGGACATCAGGTCTGTGGTGATGGACGGGGGTGAAATAATCGCGCCTTCTCCATCCCTGGATGCGATGGCCGATCTGTGCCGGGAGCAGATTCTGCGGTTGCCCGAGGGGGTGGTCCGGCTGGAGAATCCTCACATCTACAAGGTTTCCATGAGTCAGGGCCTGCACGAACTGCGGTCAAGGCTCATCGATGAAGTGCAGCGCGGGTATGCCTGACGGGAATTCCCCCGCGTAATGAAGCCCCGCGCCGCCGGGATACAGGAGAAAACAATGGAAAAAGGATCAGCGTTGATTATTGAGGATGTCCAGATTGACTTCTGTCCCGGCGGGAGTCTGGCCGTGCCGGGCGGGGATGAGGTCGTGCCCGTCCTGAACCGCTATGTTGAATTGTTCGAAAGACAGGGCCTGTCCGTGTATGCCTCCCGTGACTGGCATCCGGAGGATTCGCGTCACTTCAGACGGGCCGGGGGGCTGTGGCCGGTTCACTGTGTGCGGGACACGGAAGGCGCCCGTTTCCATCCGGATCTGCGGCTTCCAGTGGACGTGATGGTGGTGTCCAAAGGGATGGACCCCTCGCGGGACGGTTATTCCTCCTTCGAGGCGGTTACGGAGGACTGCAGGGAGCTTGGGGCTTCCCTTCGGGAAACGGGTGTCACCCATCTGTACATAGGGGGAATCGCCACCGATTATTGCGTGAAGAACACGGTCCTCGACGCGCTGCGCGCCGGGTTTTCCGTTACGCTGCTGATGGATGCGGTTCGCGGCGTGGATGCCTCGCCCGGCGATGTCGAGGCCGCCATAAGGGAGATGGTTGAGGCCGGCGCTGAAGTATCGTGTCTGAGGAGGCTTGAGAGGACGGCGGGCTGATACGCTGACGGGAGCAGCAGGTGCTGCTCCCGTCTGTCCGTCGTGTTGCTATCTGCTCTGGCGCGCGGTCGAAAGATGCAATCCCTTGATGAGGGTGGCGTCGGTGGCTTTTTTGATCTCTTCTATGACATTGGAGGGGACCGGGGAGTCGACGGAGAGGATGACCATGGCCTCGCCCTTTCTCTCCCGCCTGCCCAGATTCATGGCCGCGATATTGATGTCGTGCTCGCCCATGATCATGCCGATTTTACCGATCATGCCCGGCCTGTCCTGGTATGTCAACAGCATCATGTTCTCTTCCGGGGTGAAATCCACGCGGTAATCGCGGAGCTGGACGATGCGAGGTATCCCCTCGAAGTGGGCGCCGGCGATGATTCGTTTCTCATGGGGCCCTTCAATGGTTATCGTGACCATGTTGGAGAAGGTGCCGGGCTGGGTCGTCTTTACCTCTTCCACTGCTATCCCCATGGTTTCCGCCACCAGGTTGGCGTTCACCATGTTCACATCCTGCTCCACCTTGCGGTTCAGGAGCGAGGCCAGGCCGCAGACGGTAATGGGCGTGGTGCAGTGGGAGGCGATATCACCCTGGTAGCCGAAGGTTACCTTGTTCATGTTGGTGTCCAGGAGCTGGACGACGAACTCGCCCATGATGTTGACCAGATTGAGGAACGGTCGCATCTGCTCCATGAGGGTCAGATCGAAGCGCGGAATGTTGACGGCGTTTTCCAGGGGCTGGCCGTCCAGGTAGCGAATCACCTCGCGGGCCACGTCAACCGCCACGTTTACCTGCGCCTCGTTGGTGGACGCGCCCAGATGGGGCACGGAAACCACGCGCTCGTGGTCGATGAGGTTCCTGATGATGTCGGACTTGGGAGGTTCTTCGCTGTAGACGTCTATGCCCGCTCCTTTTACCTTGCCGCTGTTCAGGGCGTTCAGGAGCGCTTCTTCACTCACGATACCGCCGCGGGCCGTGTTGATGAGAATGACGCCATCCTTCATACGCGCGAATTCATTTTCTCCGATGAGGTTTTTCGTCTCCTCGGTCTTGGGAACGTGTAGGGTGATGATGTCCGCGGTGGTGATTAACTCATCCATGGAAACCAGCCGGATTCCCAGGTCCCTGGCCCGTTTTTCCGAGACGTAGGGGTCGCAGCCTATGACCTCGCATTCGAAGGCCTGCAAACGGGAAACGACCCGTCCGCCCACCTTGCTCAGGCCGACCACGCCCGCGACCTTCCCCTTCAGCTCGCAGCCCATGAAGGCGGAGCGGTTCCATTCCCCCTTCTTGATGCTGGCGTCAGCCTTGGGGATGTTGCGGCACAGGGAGAGCAGCAGCGCAAGGGTATGTTCCGCGACGCTGTTGGTGTTGCCGAAAGGCGCGTTCAGGACGATGATCCCCCTGGCGCTGGCCACCGGCACGTCCACGCTGTCGATGCCGACCCCGGCGCGGGCCACCAGCTTCAGGTTCTTTCCGGCCTCAAGCACATCCCGGTCGACCTTGGTGGCGCTCCGGGTGATGATGGCGTCGTACCCGCCGATGACGGAAATCAGCTCCTCTTTACTGAGCCCGAGCTTGACATCCACTTCCACACGCGGGTCTTTCTCCAGGATAAGCAGTCCTTCACGGGCCAGCTTTTCGGTTACGATTACTTTCATGTCCACTCCTTTTCATGGGTAGTGTACCAAAACCGAAGAGGTTTCAGTGAGAGTGAAGCATCATATCTTCGCTCGTGGAATAATGCAAGAAAATCGGGCAAAACGGTGTTTTGTCATGCCGGGGCGTGGGTCAGTCCCGGTAGCGCTTTACCAGGTCCTGGTACTGGTCTATGCGCCGGTCCCTGAGGAACGGCCAGATGCGCCGCACCTCTTCGCTCCGGGACAGGTGGAGGTCGGCATGCAGTATCTGTTCTTCATCCGCGGAGGCCCTGGCTAGGATTTCTCCCTGGCATCCGGCGATAAAGCTGTTTCCCCAGAATCGTATGCCTGCGAAGGAAGGATCGGGAGAGGGTTCGAACCCGGTCCGGTTCACGCTCAACACCGGAATTCCGTTGGCCACGGCATGGGCGCGCTGGATGGTCATCCAGGCGTCCAGTTGACGTTCCTGTTCCGCCTGCGTATCCGCCGGGTCCCATCCGATGGCTGTGGGGTATATGAGCAGATCCGCGCCGGCCAGGGCCATAAGCCGCGCCGCCTCAGGGTACCACTGGTCCCAGCAGACCAGCACGCCGAGACGGCCGACGGATGTGGTTATGGGGTTGAAACCCAGGTCGCCGGGCGTGAAGTAGAATTTTTCGTAAAACCCCGGATCGTCGGGGATGTGCATCTTGCGGTACCTGCCCGCGATGGATCCGTCCCGTTCCAGGACTACGGCGGTGTTGTGGTAAAGACCCGGCGCCCGGCGCTCGAAGAGGGAGGAGACAATCACCACACCGCATTCCCGGGCAACCGACCCCAGAATCTCGCTGGATTTTCCGGGAACAGGTTCCGCCAGTTCGAAGAAGCGGGTTTCCTCGGTCTGGCAGAAGTATCGGGTGGCGTGGAGCTCCTGGAGGACCACCAGTTCCGCCCCTTGTCCGGCAGCCGCGCGGATCGCCGCGCAACTGGCGGACAGGTTCGCTTCCCTGTCCTCTCCTCGGGCCTGTTGTACGAGGGCTGTCTTCAGTGTTTTCACGGCAAGACTCCTTTGGGGATCTGCATGGTGACGCAGTGGAGCGACCCGTGCTGCTGAATCAGCGGCAGGCAGTCGATCCCGATGACCTCCCTGCCGGGGAACGCCTCGCGCAGCACGCACAGGGCCGCCGCGTCGTTTTTGTCCCCATAGGCGGGCGCCAGGACCGCTCCGTTGATTACGAGATAGTTGGCGTAGGTGGCCGGAAGCCGGTTTCCTTCCCGGTCATGGCGGGGCGCCGGCCAGGGAAGGGGGAGGAGGCGGTAGTGGCGGCCGTCCCTGGTCCGGAACCCTTTCAGTTCTTCGGCCATTGCCCGCAGGGCTGGAAAATGGGCGTCCTGTTCGTCGTCGCAGGAGATATGGACGATGGTGTCCTCAGGACAGATCCGGGCCAGGGTGTCGATGTGGGAATCCGTGTCGTCACCTTCCAGAAAGCCGTTGTGCAGCCACAGCAAGCGCTCTGCGCCGAAATGCGCGCCCAGGAGTTCCTCGATTTCCATGCGCGTCAGGTGGGGGTTGCGGTTGGGCCCCAGCAGGCACTCCGCGGTGGTGAGGATGGTTCCGTGTCCGTCGCTTTCGATGCTCCCCCCCTCAAGGACCATGCCTATGGTTTCCAGGGGAGTCTTCCCGAATGCTCCGGATTTATGGAGTCTCCGGGTCAGGAGGTTGTCCAGGTCGGCGGGAAACTTCAGGCCCCAGCCGTTGAAAGCAAAATCCAGAATCCGTGGCTTATCATCATCCAGGACGGTTAAGGGGCCAAAATCCCTTGACCAGGTGTCGTTGGAATCGATCTCGAAGATCTCGATTCGATCAGGGCCAATCCCGGCGCTGTCGAGCCTCATCTCCATTATCTCCCTGTCCGGCGCTACCAGCACGACACGTTCGAAGCGGGAAACATTCTTGATGATATTCAGAAAAACCGGTTCCACCTCATCCAGGCAGTGGCGCCAATCGGTCTCTTCATGGGGCCATGCCACGAGGACGCCGTCCTGCTCTTCCCATTCCGCCGGGAGTCTTCTCTTCATGGCGATTGTTTTCCTTTTCGAGTCATTTTTCGGACAGGCAGATATGTTTTAACCGTTTAGGTAAGCGGTTTTTCTCTATTTGAGAGTAAAACTGAAAAGGGGCTACGGAAAAAAACCGTAACCCCTTGTTCCTGATATTGGCGGGCGGCATGGGATTCGAACCCACGACCCCAGGCTTCGGAGTTATAGGGCCGATCCCGTGGAGCGTTGCCAGTAGCG
>CAZHVY010000001.1:0-463082 GCA_964536305.1 uncultured Geobacter sp. | reverse complement strand
CCCACGACCCCAGGCTTCGGAGGCCTGTACTCTATCCAACTGAGCTAACCGCCCAACCCGTCTATAACTACCCTATTTTATCGCTTTACTCAAGGCCAAAAAATCAGATCGCCGGTTTTATACGCAACTCCGCCATGAGGGAGGGAGCAGACGGCTAACGGACCGTGGCGTATATCGGGATATTCTTTTCCTTATTTTCGGGAGTATCCGTTACGATGGTCACGTATCCGCCAAAATAGCCGCCGGCTTTTTCAGGGGTGACGGCAATCTTGATAATGGCGGATTCTCCGGGCTTAAGGGTCCGTTTGCCGGCGGAAGCCTTTATCTGCCGCGACATGGATTTTACGTCGACGATCCTTACCGTCCGTTTCCCCTGGTTCTTGAACCTGACGGAGCCTTCCTTCTTGACACCGGGTTTTATGTCCCCCAGGTTGAGCTGGCGCGGCGACGCCACCAGTTCTTCCATCACCGTACCTTTGATGGTGAGGGTATTGCCCGGAGCTTTGACCCCTTTGAGGTAGACGTAAATCTCTTTTTTCACCGGTCCGCTGAAACCGGTTGTGTCGAAGGTCGCCTTAATCTCACCTTTTCTCCCTGGCTGAATGACACGCTCGGAGACCTCCGCGACGGCGCATCCGCAGGAAGAGCTTATTCTTTCGATATGGACCGGTTCTCGACCGGTATTGCGAAAGGTAAAGGAGTGGGGAAGCTTCGCGCCTTCGACTGCCGTGTTGAAATCATGGACGGGCTTGTCGAAGGTGAGCTGGGGAGCGGCCAGCGCCGGAAGCGCGAAAAAGAAAGAGGTAACGGCCAGAGCAAAAAGGGATATAGTGTGTTTCATGGGGCTCTCCTTTTGGAATTCATGACCATTTCCCTATATCACAATGGGTGATGGGCGGCCATAAAAAATTGACACTATTGCCTCCCATTTGCTATAGATTCAACGGAATTGTAAGTCTTGAAGCGGGGTTGCGCGCCATGAACATGACAATGCGGGAAAAGTATTCCAGGGACCGGATCGAGCGTGAGGTAGCACGGCTCGCGCACGATATTTCCTTCGATTATGACGGCAGGGAGTTGCTCGTTATTGTCGTGCTGAAAGGAGCTTTCGTGTTCGCCGCGGACCTCGTCAGGCATCTTACCGTGCCGCTGGAGGTGGATTTTATCCAGTTGTCCAGCTACTGCGGCACGGACTCCACCGGCAGGACAACCGTCACCAGGGATGTGGGCGTTTCCGTTGCCGGGAGGCATGTGCTTGTGGTCGAGGATATCATCGATGAGGGCCGCTGCCTTTCCTTCCTCCTGGATTGCCTGCGGCGCAGGAATCCGGCCAGTCTGAAGGTGTGCACCCTGATTGACAATCGCAGAAGGCGCGCCGTCAATCTGGAACCGGACTATGCGGGCATAAGCGGCGAGTGCGGTTTCCTTGTGGGCTACGGTCTTGATATGGACCAGAAGTATCGCCAGCTGCCGTCCCTTTACGAAGTTGTTTTCCCTGACGAAGAGCCGTCCTGATATCTCGAGTAATTTCATATGTGGAGAATGATGGAATGATTATTCAGTGCGAAAAATGCAAGACCAGATTCAGGCTCGATGATTCACGGGTATCCGAAGCAGGGGTGAGGGTTCGTTGTTCCCGATGCGCCCATACCTTTGTCGTGCGGCGCGACACCCCTGATGAAGAACCGGACTTTGATTCTCTTCTGCGGGGTTTTGGAGAAGAGCCGCCCGCGGGCGCCGGGCCGGGTCAGGATACGTGCATTGATGACACAGTGGGCAGGGAAACGGAAAGGGAGAATATCGCCTTTCCGGATGAAGGTGAAGAATCAGCCGCCCCTGGTGTCGCCGGCTCGGACGCGCCGCCTGTCTCAGGAAATGGGAAATTCGAGTCCTTTTCGGCTGACGGGTCGGCGCCGGTTTTTTCCGGAGAAGAGCCCGTTTCCTCTGCTTTCGGAGAAGAACCATCGACGAAGGCGCCGGAACATGCCGCCGACAGGGACTTCGAGGCCCGTCTTGACGACGCCTTCCGCCCCCACGATGAAGTTACTGTCCCTGAAGCGCCCGCCGCGGAGGAGGCGGAGGTCTTTCAGCCCGGGCAAGATGGGGGGGAGATTGCCCCTGAAACGCCTGAAAGGAGCACGGAAGTCCGGCAGTCTTCAACAGGCTCCCGTCCATGGCCCGTCGCCGATTCCAGGAGCGAGGAGCCTGAGGAGGAGCAACCGCCCCTGTGCATCACCTCCCGCAGGAAGAAGTCGCCACTGATCCCGATCCTTGCCGGAGGCCTCTGTGTGGTCGCGGCGCTGGTGGCGGTCTTTTTCCTGTTGCGGGATCGCGCCGATGATCTGAGACGCCTTGTCCCTGGCGCGGTTCAAAAGATGGAGAAACCGTCCCTGGTGCGGGCCGTGGAAGGGGTTTTCGTTGTCAACAGGGAATCGGGTGAGTTATTCGTAATGCGGGGAGATGTGTACCATCAGTCCGCCAGGCCGGTCGGGCCGATACGGGTGCAGGGGACCGTCTACGGCGGCGATGGCGCCGTTATCGCAAGAAAAACCGTGGTCTGCGGCAATGCCATATCTCCCGAGGAGTTATCCTTCCGCTCTTATTCGGGCATGGAAAAGGCAATGTCCGGGGAGTCCGTCGAGGCGCGTCCGGGGGGTGGCGTTCCACCGGGCAGGAGTGTTCCTTTCGTTATTGTTTTTAAAGACGTGCCGCGCGGCGCGGCGCGGTTCGGGGCGAAGATCGTTGCTGCGCCGGGGGGAGGGGAGGCGGTCCGCTAGCGGGAGTTCTCGGGGACGCATAATACAAAAGGCGCGCATACCGCGAGGAATGCGCGCCTTAATTGCATCCGCATAAAACAGATTTAACCACTGATGGCATTCACCGGGCATGTATCCACGCAGGCGCCGCAGTCGATACAGTCGTCAGCGTTGATAACTCTTTTTCCGTCTGCTTCAGCGATTGCGCCTACCGGGCAAGAATCGTCACATGCTCCACAGTTGATGCATTCGTCGGAAATTGTATGTGCCAATTTGTTCACCTCCCCTTATTTGATGACCCACATTTTTTAGTGAATTGAAAGCTACCATAGGAACCGGTAAATGTCCATAGTAAAGCTTCGATGAAAGAGGCTGCGGGAATAGAAATTTTACTATCGCTAAAAGGAATTTGCATATGCATCGAGTGGCCCTGGAAAAGGCTGCAAGCTATTCACCTCCCCGGCTGGAAGAACATCTGGATCGTCTCCTCTCCCATTTGGGCGGGATGAAGGCCTTTGTCAATCCCGGCGAGCGGGTGCTTCTGAAGCCTAACATGCTGGCGGCCAAGCCGCCGGAGGCCGCGGTAACAACCCATCCCGAGGTGGTCAGAGGGGTGATAAGGATGGTAAGGGCCGCGGGCGGTATTCCCCTGGTGGGCGACAGCCCCGGCGTGGGAGGGTTGGCAAGGGTGGCGGAAAAGACCGGCATACTGGGGGTGGTGAGGGAGACGGGCGCGGAACTGGTGGACTTCAGGGAGGTTGTCGAGGTTGCCGCCGCCGGGGTCTTCAGGAGGTTCGAGCTGGCCAAGCCCTATCTGGAGGCCGACCGGGTCATCAATCTGCCCAAGCTCAAGACCCACGAAATGATGACCATGACGTGCTCGGTGAAAAACCTGTTCGGCGCTGTGGTCGGCCTGGCGAAACCGGCCTGGCATCTCAAGGCTGGGGAGGATCGCCTCCTTTTCGCGGAAATGCTCCTGGAGATTTACAGGCTCAGGAAGCCTGACCTGAATATCGTTGATGGTATTGTCGCCATGGAAGGAGACGGGCCGAGCGGTGGAACTCCCCGGCAGGCGGCCCTTCTCATGGCCGGGGTCAACCCCGTTGCCGTGGATGTGATCGCCGGTGAAATACTCGGTATCCCCAGGGGACTGCTGCATGTGGAGCGGGCCGCCCTGAAAAGGGGGGAGCCCGGGGCTGAGCGGAGCGGCATAGAAACTTGTGGTTGTTCCCCCTCGGAACTCCGGATCAGGGATTTCAAGCTTCCCCGCGCCGCTTCGGTCCAGTTCGGCATGCCCCGCTTTCTGGCAAGATTCCTGAGGAACCACTTCACGGCATTTCCATATCCGGACATGGAAAAGTGCGTCCTGTGCGGCATCTGCCGGGACGCCTGTCCACCGGGCGCCATGGAGATCCGCGATGGAAAGCTCCGCATCGACTACCAGAGATGCATCAGATGCTTCTGCTGCCGGGAGCTGTGCCCGGAAAACGCGCTGCGGACCGGAAAAGGGAGGATTATGAAAATAATTGATAGATATATATAGATATTACGAATGATATGTTGACAATCTTCAGGTCGCTTATTATTATTAACCAGACGGAACGATGGGATGGATAATCCCGTGAAAGGAGGATGATACTATGTGGACCACACTGTTCATGCTTCGTCCGGTAACCCGCTGCAAAGAGGGCTGCCCTAGCAGGCCCGCCGGCTAAAAACCGGCGGGCGTTCCCGAACAAAAGGCCCCCTTTCCGTGATGGAGAGGGGGCCTTTTGTTACAGAAAACGGCGGATAGGGTCGCACAGCCGTTCCAGAAGCCTCTCGAACCAGTTTCTCGCCTCGTGTTCCAGCAGGGTAACCCGCCGGGATTTCTCACGTTCTTCGGCAAAGAAGGCCGCCGCCGCTCCCCCGAAATCGTGACTGTCAATTATGACGTTCATCTCGTAGTTCCTGTGGAAGCTGCGCAGGTCCATGTTGGCCGAGCCAATGGTGGTCCAGCAATCGTCGATGATCATCAGCTTGGCGTGCACGACGGTCCCTTCCCGCTTGTATATCTCTATTCCGCTTTTCAAAAGAGGGGTCAGGTACGCCTTTCCGGCTATCTGGGCCAGGGGGACGTCACTGACTGAGGGGAGGAGAAGCTGGACGTGGATCCCGCGTTTCACCGCCCGCAACAGCGAGCGTACGATAATCGGTCCCGGGACGAAGTAAGGGGTGATAATCTTCACGCTTTCCGACGCCCCGGCGATGGCGAGACGGAATGCCCCGCGGATAAAGGAACGGTTGTGGTGCGGGCCGCCGCTGACGACCATGATATCGGCGGCGTCCTTTTCGGCGAGGGGAGGCGGAGGCGATGGGATGGCGGGGGAATGCTTTCCGTCTTCCTCCTCCCAGGTTTTAAGAAAAAGCTTCTGCAGCTCCGTGGCGGCTGGGCCCTCCAGCCTGATGCCCATGTCGAGCCAGCGTGTGGCGTCTTCTCCCAGGCCGGTATACTCATCGCCCACATTCAATCCGCCGAGAAATGCATGGGTTCCGTCAATGACGGCGAACTTCCGGTGATTGCGCCTGTCGAACCAGGAGATTCCTTTTCTGAAGGATGGAGGGTTGAAAGGGAGACACCGCACTCCCCCTTCTTCCAGTCCTCGAAAGTAGGCGCCTGGCGTGTCTATGCAGCCGATGTAATCGTAGATGAGAAAAACCGGGACGCCCCTTTGCGCTGCCGCAATCAGGGTTTCCGCGAACATGGTCCCGCTCCGGTCGTTGTGGATGATATAGAATTCGAGGCAGATGTGGGAGCGGGCGGAAGATATGCCATTGAGCATGGCGGCGAAGAATTCACCGCCGTGACGGAACAGTTTTACGCTGTTTCCGTGGAAGAGGCTGGCCTGGGTAGTCCGTCGGAAACGGGCGAGAAAGCGGCGGGTGCGAAAAAATCCGGGACGTCTTTTGCTTGGACGAAAGGCCATGGCGGGGAACCCGGGAAGGCGCGGCGCAGCCGCGCCTTGTTGGAGGGAGAAATCAGACTCTGACGACTTCCTTGACGCCCGGCACCTTTTCCTTCAAGGTCTTCTCGATGCCGTTTTTAAGGGTAACGGTTGCCATGGGGCAGGAGCCGCAGGCGCCCTTGAGCTTGACCTTGACAACTCCGTCCTCGGACATCTCGACAAATTCCACGTCGCCGCCGTCACTCTGCAGCGCCGGCCTGATCAGTTCAAGCACCTTCTTGACTTCTTCCAGCATTTTTTATTCCTCCTTGTGGTTTGTATCCCTTTTGCCCGATATTCCGGGTGTGGTTAGCGGATAGGGATCGATGATCTCCGCCAGCGCCTCCGGTGAGAGGAACTTGCGGGACAGGATAATCTCTTTCGTGCTGCGGCCGGTGCGCATGGACTCCTTGGCGATCTCGGCCGCGGCTGCGTAACCGATGTGAGGGGCCAGCACGGTGGCCATCCCCACTGAATTTTCCAGATAAGCCGAACAGCGGCCGACGTTGGCCGTAATCCCTTCAACGCACGCTTCCCGCAGTTTGCGGACGGCGTTTTTCAGGATCTCCATGGAGAAAAGGATATTGTAGATGATGACCGGCATCATCACATTCAGCTCCATCTGGCCGGCCTGGGCGGCCATGGTGACCGTGGTGTCCGCGCCCATTACCTGGAAGGATACCATATTCACCATTTCCGGGATCACCGGGTTGACCTTTCCAGGCATGATGGAAGAACCGGGCTGCACCGGCGGCAGGTTGATCTCGTTCAGTCCGGTCATGGGGCCGGAAGAGAGGAGGCGCAGGTCATTGGCGATGCGGCAGAGGTTTACGGCAAGCCCTTTCAGGGCCGAGGAGAGTCCCACGAAGGGGTCCATGTTCTGAGTGGTTTCCACCAGGTTGTCCGCGTTCCGCACGGGAAAACCGGTCCTGGCGCGGATGGCCTCCACTACCAGCTGGATATAGCGCGCCTCGGCGTTGAGCCCGGTGCCTACCGCCGTCCCCCCGATGCCCAGTTCCAGGAGGCTCTCCCGGCACCGCAGGATGGCCGAGATATTCTTGTCGATTGCATGGGCGTAGGCCTCGAACTCCTGGCCCAGTCTGATGGGGACCGCATCCTGGAGATGGGTCCTGCCTGATTTGAGAATGCCGTCGAATTCCGCTCCCCTGGAGCGGAGGGCGTCCCTGAGCCTTTCCAGCTCCGGTGTCAGCATGGTCATCATGCGCAGGGATGAAAGGCGCATGGCGGTGGGAAAGACATCGTTGGTGGACTGGGCCATGTTTACGTGATCATTGGGGTGGACCTTGGCGTACACTCCCCGCTCTCCGCCCAGGATCTCTTCCGCCCGGTTCGCCAGCACCTCGTTTACGTTCATATTGTGGGAGGTTCCGGCGCCAGCCTGGAAGGGGTCTATGATGAACTGGCCGTCAAGGGCGCCGGCAAGGGCCTCGTTCGCCGCCTGCACTATGGCATCCCCGGTTTCCCTGGACAGGCGCCCGGTGGTCATGTTCGCCACGGCGGCCGACGCCTTGATCATCAGTGTCGCCCACACCAGCGCCGGATGTGGTTTCAGCCCGGAGATGGGAAAATTGCGGATGGCGCGCGCCGTTTGCGCCCCGTAATAGGAATCTGACGGAACCTCAAGGGTTCCGAGGGTGTCTTTCTCGATTCTCGCCGCGACGACGGGCTCTCCGGGCGAGGATGCGCCGTCGGTTGATGAAAAAGTCGCTGCAGCATTCAGGTTCTGTTCGGTTTCCAATTCAAGTCAGCCTTTCAGGGGTTATTTCTTTGTAAGTTCAGAATCAATTCTGTCTGGTTAAGTTTTCACCATGTCATAATCCCCCTCATCCGCCCCTGCGGGGCACCTTCTCCCCAAGGGAGAAGGGACATTCTTTTGACCCTCTCACACGGGGAGAGAGTTCGTCTTTCCCCTCGCCCTCCGGGAGAGGGGCAGGGGTGAGGGGGGCATACACCCGTAGGTCCGGTAACTGGAGGATGCTGGAGTTGGTCCGGAAAATAATGTATAACTACCGACTGGCGTCGGTGAACCGTTGTGTATCTGCCATGGATACGGATTGTAAACTATAGATAACGGCATTTTTTTTGTCAATGCGCATTGTCGGGCGAGCCGGTCCGGCCACCCGGATTAGCGCATTATCCTTCATGATTATTGATACCCATTGCCATCTTGACCACCCATCACTGCTGAATCGCCTTGCCGGGGTTCTTGCCTCGGCCAGCGCCGCCGGTGTGGGGAAGATCGTCGTTCCGGGGGTCGGCCCTGAAGGGTGGCCGGTCATAGCCGCCCTGGCCGGCGGCGCCGGGGCCATATTCCCGGCCTTCGGCCTGCATCCCATGCTGGCCGCTGGTTATACGGAGAGCATTCTGGAAGATCTCGAACGTTTTTCATCCCGCGCCGTGGCCATTGGTGAGATCGGTCTGGATTATGGCGTTCCCGATGTCTCACGGGCAGATCAGCTTTCTGCCCTGCGTGGCCAGCTCCGCCTGGCGGTACGGCTCGGTCTGCCCGTTCTGCTTCACTGCAGAAGGGCCTTTCAGGACCTCCTTCTTGTCCTGAAGGAGGAGCGGGTCAGGGAGGTGGGAGGCGTCATGCACGCCTTCTCCGGCAGTCCGGAAATGGCCCGGGAATTCATCAGGCAGGGTCTTCTCATCTCCGTCGCCGGAACCGTCACCTATGGAAACGCCGTAAAACCCCTGGAGGTGGCGGCGCGGGTTCCCCTTCAGTATCTTACGCTGGAAACGGACGCGCCGGACATGACCCCCGAACCCCACCGGGGGAGGGATAACGAACCGGCTTTTCTCCCGATAATCGCGGGGAAGCTCGCCGCCATAAAGGGGATTGCCGTGGATGAGGTGGCGGAGGTAACCACCGGAAATGCCCAACGGCTCTTGCGAATCTGATGTTGGCTGAAGAAGATAATTTGCTGAGCATTTTCGCTGCCTGTTTCTGGCTATTTTCCCCTCACCCCTGCCCCTCTCCCGGAGGGCGAGGGAAAACACGAACCCTCTCCCTGTGGGGAAGGGTGGCCAAAGGACGGGGGTGTCCGGTCCGCAACCACTCACATTTGCTAATGCAGGAAAAATCATGCCTGAACTTCATCGCTTTTCCCGCACCGAGCTGCTCATAGGCCGGGACGGACTGGAAAGATTACGGAATTCGTCCGTGGCCGTCTTCGGCCTTGGCGGGGTAGGGGGCCATGCCGCCGAGGCCCTCTGCCGGGCGGGTGTGGGCCGTCTGGTCCTCGTGGATTTCGATGAGGTCTGCCGGACCAACATCAACCGGCAGATAATCGCCCTTGATGACACGGTCGGAAGACCCAAGGTCCAGGTGATGACGGAAAGGATGCGACTCATCAATCCGGAGGTGGAGCTTGTTCCTTGCCGGGAATTCTACAGCGCCGGGAACAGCTCCGTTCTGCTGGGGGAAGGTTACGATTACGTGCTTGACTGCATCGACCACATAACCAGCAAGCTTTACCTCATACGCAGTTGCCGGGAGATGGGCCTGCCGGTTGTTTCCAGCATGGGCGCGGGCAACAAGCTGGACCCCACTCGTATCCGTGTGGGCGATATCTCCGCCACCCACACCTGCCGCATGGCCAGGATCGTCCGCAAGCTGCTGAAAAAACAGGGGGTCGAGCAGGGGGTCACGGTCGTCTTTTCCACGGAGGAGTTTTCCGAGCCCGCCGCGCCCGACATACGCTGCGGCGAGGGTTGCGCCTGCCCCGACAGGGATATCCCCGGTGTCTCCTGCCGGAGGCGTCTGGTAACCTTGGGGAGCATCTCTTACATACCCGCCATTTTCGGACTTACCATGGCAGGGGTGGTGGTGAACGATCTGCTTCACGGGATCACGGGCGGGGCGCGCTGAAAAACCCTTTTCCCGTATATTCAGGCATTTTTTTAGTCTGGTGAAATAAGGGCTTGACTTTTAAGCCGTGATTATTTATGTTATGCGGCAGTATATATAGTGTTAACCCCTTGAAATAAAGGGGTTTTTTTGAGTAGGGCCAGTTTTGTGGCGATATGCCGCTTTCCGTGCCTGAACGATGTTTTACTGCCGAGAAACGAATACAAAAAACAGGTTTTTCGGGCCAACATCAAGTCGAAAAAGGAGGAAAAAGTGAGCAAGAAATTTTTAGCAGTTGGGGCAATTCTGGCCGCCGCCGTTCTGGTGGGCCAGGGGGCGCAGGCCAAGACCCTGGAGGACATCCTCAAGGAGAAGGGCGTCATCACCGAGGCGGACTACAAAGAGGTCACCAAGAGCAAGCCGCTGGACTACAAACTGGGTAAGGGGTTCACCGTTACTTCCGCTGATGAGAAGTTCCAGTTGAGCCTGGGCGGGAGGATTCAATTCGGCTACTCGTTCCTGGACAAGGATGGCGGCCAGGATACCAGCAAATTTGATATTCCGAAAGCCAGACTGATCGCGCAGGGTTATGTCTTTGACAAGAACCTCACCTACAAGATGGAGTTTGATCCGCGCCAGCTGGCATCCTCCAATACGAAAGGTGGTCTGCAGGATGTATTCATCAATTACAAGATAATGGATGAACTGCAGTTCCTTGTTGGTCAGACCAAGGTCAAGTACGCTTACTCCATGATCCAGTCTGACGCCCAGTTGATGTTTGTTAACAGGGTACCCTGGATTGGAACATTCGCCCCTGGTTATGAACTCGGCGCATTTGCCTATGGCAAGTTAGCCGGAGGCATCGTGGATTATGCAATATCCGGCACCAATGGCGACGGGCAGACCAATGCCGCCAACACCAACCACAACGCATTCGCGGCGCGTGTCGCTCTCAGCCCGCTCGGCAACATGGCCATGGATGAGCCTGACCTTGCCATCAGCAAGAAACCGCTTTTCACGGTAGGCGCAAATTACTTATATAACAACCTGAATAAAGATGAGAATACCTCAGCTTACGGAACCAAGTGGAATGACCATTCAGACCTCCAGAACTTCGGTTTCGATGCCCACTTCAAGTGGATGGGTCTGGCCCTGCAGGGTGAGGCTCTCTGGGCACAAGGCGACAAAAAAGACACCGGTAAGGGCGAGCGCGCCATGGGCTGGTACACCCAGCTTGGCTACAATATCACTCCGAAGATTGGTCTCGCGGTCCGTTATTCCCAGTATGACCCGAACCGCGCCGTATCCGGCGACCTGGAGACCGAGCAGATCGGTGCCGTTTCCTACTACTTCGACAAGCACAACCTGAAGCTTCAGGCGGACATCGGCAATATCCACAAGCAGGTTAGAGCAACTGGTGAGCGTACCGACGACATGCAGTACCGCCTCCAGGCGCAGCTCGTATTCTAGGACACTCTCAGAGACGGCTCTCATGACTCGAGCCTTCTTCATGGTGGGGGGGAATTGACTTCCCCCCCCTTTTTTTTTCCTCGAAGTAATGTATGATATACAGCGTTCATTAAATTTCGACGTATATGCTGGTAAAGGAGGAAAAGATGATGAAAAAAAGTGTTTTTGTCTGGCTGTTCTGTCTGCTATTCTGTCTCCCGCTGTCGGTTCAGGCCCAACCCAAGGGTTTTCTGCTGATGGCCAGCACCATTGGTCCCATTGACGCGGGCATCGTCTCGGCGCTGGAGAATCAGTTTGAGAAGGATTCCGGCATCCGCGTGCGGCACGTGGGCGCGGGCACGGGTGCGGCCCTGAAGATTGCGGAAAAGGGAAACACCGACCTGGTTATGGTCCACGCCAAATCCCTGGAAGAGAAGTTCGTGGCGGACGGCTTTGGTACCGAGCGCATCCCGGTCATGTACAATGACTACGTCATCGTCGGCCCGGCCGCCGATCCGGCAGGTATCAAGGGAATGAAGAGCGCGGGCGAAGCCCTGAAGACCATAGCGGCCAAGGGCGCGACATTTATCAGCCGCGGCGACAAGTCCGGAACCCATGTGGCGGAGATGGATGTGTGGGGAAAGGCGGGGATAAAACCGGCCGGCGCGTGGTACAAGGTATACGAGAAAGGGGCCGAGGGAAATGCCCCGACCCTGAAATATACCGACCAGGTTGGGGCATATACCTTCATCGATCGCGCGACCTATCTGTCCCTGAAGGACCAGATCAAGCTGGCGGTTCTGGTGGAAAAGGATGAGGCACTGTTGAACTTCATTTCGATTATCCCCATTAACCCGAAAAAGTTCCCCAAGGCAAACTACAAGGACGCCATGAAGTTTGTCCAGTGGCTGACCGATCCTGAAAAGGGACAGAAGATCATCGTCGATTTCGGCGTGGACAAATACGGCAGCCCCCTCTTCTTCCCCAACTCCACCAAGTGGCAGGCCATGCAGGGGAAGAAGTAGCGCACGTATCACGCTTTCGAGTCGCCCTCACCCCTGCCCCTCTCCCGGAGGGTGAGGGGTACAAGAAAACCTTCTCCCCCCGGGAGATGGTGGCCGAAGACCGGGTGAGGTGGATTTTTCAGACAATTTCTTGAACGAAAGGAGACATTAGAATGAGCTATCTGAAAAAAATTACCGTATCTCTCACCGCGCTGGCGGTCGGCGCCATTGCCGCCTTTGCCCCGGCGACCGCCTCGGCCGCGCCGAAGATCAAGACCATCATCCTTGCCACCACCACCAGCACCCAGGATTCGGGCCTCCTGGACGAGCTGCTGCCTGTATTCGAAAAGAGCACCGGCTATTTCGTAAAGACCATCTCCGTGGGCTCCGGACAGGCCATGAAGATGGGTGAAAAGGGTGAGGCGGACGTGCTCCTGGTCCACTCCCCGGATGCGGAGAAGAAATTCGTTGAGCAGGGTTTCGGTGTCAACCGCCGCCTGGTGATGCATAACGATTTCATTATCCTCGGCCCGGCATCCGATCCGGCCAAGATCAAAGGCGAGAAATCAGCCAAGGAGGCCCTGAAGAAGATCGCCGCCGCCAACGCCCTGTTCATGTCCCGCGGCGACAATTCCGGCACCCATGCCCTGGAGAAGAAACTGTGGAAGGCGACGGGCCTGAAGTATGAAGGGAACAAGTGGTATCAGCAGACCGGTCTCGGCATGGGCCAGACCCTGAGCGTGGCCGCTGAAAAGAAGGGCTATACCATTGCCGACCGTGGAACCTATCTTGCCGTAAAGAAGAACCTGGGTCTGGATATCCTGGTGGAAGGCGATGCTTCCCTCCTCAATATCTACCACGTGATCCAGGTCAATCCCGCCAAGTGGCCCAAGGTGAACGCCGCGGGCGCCAAGGCCTTTGCCGACTTCGTGGTTTCGAAAAAGGCCCAGGCCATCATCAAGACCTACGGCGTGAAAAAGTATGGTTCACCGCTGTTCTTCCCGGACGCGGGCAAGGACCCCAAGACCCTGGGGCTCTAAATGGACTTGATCCTTGAAGGACTGATAACCGCCTTCCGGCTCCTGATGGACCTGGACCCGGAGGTATTGTCCATTACCTGGCTGTCCCTCAAGGTCTCGGGAATCGCGACGCTCATCAGCGTGGGAATCGGCATTTCCTGCGGGATGATCGTCGCGCTTACCCGTTTCCCAGGGAAGAAATTCGTGGTCAGCGTGGTCAATACCGGCATGGGCCTGCCGCCAGTGGTCGTTGGTCTCTTTGTCACCGTGTTTCTGTGGCGCAACGGTCCCCTTGGTTTCCTGGACATCCTCTATACCCCGACGGCCATAATCATCGCCCAGGCAGTCATCGCCACGCCCATTGTCATGGGTATTTCCATCGCCGCCCTCCAGAACCTGCCGGCGAAACTTCGCCTGCAGATTCTCTCCCTGGGCGCGACCCGCATGCAGATGGTCATGATCCTGGTCAAGGAGGCGCGGTTGCCTCTGATGGCCGCTGTCATGGCCGGATTCGGCGGAGTCATCTCCGAGGTAGGCGCCTCAATCATGGTCGGCGGCAACATCAAGGGTTATTCTCGGGTTCTGACAACGGCAACGGTCATGGAAACTGGCAAGGGTGAATTCGCCACTGCCTTCGCCTTGTCGATAATCCTTCTGTTGCTGGTATTTATCGTCAATTATCTGTTCACGTTGATCCAACAGCGGGAAAGACCACGGTGATCATGAAAGACGGCATTATTTCCCTTGAAAATCTGAAGGTGCAACTGGGGGGGGCGGCGATCCTCGACATTCCCTCCTTTTCCGTTCAGGAGGGTGAGTTCATCTCCCTAATCGGTCCCAACGGCAGCGGCAAGTCAACACTGCTTCTGGTCCTCAACTGCCTGCTGAAGCCGGTTGCCGGAGTCCTTAAATACCGGGGAAGGCCGGTTGTTTCCCGTGACGAACAGTTCCAGTACCGTCGACGGGTTTCCATGGTATTCCAGGAACCGCTCCTGTTCGACACCACTGTCTACAAGAACGTGGCCTCCGGTCTCAAAATCCGGGGAGCGGGCAGGGATGAGATCCGCAAGCGCGTATCCCGTTATCTGAAATGCTTCAACATCGAGCATCTGGCCCATCGTTCCGCACGCAAGCTCTCCGGGGGAGAGGCCCAGCGCACCAGTCTGGCGCGCGCTTTTGCCATGGAGCCCGAGGTTATTTTTCTGGACGAGCCCTTCTCGGCCCTGGACCCGCCCACGCGTCATGCCCTCACGGACGATCTGGACAGCATTGTCACCGAAACCGGCATCACCACCCTCATGGTTACCCATGACCAGTCCGAGGCCTTGCGCATGTCCGACCGGATCGCGGTGATGAACAGCGGGTGCATCGTACAGGTGGGCGCTCCTTCTTATGTGATGAACAACCCGGCAAACGAGTTTGTCGCCAACTTCGTGGGCATGGAGACCATTCTGGAAGGAAAGGTCCTGCGCACGAGGGACGGCATGTCGACCGTGGATGTGGCCGGTATGGAGATCGACGCCGTGGGAGAGGCGAGCCCGGGCGATTCTGTTTACTGCTGCATCCGCCCGGAGAATGTGGCCATCGAGTTGATCTGGCCTGATGACCAGACCAGTGCCCGCAACAATTTCCGGGGTGTGGTGCGGGACATCTTTTCCGTGGGACCGTTTCTCAAGATTTCCCTTGACTGTAGTTTTCCCCTCACCTCCTTCGTCACCCGAGAGGCCTTCGCCGCGCTCAATCTCCATGAAGGCATGGAAGTGTATGCGTCATTCAAGGCAACGGCCGTTCACCTGATTAGTGGTGGAGGATGATCCGACAAGGAGCCAGCGCGCATTGCAGTCAGCTCATGGGAGTCGAGGTTTTCGCGATTCCCATTTTTTCTATCGTTGAACCATTCCGGGTAATATGGTAAGTCTGACAACCGGTATCTTTTGACATATAAGAGCGAATACCGTCTAATGCCGGGAATGATTGACTGTCTTTGTTATTAAGGAGATTTTATGCCCACCTTTGAAGAAGCGAGAAAGATTATCCTTGATAGTGTCGTTCCCCTTGGCGTGGAAAAGGTGGAGATGCTGGACGCCGTCGGCAGGGTCCTCGCCGAGGATATCCTGGCCCCTTGCGACATGCCCCTGTGGGACAATACCGCCATGGACGGCTATGCCGTCCGATCCGGTGACTGCCGGGAAACCTCATCCATGCCAATCTCGGGATTCATCCCTGCCGGTGGGTTCATGGATGAGCCCGTGGCGCCGGGAACCGCCGTCAAGATCCTTACGGGCGCACCCATTCCTCCCGGAGCGGACGCGGTTGTTCCTTTCGAGGAGACGGAAGAGCGGGACGGGATTGTGCTTCTGAAGGGAAGGGTTAAACCCGGCGATCACATCCGCTACAAGGGGGAGGATGTGAAGACGGGCGAGACGATACTTCCGGCCGGGATGGTAATCCGGCCCTCCGAGATCAGCATGCTGGCGTCTTTCGGCAGGCTCTTCATACCTGTCCACCGCAGGGTGAGGGTCGCCATCCTCTCCACCGGCGATGAGCTGGTCGACCCGGGCGAGGCGCTCGGACCGGGGAAGATCATCAACAGCAACTCCCTGGCCCTGGCCGCGGCGGTCAGGCAGACGGGCTGCATACCGATTATGCTGGGCGTTGCCAGGGACAACAAGGACAGCCTCCGGGAAAAGCTCGCCGAGGGGCTGACCGCGGATGTGCTGATCACCTCCGCCGGCGTTTCCGCCGGTGACCGTGACTATGTCCGCGACGTCCTGGAAGAGCTGATGGTGAAGCAGGTCTTCTGGAAGGTGGATATCAAGCCGGGAAGACCCACCGCCTTTGCGCGGCGGGACGGCAAGCCGGTGTTTTCGCTTCCGGGCAACCCGGTGTCAAGCCTTCTTACCTTCGAGGAGTTTGTCCGCCCGGCCCTGCTGAAGATGATGGGCTTCCGCCGGGTGCTTCGTCCCCTTGTAACGGCGACCCTTCGCGAGGGGATCAAAAAGAAACCGGGGCGGGTAAACTTCCTGAGGGTGGCTCTTGAAGAGAAGAACGGGGAGTACATTGCCTGGAGTCCCGGCAAGCAGGATACCGGTTATCTGAAGACCCTGCTCCTGGCCGACGGAATAGCGGTTATCCCCAAGGAGACGGAAGAGCTGAAGGCAGGCGACCGGGTGGAGGTACAGGTGATTGCCGGCGACGGCGGGCTTGTGGAAGCGTGAGCCATAAACAGACCTGCCAGGTTCCAAAAAACTGGCAGGTCTCTGAAATGTAACGAACGAAACTCGACAGCGAATGACATTACAGGAGTACATATGAACTTCAACCATTTCGATGATCAGGGCAAGGCTATCATGGTGGACATCAGCGCCAAATCACCAACGCTGCGCACGGCCATCGCTTCTTCTACCGTTTACATGAAAAGGGAGATCCTGGAGAGGATTCTGGAGGGTACGGTGGCCAAGGGGGATGTCCTGGGGGTGGCCCGCCTGGCGGGTATCGCGGCCGCGAAGAAGACCCCGGACCTGATTCCACTGTCGCACCCCCTGGCCCTTCATGCGGTGGCGGTTGATTTCACCACGGACCTGGAGGCCGGGTGTGTCTGTATTGAATGTATGGTCCGGGCCTTCGAGCGCACCGGGGTGGAGATGGAGGCGATGGTGTCGGCGTCCGTTGCTGCCCTTACCATCTACGACATGTGCAAGGGCGCCGACAAGAGCATCCGTATCGGCGAGGTAAAGCTCCTCTTCAAAGAAGGGGGCAAGAGCGGCGTGTTCCGCCGGGAGGAGCAGCCGTGAAGGCCGGTATCCTTACACTGAGCGATAAAGGCGCCAAGGGGGAGCGCACCGACCTGAGCGGGCCCGCCCTCACGGAATGGCTGGGCAAACGCGGCGTGGAAACGGAGCTTTACGAGATGATTCCCGACGATATGGAGCTCATATCCGCCAAACTGGCGGAGTGGGCCGACAGTGGCCGCCTCGACATCATCCTCACCACCGGCGGCACTGGTGTATCGCCGCGGGATGTCACCCCGGAGGCGACCGTGAAGATACTGGACCGGATCATTCCTGGCCTGGGGGAGTTGATGAGATTCAAGAGTCTCGCCAAAACACCCTCCGCCGCCATTTCCAGGGCGGTGGCTGGAATCCGCGGCAGGACCCTGATCATAAATCTGCCGGGAAGTCCCAGGGGCGCGGTGGAGAACATTGAAGCTGTCTGGGACGCCGTTCCCCATGCGGTGGCGAAGATCCAGGGGGACCCGAGCGATTGCGCCGCGCAATGACGGTTAACGTCTTGCGTTTACCAGCAGTCCTTCTTTCGTTGCCATAACGCGGCAGCCCGAGAAACCGCCGCGTTTCAGTCTGAAAAGTATGAAGGGAGCGGCAACGGCCATTGCCCGCGGAAACAGAAGGGTGATTCTGTCCGGGCGGCCGGCCGGGTGATGCTGACCTGTGGGGAGAAAACCCGGATATTCCCCATGATGCTCAATGCCGGGACGATGAGTTCCTTCCGGCGCTTCAACTGATAAGATCCTGCAGCGGAGCGTCCTGGTGATTGAGGGCGCCAGGCAACAGAGAATCAGGAGCGCGGTATCGTGCAGACGATTCATACACATGTGAGAAAATCTACTACAGCCGTAAGGTTCCGGCAAACAATTTGTGAAAAGCCCGCGAAGCGAAGCTTTGGATAAGGAGAGAAATCATATGGGAAAAAGGCGTGAAATAATGAACAAACTCCAGGGGGAAACCCTGGTGCGCAAGGGGATGATGCAGAACCAGGAGGGGGTGGAGCGACTTCGCCTCGTACCCGAACTTAACGTGGTGAAGATCGGCGGCCATGGCGTCATCGATTTCGGAAAGGATGTGGTGATTCCCTTGATGGAGGAGATAGGCGCCCTCTCCGAAAAGCACAAGATGCTCATCGTGACCGGGGGAGGGGTGCGTGTCCGCCACATACTTGATATCGGCATCGATCTGGGGATGCCCACCGGTGTCCTGGCGGAGCTGGCGGCCAAGATCAGCGAACAGAACGCGGAAATCGTGACCCTGCTGCTTTCCAGGTGGCATGGGTCACGGCTTAAGCCCGGTGACCTGCTAGACCTTCCCACCATGCTCCATCTCGGTCTGCTGCCGGTCATCCACGGGACACCTCCCTATGGACTGTTCGAGCATCCGCCGGAGACAGGATTGATTCCGCCCCACAGAACCGATACCGGCGCGCTCCTCATGGCGGAGGTGCTCGGCGCAAAAAGCTGTATCCTGGTGAAGAACGTAGACGGTCTGTACACAGAGGACCCGAGGGTGAATCCCGATGCCGAACTGATCAAGGATATCACAGTGGATGAACTCCTGAAGATGGACATGGAAGACATGGTGATGGAGCGCAAGATCCTCTTCCTGCTGCGGGACGCAGCTACGGTCAAGGAAGTGCGTATCGTCAACGGCCACAAGCGGGGTATGCTGGAAAGGGCGCTGAACGGAGAGAACGTGGGTACCATTATCCGGGCCTGATCCGGCCAGGAAAAACATGGTTGACATTCCTGCTCAAGGGACATACACTTTAACCATAAGCCCTCCG
The DNA here is from genome assembly GCA_964536305.1 of uncultured Geobacter sp. GTDB lineage: Bacteria > Desulfobacterota > Desulfuromonadia > Geobacterales > Geobacteraceae > RPRC01. Next base: position 444,425 of record CAZHVY010000001.1, on the reverse strand, counting down.
AAGTACCCAGGGAGGAAAAAACGGAAGGAGGTACCCCTACCATGGCAGGAAAGATTTTTTACCGTGAGAGAAGCAAGATGGCGGATGGAGCGAAACAACCTCGCTACATCCTGGTGGCGGTGTCAGGGCTTGACCTGAAGGTATACGGTCAGCATCTCCGCATGTGCGAACTGAAGCAGATCGCCGAAGGTGTCGGCGCCGAGCTGGTCGCCCTCGGAAGAGGCCCGAAACACGGTGAGGAAGAAGCCTGCTGACGAATCACTTCGTCAGTCAGGGCAATTAAAGGGGAGGCGGAAACGTCTCCCCTTTTTTCTGCCTCGTTGCTTCGCTTTCATGGCTGTTCACCCTGAGCATGCTCATGACCGCCCTTCTTCCAGGTCTGGACCTTTTTCTTGCACCACCAGTTGAGCCAGAATACCGTTGCGAAGGAGAGGGCGGTAATTATCAGAACCAGATTGCGCGCCGCCTCCGTGTCGCCTGTTTCCACTGCGAAGTAGATTGCAAGGGGGATCGTCTGTGTCTTGCCGGGGATGTTGCCGGCCACCATAAGCGTGGCGCCGAATTCTCCAAGGGCCCTGGCGAACGAAAGGACAAGTCCCGCCAGAATTCCGGGCCAGGCCAGGGGGAGCGTGATGGTGAGAAATATCCTCGCCTCTCCGGCGCCGAGCGTGCGCGCCGCCTGTTCTAGGGAGATATCCACCCCGGCGAAAGCAGCCTTGGCGCTCTGATACATGAGGGGAAAAGAAACAACCGCCGATGCTATGACCGCCGCCCACCAGGTGAAGATGAGCTGAAAGTCGAAATATTCCAGTAGAAAACGCCCCACCAGCCCGCGTTTTCCCATAAGGATCAGGAGACCGTAACCCAGGACGGTGGGTGGCAGAACCATCGGAAGAATGATAAGGGATTCCAGGATGTTCTTTCCCATGAATTCAGCGCGAGCCATGGTTCTGGCAATGGCGAGTCCGGCGATGAAGTCAACAAAGACGGCCGCAAGCGCAACCTTCAGGGAAAGGATGACCGGATCAATCATAAAAGAGTCTCCACAAAAAAAGGGGGGATCAAAAAAGGAAAGAATGGTCGAGGGGGCGGATGTTCATTGCCTTAAGGGAGAAATGTCCCTTTTCCCTGACGATAATATTTACACATCCGTAATCCTGCCCGATACGGAAAAGATTTTCAAGCGGCATGCCCAGCAGATGGCACAGAAGGACTCTGTTGACTCCCGCGTGGCCCACTACCAGGACAGGGCCCTTTTCTTTGCGGATAATGTCTTCGAAGACTGGCGCAACCCTGTTTCTCAGTTCATTGAAGCTTTCACCACCGGGCGGGCGGTGCCCCGCCGGGTCGGCGCCGCGCTTGTCATATTCTTCGGGAAAGGTCTTGCGCGTCTCTTCCATGGAAAGGCCGTCCCACATGCCGACGGATATTTCCCGAAGCCCGGATAGCGTAGACACTGCGATATCCCTGCCCGAGGTGATGATGTCCAGGGTCTCCCGGGAACGCGCCAGGTCGCTGGAGAAAGCCGATTGGAACGGGACCGTCGCAAGGCGGTCCTTCCACCAGCAAGCCTGAAGGCGTCCCGTTTCATTCAGTGGCGCATCCTTCTGCCCGATGTAGCGTTTTACACTGTCCTGTCTGGAATCGCCGTGACGGAGCAGGTATACGACACAATTATCATTAAAGTTGTTTGCCACTCTCATGCTGTCAGGAACCCAGTCTGGGCAAAAAGCCGTTTTCTTCAAGGATTTCGTCAAGAGGGCGTTTCAGGTGTCTTTCCAGGCGTGTCTGTATCTTCCGCGCGTTTTCCAGACGGGTTTTGACCGCCAGAAGAATCTCGGGACTCGAAGAAGACGAGACAAGTCGAGCCTGAAAACGCTCCCGCAATGTTACATAGCGGTTCCTGCTGGTCATCTTGTCGGCCAGATACAGTATTTCAGCGGCCTCGACGGGTTTTTCATCCGCAATGGTGATGTCCATGTGCGCTCCTACGATCCTGGCGATTTCATGATATCCCATTTGATCCAGGATACGCGCGCCTTCAGCTGCATGATTCGGCCTTCCCTTGGCCAGATCATGGAGAAGGGAGGCTGCCTCGATCAGGTCCGGATCCAGCCGTAGGCCCGATTCCTTAAGTTTTTTCGCCAGAAAAACCGCAAGTTTTGAGACCTTGCGGCAGTGCTCCATAAGAGGCATGTCGGCGCCGAAGGTTTTTTTCATGAGCTTTTCGCATTCATCCGCCGCCGGTATCTCTTTTTTTCGCCATGCGGAGCGGAGCCTGTCGTATTCAACAAGGGTATCCATGTCCAGGAGGATACTTTCATCTTCCGTTTCCACATGGACCGCCTCATCATCGCGTCTGGAAAGAAACGATTTCAGGCCTCCTTCACCGTTCCAGGCAAGGATATCGTTTCTGTAACGAGTGGATATGAGTGGCGGATGGCCCCGTTTTCCGTAAAAGGACGGGTAGATGATATTGCCACAGCCCTTATGGAAGGACTCCACCAGGAGGCTGATGGTCCGCCTGCTCACAAGGGGAATGTCAACCGGCAGGAGAAAGAATGCCTCGATATCATCGCCGAGGCTTGCCACGCCCGCCTTCACGGAGGAGTACATCCCTTCGCTGAAACGTTCGTTGATTACGGGACAGGCTTTCATGCGTTCCACCAAGGGGAGGAGATCGTCCGCGCGATGGCCTATGACGACCCTCACGTCATCAATTCCGGCGTCCCGGAAGAGAAAGATGTCCCGCTCCAGCACGGTTGCATCGCCGAAGGTGAGGAGCGGTTTGAATTCACCCATGCGGGACGAGTAGCCTGCCGACAGAATAATGGCGACTATGCCCATTTCGCCCTCAGCGGCCGAGACGCCATCTGGCGTCGATGAGCTGGGCCACAATGCTTATTGCTATTTCTTCCGGTGTCTCGGCGTGGATGTCGATTCCTATGGGGTTGTGGACCCTTTCCAGGTCTTCTTCGGTGAAACCCTTTTCCAGCAGTTCCTTGTAGAGAAGATTCTGCTTCCTCTTGCTGCCGATCATTCCTATATAGCCGGCGTTTGTGCGAAGGGCCTGCTGGAGGACGGTCTTGTCGTGGAGATGTCCGCGGGTCACGATGACCAGATAGCTGTCCTGGTCCACATCCAGGCCGGCAAAGAGGTTTTCGTAGGAGGGAAGGACGATGATCCTGTCGGCTTTTGGAAAACGTTCCTTGTTGGCAAAATCCGCCCGATCATCGAGAACTATCGTCTGAAACTCCACCATGGACGACAGTTCCGCCACCGGCCTGGAGACATGGCCCGCACCGAAGATATAGAGGGTTCCCGGAAGAACCGTGGGTTCCACGAAAAAACGTTTTCCCTCCACTGTGGTTATTACGGGAGACTTCTTGCGGATGGATTCCGCCGTGAGAAGAGGAATCCACGATTCGGCGCCAGGAAAGCTTCCCAGAACCGGCTCGTTATTCCGGACCAGACAGCGCTCCATTTCCGGCAGGGTATCACTTTTCGTGTCCAGCGCCTTGATCAGGTAGCCCTTTTTACCCTCCTGGATGGCGGTTATCAGCTTCCGGAATTCCCTGCTGCTCCCTGGTTCGCCGGCGAGAAATTCGACGAGGAATTCCAGCTTTCCTCCGCAGATCATCTGGTCCGTTGTCGCGGCGTCCTCGCCCGTGAGGTCGACCGAGATTATTTGCGCCTTGCGGGTATTGAATATCTCCCTGGCAAGCTTCTGGATTTCAAACTCCACGAGCCCGCCGCCGACGGAGCCGATGATGGAGCCGTCCCTCCGCACGAACATCTTTGAACCCACGGAACGGGGTGTCGAGCCGGCATGTCTGGTGATGGTCGCCTGGACCAGGTCTTCACCCTCTTCAAGTCTGTGGCATATTCCCTGAAGCTGTTTAAGCATAAACCTTGTTCCCCTCTCTGGTGTCGATGATTTTTCTCTTAATGCTTCCCGTCGATATCCAGTTTTCATCACTGGTTCGTACAGGAGCGATTCTCAATATGCCCTTTTTCACGGCGGAGCACACCGCCGGGATTCCGTGCAGGGCTTTCACAACGGCATTGCCCGGAAGGTCCGATAATGGGTCCGTAGTAAACAGCGTGAGTCGCAGTGTGTCCACTTCGGCATCCGCGGCAACCTCGACCTGGAAGTTGAGGATCCCGGGCAACGGAAAGAGGGTCTCGTCCAGGTCAGCGACGGAAAGATGATTTCCGTCAGCCAGCCGGACCCCTCCGCGCAATCGTCCCTTTACCCATTCCAGGCGTTTCAGGATGGCGCCGCATGGACAGGGTTCGGTAAGAAAACGGGACAGGTCACCGGTGCGATAGCGGATGAGCGGCATTCCCTTCCTTGTCAGCGTGGTGAAGACCACCTCGCCCGGTTTGCCGTCAGGGACCGGGAGTCCCGAAACCGGATCCACGATCTCGAAAAACAGGTCCGCTTCCCTGATGTGATAGCCGCACAGGGCCTGGCAATCAACCGCCGCGCCCAGTCCCATCTCGGTCATTCCGTAATGGTTGAATACGGCGCATCCCCATGTGTTTTCAATTTCCCTCACTATGGCCGCCGGCACGTAGTCCGCACTCAACAGAACGCTTTTGATCCTGCCGGGCGGTATGATGGATGTATTCTTATGGCGCGCCAATCCCAGCACCTGGACCGGAATGCCGATAATGGAGTCCACCCCGTTGTCAACAATCTCATCGATTGCCTTGCCACTGTCAAGAACAATCCCGTGAGGAATCCCCCGGACATTCATCCGTTTCAGCGCCTTGACCATCAAATCCCCGACCGTGCCGTGACGATCCGCAGGCATGAGGATGAGCACCGTTCCGCCGGGTCTTACTAGGGCCTTCATTCCGTGATGGAAAAGGTCCGTCGTAAGTTCCAGGTCGTCCTCGGTGAAATGAACTCGCTTGGCGGGCGCGGTCGTACCCGATGTGTTGAGCGTAACCACCCGTGATATTTCGTCCATGGAAACGCAGAGAAAACGGAGGTCGTTTTCCTGGATGTCATCGGGTGTTGTGAAGGGAAGTGATGCAATATCTTCAAGGCGTTTCAGGTCGGAACCATGGACACCCCGTAAGCGCTCCCGGTAGAAGGGGGAACGGGCGCGCACGTAGTCGACTGTTTCCTGAAGTTTGCGAAGCTGATGCCGGTCGATGTCAGCGCGCAGTTGCGCGCCTGTTGCCGATGTGCCCAGTTTTGCCTTTATCCAGGGCTCGAGGGGGGTTATTTCCATTCTGAGACCTTTTCGGTTTGTTTCTCGTTTCTTCCCCGGTACAGCCTCTCTCCATTTGCGGAGGTCAGGTTGTACAGGCAGAACGGGATCATGCCGCCTTCGGGAGCGGCAACGTGTATGCAGCAATCCTTTGCCCGTTCAAGATCCAGGTTCCATGCGTCCTGGAAGGCCATGCAGGAAACCGAGATCATCCTTGTCCTTACCTGATCCAGGAAACCGTCGAGAGTCTCGAAGCCGGGGGTGCGATCTCCTTGAGCGATGCCGTCGCGGCAATATTCAGTCCCGAGGGAGGGCGCTGACCATTGTCTGGCAGTGAAGGAAAGGGCATGGGCGTCGCATCCTTCCCGCGTGGAGCAGCATCCGCCGCCGTGGCCGGTGATTGCCTGTACGCTTCCGTCCGGTTTTGTTATGAAGGTTCCGTGAAAGGAGCAGTGGGTGTTTTCCCATCCGGGAGGGGTGAAATCGCTGACCCGCATAAGGCCGTGGGTCTGTTCTTCTATTGCGCGCATGATATCCGGCAGGGTGATACGTTCATTGTTGGAGGGGATTTCGGGGCCTCGTCCGAAATAGCCCACCGGCTGGAAGTGCACACCCCTTATGCCCGGCGAAAGGGAGATCGCAAACCTGATGATGTCTCCGATGTTGCCTGTGTTCACGCCTGGGACAATAGTCGGTACCAGCACAACGCCTAGTCCGTTGTCCACGCAGTCGTCAATGGCCCGGCGTTTTTCCGCATAGAATGCCCGGCCGCGGAGCTTTAAATATATCTCGTCTTCCGTGCCGTCGAACTGGAAAAACACGGACGCGGCGCCGGCAGCTTTCAGAACGGAAGCGTAGCCATTTTCAGCTGCAATCCGCAAACCGTTGGTGTTTACCTGAATAAAGGAAAATCCCAGATTTCGTGCCGTTTCGATGATCTCGGGCAGGTCCTCCCGTACTGTCGGTTCACCGCCCGAAAGCTGGATGATGATGTCCGGGCCATAAGCATCCATAACCCGTCGATACCAATTGGATATCTCTTCGAGGGAAGGCGCCGGAGCGTTTCCGGATCCTGCGTCGGCAAAACAGACCGGACAGCGCAGGTTGCAGCGGGATGTTATCTCCAGAACCGCCGTACAGGCATTCTTCCGGTGGGACGGACAGATTCCGCAGTCGAAAGGGCATCCCCGTTGGAGGGTTGTCTGTGATTTGCTGGTCCGGACCACGTTGGGCTGTCTTTTCCATCCTTGGAACTCCGGGAAGCCGCGCCATATTATGGTGCGAAATTCGCCGTGTTCAGGGCATCGCTTAACCAGAAACACATCGTTTCCCAGGGATTCCCGGAATGCGGGAATCCTGGCGAAACAGAAGGGGCATAGGCTTTCAGTTGCAAAAACTGATTCATCGCCGCAACACCCCATCATCGTCCCTCCGAGAGGTCGAAGTCGTTTTCAATGAGAATTTCCAGGACTTTCTGGTAGGTTGCCGCCACCAGCGGCCCGCACCTTTCCGTACGTTTCGCGCCGTCTTCGGATATGACGTTGCAGCTTGTGCCGCCATACATCCCGCCGTAGGTCGCCTTGAACCACTCGCCCAGTTCTTCCAGCATGGACATGAGGAAGGTGTTTTCCTCCTCCTCATCCGTGCCCTTTCCTGCATAAAGGGAAAGTATGCAGGCGCCGCCGGTGAGCGCCCCGCAGACCTCACCGGTTCCAATCCCGAAAGCCAGCCCGCTCATGGCCCGTATGAGGTCAGGGTTAGTCTTGTCCTGGTTTTCCAGTGCGAGCAGCATCATAATCTGGCTACAGTAGTATCCCTTGTGTTTCAGTTCCATCAGCCGGAACATCAGATCATCCATGGCAGGTCTCTCCTTCGTTAATTTTTTTGGCAACAAGCAGAAAATAGCCTGGCTGGCTGGCCCCCGGCCCGGATTGGGAGGTCCATGAAGCCTCCATGCTTCTAAACAGATCGCAAAAGTCAGCGGGGGAATCGCTGCTGAGAATCAGCTGAGCAGCCAGCTCCTTGAGACGCCGGGAGTGGTCTTCCCATGCGACGAGACCGAAACCCGAATCTTCCAGGAGCTCCTCTATGAAGTGGCGAGAACGCAGCGCCGAGGCGCATCCGGCTGAATTTCCCAAGGCGCCGGGGACAAGGCTGTTTTCTCCGCGGTTATAAATATCGCTCATAATGAGAAAACCGCCCGTTCGCAGAACCCTGGAGAACTCCCTGAGCGCCCGCCAGGGTTCCGTCACGAGGGAAAGGACGCATTCGCACAAAACACCGTCGCAACAGTCTTTTGTCAGAGGGAGTTCTTCTGATCTCGCCACAACCGCGGGAAAGACATCTTCAGTGCGCGGAAACCGGCCGGCGGTCAGGTCTACACCCATCGCTCTGAAATGCAGATACTTCCGCAAGTAGGAAACGGAAGCCCCGGTTCCACATCCGACGTCGACTATCAGGGCGTCTTCCGCGAATTTGCACATGGAAAGTCCCCTCTCTGTCAGTTCAATACCGCCGGGCCTGAGAAATGGGCCTGTGACGGCGCTCAGGGATGGCGACTCATGTAATGCGGACAGGTATCTTAAAGCGCTGCTGTCTTTGCTATTTGTCTTCAAGGATACGTTCGGCCTCAGCCATCCTTCCTGAAACCAGACTCTCGGGAACGTGAACGAGATCACATGCCGCGCAGGCAGGCAGGTCTACTTCGAAGTTTCCCTTCATGTAGGAGAAGAATACCTTTGTAAGCTCAAGTTTCCCTCCGCAGGATGCGCAGGTCCAGGATTCCGCCTCTTGAGAAAAATTCATTTCTTAATCCCCACGATCTTCATTCTGTGACAGTATGCGTTCAGGACCGAGAAGCCGTCTCCGTCGGGGACGTACTCCACCCAGAAGGTGACGTTTGCCGGTTGGAGATAGGCAAGATAGTTTCCGTTTTCCTTGCTTCGCAGCCTCTTGCCGCTGGATTCGGCCTGGTAGATCACCTTTCGTATGTCTTCCTCTAGGATTCTCCGTTCATCGATCCTTTTTCGCACTTCAGGCGACAGGGTCAGCCTCAGTTTTTCGTGTTCCTGCATCTTCCTTTCCTCTCCCTCACCCAGGTCCCGAAGGATAGCATCCTTGACTCGCACCCGGTTGGCGCGGCGTTCGGACCAGGATATCCAGCCACGGGCGGCAGGGTCCGCGCCATCGACAGTGGGGAAGAGGTGCTCGATGAGATGGGATATCCTTTTCCCGGCAAAAGCGAAATTGTCCCTGCACATGGCGCAGTAAGCCAGGTAGTCGTTGTTGCTGACCGATGTCCTGCGCGCCACGACATCCCGCGCCAGAACAGGGTTCGCGTTATACATGAGCCCTCCATATCCGCAGCATTCAGGGGTTTCTCCGCTCAGGGGAAGTTCTTCTATCTCCATGTTGAGAGATTTCAGAATCCTTCGCACATTTTTTTGGCCTACAGGGTCATGGCGCGTCACGCATGGATCGACAATGGAAACAACGCCGCCTTTGTCTGTCGCTGACGATGGAGTGGGGAGTCCTGCCTCCAGCATGACATCCCAGATTGAGACAGCTTCCACTTCCGGCAGATTTTCCTGAAAGATGTTCTGGCATGTGGAACAGGCGGTAATGACACGGGGCTTGCCCATTTTTTCCCAGGACGCGCGTATTTCGTCAATGGCATCCTGGAAAAGGTCCATTCGCCCGGCCCAGAAGGAAGGCGCTCCACAGCAGTGCAGCATGATTCCCACACCGCCGGATAGTTTTTCCTTCAGGTAGCCGTAGGAGTTCAGGACCTCGCCGGGCGTTGAGCCGCTCAACTGGCAGCTGGGAAAATACAGCCATGAACTTTCTGTCCTTCCCGGCTCATGCCGGCACAGGCTGAACTGTTCGCTGTTGCTGAACGCCATATCGTCAAGGGCGAATTCATGGAAGGACGGGGGCATTATCTTCAGTTCCAGCAGGGTGCGCCGCGCCTCCAGGCACATGTTTCCCATGTTGAAATCATTGGGACAGATGGTTTCACAAAGTCCGCATGCGCTGCATGAATTCGTGAAGACATTGTACTGGTGCGCTGCGCCCAGCAGTATGCGTTCGTTATTGAATATCTCGCGGGCGTATTTCTTCGGGTACCCCTTGTAACGCTCCATGAAGAGGCACTTCTTGACGCACTCCATGCATTGGCATTGAATGCATCGGTTTGCTTCGCTGAGGGCCTCTTCCTCGCTGAAGCTCCCGAGCGGGCCGGTCGCTACCACCTTCGGTATCGACTCGATTCCCTCCATGCTGGTAAAGAGGCGGGACGGCTGCGGTCCTTCGCCTTCGCGGCCGAACCCCAGCCCTACCTTCTGCATGAGGCGTTCTATGGAGAGGGCGGGCTTTCTTCCTTCCAGTGTCTCCATGACCGGGGAGAAAGCTCCGCGGCGGCGGGTTCCTCCTCCCGCGAATACCCCTTCCAGGCCGGTTGTTCCGTTCGCGGGGTCGATGGCAATGAGTCCGTGTTCATCAAGGGAAAGGGCAAGGTCGATTCCGTAAAGAGAATCCCGATCGATAATAACGGCTTCGTATTCTTCGCGGACCTTTTCAAAAAACGACCTGCCGATCATGACGCCCAGTTGGATGTCCGCCTTGAGGTTTCCCAGTATCGAAAGCTCTTCGGAGAGAACGTCCGCGGGCAAGAGATCTTCCGGTATATCCAGGAGGGAACCTCCCAGACGATTTCCCTGTTCAAAAAGGGATACAATGAAGCCCTTCTTCAGCAGATCCCATGTGGCGGTCAGACCGGCAAGTCCGGCGCCTAGAACGGCGATTCGATGGTTCTTGCGTGGCAGGGGTTGTACTCGCTTTTTTCCGGAATGCTTTTCAACGCAGAACTTCTCAAGGGCGCCGATGGCTATCGGATCGCCCGCAGCCCCGCGTTTGCATTTTGTTTCACAAGGATGGTCGCAGATACGGCCGAGAATTCCGGGAAAAGGCATGGTCTTGTGCAGGACCTTGTACGCAGAGTCCCAGTCGCCTTTTTGGATCTCTTTCAGAAACAGCCTGGCATCCACATGGAGCGGACAGGCGGATGTGCATTCAGGCGCTTCTTCCTGTATGCACTTGTTTTCCCATGCAATGAGCTCGTTTTTTTCCATATGGACCTTCTTTCCTTGGGGAATGCCTCGATTCGAGATATTTTTCCAACAACGGCGGTTGCTGGTATCTGTAGAGAGCGACTGAGTCGTATTTCGTTGCTGCTCTCAGCGAAATGGAGCGGCCACGGCCCATACTTTCTGAACCCGGAGGGTTTATCGCTGTGGCGAAATGAGCCCGGAGCAGCGGGAATAGGGCAATCGGAGCCAGCTAAGGATGCCTCCGACAGCCGGATCTGGTATTAAGGCAAGCCCTGCTCTCCAGATAAAACGATGGAGAACACACCGTTGCGGCGGTTCTCCATCGTTATATCATAAAATACATTACGGTGGAAGCGTTCCGGCGCCGGCCGATTCATATACCGGCGCCGGAGAAAAGAAACCGCGTTTTCCGGTTACTTCTTGTTCGGCGGTTCGGAGTTTACATCCTGACATACGTAACCCTGTTCCAAAGCGTCAGCCACGTCGAAGGCCTTCTTCGGAGATTTCAGAGCTGCGAGGATCTTATCAGGGTATGCCGGCAGATGACGGATACGAGCGCCGCATGCATCCTCAATGGCATTGATGACTGCGCAGTGAGGAGCTGTCAGAGGCAGCTCGCCGACGCCGCCCGCACCATAGGCGCCCAGCGGACGAGGCTCGCAGCAGTAGATGATTTCCAGGTCATCGGTAATGTCGTTGCAGAACGGGAATCCCGCGCCGATCATGTTGGAGTGCGCCTTGATCATCTCGAAGTCTTCCGTCAGGGCAAGACCGATACCCTGCGCCAGGCCGCCGTAAATCTGACCGTCTACGACCAGCTGGTTAGTGATGGTGCCGACGTCGGCCACGTGGGTCATCTTGTAGCAGTGAGCCTTGCCGGTGGTGATGTCGACTTCAACTTCCGCCAGGAACAGACCGTACATATAGATGCAGAAAGGATTGCCCTTGCCTGTTTCAACGTCGCACGGTGTGCACGGAGTGGTCCAAGTGCCCATGATCTTGGTCTCGACGCCTTCTTTCTTCATCTCGTCATAGGTGCGATAGGAGCCGTCGGCTTTTTTCATGAGGTTCAGGAGGTTCTCGCAGGCAACCCTGATGGCGTTGCCGGTGACGACATTGTGACGGCTGCCACCCGAAGGACCGCTGTTGGGGGTCAGGCTGGAGTCGTTCATGCACAGATGAATCTGCTCAGGTCTGAGACCCAGCGGTTTGGCAAGGGTTTCATGGGCGAATGCAAGGGTACCCATATCGGAACCCTGGCCGTGATCCTGCCAGCTGTTGCCTATCATAACTTCGTTGTTGGGCAGGAGCTCGGCCCATGCCTCAGAGGTATCGGGACCGTCCAGACCGCATCCGTAGATACCGAGCGATACGCCGACGCCACACTTCTTGGTGTCGGTGGAGCGCTGCTTGGCGACTGCCTTTGCCCTTTCATAACGGGGCTTCAGCAGTTCAAACTGCTTCGGGAAAACGAAGACTTCCGGTGTCTGCTGGGTCGGGGTGGTTGCGCCCGGACGATAGCAGTTCAGTTCGCGGATCTCCAGCGGGTCTTTGCCCATCTTCCTGGCAAGCTCGTCGATAAGGGATTCGGAGGCGAAGAATGCCTGGGGAGAACCGTAGGCGCGGAACGGGGCGCCCCAGCAGTGGTTGGTGCAGACCGTCCGGCCTTCACCCCGCATGTTGGGGATGTCATAGCCTGCGAAGCAGTACTGCATGCCGCGCTGGGTAAGAAGGTCGCCGAATTCGGAATACGGGCCGTGGTCGACTGACCAGTCGGTTTCCGCCGCGAGGAACTTGCCGTCCTTGTCGGCGGCGATCCTGGCCTTGAACCAGAACGGTGAGCGTTTGCCGGTGTAGAACTGCAACTGGGCCCAGTTGCAGGAGAGGTGGACCGGCTTGCCTCCGACCGCCATTGTGGCTACGGCGAGAAGCGCTTCGTTGGACGGGCAGAACTTGTAGCCGAAGGAGCTGCCGCAGGGGTTCTGCACGATGACGAGATCTTCGACGGGAACGCCGACACCCGGGGCGATCATGGCCGCATGGAGCTGCAGGCAGATGGACTTGGTGCACACTACAACCTTGCCGTCATCGTTGATGTACGCGAAACCTTTGTCCGGCTCGATGGGCATCTGGGGTTGACGTCCCAGGTAGTACTCGCCCTCCGCCACGTAGGCGGCCTTTTCCATGATCGGCTTGGTGTCTGCGCCTTTCACCAGCTTCTGGGTGAAGTAGACGTTTGGTGTGCCCGGGTGGATTTCGATGGCGTCCGGCGCCATTGCGGCCGGGGCGTTCATGTAATGCGGCAGGACTTCCAGGTCGAACTTCACCAGTTTGGCGGCTGCGTCGGCATGGGCCTTGGTGTCGGCGATGACGAGGGCGATGGCGTCTCCGTACTGGAAGACCTTCTGGTCGCAAAGGACCGGGCGATCCCAACCGTCTCCCTTGTTTTCGGGGAAGGTGATGAGGCCGGTGATGCGGTTTCTGCCCTTGACATCCTTGTGGGTGACGACCTTGACCACGCCCGGCGCCTTCTCGGCGGCGGAGGTGTCAATACCCTTGATGTTGGCGTGAGCCACGTCGGCGTAAGCGATGGATGCGTGGAGGGCGCTTTCGGGAAGCTGGTCGGCCTTGTCGTCGCCGAAGTCCCAGAGGCCGCATGCCTTGGCCACGGATGTGGGGCGCGGATAGCGAGTTCCATACACCTTGCCGTCCGCTGGAGCTTTGTATTCGAGTGCGGATTCGGACATTTCGCCGCGCAGAACCTTGGCTGCGTCCATTGCCGCGTCCACTATGGAGATGTAACCGGTGCAGCGACAGGCGTTCTTGTACTTGGTGAACCAGTCACGCACATCCTGGCGGGAAGGGTTCGGGTTGGAGTCGAGGAGCGCCTTGATGGATACTACGAAACCCGGTGTGCAGAAACCGCACTGGATGGCGCCGTGAAAGATAAGGGCCTTCTGAATGGGGTGGAGGTTGATGGGTGTTCCGATGCCTTCGGTGGTGATGATTGTCGACCAGTTGTCAATCCGTTTCATCCTGGTTACGCAGGAGCGCACCAGTTTGCCGTTCACGATGACATTACAGGCGCCGCAGGTGCCTGTAGCACATCCGACCTTTACGCTTGTCAGGTGGAGCTGATAGCGCAGGACGTCGGACAGGAGCGCTTCCTGGTCGACGATCAGATGCCTTTCGACACCGTTTACAATAATCATCTTTTTAATCATACTTCCTCCTCCTTTGGGTTTGTATAACTGGGCAGTGCCCGGTTACATGGGGTGATGTTGCCTTCACACTTCCTGTGGAGAGGACGCGTGAAGAACTTAGATGCCGTTTGTTTTCTGAACCTGTGACCCTTCCCGTGGAGTGGAAGGGCGAAAGAGGCTCAAGCAGAGTCGGGACATCGCTTGTTGATGAAAAAGGCCCCCCGTCTTGCCGTTGGAGGGGGCATAGACGAGGGAAGGTGGAATGACAATTCTACTTTTCCGGCTTCGACGGCTCGGGAACGTCTCCTTTCAGATTTCTTTTCGTTTTGTCGTGGGGCGTTCCCGGCGAGTTTCTCGGTTATTAAGCGTGTTTTTCATCTTGAGGCGCTTTTTCCGTGCCTTCCTGTGCCTGGATGATTTTCGTCTGTTACCGGTCTGCCTTTTATGGCCGTGCCGATTATTGTTCCAGCCTCTTTCCGGATGTGGATGAAAAAAGAAAACCCGCATCAATACCGAATAATTATCAGTATCAATGCGGGTTTCGTTTGGTCCGCTTCCAAGCGGAGGACGAGATAAGCGCTTGATTTAAAACGTTTATGTATTCTTGAGGCTGTTTTTCCGGTTCGGGGGGCGCCCGATGCGTTCCCTGTGCTCGCGGCATGTGAACCGGATGGTAAAGACACCTCTTTTATGAGGTACGTTATTTATCATATTATATAACCGTAATGCAAGAAAAATTTGGGTGCTTTCCAAGGTTTGTTTCAGGCCGTTCAGAGTACATGGGGAGGCCTTTGTTTAAAATTCCACGGTGCTTTCGGTGGGATTTGCCCGGTAGTGGCGTAGCATGCTTGATTGAACAGGAAAAATGGATTGAACATATCCTGCTTTTGCCGGGTGAACGCATACGTGATGAAAAGATGTGAAATGGGTCAAGGAGGCAGTGAAAAAATGGTTGCACTTCGTTATGCAATTTGATATACAACGAGTGGATATTCTCCCATATCCGACCATTCCTTGGCCCCATGTTGCCCAGCATGGGGCCTCCTCTTTTTACCCACAGGCGCATCGGAAATTTGTGCGTTCAGAAATCACTCAGAAGGAAAGAGGCAATGAGTAACAAGAAATTCGATATGTCGGGGAAGCTGTTCATTCACATGGAGGATGGTAAGCCGCTTGATTTTGAAAGTATCGACCTGCTGGAGCAGGTGGGTATCCACGGTTCTATCGCTAGAACGGCGAGAGAAATCGGCATAAGCTATCCAAAGGTATGGCACACGATTGACTACTTGAACAGGTTGTCGGAGAAGCCGCTGGTTGTCAAGTCAGCCGGAGGAAGGGGCGGCGGCGGCGGCACGACCCTTACAGAAGAAGGGCGCAAATTTCTCAAACGCTACAGGTCGATACAGAGAACACACATGCGATTCATAAGACAGATGGAGAACAGATTTTTCATGAAGTAGACGGTTTTTCGACGTCTTGGCGCATGGCTGACATAAGTATTTTCCCGTAACGGGTTTTTCCGTGTTCAATTGACCGGATAGAGACCCGGTATCCTTTACCGGGCCTCTCCTCATCAATCCATGGGAAGAATGAGACTACTCATCTTCCTCTTCTTCGTGATGATGATCGTGACCGCATCCGCTTTCACCACTCTCATCGCCGCATCTCCCCGCCTCTACACTGTTTTGCTTCAGCAGCTCCGGCAGTTCCAGCTTCCCGAAAAGATCGATATTTTCCCGGACACTTTCCGTCTGTGCTTCATAGACACGAAATCCCATCATGTTAAGCATTTCGAGAAGATTGTCTCCGACACCGGCGACAATCACTCCGTCCAGTTGTCTGCCGGCCAGTGCCCTGAAGGGGTTGCACCCTGCCTCAGGCTTGTGTTTATCGCAATTAGGTATCGCGGACAAGTCGCCGGTGTCCGTGTCGATTTCGAGAAATAACGGGGCCGAGGCGAAGTGGCCATAAATGGTGCTTTGCAGCCCCTGGTCTTTAACAACGGGTAAACATACCTTCATAGTATTTCCGTCTCCTTTTGCTTTGTTGTGCCCGGATATGGTCCGGAGGAAATACAGGCCGCCGGGAAACAACGTCATATGAAAGGTGACGGTTGTTTTCAGCAATGATACAACCCTCGACGCCGTTTCGGGAGGAAAGGGCCTTTCAATTTCCTTCAGGTCCGGCATGAGATTTCAGGCCGTGGTCTGAAAATTATTGGGTTCCTTCGTAAAAGGTTAAGGAAAAAGGCTTCCTCGGTGTTCCCTTTGCGGGGTGGTCCGAAGCTGGTCGCCCCAGTATTACCGGGGCCACCAGTTCGAAGTTTTCCGGTACGCCGAAACCGGATTTCACATCAGCGGCGGCGAATATATTGTGCGCAAATCCGATCCAGCAGGCTCCAAGTCCTGATTCCTCGGCAAGGATGTGGAGGTTGTAGGCCACCATGCTGCAATCATACACCCGCCAGTAGGAGTCTTTGTTTCCATATATTATGACCACTGCCGATGCATTGTAGAAGATGTTGTATCCGGGATCCCTGATGGCGTTTTCGTACTGCTGCATATGCGGTGTTTCCGGAAGCCGCGCGAGCCAGTCTCTTTTCGCGGCGTCGGAATAGTTTTTCATGAGCTCCCTGTCGGTGATGACAACGAACCTCCATGGCTGGTTATTGGAACCGTTTGGAACCCACACAGCGGTATTAATCAATTCGGTCAGCTTTTCCCGTGAAATCGGCTCTTCGGTAAAGTTTCTGCAACTGCGGCGCTTCATTATGGTGTCTTTAAAAGAATTCATGGGGTTACCTCCAGTGGGTTGCCGACGCATCCTGTCATTCCTTTAACGGCGCTCGTTTAACGGATCAGCTTTCGGGACAGCCTTGATAGCTCGTCATTTCACGACTCAACTTCCGTAGATATTGCTCAGCGTGTAGGTAAGGCATTTTGTGCATTGCCATTTATACTGTCCCAGATGGTCATGGCAGAACCACGAGCCGCATTTGGAGCATTTCTTGTTCAGATAGTATTCTGTATCAATCTCTTTGTTGCATGTTGCGCATCTGACTAAAGACATAATGGTATCCTTTATTGTTCTTTAAGAAAAAATAATCCCGCGCCTTTTCGTGTGCCATTGCCTGTGGCTGAGGTGCGGGTTTCGTTTGGTCTGTCAGGGGCAGAGGACGAAATATGCGCTGGAATCTCTATGGATGAATATCTTGAGGTACAAGACTTTGCGAATATCTCGCGATAGGAAAAGGCGACGTTTGTTGCGGCAAAAAACCTATTTGTCAATCTTTCCTGCTTGTCCATCTGTTCTTATTTGAAGGTTTCGGTCTTTTCTATATAGCTTACGCCTCCTTCCTTGAAGGAAATCACCACTTTTCCGGAGAAATTGTCAGGAATTATGTTAAGTTCGTACAGGGTATCCGATACCTTTTTCTTCCAAACGGAATTTGGAACCCTCATATCTGTGACGACTTGCCTTCGCATATGAATACCCGGTGAAGTTGTTTTATTTCCGTACCTGCTCTGCAAGGCTGTTTCCCCGAAACTAACGGCCGCTGTTTTTTGTTGGGATTTCGGAAAGCGGAAGATGGAAAAGGTGAAAGCCGCGAAATCTGCTGTAAGAGTCGAATGAATATGTGATATAAACACCCTGTTCAGCTACATATAAACAAGTATATTGCTTCGTTATATATAATATTAGATAACGAAGTGCAAGCGAATTTTTCCCTTGACAAGGGTTGCGCCGGCTTCCATGCCTTGACTGATACATGTCTGACGACCTCTTTAGAGCCGGCCTTGGAGCCGGTTTTTTCAACGGCTTGGCCCATCCGTGACAAGAGATCCAAAATGAAAATCGCCTCTTTTGAATTCAATCTGCGGGAGCTCTCCGGGTCTTTCGGGAATCTGGGGACGTTCCTTCCCTTGGCGGTCGGCTATATAGCAGTATGTGGACTGGACCCCGCCGGCCTTCTGGTGATTATGGGGCTTGCCAATATCGCAACCGGGATAGCGTACCGGCTTCCCGTTCCAATTGAGCCCATGAAGGTGATCGCGGCAGCCGCTATCGCCCAGAAATGGTCCCCTTCACTTGTTTACGCTGCTGGGTTTTCCATGGGGGTCATATGGCTTCTCTTCGCCGTCACGGGACTTGCCTCAAGGCTTGCCCGGATAACTCCGGCGCCGGTGGTTTGGGGGATTCAGGCATCGCTTGGTATTCTTCTTGTAATGGAGGCCTTCCGGATGCTTTCAACCTGCTGGCTTCTGGGTGGCCTTGCATTGCTGATTGGATTGCTGCTCCGTTCCAGCCGCCATGCCCCGGCGGCAATGGCCCTTGTGATAGTCGGAGTGATTTACATGGGAATCAGAGGAGAGCTTGCCGCCGTCAAAAGCCCGGGATTCATGCTTCCTCCATTCACTCTGTTCAGTTTCCGGGAGGTGTGGCAGTCCCTGGTGCTTGCCGGCTTTGCCCAGATTCCCCTGACCATTACAAATGCGACCATCGCCACTTCCTGCCTGATTTCCGCCTACTGGCCGGAGCGTTCCGTCAGCCCTCGCGTATTATCGTTCAGCCAGGGTCTGATGAATCTCGCGGCGCCGTTTTTTGGCGGGATGCCCATGTGTCACGGAGCGGGAGGACTTGCGGGAAGGCGCCTGTTCGGAGCGCGAACCGGTGGAACCAACATCATGGAGGGGATTGTCGAGCTTACTCTCGGGCTTTTTCTCGCGTCATCGGTTGGCGGTCTTTTCGGCGCCTTTCCCAGGGCGGTAACAGGAGCAATGTTGCTTCTTGTGGGCATGGAACTGCTCAAATTTACTCGTGAGGTAAAGGATAGGAGAGGTATTTTTTCAATGGCGACAACCGTTGCCGTGTCTCTCGCCTCCAATATGGCGTTCGGCTTTCTTGCGGGGATTGCCGCGTCTCGATTGCCGGATGCGCGTAAAAAAACAATGCCGTCCGGCCAGTAGGTTCATGGAGTGTTGTCCTTCCGGCGTGTTCCGGTTCAAATGCCTGATCGCCGTAAAAACTCCTTGGCATCCGGGATTGTCCGGATATTATTTGCCGCCACCCTGACCTGAAAACCAGAGTCCCAGGTCTCCCGGGTTTTTGCCGGCATCGGGGATGAAAAGCCGCGCGCCGAATTTGTCTACACCGTAGGAACCAATCAGTTTCTGTGTTTTAGGTGAAACCAGAAAATTGATAAATGCCCTGGCGCCGGCCGAATTTACCTTTGGCCATCTGGCTGCGTTTACTTCTATCACGTGATATATGTTCAGCAGATTCCAGTCTCCTTCCACAAGGATGACGAGGTCCAGCTTGTTTTTAAGCGCCAGATAAGTGGCGCGATCCGTGAGGGTGTACCCTTTCCTGTCATCAGCGATGAAAAGGGTCTGGCCCATGCCGAGACCGGTCTTTCGGTACCACTTCCGGTTGTCCGGATCGATGCCCGCGGCTTTCCAGAGTTCGCTTTCCTTTGCATGCGTGCCGGAGTTGTCGCTTCTGGATATGAAGAGGGCCTGTGCATCAGCGACTTTCTTCAACGCTTCGGAGGCCTTTTTGGATCCAAGGAGTTTCGCCGGATCCGTGGCTGGGCCAACCAGGATGAAATCGTTATGCATTATCAACCGGCTGGCGCTGCCTGCTCCTGACGCCATGAATTTCTTTTCCGTATCAGGGGAGTGCACCAGCAGCAAGTCGACTTCACCCCTCTCTCCCATTTTTATGGCCTGACCGGAGCCGACGGTTATTGTTTTGACCACATATCCGCTCTCCTTCTCAAAAAGCGGTATAAGAACGTCAAGGAGTCCTGAGTCCTGGAAACTGGTGGTGGATGCAATGAGGATGGATTGGGAAGCAGCCACGGCAGAGGACGCAGGCCCCCAATACAATATGGTCAGGGTTGTTATGAGTGCCGCCAGACTGGTTAGTATCCGGGTTGGCTTCATGATCTGTTCCTTTCCTTGTGGATGATACCTTTCCCAGAGTTTCAGCCGGGTGGGTTCAGGATGATACTGAAAACGAGATGATTTGCCGATTTTGCCGGGGAAAGGCAGGACAAACTTCTACGCTTGCTTCCTGAATACATAAATGGCCCACCCCAACGTGTCTCGTCCCCATTTCAGATACGCGGCCTTGCCCCCACGAACCCTCTTCAGCAGGTCATCCACATCGGGATCGTCCGGATTGGCGCTTGCCCAGGCTTCCGCAGCGTACCATTGCAGTCCTTCATAGTGATCCCAGTCATCGAGGCTGCTTACCAGGGTGTAGACAGCCTCCAAACCCAGTTCCTGTCCGGCCAGGATGTTTTCGTAATGGGTTCCATAGTTTTCCCGCGATTCTCCGAGGGCCTCAAGATACTCCAATGGCGGTTCCTGCCGCCAGTAAGGTTCTCCCACGACGATCCAGCCGTCCGGCGCCGCCATACCGTGCAGTGCTTTCAGCGTATTCCGGTGTCCGCCATAGATCCAGCTTGCGCCGATGCATGCGGCAAGATCAAAGCTCTCCGGTGTTTCCGGCGCATATTCGGCGCCATCCATCTCCAGGAATCGAATTCGGGCATCCGGAACACGCGCCCGCATCTTGTTTCTTACCTCACTGATGCAGTAGGGGGAGAAATCGATTCCCGTTCCTGTTATCTGGGGGTAGCGTTCCGCGAGTCTGATTAGAAACTCGCCCTTGCCGCTGGCGATATCCAGCACACGCGCATCAGGCTTCAGGCGCAACAGGGTGATAAGCTGTTCAAATTTCTCGATACTCATCGGATTGCAGAGGATATGCTCCCGATGTGTTACATCAAAAAACTTCCAGATATCCATAAGCATGTCTCCTGTTCTTGTTTTTTTTAGAGGCTGTCGTGAAGCATACCAATTCGGCGTGAACTTCTCAAGGGCGCGGTTGGCTCGAGTGGTCGAAGAGGCTTTAGATTCCGGCTTGAAAAATGTTTCATGTAGTACTCCGGCAACAGTAAAAAGGAAAGCCTCAGGAAAATCTTGTAGTCAGGGATTTGTTCCTGTAATTTGAAATTCTTAAAGACATAGAGTCCGGGAGCCGGGCTTGCTCCAGGGAGAGTCCAGCCATGAAAATAGGAAATGATCTCAAAAGCCGTGATGTTGACAAAAAGAAATCGAAGACACCCGCGGGAAAGGCGGCAGGTGATTCCCTGTTTGCTTCGGCGCTATCCCGTGTGCGGGACGGAGCTGATTCCTACGTCAAGGAAATTGAAGAATTAAAGAATGAAATAAGACTGGCCGGGGACAGGCTCGAACAAGATCCGACCATGGGCAATTTCAGGAAATTCAAAGAACTGCTTGGCCGGTTTGCAAAACGTATCAGCGCCGAGGCGTACCGTCTCGAAAAGATCGGTGGAACACTCATGGATCCGAGATATTTTGAGGCGATCCAGGTGATAGACAAAGAGGCGGATGAACTCTATCGGTTGATTGTAAGTGAACAACGCAACCGCATGGCAATAATAGAAAAGGTTATAGGAATCAAGGGGTTGGTTGTCAATCTTGTCACCTGACCCAGTGGAAAGTTGTTTGATTTTCGGGGCGCCTGGATGTTACGCATGCATCTCAGTCATGGACACCGGGTACGGTATGGATGAGGAAACGGCAGGGAAGATATTTGATCCATTCTTCACCACCAAGGAGGTAGGCAAGGGGACCGGTCTGGGAATGGCCATAGTGTACGGGAACATCCAGCAGCAAAACGGCTGCATCACGATAGTTTCTGAACAGGGAAAAGGAACGACATTCAGGATATACCTGCCGCTGATAACCGAAGGTTCTAAGGGTGAACATAAAGCGCCAAAGCAGGAACACGCGCCAAGGGGAACGGAAACGGTGCTTCTTGCCGAGGATGATAAGGACGTGCGGGAATTGCACGGGATTTTTCTGGAAGAAGCGGGGTATACGGTTATTAAGTCAGTTGATGGTCAGGATGCGCTATGCAAATACATGGCGCACATGGCGGAAGTCGATATTCTGTTTACCGATGTGATTATGCCGAAGATGAACGGCATAAGGCTCTACGAAGAAATACGCAAAATCCGGCCTGACATGAAGGCGCTTTTCATTAGCGGCTACACGAAAGACATAATCCTGGAAAGAGGCATAATAGAGAAAGAGTTCAACCTTGTCACAAAGCCAACCACGTCGCACTTAGCTTCTCAAAAAGATCCGGGAAATTCTCGATTGGCAGGGTTCTCAGGAGTGACAGCGGGGGCCGGACTTGAAGACTGGGGTCCGAATCCCGAATTCCGCGTACGGGCGCCATACTTAATTTCCTTTCCCCTTCGAGCCGTTCAATAATCGCTCCAGTGTTGAACCCAAACTTTCTATAAAGCGTTCTGAACCAAGAGGTCTACCCGTTCGTTCGTGGCGACTGATTCTCTCCACCTCCTCTTCCGTCGCCGAACCAAGGAATAGTTTCCAGTCTCCAGTCACCTCCAGAAGCGGCGCACCAACATCAATTTATTGTCAAGCCCGCTTAGATGAGCCTGCCGATAAAAGCAGTAGCGTTGAAATACAAGGAGCTCTGGATGGTAGAGCAGACCTTTCGGGATATGAAGTCGGCCCTTGATACCCGGCCGATTTACCACAAGGAGGATGAGACCATCCGGGGCCATGTCTTTTGCAGTTTTCTTGCCTTGACCCTGAAAAAAGAACTGGAAAACTGGCTAGCCCCGCAAGGGCTGGTGTATGAGTGGGCCGACATCAAGCAGGACCTGAAAGCTCTCCAGGAGGTACTACTGGAAGAACAGGGCGCGAAAGTCGCCGTGAGGACGGAATGTGTCGGCATCTGCGGCAAGGTATTCAAGGCCATTGGGGTGGCCATCCCGCCAACCATACGCATTGTGGGCAAGTAGGAAAAACGGTTTTCAAAGAGCCTTACTGTAGTGCCAAGACCTGACTTGCGCCTTGTAACCGCTTGTTATACAAGACTATTTTAAAATCAGCTGTCGAAGATGAGCATTACGTTCATGGTTTGAAAAGCTCTATACGAGTAATCTCCTGCAGCGTCTGTTTCCGGTGCACGGGGAAGTTAACCTGTCTTCGATAGATAAGAGTGCGAGCCGTGCGATGCGGCCAGCGTAAAGTCAGGCTGTTCAATCCGAAGAGCTGATGTCCTGCAGTGCTGCACTATCGCTCCCTTCCCGATTCATGGAACGCCTTGGTTACGGGAGAGAACAGGTACTCAAGCACAGATCTGGTACCCAGCTTGATCTCCGCAGCCACCTGCATCCCCGGCGCAAGGGGGTAGGCCTTGCCGTCGTTGACCAGCCGTTGTCCGGCAAGGCTGACCAGCGTTTTGTAGAAGAGCCGTGAACTATTACTGCTGCACGTTCTGTCCGCCTGAGTGGCAGTGTTCGAGCTTTCATTTCCATCGCTTGCGTCCGCGCCCACCTGCTCCAAAACCCCGTCGACCATTCCGTATTTCTGGAAAGTAAAAGTGCTCAGTTTCAGCTTCACCTTCTGTCCCGGCCGGACGAAGCCGATGTCATCGTTGGATACCCACACCTCCGCCCGGAGCGGCTCTTGGAGCGGAACCAGCGTCATGTGCCAGCTGGATGGGATGGTCGTATTCCCAGAGCGTGCAGACAAGATAGAGGAGGGAGTCGACAAAGACGAGACCGAGGGGATTGACCTCGTATGCCGCCGGTTCCCTTTCCCTGGGGCGATAGGAGGAGGTAAAGCGCTTTTCCGTAAACAGGGCCTGATAAACGACGAACAGGATATCATCCTTGATTACCGGCGCGATCAGGGGCTGGTTTCTGGTAAGGACAACCAGTTTTTCCGGCCAGGAAACCAGTTTTTCGGATTTGATGCTGTCCAGCGTCTTGCTGGCGGTGTCGAAGTATGGTTTGATGTGAGCGAGGCAGGCGTGGGGGATGAGGCGTTGCATGAATATCTCGACCAGCCTGAAGGTCAGGGCGATCTGCGGGTCCATGCCCGGAATATCGATAATCAGTCCGTCTCTGGCCCAGGACCACCCCCGTGGTTTCCGGTTGTCGTTGACGATGGGGAATATAGCCGACAGCTTGTCAAGGTCGCGCTGGATGTTCCGTTCGCTTGCGTGATTGCATCCGGTGTCTTCCAGCCTGCGCAGGATATCCCTGACCGATATCTTTCTTGGAAGCCTTGGCAGCATCTGCAGCATAAGGCGGTATCTGTTGATGTTTCCAATTCTTTACTCCTGAAATAGCATGATACCGCCGCTCAGGCGCTGGAAAGACCCCGTTCTCAGTTCCCGCCGGAGACAATCATCAGACCCGAACCGTCGTCGTAGTTCCGCCGGATAACATCGTATCCGTACTTTCGCTCCAGACTCCGCATGATAAAGTGCCCTCGGGCCGTATTCTGAAAATGGTCCATGAAAATGGAATTTATCAATGCGCCGCCCGCCGCTCCGATGATGGGAACGGCGGTGGCGGCCGCCTTCTGGGATACCGTAACTCCGAAGCGCGAGGCAATGGTTCCAATGAGCCTTACCAATGCTGGAGCACCCTGTTCCGCCACTCCTTTCTCAACAATATACCTGGCGGCCTCGGACACCTGTTTCGCCAGAAGTGACCTTATGGCATAATAGCCGCTTTCCGCGAAGTTGTCTTTTTCCGATGCGCCTCCCAATGCAAATACGGTCAGGCAGGCGAGTTTTGTCTCTATCTGCCGTATGTCTTCGCCCTCGCTTCTGGCGTTATCCGCGATGGAGCGAAGCATTATAACGGTCATGACGGGCAGTTCCACCGCTAGGGCGGGAAGCCCGAATGCGCCTCCGATACCTCCGGAAACCACGGCGAGACATTTATGGAATATGTCCCTCGACGCTTTCTTTTCCTCAGGGTCGATGGTTTTGACTGCAATATCGAGGGCGTGAGTCAGGGATTGATGAGTGATTTTCTGGATGGAACCGGACCATTTTGCTGGCAAGTATGAGAATGCCTTCTCAAGCGGCACGCCCATGACATTGGTCATTTTTGCGGCGAGGCCGGGGGGGGGCGAGGAGTTCCCTTGCGTATTCCAGGCGATTTTTATCTTCGTGCGCTAATTCCATATATTTGTCGAGGCTCGATATATCTGCTAGTTGGAGGGTGTCACCTGGAGGTGCTTGATACCGTCGTGTGCACGGGCTGAATAGAAACGGCACTAATTATTTATATCAACCATACCCGTCGGACCTGATGGAGATGTTTCCTGTTTCTTCTCCCAGTATCGCAGTTGCCGCCAAATGTTGAAAATCAATGGCGGGAGTGGTGGATGAAAATTCTTGTGCCGGAGCCTCAAATAATAATTTTCTTTAGGTAAACACCCACCTCTGGTGGGGGACTCCCAGAGTTTTACAGTTCCGGGATTATGGTGTTTCAAGTATCATCGGTGTCGCCGGAAAATAGGGGTTTTACGGTTTTGACTTTGACCCGATTTCGGTCAGGTCCCTTTGAGGTACCAGCAACCGTAACCACCCCCCGCTCTGCGCGGGGGATAATTTCCTGCCCCTGAATACGATGGATGTCAATATGCTTTGCCGGACTTTATAAGACGGTAAAAAAAGAAAAAGCCCCGCTTTTACGGGGCTTTTTACACTACATTATACTGCTTTGGATTGTTTGATGGTGCCGAAGACTGGAATCGAACCAGCACGAGGGAACCCTCACTAGAACCTGAATCTAGCGCGTCTACCAATTCCGCCACTTCGGCTTGAGTGAAAAGCTTTATATCATTATCCCGAGGTGATTGCAAGACAAAAACCGCCGGCTTTGCTGGTGGTCGTATTGCCGCTGTTTGTTAAGGTGTGCCCCGAGGCTGGTGAGCGTGAAGCAGGTAATATATTAATTGATTTTCTCTATGCCGGTTTGTATCATGGAAAACGTTTTCCGGAGGGCGCCTCCGGCGCCAAAGTATCGAACAAGTTTGGCGATGTGTCCCGCGTGAGACGGGGGAAGGATTTTGTCTGAAAGTGGCGGCGCGAAAAGAGCGACTGGATAAGATACTGGTGGAACGCGGACTTGTCGAGTCCAGGGAACGCGCGCGCGCGCTTATCCTGGCAGGCCAGGTTGTGGTTGGCGATCATGCGGCAATGAAAGCCGGACAAATGGTTTCCGTCGATTCGGACATCCGCCTCAAAGGCGGGCTTCCTTATGTGAGCCGCGGGGGAATGAAGCTCGAAAAGGCTCTGGACGAGTTCACAATTGATGTTGATGGTGTGTGCGCCCTTGATGTGGGGGCTTCTACCGGAGGTTTTACAGACTGCCTCCTTCAGAGGGGCGCCCGGAAGGTTTTCGCCGTTGACGTAGGTTACGGGCAACTGGCCTGGAAGCTGCGCAATGACGAGCGCGTCGTATGTATTGAACGCATGAATATACGCTTTCTTGAGCCTGAGGCTCTTTCCGAGATTCCCGGCCTGGCAGTAATTGACGCCTCGTTCATTTCCCTGGAAAAGGTTTTACCCAATACAATTCGTCTCATCGGTGATGAAGCGGAGATAGTTGCCCTGATCAAGCCGCAGTTTGAGGTGGGGAGAGGCGAGGTGGGTAAGGGAGGCGTTGTGCGTGACCCCGCCAAACACAGGGAAGTGGTGGAATCGGTGACGGGCCTGTCTGAAAGGCTTGGCCTGGAGGTGAAGGGGGTCATTGAATCCCCTGTCCTCGGCCCCAAGGGGAACAGGGAGTTCCTGATCTATCTGAAAAAGAAAACGGGAGACAATGAACGTTCGGCTTGAATGACGTCTCGAACCATTTTTTTTGCTGCCGCACGAACCGCCGCTGAATCCGCAAGGCGCAGGTCGGGCGTATATACGAAAACATTCAGGCCATTGGAAAACTGGAGGTGGGCTAGTGGAAGGATGCATTTTCTGCCGGATTATTGCCGGTGAGATACCGGCCGGGAAGGTCTATGAGGATGAGGTCCTTGTGGTCATAAAGGATATCGCGCCGGTCGCCCCGTTGCATTTGCTGATTATTCCCAGAAAGCATATTGTAAATTCCCTTGATCTGGAGGAGGAAGACACCATGGTTGTTGGTCACGCCTTCCGGGTGGCTGCGGACATCGCGCGCAGGGAAGGAGTGGACGAGGATGGCTTCAGGATAGTAAACAACAACAATGCCGGGGCCGGGCAATCTGTTTTCCATCTCCATTTTCACCTCCTCGCGGGAAGAGAATTCAAATGGCCGCCGGGATAGATACAAAAAACATTCAAATCCGGGGGCTCATCCGGAGTTTCCGGATGGCCGCTATTTACCTTGCGGGAAGGAGAGGCGAATTATGAAAGGTATCATTACGATTGGATTGTTCACGCTTTTGTTTGCCGGGGTCGCGCTTGCCGAGACCTATATCTGGGAGGACGGGTCAGGTACGGTGAATTTTACCGAAGACCTGTCCCGGGTTCCCAGAAAGTATCGCAAGAAAGTCAGGGTCAGAGGCGATCTTTCAACCCCTGCTGCAGAAGAGTCCGGGAAGGAAAAGGCTCAGGAATCCCCGAAAAATGAATCTTCCTCTCCCGGCGCCGTAGATGCTGGAAAACCCGCTCCGGAGACGGAAAAAAAGGAAATAAGGTATGGAGGCAGGAGCGGGCTGGAGTGGAAGAGCGAGTTTGAATCCGCCAGAGCCGATTTGAAGGCGACGGAAGGACAGATTGCGGAACTCAACGGACGGTTGGCGGATACCAGCAAGATGTCGCGTGCTGATTATCTTGGTGTTTTGAATTCGCTTAAATCCCTTGAGTATCATAAAACAGAGGTGGGGAAAAAACTGGATGCGCTGAATCAGTCCGCAATCAAGGCGGGGGTTCCGGCGGAATACCGGTGAGACGGCAGGGGGCGTCCTGAAGGATGGCAAAGAGCCGGGAGTTTTTTTCTCCCGGCTCTTTGTTTCGACGTTCATCGTCGCCGATGGCGTCTGCTCCAAAATGCCGTAGGTTAGTCAGAGATACCGACCGTTGGGCTAATTATCATGCGGGAAAAGACTTCAGGCCGCCCTTTAGGCTTGCGCACTGTCTTTGGACCCGTCTTGATATGCTTCTTTATTGAACGTCAGTCCCTAGCCTTGCCATACCTGCACCCCAGAGCAATTTTCAGAGAACGTAATCATTTCTTCATGGAATTTATTATATGTCCTCATCCAGGTGTGTCAAGGGCGGGCGGGGTACTTTTTCGCGAGCCGGCGAGCTTGCCGGGCCATGAACCCAAGGGCAAGGCCGGTGGCGACTGTTTCGTATGGGATTCAATGCCGCATGTGTGTCGGATATGCCGGCGGTGGATCTGGAGGTAGACATGGATAGGCTTGCGGAAACCTTGAAAGCGGGACGCTACCGGCACTACAAAGGTAACCTGTATGAGGTCCTGGGGGTGGCCAGGCACAGCGAGACGGAAGAATACCTTGTGGTTTATCGTTGCCTGTACGGGGATTTTTCTCTATGGGTCAGACCTCTTGACATGTTCCTCGGGAAAGTTGCCGTGGAAGGCAGGGAGATACCCCGTTTCGTCCCGTGCGGCTCTGATTAATAGAAGGCAAGAGCCGTTACCTTTCCCTGAAAATCCATCAGCCATCATATGCGCGGATTTTTCCCTTATCGTATGGGCCAGCTTTTTTCCAGATCAGGCGGATAGAAGTTTTCTCTGGTGCGGTTGAAATATCCGAACTGTATGCGGGGAAACTCCGTTTTTACTATCCGCAGCATCCTGTACATTCCGGTTCCCTTTGTCTTTAACTCCATCCCGCGATTATAGAAATCCGGGTCAATGGACAGGTTGCGCATCTGGATCATGTCAACCCCGGTTTTTTCAATGAGAGAGAGGAGCGCCTGGATCTCCTGTTCGTCGTCGGTCAGACCGGGTGACACCAGATAATTTATCATGGTGAACAGTCCCTTTTCTTTGGCTGTCCGAAGAGATTCCACCACATTGTCGAATCTGTAGCCGACCGGCCGATGGTAGCGATTATAGTATTCCTCCCGGACGGAGTTCATGGAAAAGCGCATGGAGTCCATTCCCGCATCGCACAGCAGTGCAATCTTTTCCGGAAGGGAACCGTTTGAGTTGAAGTTTACCGTTCCCCGGGAGCTCCCCTGTTTCAGTCTCCTCGTGGCTTCGGCCACAACATCCGCCTGGAGGATTGGATCTCCCTCGCACCCCTGTCCGTAGGAGACTATGGGTTCCGGAGCTTCCAGGAGGTGGGGCAGGGCGATTTCAACGATTTCTTCGGGTGTCGGGACAAAGGAGATCCGCTCCTGGTTCGAGGGGCAGCAGTCGGAGGGCTGAAGGCTGATGCATCCCAGGCAGCGGGCGTTGCAGGCCGGAGAGGTGGGGATGGGCGCCTCCCACCTTCGGAAGAAAAGGTTCTTGGCCGCGAAGCAGTGGTAATCCAGGGCACAGCGGGCCAGTTGTTCCAGGAGGCGGTTGTCGGGTGTCTCCCGCAATCTCCGGCGTACAACAGGGTCAAGTTCGCGGTCGTCGTAATTGCATGGATTCCAGTTTTCATTGCCGTCGACCCTGCTTGCGGCGACAACGAAACGCTCCTGCTCTTCGTCCCACCCCACGGCGGTATAGGACCACAGGGGGAGGTGATCCTTCTTGCGGCTGTAGTCGCATGCGGGTAGCAGGGTTCTCATGTATCCGGGCGCCATGAAGGCGGACACGGCCTGGATATTGATCCTCCTTTTCCCCTGACGGACTGAATCGACGGTCACGAATCTGTTTTGTCCCGGATCCCAGGCAATGGGCGGGGTGGACGGTATGGTGAATATCCTGCTTCCTTCCGGAAGCGGGATAAGTTCAACATCTTCAGGCAGGACCGCTTCCGGTCCGTTCATGCCGGCCATGTTGAGTCCCGGGTGATCGAATATGTTGCCTTTTTCATCGGCATAAAGGAGTCTGGGCGCTGATTTACTTTTCATTGTTTGCCTCCTTTTGCACCGTAACAAAAAACGCCTTTTCAGACAAGCATCGCGGGCGCTGGATATGCCCGGAGGTCGGACCCCTGCGCCGGAATACACTGTCTCCATTGAGAGATTTCCGTTACAATACCTCCCATGAAAATTATTCTTGCCACCCTTCACGCCAAATACATCCACGCGTCCCTTTCGCTTCCCTGCCTTGCCGCCGCCGGCAGCGGAGTTCCGGGGACGGAAACGGTAATCCATGAATTCACCGTAAACGAGCCTTGCGGAGATATCCTTCGTACCCTTATGGAGGAGGGCGCGGATCTGGTGGCTTTTTCCTGTTACATATGGAACGTGGAACAGACCTTGCGGATTATTTCCGACCTGAAGAAGCTCAGGCCTGAGATCTTTGTTGTGGTTGGCGGACCGGAGGTGTCGTATACGGCTGAAGAATTTCTTCAGGAAAACAAGGAAGTGGATTGCGTTGTCCGCGGCGAGGGGGAAAGAACCTGGAGAGAGCTTCTGGAGGTTTTGGCGGAGCGGGCCGGACCGCGTGATCTCCGTGGATGTCTTCCGGCGGGGATCACGATGCGTCTCGAAGGCGGGATCGTGACCTCGCGGCAACGGGAGCCCCTGGAGGATCTGGACGAGATCCCTTCTCCCTTCGCCTTGGGCCTGGTGGACCTGAAAAAACCGCTGGTCTACTACGAGACGGCGAGGGGGTGCCCCTTTTCCTGCGCCTTCTGTATTTCATCCCTGGAAAAGGGGGTCCGTTCTTTTTCCCCAGGACGGATCCACGATGACCTCCGTTTGCTCATGGACAGGGAGGTTGCGCTGGTAAAGCTCGTGGATCGGACCTTCAACTACGATGCCCGGCGGGCGGATGACATCTGGGAGTATATCCTTTTACACAACCGGTCGACCAGGTTTCATTTCGAGATTTCCGCTGATCTGCTTACGGATCAGAACCTTCGTACCTTGAGCAAGGCGCCTCCCGGAATGTTCCGCTTCGAGATCGGCGTCCAGTCGGTTGGTGAGGAAACCCTGGCGCGGGTGTTCAGAAAGAGCGATATTGATCGTCTTCTGGCCAATGTGAGGCGCTTGACGGAGGAAACCGGCGTTACGGTGCACCTCGACCTGGTGGCCGGTCTTCCCGGAGAGGATTATCCGGGCTTCCTGCGTTCACTGCAGTGTCTCTTTCCCCTCCGGCCCCACCATATCCAGGTGGAGCCCCTGAAGGTGCTCAAAGGCTCTCCCATGGAAGAGCTCGCCCGGACTGAAAACTACGCCTTTTCCTCCAGGCCGCCCTACAAGATCCTGCGGACTCCCCAGCTATCATTTCAGGAGATAGGGCGCATCGAGGATGTGGCGAGGCTGCTGGATCTTTATTTCAACAGCGGGCGGTTCAGCCGCTCCCTGGACGAGCTGGAGGCAAACGCCCCTCTCGTGGAGGTTTTCTCCTCGATGGCTGATTTTTTCAGGGAACAAGGCTGCTTTGGCCAGATCTCCTTGAAGGAACAATTCGGTATCCTGCGAAGATTCGCCGGGGAATTTCTGCCCGCGGCAGAATATGACGGTTTCCTGGATGCCCTCTGTTTTGATTACTGCTGTGTCGAATACCCCTCCAGCGGAGCGCTCCCGGATTTTTTCCCCGTCGGTTCGCCTCAAGAAGGAATCGGAGTCGTCCCAAGGAATCTCCTGGCGCCGTTCCTGCGAAAACTGGACGCGCCCGAGGGAAGTCGGGTGCGCGCCGTTTCAGGCCGTTTCCGGAAAGACTTCAGTAGACGGCCAGCGGCGGAAGGTTCCGCCCGGCTCCTCTTTATATATATATCAACGCCGGGCGCGGGTCTTTCGGTGCATGTGTATCCATGGGAGGGTGGTGCGAGCCATGTCTGATTTACCTCACGGATTTGCAGTCGGTTTTGCTTGTTGATTTGCTCGCAAGGGAGAGTGACCGAAGGTGGCTGCAAGAATGAGGTGAGGTCAATAAGATCAAGAATTCCGTTGGCGAGTGAAAAAGCGATTATTGTCTATCCGGGTGAACCGGTATTATTGTCTTAATTCAACCCTTTGTTTGGAAGGTATCGGTGGCTGCTATTTTTCCAGAACGGTGTAGCCTTTGAAATCCGCGGCTTCCCGTGCAAGGGAATCAATCTCAACGTTGGTGAAGAATGAGCCCCCTCCTTTGTTGCCGGATTTTTTTACAAGAAACCCGGTCAGTTGCACATCCATTGCTGTTTCGCCCGGACGTCCCAGGTGGTGCATGCCGTAGGCGCCCTGAATCCTGAGGGCGTTCAGCACCTTTTCCGTTGTTTTCTGGAAATTGTCCGAGACTCTGATGTTGACAACCTGGTATCCCTTGAGTTGGAGAAGTTTGAACAAAGTATACTGTACGGGATTTTCCTCTCCGAAGGAGATGGCGATCCTCATCCCAGATGTCTCAACAAAGCGATCCGCCCTTACTGTCAGGCTGATGCCGCTTGACAGGCCGTCATCCAGTTCAATCTCCTTGTCATGCACGGCGTTTACGGAAAAAGCGGAGAGCAGTGAGTCGACGATTCCCTGCTGATTCCTATCGTTTATTCGATAAAGAACGTGACGAACTGCATTTTTATTTTGATCCCGGGATGCCGATGGCAGATCAATAATGTGAAAGCCTTCTTTCTCCAGGTGTGAGACTATAGGTAGCGGCAGTCCCACGTTTTTGGGGGTAACGTTAAGCAAGACGACATCATTGTTCGTCAGGCTTTGCTCGGTCTTTTCAATCATGAAATCCGAGGTTACGGTTACTTTTGGGTCGGAACCGAAGTGTAAGGCGAAATTTTCCTCGATGGAATAGAAGCGGGCCGCGCTGAGTATATCCGCGATAAATTTTTTCCGGTTGTAAGGCCTTTCGGAGACCACTCTGATGCCGGGTCCGCTTTCCCGCAGGATCTCTTTTACGAAAGCAGGGAGAGTGCCTTCCGTATCAATGATTATTTTTCCACCATCAGCGGCAGGAAGTACCGGGTACCTGCTGGAATCCAAGGAAAGCGAATAATTCAGGCCACTTATCCTGAAAGGTTCGGTTATTTCAGCCGCTGGTGAGACAAGCCTGCTCCATTTTACCGTTATTTCAGAGAGGGGATTGCTTTTAATGCCGGGGTAAACTGTCATCCTGAGTTTGTGATAATCAGTTATGGTCCCGGCTTCTTTGCTGACATGAGTTTTGCGGCGCTTGGCGGCCTTGCTTTTTGCGCGGATCTTTGCTGTACGAACTTTCAGTGCGCGAACATTCGTTTGTCGCGGGTTGGAACCAGTAACCCCGGATTTTTTTCCTCCCCTGCTTGCTGCTGCGGCGTCTCTTTTGTCAGCATGCTTGCGTAGGGCCGGTTGGCTAGTTTCCGGGCGGAGAGTATCGGCGCCAAGTTCGAATTTCGGATCCAATGCGAAAGACAGGTTGGTATGGAGAATGAGAAGGGTTAGGAATGAGACAAGTAATATGAAATATCTTTTCCCGGTATACATCACTTGGACTTCCTCCTAGAAAAACACCGGTGGAGCGCATCTCCGCGGGCAAAAAAGTGGATAGATAGTAAATGGAACCAATCGATTCTACAAGAATTCAATTACAAACGCCTTTATCCAGCCGTTTTCCTGACTTCTGTAAATAACAATTTCGGCGATGCCCGGAACTATGGAACTCTCTCTCGTCAATCCATCTTTATGGGGAACTCTAGTGAATTGTTTGGGAAACGGACATCCATATTCACGGAGAACCGAAGCAAGTTGTTCCATGGATATGTATCGCTGCCCCCGGGCTATCGTTTGTAATGCCTTGATGAGTTCATTTTTCCGGTAAATTCTGAAATCCAATTCTGGAGAGAGGTATCGCTCCCAACCGGGATGAGACTCTGAGTATCCTGAAACATGCCATTCTTTTTGGATAAATGAAGGGATTCCACGACGGTTGTTCTTTTCGGCTGTGGGGGAAGGAGGGTTGTCCCGGCGCATATCAGTGACGGGTCGCGTTTGAGAGCCGGGTAACGAATTTGTTCTCTGGTATTTCCATGGAAAGAACCATTCCGCCAGCAAGATAGATGCGAAAATAATCAGAATACCGATGAGGAAAGGCGCGAAGGTCCTTTTCTTGCTCTTATCTTCCAGAGAGTGGGCTGGCGGCTTTGTATCTTCTTTTCCGACATTCGGCATCTGTAAAAGGCCGGGTCGAAGATTGTCCCTGTCGGGCGGGAAATTTTCCTGGACCGCCATAGCCGGGTCTGTTTGCGCCGGGCTTTTCCGTTGTTCGCTCCCATCTGCCGGATTGCCGGCACTATCTGTTTTTGCGGGCAAGACTTCGGGAGAAGCAGGCGTTGCTGCCTCCTCCGGCTGCATGTCGATATGGGAGAGCTGTGACGGGCGGAGTGGTCCGGTCTCAGCTTTTTCCACCTCCTTGACAAGTTTGTTCCATTCCGACGGGTAATATTTTTGCATAAGATTACAAAAATCCTGCCTTAACTGTTGATCCGAATTGGTGAGCTTCAGGCAGTCGTCAAAGAATGTTTTGCCCGCGCCGGTTCCGACTTTTCCTCCATCCATTAAGATTATGTGTGGCGAGGCTGAGCCCAAAAGGGACTTGATGTGTCGCGCTACTGTCTCGTCCGACACATTGCCGATGGATTTTTGAAAGAACAATAATGAAGGACGTTTTTCGAATAATTCATGTAACCCTTGATCAAAATCCCCGGTGTGAAGGATATTGATTTTTGATATAGGCTTCAAATACTCTATGAGATTTTCAGCTCTTGGGTCATTGGTAATGAAAAGTATGTCTAACATGCGTATTCTCCAAAAATATGTGCATATTCACATGATGGGTTCCGCATTGTCAAGCGTAATTAAAGGAGTGAATTTTGAAGAAATATCTCTCGGATATTTCCAGTGGAATTGCGATAAAATCCCACCCATTGTTGTTGGATGGACGAAACTGCAATGGCTGGGTGAAGGCGCGTCGGTTCTATATTCATGAAAAGTCTTTCCCAATCCGACCATCCCGGCAGGGAAGAGAACACAATTCGGTGAGTACTGAGGACGTCATTTTTTGTCTGAACTCTTGATGGTCCTTTTGATGTGAGGCCAATCAGAGGTTGGTAGAGTTGATCCGTATCCCCTCTGAACTGGAAAATATTATCTGTTACATGTTGCGCCAAAGGAATCATGCTTGGATAGGATTATCGTTACGCGGGGGAGACTGCCGGCGCCGGCCAGTGCAATTCCGTGTTTGGGCCGGGTCTTGATGTCTGGATATCCTGAGCAGGCAAACAGTATGATGGAACTGTGCGTCCGGAGTAAGACAGGAAAGAGTGTCGCCACGTCTGATGGTGATTTCTTTGACCATAATGCCACCATTCCTCACTTGGCGCATGTCCTGAGGGTATTCTGGGTGGCAGGCAGGCAATTCATCACCCTGTGCCGGTAACGAAAGAAGTGAACGGCGAAAAAGAATTGGTATGGAAAAAACATCTTGTTCATCCGAAAACTTTCCAGGGAAGGGCGCGCAGGTTTTGTCCTCTCAAATACATTACCTTGGTGTTCTTTATCGACCAAAGGAGAAAACGTTTTATTTCCCGTTGTATGAGTAGTAGAGAAAACAGGTCTGTCCCTCAGGTCGTTCAGTATTGGTTTCCCTTTTGGTCGCGGTACCTGACCATGGTCTCAATCCTCAGGTTGGTGCCGGCCGCTATGCCCGGTTTCACCCTGTAGGCCAGTACGATATTCCGTTTCTCACCAGGTCCCAGTTCCGGAAACAGCCACAGTTTTCCATTGTCCCGTTCCATTGAAAGACCAGGCTCGGCGCCGACTATCTCGATGTTATCCGGAACGACGCTACGTACCTCCACCTCTTTTGCCATACTTGACCCGTTGTTCACTACGCTCATTCGCAGGTGCGATATCTCGCCGGGTTTAAGACGTCCGGTCCCGCCTCTTACATCCATTTGGACAATTGGACGGCTGAAAAGAAGGCGGAATGAAAGGAGCGAAGACTGTTCTGGATTCCGCTCAGGTGTGATAGCCACGGTTATGATGGAATCCGTGTTGTCGGCGGCATCTTCCGGCGCATGCAGTTCCAGCTTCAGGGATGCCTCTTCCCCTGGAGATAGCGGCCCCAAGCGGCCAGCGACAGGCTGTTCATGTTGCCGCGCGCCTTCTCCGGCGTTTCTTGAAAACGCATACCGGACAGCGGCCGGAATGGCAGGTTTGAGCGCGAAGGAGTCACGGTCGTTCCCGGTGTTGGTGACGGTAAAAGGGATGACAACCTTTTGTCCCGGAAGGACACGCATCCCGGTTGTGTTTGCACGGGCGGCCACGCTGCTCACCCGTTGCACCTTTGCCGTCGGGGAGACAAAGGTCTCTCTGGTCCGTAACGCCAGGTTTTCCACTACTACCCGGCAGAAAAGCTCCTGTTCCGCCAGGGCATCGGCTCTCAGCCGGAATTCAACATTGAATTCCTTGCTTTCTCCTGATGCTATTTCAATATTTTCAGAGACAATGACAGACTTCGAATCCAGTTTCGATCCGCTGGAAAGGGCGCCTGTCGGTTCATATTGTGAAGGGTAGGAGAGGGTTATGGAGACTTTCTTTGCCGGGGCGCTGCCGATATTCAGGAGGGCAATGCGGTAGGACACCTTTTCTCCCGGCGCTACCAGCTCCCGGTCGGGTCTTGTAACCAGTCTGAGGAGCGGCGCCCGTGCTGAAACAGGTATGTTCCTGGAAATGGATACTCCAGGGTCGAACTGAGATATGATTTTTACGGGATGGGTCGCCTTCTGTCCGTCAACCATGGAAGCGGGTATGGTAAGTGTCATCAGTCCATGAAAGGATTCTCCGGCGGCCAGCTGGGGCGTGGCGGTGATTGCGGCGCCGGGGCTTCCGGCGGATGAAAAGGCAGCCTTGAACTCCGGAGGGAACGCGGTTTGGAGCAAAAAGGCATCAGGCGCGTTTCCACGGTTCCTTACTTGAAATGGAACCTGTACCGTAGAGCCGACGGCAATTGTGTCATTATACCTGGAAACTGAAAAATCAACCTCGGCAAACTGGCTTACCTGTAAATCAACGAACTGTGGGCTCATTTCCGCTCTTCGGGTCCTGTCCGGAGCGGCGGCGGTCATTTCTGGAGCCGTCTGCTGTTTGCCAGACTTCTTCAGGCTTTGCCCGGCTCTGGCTGCGGCCCTTGAACCGGGATACTTCTCATTTCTGGAGCGATGTTCAGCCAGGGCCTTTTGTTCAAGGGAAGGATTCTTAGCTTTGATACGACGTCCGGACCGTTTCTGGTCTTTCTTTGCCACAAGGATTTTTTGCGGAACAATTTCCACGACGCCTTGTTCTTCTCTTCCGGGACTGATGGAAGCCGCCCGCTTTGAGGCAGCTGATGTCTGCGAGGTTGTCTCGGCTTTGGCTGGCAGTTTCTCTTCCTCTGGGTGGTGGGATTTGCTTGATGAGGTAAGGGAAATAACGCGGGCCGTCTCCACTGATGGCGCGGGGGCGTTTTCATGAACAACCTGGTCATTTTTCGCTGTTACGACAGGTTCCGAATCCGGACGAGGCGGTTTTCCTTCAGTTGCATAGGCCTGTGCGAGCTTCGCCAGTTCTTCTTCCACCGCACTCCGCAGGGGATTGTCGGGATAATCACGGAAAAACAGAGCCATGTTCTTGGCTGCCTCTTCGCGGTTTCCCAACCGGAACTGGGCGCGCGCCAGCCAGAACAATGCCACGTCCCTTAACTGTGTATCGGGGTGTTTCCGGAGGAAAGAATTCATGCTGTCAACGGACGTCCGGTAATCCTGATTCATGAAAGCTGTAAAGCCATTGATAAAAACAGCGTACTCATCGGTTTCGGCGGAATGGGTGGGAACGACCAAAACAAACAGGATAACGAACGTCAGGAGGAACCGAGCCCATATTCTCTGAATTGTAAAGCCTTCCACCATAGGAAATTCTCCTGAAACACCGTTATTATATAAATAAATTAGCGTGATACATAGCACCTTAGAGATGATGTTGTCAACGACGAAAGACCTTCAGGGGTATTGAGTATTTGCCGTTTCCAGGACGAATGAGACGTATCCGGTCTGATAGTGGTTTGGAGGGTAGGTGAGGGGGGTGGAGGGCTCGTGGTCATGGAAGAAAGGGAGATGTTATCCCGGCATTGACCTTTTAGCGCCGGGCAATGGATCAATCAGCTGTTTCCTCAATGGCCTCCGTTTCCGGATATCCCCGAGCGGATGACAGGATCTCCAGCATCTCTCCGTGGATGAGGCCGTTGCTGGCCAGGATGCGGTGGTCGTCAGTCAGGTGGGGGGCGCCTTTGTGGTTGGTCACGACCCCTCCGGCTTCCAGCACGAGGAGCTTGCCGGCGGCCATGTCCCATGGGTGGAGCTTGCACTCCCAGTATCCGTCAATCCTTCCCGCCGCCACGTAAGCCAGATCCAGGGCCGCCGCTCCGGCCCGCCGCACGGCCCTTGCCGCCAGCTGGAAATTAATGAAATTCCCGAAGTTGTTTTCGTTCCGGAGAGTCCTGTCGTAGGGAAACCCGGTGGCCAGCAGGCAGCCGGACAGGGGTTCGCGCCTGGATACCCATATCTTCCGGCCGTTCAGGCGCGCGCCTTGGCCGCGGGCCGCCGTGAACAGCTCCTCCATCATCGGGCTGAAGATAACGCCCAGCTCCAGTTCGCCTTCCACTTCCAGCGCTATGGAGACGGCGAACCAGGGGAAACCGTGCGCGTAGTTCGTTGTCCCGTCCAGCGGATCGATTATCCACCGCAGGGAAGAACCGGTGGTAACCGCGCCGCTCTCTTCGGCGAGAAAAGAGCACCCTGGGCATGCGGAGCGAAGGGTGTCGATGATGACCTCTTCCGAGGCCCTGTCAACCTCCGTGACCAGGTTTTTCTCGCCCTTCATGTCAATGGCAAAGGCATCCCTTATTCTGTCCCTCTGGATGCTTCCGGCCTTGCGCGCGGCTTCAACCGCCGCCTTCAGGTAATCTTGCACTCAGGTCTGCTTTCTTTGATACAGAGTTTCGGGCCGCCGTCCCGCGCATCGGGCTTGAATCGTAGCAGATTGCTTCCTTTCCCGCAACACCGCGTCTCAATGACAGGGCGGCGGGAAAACCCGGAACGCAGGAGCGCTCAGGTGGGCGAGGCCCCCCTGAGCGTATCCTTCAGCCGTCAGGCCGGAATCAGAATATGTTGTAAGCGGATTCGGAATGCTGCGTCTGATCCAGGCCCATGATCTCGTCCTCCTTGTCTACCCGGAGTCCTACGGTCTTGTCCAGTATGAAGGCGAGGACACAGGTGACAATGAAGGCATAGGCGCCCGCCGCCGCAACGGCGATTATCTGCGATACGAACTGGGCGCCGTTTCCGGCTATGAGTCCCGTTGCGCCCACGGTGGCGAATGCGCCGGTGGCTATGGCGCCGAATGCGCCGCCAACGCCGTGGATGCCGAATGCATCCAGGGAATCGTCATATTTGAGCCGTGCTTTCAGCAGGACCGCCAGGTAGCAGATTACGCCGGCGCAGCCGCCGATCACCAGCGCCCAGCCGGGCGTTACGAATCCCGCTGCCGGGGTTATGGCCACGAGCCCGGCGACGATTCCCGACGCGAAGCCCAGGGCGCTCGGCTTGCCCGAGTGGATCCATTCGGCGAACATCCAGGTCAGTCCGGCCGCCGCCGGGGCTACCGTCGTGGTGGTGAATGCCAGGGCCGCGGTCCCGTTGGCCCCAAGGGCGCTCCCTGCATTGAAGCCGTACCAGCCGAACCACAAAAGTCCCGTGCCCAGCAGGGTCAATGGCAGGGAGTGGGGCGCCATCCGCTCCGAGGGAAAGCCGTGCCTCTTGCCGAGAAACATGATCAGCGCCATGGCGGAAATACCGGAAGAGAGGTGAACAACCGTCCCGCCGGCGAAATCCAGCGCCGCCGGCGTCAGCTTTGACAACCAGCCGCCGCCCCAGACCCAGTGGGCGATGGGATCGTACACCAGGGTCGACCAGAGGAGGGCGAACAGGCAATAGGCCGAGAACTTGATTCTTTCAGCCACGGCCCCGGATATGAGGGCGATGGTGATAATGGCGAACATGGCCTGGAACATGGCGAATATGAACTCAGGGACGCTGTTGGAGAGGCTGTCGATGGTGATCCCACCCATCATCAGCTTGTCAAGACCTCCGAAGAAGCCGTTTTCGGACTTGCCGAAGCCGATGGTATACCCGACTACTATCCACTGTACCGCGATGATTCCCATGACGACAAATGAGTGCATCATGGTGGACAGGACGTTTTTCGAGCGGACCATGCCGCCGTAAAAAAGGGCGAGTCCAGGGAGCATCAGGAGCACCAGCGCCGAGGAGATGAGGAGCCACGCCGTATCTCCTGTGTTCAGGGCGGGTTTCGCGGCTTCTTCCGCAAATACGCCCGAAGACGCCATTATTGTCGCTATGCCGGCCATGGCCAGGGTCAGGAAAGATTTGTATCTCATATATGCCTCCATATGATTCGTCGATGTTGATCCGTTTGCGCCCTTTCAGGGTGCGCGTGACGGATGATGGTTCAGAAAGTGTAGGTAACCTTGAGGCCGTACAGGCTTTCATCGCTTACCCCGCCCAATTCCCGGGCCTTGGAACTGATGGCGTTGGAGTAGGTAAATGATGGAGAAATCTTGAGTTTCTCGGTGACGGAGTAATCCATGCTTGCGCTGAATTCGTAGTTATGCCAGTTGTTGTAGTCGATGCCCCAGTACTGGGCGGAATAGTTGGACTGGTTGTAACTGATGAGGGCGCCCAGATTCAGCCCCAGGTTGTTCATGAGGGGAAATGTGTGGCCCACGGAAAAGGTATAGAAAAGCCCGGTGCTCTTCGCCATCTTGCAGTCCCAGTAGATGGCGAGGGTGGGGGAGAGGAGGGTGTTTACCGTTGTCTTGACATACAGCTCGTCCGTGTCCCTCAGATTTTCCAGCGAGTAGAATGTGTTGCCCACGTTGAAGGTGAGAAGCTCAATGGGGGTAAAGGTATAATTGAGGGTAATGTCAGTTTCGGTAATCTCTCCCGCCTTGTAGCCGCCACCCTGATGTGTCATGAGGTTGCTCCAGTAGCTCAGGGTGAAACCCTTGTAGCCCAGATCCGCGCCAAACTGGGTAACCCACTGGTTGCCGCTCAGATCGATGCCCCGGAACAGATATTTGTTGTACATGCCCGCGTATACGTCTCCGGTAAGACCCCCTTCGGCCCGCGCCGGACCGGCCATGGCCGTTATCGTCAGTATCAATGCGATGATTGCCATTCCTGTCTTTTTCATTAGCAACTCCTTTCGATGCAATAGATGGTTAGAGAGCTTCTTCGCCTCTTTCTCCGGTCCTGATGCGAACCGCATCCTCCAGAGGCAGAATGAATATCTTTCCGTCTCCTATCCTTTCCGTCTTGGCGGCGGTCTCGATGGTCTCCAGCACCTTTGCCACCATGTCGTCACTCACCGCGATCTGAAGCTTGACCTTGGGGATGAAGTCCACTACATACTCCGCGCCCCGGTACAGTTCCGTATGGCCTTTCTGTCTGCCGAATCCCTTGACCTCGCTTACGGTCAGCCCCATCACGCCAATCTCGTTTAACGCCTCTTTGACATCGTCCAGCTTGAACGGTTTGATGATTGCTTCGATAAGTTTCATAATTGTCCCCCTCTTCTCCTGAAATGGTCCGCCGCTCCCTGTTCATCGGTTTCCCCGTATCCGGCCTTCCCTCTTGGCCCGGGATCCGGGGATTGATAATTATCTTCTTTCGCCTCCTTTCTCTGCTTTCCGGTAAAGCGTTCGATAACCCCGTTGGAAATTGCTGTTGTTTGTTTTCCGCAATCGGTAATGTCGTTTCCGTGTTGCTACCTGCGATGGTTCAGGGCTTTGCATCCGGTGTGCCAGACAGTGTGTTAAAAAAATCAGCCATAATATCAGAGTGTTGCGGGGGTGGCGCGTGATGGGAGGAGAATGAGGGTGGAGTCTCAGGCTGAATTTGCCTAATTTGTGGGCAATGAAGCCGGAACTTCGGACAGGGGAAAGCGGGAGGCGAAGTGACGCAGTCTGGCGAACGGCGCCGGCGGGCGTCCATGAAACCCCGGCCGTGGCCGCGAAACCGGGCTTGGGAATAATTTCCGCTATTGGCGGCATTGGCTGTGCAGGGACACAGGGAGACGGGCGCCTTTTTGATGCCGTCAAGGCAAATGGCCTTTTGGACATCTTTCCCGGGTCATTTTGTATGCAAAGGAGGGCGACATGGGAGAGGAAGCGGGGAGAGCTGTGATAGTTGACGATACGACCTTGCGTGATGGCGAACAGACCGCCGGGGTTGTCTTCAGCATTGCCGAAAAAATGGCCATTGCGCGGATGCTTGACGCCGCGGGAGTCCCTGAAATCGAGTGCGGTATTCCCGCCATGGGCGTGGACGAGCAAGATGCGGTCAGGGCACTGGTGAAAATGGGTCTCAAGGCCCGGCTCATGACATGGAACCGGGCGGTTGTCTCCGATATCAGGGCAAGCCTGGCATGCGGCGTTACCGCGGTGGATATCTCCCTGTCGGTATCGGACATCATGATTGAGTACAAACTGGG
Source organism: uncultured Geobacter sp. (assembly GCA_964536305.1). Classification (GTDB taxonomy): domain Bacteria; phylum Desulfobacterota; class Desulfuromonadia; order Geobacterales; family Geobacteraceae; genus RPRC01. The sequence goes on along the minus strand of CAZHVY010000001.1, from coordinate 402,389 downwards.
AAAGTCGCGCGAATGGGTGAAAGAACAGCTGAAGACGGCCCTTGGTTTTGCCAAGGACCATCAATTGTATGTTTCAGTGGGCGGAGAGGACTCGGGCCGCGCCGACATGGATTTTATCATCGAGCTGCTTCATCTGAGCCATTCGCTGGGGGCCGACCGTTTTCGTTTCTGCGACACCCTCGGAACGCTCGACCCGTTCGACATTTACGGGAAGATAAGTCGCCTCCGAGGGGCCGTGCCCGATCTGGACCTGGAGGTCCATACCCACAATGATCTGGGAATGGCCACCGCCAATGCCATTGCCGCCATCCGGGCCGGGGCGCGATTTGTTAATACCACCGTGAACGGTCTGGGAGAGCGGGCCGGAAACGCGGCCCTTGAAGAGGTTGTGATGGCCCTGAAGGTTGCCCGAGGAATAGACGCCGGCATCGACACCCGTTGCCTCCGTGAGTTGTCCCGCCTGGTGGGCCGGGCTTCCCGTCGGCCGCCTCCTCCCTGGAAGGCGGTGGTGGGAGAAAGGGTCTTTGCCCACGAATCGGGCATCCATGCCGATGGAGTAATCAAGAACCCGATGAATTATGAAGGTTTTGATCCCGCCGAAGTGGGTCTTGAAAGGCATCTTGTGGTGGGAAAACACACCGGGAGCGGCGCCTTGGTGGAGCGCTACCGCGCAATGGGGATTTATCTGGAAAAACATGAGGCAAAACGGCTCCTGGCGAGCGTTCGCAGCCTCTCCGCACGCCGGAAAAAGCCCCTGTCGGACAGGGATCTGTCCTTGCTTTACAAAGAGGCTGCGCTAAATGTGAAGGCAGCCGGATGACGGAAAGGAACGGTCCGTGCTTTGGGGAGGAGATGGTAATAACCCCCGAAACTTGGATAACCAGTTCAAAGGAGAACCTAGCATGAATCGGATACTCATCTGTGATGATGACCCTGTTGTCAGGAAGGGACTTGGGGAATTGCTGAAGAAGCAGGGCTTCAATGAAATCATCGAAGGGAAGGACGGGAATGAAGCCGTATCCCTGGCATTGGAACGCCTCCCCCACATTGCCATCCTCGACATTTCCATGCCGGAAAAAGACGGGATTGCCGCAGCCGTCGAGATCAGAAAGCTGTTGAACATCCCCATTATATTTCTCACCGCCTGCCACCGCCAGGAGGTGATTTCACGGGCGATAAAGGCGGGCGTAGCCGCTTTTCTCACCAAACCGGCGCGTCCGGAAGAGCTCTGGCCTGCCATAGAACTTGCCTTTGCCCATAAAGAGGAGATCGAGCGCCTGAAAGAGCAGGTGGAGGACCTGAAGGAATCGCTGGAGACCCGCAAGATAATAGAAAAGGCCAAGGGCCTCCTTATGAAAAGCCACGGCCTGGGTGAGCCGGAGGCGTTTCGCCGGATGCAGAAGCTGGCGATGGATAAAAGAAAGTCGCTGCGGCAGATAGCGGACGCGATTCTCCTCACCGAGCAGTGACGCGCCTTCCCGGCGGCTCGGCCTGTTGGGAAAAGACCACCATAATCCCCTCGTTCTTTTTCACGGAACCAGGGGATTTTTTTTGAGAACAATATTGCGGCGCCTGATTTTACTGATATATAAAAATGTTCAAGAATTATGTATTTTACCCGATATTCATTGGGGTGTAATGCAGTTGCGAACCGTCCGTCGGGAAAGGCAGTCCAACAAAAAAACAGTGTATTGCGAAAATGAAAGGAGCGCTCCCCATGTTCAACCCTCGTGTCCCGTTGCTCTGTTGTCTTATGATGGTATTAACCGCCTGTGGTGGCGGCGACGACCCGACGCCCCCTTCTCCTCCGCCGGTGGAGAACCGTATTATCCTCAATAAAGCCGGCGATTGCTATCAGGAGGTGCGCCATATAGTGATCCGTGGCGATGATCAGGAGATCGGCGCCGCCATTGCGAGCATTTCAAAAGATTTCTACCAGGCCCAGCCCAAGCTTTTTGCCAATCTGGCGGAAAAAACCAGCCGTAACGCTTACATTCAGCAGCATTTTCCGAGCCTGGCCGAACGCCAGAAAGGCGTGGCGCAATATTATGGCTGGAATGAAGCCGACCTGCACGACTCCAGCGGCCTGTGGTATGACATAACCCCCGGCGCATGTTCCGCCCTCTATTTTCCCAAAACCACCACCTCCAGCGGCCATTCTCTCCAGGCCCGCAACATGGAATTCTACACCGTTACCATTGAAGAGTTCATGGGGATGAGCCCCGGCCACGGCAACAGGCTGTTTTCCCGCAACTACGTGATGGAGATTTACCCCAAAAACGGCTACGCCACCCTGGTGACCGGCACCTTCGACCTCCTCAGCGGAGTCTTTGATGGTTTCAATGAACACGGGCTCACCATCAGTGGTCTTGTGGATCAGAACATCCCGGACAAATTCAAGCTGAAAGACTGGAGCGCCGCGGCAGGGCTCAGTTACCTCCAGATGGCCAGGGCAGTCCTGGAAGGCGCGCGGACCGTTGATGAGGCGAAACAGCTCGTGTCCAAACTGACGGTATACTTCCCCATGGACGGGATGCATTTTCTCATCGGTGATCGCAACGGCAATTCCATGATTCTGGAGTTCTCCGAACTTGACCTGTCACCCCGCTTTCTCCTGCAGAAGCCTGGCGCTCCCGTAATCCTCACGAACCACTCCATCTTCAAGGAGCCGTCCGTGGCGGACTTCAAGGAACGCGTTCCCACGACAGAGCCCTACGAAACCCACTACCGCTATTTGCGGCTGTATGATTATCTCCGGTCCACATCAGGGAAAAAATACACCTCCGACGACGCGCTGTTCGCCATGAGCCTTGTGTACGGCTATGCGGATGACGGTTCCGAAGGCGCGGCCATTCCTCTGCCGTTGCGCACGGTCTGGTCTCTGGTCATGGACCTGGACGACCTGAGCATGAAGATTAAATTTTATACGAAGGATAATACCGCGCTCAAGGCGCCGCTGTTTTCGGACTACTATACCTTCAAGCTGCGCAGATGATGGGCCGGACCGGCCTGACTTCCGTCCGGGAAGTCGTCTGATGTATTGCCCATGATTCGGATCTCTTCCAGACCCCTCTTAACGGAGAGCAGGATCCCTCCTGCTCTCCGCCGCTGAAACAATCCCGCCAAAATGCCTGTTTTTAAGGCAGCATCCTTGAATTCAGGCAGCCTGTTGTGCGAAACAGCCAGAAATTTACGGTTATTCAATCACTTGTATGGTTGGCACACTAACTGCTTCAAGAAAATCAAAATCTGAAAAAGAATACAACGTCCGTATTCGAACTCACGCAGCAGGCAACGGCGCCTCAGGTTCAAACCAGGGGCGCCTTTTTTTATTGCCCCGCACAATCTACCGTTCCGCGGATTCCGCGGACAAAAGGAGAAACATCATGAGACAGATCGCAATCTACGGTAAAGGCGGAATCGGCAAATCCACGACAACCCAGAACACGGTGGCGGGCCTGGCATCGCTCGGCAAAAAGGTCATGATCGTCGGCTGCGACCCCAAGGCGGACTCCACCCGCCTCATGCTCCACGCCAAGGCCCAGGCCACGGTCATGGACCTGGTAAGGGAGCTGGGCACCGTGGAAGACCTGGAACTGGAAGACGTGCTCAAGGTCGGCTACGGGGACGTGAAGTGCGTCGAATCGGGCGGTCCGGAGCCCGGCGTAGGCTGCGCGGGCCGCGGCGTCATCACCGCCATCAACTTCCTGGAGGAGAATGGCGCCTATACCCCGGACCTGGACTTCGTCTTCTACGACGTCCTGGGGGACGTGGTCTGCGGCGGCTTCGCCATGCCCATCCGCGAGAACAAGGCGGAAGAGATCTATATCGTTTGTTCGGGCGAGATGATGGCCATGTATGCCGCCAACAACATCGCCAAGGGTATCCTCAAGTACGCGTCCTCCGGCAAGGTGCGTCTCGGCGGCCTCATCTGCAACTCCCGCAAGACCGACAAGGAGTACGAACTGATCGAGGCCCTGGCGGACAAGCTGGGCACCCAGATGATCCACTTCGTGCCCCGTGACAACCAGGTGCAGCGGGCTGAGCTGCGAAGGATGACCGTCATCGAATATTCACCGGATCATCCCCAGGCAACCGAATACCGGGAGCTGGCCAGAAAGATATCCGAAAACAAGATGCTGGTAGTGCCGAAACCGCTCACCATGGACGAACTGGAAGACCTGCTGATGGAATTCGGCATCATGGAAGCGGATGACCCGAATGTGGGCAAGGCTGAAGGAGCGTAAACACTACAGGCTGAAGACTGAGGCTGAAGACTGTAGCGTCAAGGTAACCCTGACATAAGGAGTACTATCATGTCCATTGAGATAAAGAAAGTTGAAGGTATCACCAAGGAATCAACCCAGGCCATGATCGACAAGGCCCTGGATGCGTATCCCGAGAAAGGAAGGAAGAAACGGGCGCCGCACCTGGCGCCCAACGACCAGGCCAGCTGTTCGGCCTGCGTCAAGTCCAACCGCAAGACCGTGCCCGGCGTCATGAGCGCCCGCGGCTGCGCCTATGCCGGCGCCAAAGGGGTGGTCTGGGGACCCATCCGCGACATGGTGCACGTCTCCCACGGCCCGATCGGCTGCGGCTGGTATTCGTGGGGCACGCGGCGCAACCTCATGACCGGCGTCAACGGCGTCACCAGCTTCGCCATGCAGTTCACCTCCGATTTCCAGGAAAAGGACATCGTTTACGGAGGCGACAAGAAGCTGAAGCAGCTCCTGGGCGAGGCCAGGGAGCTATTCCCGCTCGCCAAGGGTATCTCGGTCCTGTCCGAGTGCCCGGTCGGGCTCATCGGCGACGATATCAACGCCGTGGCCAAGCAGTCCTCGGCCGAACTGGACATACCTATCATCCCGTGCAACTGCGAGGGATTCCGCGGGGTCTCCCAGTCCCTGGGCCACCACATCTCCAACGACACCATCCGCGACTTCGTCATAGAAACCAGGGAGTTCCCCGAACCGGTCGGCCCCTATGACGTGGCCCTCATCGGCGAATACAACATCGGCGGCGACGCCTGGTCGGTCAAGCCGCTGCTGGAGGAGATCGGGCTTAACGTCAAGGCGGTCTGGACCGGCGACGGCGAAATCGAAAAGATTGCCGCCACCCACCAGGTCAAGCTGAACATCATCCACTGCTACCGTTCCATGAACTACATGTGCAAGGTCATGGAGGAGAAATACGGCATCCCCTGGATGGAGCTGAACTTCTTCGGTCCCGCCAAGATCGCGGCGAGCCTGCGCAAGCTGGGCGAATACTTCGGGGAGGAGATCCGGCAAAAGGCGGAGGCGGTCATCGCCAAATACGAGCCGCAGATGCAGGCGGTTATCGACGAGTACCGTCCCCGCCTGGAGGGGAAGAAGGTGATGCTCTACGTGGGGGGGCTGCGGCCCCGGCACACGGTCAATGCTTACGAGGAACTGGGAATGATGGTGGTCGGCTCCGGCTACGAGTTCGCCCACGGCGACGACTACGACCGCACCGCCGCCGAGATGCCCGATGCCACGGTTATCTATGACGATATCTCGGAATACGAATTCGAGCAGTTCGCCCACGAGCTCAAGCCCGACCTGATCGGCAGCGGCATAAAAGAAAAATACCTGTTTCAGAAAATGGGCATCCCCTTCCGCCAAATGCACAGCTGGGACTATTCCGGTCCCTACGAAGGGTACGAAGGCTTCGCCGTGTTCGCCCGCGACGTGGACATGGCGGTGAACAGCCCGACGTGGAGCCTGGTGAAGAGCCCGTTTTAACCCCCCTCGGTCCCCCCTTGTCAGGGGGGAAGTAAATAAGAAATCGAATTCCGCCCCTCCCCTGATAAGGGGAGGATGGGAGGGGTTTGAAAAAAACAACCCCGGACCGTGGACCTATGAGCTCCCGGCCGGATGAAGGAGATATACCATGGCAAACAATCTGGGACTTGCGGTCAAGCCCGTGACCGAACACTCCGATGACGAGGTGGCACGGGTCCGTGAATGGATAAACACTGAAGAGTACAAGGAAAAGAACTTTGCCCGCCAGGCCCTGGTGATCAACCCGGCCCACGCCTGTCAGCCCCTGGGCGCGGAACTGGCGGCCCACGCCTTCGAGGGGACGCTCCCCTTCGTGCACGGCTCCCAGGGATGCGCATCGTACTACCGCAGCACCCTCAACCGCCACTTCCGTGAGCCTGCGCCGGCCGTTTCCGACGCCATGACCGAGGACGGCGCGGTGTTCGGCGGCCAGAACAACCTGCACGAGGCCCTGGAGAACGCCTATGCCCTGTACAAACCGAAGATGATGGCCATCTTCACCTCCTGCATGCCCGAGATCATCGGCGACGACCTGACTGCCTTCATCAAGAACGCCCGGCAGAAGGGCTGCATTCCCAAGGACTTCCCGCTGCCCTACGCCAACACCCCGAGCTTCAACGGCTCCCACGTCCACGGCTACGACGCCATGCTCCTGTCCATCCTCCAGACCCTGACCCAGGGGAAGCAGGTGGAAGGGCGCTGCACCGGCAAGCTCAACCTGATAGCGGGATTCGACTGCAACACCGGCAACTACCGGGAGTACAAGCGCATCCTCACGGAGTTCGGCATCCCGTACACCCTGCTGGCCGACATCTCCGACGTGTTCGACTCTCCCCTGGACGGGGCCTACCGCCTCTATCCGGGCGGCACGAAACTGGACGAGGCTGCCGACTCCGTCAACGGCAAGGCGACCATGACCCTCGGGCCTTACGCCACCACCAAGACCTTCGGCTGGATCAAGGACAACTATTCCGGCAAGCACGTGTCCCTGCCCACGCCGTTCGGCATTGCCAAGACCGACGCCTTTATCATGAAGCTGGCGGAGTTGTTTGGCAAGCCGGTTCCCGAGTCGTTCAGGGCGGAGCGAGGCCGGGCGGTTGACGCCATGACCGATGCCCACCAGTATATCCACGGCAAAAAATTCGCGCTCTACGGCGACCCCGATTACCTGCTCGGTTACGTTTCCTTCCTGCTGGAGATGGGAGCGAAGCCGTACCACATCCTGTGCAGCAAGGGGAGCAAGAAGCTGGAAAAGGAGATCCGGGCACTGCTCGATACATCCCCCTACGGCAGGGACGGCAAGATTTACATCAACAAGGACCTGTGGCACCTGCGCAGCCTGGTGATGACCGACCCGGTTGACGGCATCATCGGCGACACCCACGCCAAGTTCATCGCCCGTGACGCCGGAATTCCCCTGTTCCGTTTCGGCTTCCCGGTTTTCGACCGGGTGAACCTGCACCGCTCGCCGCTGGTCGGCTACCAGGGGGTCATCAACATGGTGTCGGCCATCTGCAACAAGTTCATCGACATCGTGGATGAAACGTGCGATGACCGGCATTTCGAGATGATGCGCTGAGGAAGCGAAAATCTGCCACGAGGAGTACGTGCATGCTTCACATAATCCAGAACGACGCCACCGTGCCGCCCGGCAACATCCTTGAGATCCTGCCATTCACTCCCCCGGTACTTCATCCGTACCGGGGGGATCGGCTGCCGGAGATGCGGGAGGTATCCTCACTGATTGTCCTGGGCGGCTCCATGGGCGCCAATGACGACGATATCCACCCTTTTCTCGCGGATTTGAAGTCGTATGTCGGCCGGGCCGTCGCGGCCGGCATCCCCTACCTGGGAATCTGTCTGGGGGGGCAGCTGCTGGCCGCTGTAACCGGCGGCCGGGTCGTATCGGGGCGATGGGAGGAACTGGGAACCCTGCCGGTCGCGCTCACCTGTGAAGGTCAGCGCGACCGGCTGTTCCGGGGAATCCCCGGAGAGTTCGAGTCGTTCCACTGGCACCATGACAGCTTCGACCTTCCGGATGGCGGAGTTCTGCTGGCATCATCGGCGGACTGCCCCCACCATGCCTTCCGTGTCGGCGAATGCGCCTGGGGCCTCCAGTTCCACCCCGAGGTGACGGAAGAGATCATCCGTGACTGGTGCGCCCTGGACGGGGCCGTATCGTCCCGGACCGGCGAAATGGTCGCAGCTTTCAAACTTAGGGAAAAGGGGTACCGCGCAACAGCCGCATGCCTGCTGGACAATTTTCTGGAACTAGCGGGGCTCGGATAAAACACTCCCCTCTCTGAGATATCGCTTTTTTCCTCTCACCCGGCCTTCGGCCACCCTCTCCCCGTGGGAGAGGGGCAGGGGTGAGGGGTGAGCAAGTTATTTTCCTCTGTGAAACTATTCTGAACAGTTATCCGTACCGCATGAAAGAACGAGGAACACCATGGCCAGACCCGACTACTATGATGCACCCGAATGCGACACCCATCAGGAAAAAGGCGCTCCCAAGTTCTGCAGGAAATCGGAGCCGGGCGAAGGGGCGGAGAGAAGCTGCGCCTATGACGGGGCCCGCGTGGTGCTCATGCCCATAACCGACGTCATCCACCTTGTTCACGGCCCCATCGCCTGCGCCGGCAACTCCTGGGACAACCGGGGCGCCCGCTCCAGCGGATCCCAGCTCTACCGCCGCGGCTTCACCACCGAGATGGCGGAAAACGATGTCATCTTCGGCGGAGAAAAGAAGTTGTACCGGGCCATCCTGGACCTGGCCGGGCGCTATCCCGAGGCCAAGGCGATGTTTGTCTACGCCACCTGCGTCACCGCCATGACCGGCGACGACATCGAGGCCGTCTGCAAGGCGGCATCGGACAGAGTGCCCATGCCGGTCATACCGGTGAACACCCCCGGCTTCATCGGAGACAAGAACATCGGCAACCGCCTGGCCGGAGAGGTCCTCTACAAATACGTCATCGGCACGGCGGAGCCGCCGGTGCTGGGCGAGTACCCCATCAATCTCATCGGCGAATACAATATCGCCGGCGACCTGTGGGGCATGCAGCCTCTGTTCGACCGACTGGGGATCCAGATCCTCTCCTGCATCAGCGGCGACTCCCGCTTCGAGGAGCTGCGCCATGCCCACCGGGCAAGGCTCAACGTCATCATCTGCTCCAAGTCCCTCACCAACCTGGCCAAGAAGATGCAGAAGAACCACGGCATCCCCTACCTGGAGGAATCGTTCTACGGCATGACCGACACGGCCAAGGCACTGCGCGAAATCGCGCGGGAACTGGACAACGCGGTCAACGGCCTGGAAAAGCGGGTCATGCAGGACCGGGTCGAAGCATTGATCGAGGAGGAAGAGGCGAAGTGCCGGGAGCGGATCGCCCCGTACCGGGCGCGGCTGGAAGGAAAGCGGTCGGTGCTCTTCACCGGCGGGGTCAAGACCTGGTCCATGGTCAACGCCCTGCGGGAGCTGGGGGTGGAGGTCCTGGCCGCGGGTACCCAGAATTCCACCCTGGAAGATTTCTACCGCATGAAGGCCCTCATGAGCGAGGATGCCAAGATCATCGAAGACACCTCCACCGCCGGACTCCTGGGTATCATGCGGGAAAAAATGCCGGACCTGATCGTGGCGGGCGGCAAGACCAAGTTCCTGGCCCTGAAGACCAGGACCCCCTTCCTGGACATCAACCACGGCCGCTCCCACCCCTATGCGGGGTACGAGGGGATGGTGACCTTTGCCCGGCAGCTGGACCTGACGGTCAACAACCCCATCTGGCCGGCGCTGAATGCCCCGGCGCCCTGGGATAAGTCGGAGGCGGAGCTGGCGGCTGACTTGGCCTCGGCGACGGGCCATGGGGAAAGGTTCTTCAGCGAAGATCTGTCTGCATCGCGGGTCAAGGTGCCGTCGAAGCCCGCGACCGTGAACCCTCAGAAGAACTCGCCAGCATTGGGAGCGACCCTGGCCTTCCTGGGCATCGACCGGATGCTCGCCCTGCTGCACGGCGCCCAGGGGTGCTCCACCTTCATCCGTCTCCAGCTGTCGCGGCACTTCAAGGAGTCCATCGCCCTCAACTCCACGGCCATGAGCGAGGACACGGCCATCTTCGGCGGCTGGGAGAACCTGAAGAAAGGGATCGGCCGGGTCATCGAGAAGTTCAGCCCCGGCATCGTCGGGGTGATGACCTCCGGTCTCACCGAGACCATGGGAGACGACGTGCGCAGCGCCGTCAGCCAGTTCCGCGAAGAGCACCCCGAGCATTCCGCGGTGCCGGTGGTCTGGGCCTCGACGCCGGACTACTGCGGATCTCTCCAGGAGGGCTACGCCGCTGCGGTGGAAGCGATCCTGACCACATTGCCGGAGGGAGGCGGGACCGTTCCCGGCCAGGTAGCCCTGCTGCCCGGATGCCATCTCACCCCGGCGGATGTGGAGGAACTCAAGGAGATAATCGGGTCGTTCGGCCTGACCTGCCTGGCCGTGCCCGACATCTCCACGGCCCTGGACGGACACATCGACGCCGAGGTTTCGTCCCTTTCCACCGGCGGGATCGGCATCGACGACATCCGCCGCGCCGGGCGCAGTTGCGCCGTCATCTACGTGGGCGACTCCCTGGCCAGGGCGGGCGGCATCCTGCGGGAGCGCTTCGGCATCCCGGCCTACGGTTTCACCTCCGTGACCGGCCTGACAGAGACAGACCGGCTCATGGCCGCCCTCTCCGTCATCAGCGGCAAGCCCGTTCCCGAGAAGCTGCGCCGCCAGAGGAGCAGGCTCATGGACGCCATGGTGGACTGCCACTACCAGTTCGGCGGAAAGAAGGTGGCTCTTGCCCTTGAGGCGGACAACCTGAAAACCCTGGCCCCGTTTCTCCACGGCATGGGGTGCGACATCCAGGCCGCCCTGTCGGCAACCCGGACCCGCGGCCTGGACGCGCTGCCATGCGGGAACGTGTACGTGGGCGACCTGGAGGACCTGGAAACGGCCGCCATCGGCGCCGATCTGCTGGTGGCCAATTCAAACGGACGGCAGGCAGCGGCAAGGCTGAATATTGGCGCTCACCTGCGGGCAGGACTGCCGGTCTTCGACCGCCTCGGCGCCCACCAGAAGATGTGGATGGGCTACCGGGGCGCCATGAACCTTGTTTTCGAGACGGCCAACCTGTTCCAGGCCAATGCAAAAGAAGCGCAGAAACTGGCGCACAATTAATATCTTGCAACATATGAAACCAACCCCCCTCAGTCCCCCCTTCTCAGGGGGGGAAGCCTGTAAGCCTCCCCTGAGAAGGGGAGGTGTGGAGGGGTTAGACTCAAAATATTTCGAGAGGCGCCGTGAAAGCCCCACCCCGGCCCCAGCCGATGCCGACCGATGAAAAAGGAAAAACTCACCATATTTTTCAGAAAGGACACGCCATGAAAGTTGCCTTTACCAGCAGTACCGGCGAACGGGTCGACGAGCACTTCGGCCAGTGCCGGAGCTTCCACGTCTGGGAAATAGGGCCGGAAACGGCACAACCGTTGACCACGGTCAGCGCAGTCACCATCACGGAAGACGAAGAGGACCGCATCACCGCCCGCGCCAACGCCATCAGCGGCTGCGCCATCGTCTACACGGTGCAGATCGGCGGGCCCGCGGCGGCCAAGCTGGTGGCGAGGAAGATCCACCCCATGAAGACCAACGCGGAAATTGCGGTGTCCGAGGTCATCGGCAAGCTGCAGGAGGTATTGCGGGGGAATCCTCCCCCGTGGCTCAGGAAGGCCATGAACAGCGGGGTTTCCGGATCATTCATGGATGAGGAGTAGGCAAGGAAAACAATCGACGAGAGAACCATCACCCCTCATCCGCCCCTTCGGGGCGCCTTCTCGCTCAGGGAGAAGGGATACGGTCGATTGCCCTCTCCATGAGGGAGAGGGCGGCCAAGGGCCGGGTGAGGGGAAAAACCAAACAAAACAGCAACGGAGGAATACGATCATGGGGTACATTACCGGAACACGCAGAAACAAGACCGAATACACGCCGCAATTCGTCATGAGCATCGACGAGGAGACCTGCATCGGCTGCGGCCGCTGCTTCAAGGTCTGCGCACACGAAGTCCTGGCCTTCGAGGAAGTGGACGAGGACGATTCCGCCAAGATGTTCATGAAGGTCGACAACCCCGGCAACTGCATCGGCTGCCAGGCGTGCGGCAGGACCTGCGCCAAGAAGTGCTTCACCTTTGAGCCGGTCATGATGTAATTCCACGGGGGCGCGGCACGCCGCGCCCCCCAGGAGGGATGCTACGATGCTATTCGCGGTTGCTTCAAAGGACGGCAGGGACATCAACCAGCACTTCGGCCATGCGGAACGTTTTCTCATCTTCGAGGTGAGCGGGACGGACGTTGAGTTGGTGGGCGAAAAGGCGATCGAACGCTACTGCAGCTACGACGAGGAGCACCCGTTGCGCGGCCGGCTGCTGCGGGCCATTGCCGAGGCGCTCGACGGCTGCGCGGCCATTGTCTGCGCCCGGATCGGCCCCGCGCCCCAAGAGGAGATGTCCCGCCTGGGATTGGAGGTCTACTGCGCCTCCGGCGAGATAAGACTGACGCTGCTCGAACTGGCGCGGCTGTTCAAATCGTAATGTACACACGGCGGTGATCCATGTCCGGACAAGGCTTCAATCTCTGCAATCTCCCGCCGTGGGTCATCGCCTCGCGGCACTTCAACGAGCACCCGCAACCGCTTGAAATCCAGGGGGTGCGACAGGCCAACCGCTTCCTGTTCCAGAGGCTGGACGGAATCACGTCAGCTCAGGAGCGGGCAGAGGTCTTCCACGACTACATGTCGGTGAAATTCCAGCTCCACCACTGGCAGAGTCACACCATAACCGCCCGCAGGAGCATCAAGAACAGCTATCTCCGCTTTCTGCGCGGCTGGATGATGGATTCCAACTCGGTGGAAGGCGCGGTCCTCAAGGGATGGGTGGAGAGCCGCATGGGACTCCACCCCACCTTCCACAAGCTGCGCATCCCCTGCATCCACGGCGAAGAATATATGGTTTTTGCCCTGGATCGCACGCGGGGGAGCGCCCGTACGAACGCCATCAACTCCCAGTTGGACCTTCTCTATGAATACTGCCAGTACGAACTGGCAAAAACCGCGCCGGCCGACCGGTGTCTCACCCTGTTCCGCGGCACCAACGACGCGAACGATTACGAAACCATCGAGACGCTCGGCAAGCGGGAACGGATCGTGCGCCTCAACAACCTGGTCTCGTTCACCGCCGACGAGGAGCGGGCCTGGGAATTCGGAGACACGGTGTGGGAGATCCGGGCGCCTGCGTCCAAGGTCTTTTTCTTCGGCGCCCTGCTTCCCACGAGCATCATGAAGTTCGAAGGGGAGTTCCTGGTCATCGGCGGGGAATACCGGGTGCGCAGGGTGATGTGCACGCTTTAAAGGCAGGTGGAAGGATCAAGAGTGAAGAGTGAAAAGTGAAGAGTGAAAGGAAATGTGTGTGACCAAGACATTCCGTTTTTTTCGCGCTTCGGACTTCAGTCTTCAGTCTTCAGCTTTCAGCCTATCCACCTGTTTTCCCATCGCTGAGAGGTCCACCAGTTTTCCCGCCAACTCGGTAATCTCGCGGACCAGGCTACGGTCGAGCTTCCTGATCCAGCGGACAGGGAGTCGCTCAAGGCCGTAAAACGCCCCTGCCAGTCCGCCGATAATTGCGCCCGTCGTATCGGCGTCCCCCCCCTGATTCACCGTGGCCACGACGCACTCCTCGAAATCGCGGCCGCGAAAAAAATGGTGGCAGACCGTCTGGAAGGTATCCACCACGTAGCCGGTGGCCAGCCCGTGATACGGCTCGAAGGAAAAGCTCGGGTACTCACCGACGAGACCGTCCACCTCGCGCCGCAGGCGGGCCTTGGATCGTCCGCTCACGGCCAGGCGCACCATACGCCCATAGCAGCGGCATGCCGCGTCGGACAGGGGGTGATTGTGCGTCAGGTGCGCCTGCTCCACGGCGCGGCAATCCAGCAGTTCGCTGTCCCCGAGCGTGGCCAGGGCAACGGGCGCCATGCGCATAAGCGCTCCGTTTCCACCGTCCCACTGGTTGGGGGGTGTCTCCAGTTTCCCGGTAAGCATGAAATTTCTGATTCCCCGGCGGCAGGTGTCCCCCACGTCGATGGGCTTCGTCTTGAGCCATGCCGCAAACTGCGTGGCAATGGCGGCCAGGTCCCAGGCGCTGCACCGGGAGACGGCGCGGGCGATGCAGAGGGACATCTCGGTATCGTCGGTCACCTGCCCCGGCCGGAGTCGCAGCCACCCTCCCCCAACCATCTCGCGCAGCACCCCGTACCTGGCCTTGATCTCTCCGGAGGTCATGAACTCAACCGGTGCTCCCAGGGCGTCCCCCAGGGCGAACCCAAGAAAGGACGCAACCGCCCGGGAACGGATCTCCTCCATTTCCGCCGTGTTCGTCGTCAGTGAATCGCCTTTCATCATGACATGCCTCCCGTATGCCCGAAGGCCGTTCAGATACCATGCCAGAGGGCATCCCCCGATCTGAAACGCCGCGGAACGGGGATCCGGGCGTATCCGACAGTACGGAGGACGGACGCATCGTCCTTCCTCGCGGCACGTCCGCCTACTTTTTAATCACCAACCGAATCGACCAGACCGGCGCCAGGCACGCAAACGCTCGCGAAGGCTTTGAAATAGCGTGATTAACAATAGCCTTTCCATTTCCGGCACGATTCCTGATAGGGAGACGTCACGAAACGGATACAAAGAGGTATTCACATAATCCAACAACGGCAGTTGGAGGTATCCGTAGAGAGCGACTCTGTCCTATTTCGTTGCTGCTCTTAGCGAAATGAAGCGGCCACGGCCGATACTGTCCGAACCCGAAGGGTGAGTCTATCGGCTGTAGCGAAATGAGCTTAGAGCAGCAGAAAGAGGGCAATCGGAGCGAACGAAGGATGCCTCCAACTGCCGAATCCAGGATAATCGGCATCGTGACCCGCTACGGCCTGCCCGTATCGGACCGATCCGCATCGGCAAAGGGGCCGGCGTCCAGACGCCGGCCCCTTTTTTCATCTCAACAACAAGGCGAAAACAAAGGAGGAAACCATGGCATCTTCATGTTCCGGCAGGAAAAACATTCAGGGCCACCCCTGTTTCGGAGGCAATCATCACGGGAACGGACGCATGCACCTGGCCGTAGCGCCACGCTGCAACATCAAGTGCGGATACTGCACCCGCCTTCACGACTGCGCCAACGAATCGCGGCCGGGCGTCACCAGCCGGCTCCTGACCCCGCTGGAGGCCCTGGAAAAAGTTCGTGAGGTAATGGCAAGCGATCTTCTCGGCCCGATGATCAAGGTGATCGGCATTGCCGGCCCCGGCGACCCGCTGGCCAACGAGGAGACATTCACGACCTTTCGCATGATAGGGAAGGATTTTCCCCTTCTCATCAAATGCATGAGCACCAACGGTCTGCTGCTGCCGGAGACGATCGATGAACTGGAGGCGCTTGGACTGCATAGTCTGACCGTAACCATCAACACCCTGGATCCGGCGATCGGCGCCCGCATTTACAGCCATGTCAGCTATGGCGGAAAACAGTACCGCGGAGAGGAAGCGGCCCGCATCCTTATCGCGAATCAGCTGGAGGGTGTGCGCCGGGCAGCACGGTACGGCATGACCGTCAAGGTGAACACGGTGTATATCCCCGGAGTCAATGAGGCCCAGATACCGCTGATCGCCGAAAAGGTGAAGGAGCTGGGCGCCTCCGTAATGAACGTGATGCCGCTCATCCCGCAGGCGGATTTCGCCGGCGCGGCCCCCCCGACAGCGGAAGAGATTGCCGCGGTTCAGGCCGCAAACGAGAAGATAATCGGCCAGTTCAGGCACTGCCGGCAGTGCCGGGCGGACGCCGTCGGGCTCATCAGCGGGTAAGGAGCTTCAGTCGACCTTGGGCCTGGAAAGGTGGTTTCAGAAGGAAAAGATGCCGGTTATGAACTGGGATATGGAGGTAAGGGAGTTGCTGAAGACGAGAATCCCGATAACGATGAGAAAAACGCCGGTCACGATCTCGAATATCCTGATGGCTTTGCGGAAGCGGTTGAACAGATCGAGGAATTTGTGCAACGCCAGGGCGGAGACGAAGAAGGGCGTACCGAGACCGAGGGAGTATGTGAGCAGCAGGGACATCCCCTGGTATACCTTTTCTTCCGTTGCGGCGATCATGAGAATGGATGCCAGGATCGGGCCGATGCAGGGGGTCCACCCGGCCGCGAACGCCAGTCCGACGATAAAACTCCCCACGTAACCGGCCGGTTTCCGGTGGATTACGATGCGTTTCTCTCCCAGAAGCATTCCCAGGTGCACAAGTCCGGTGACATGGATTCCGAAGATGATGATGAGGATCCCGCCGATCTTGCGGATGGCGCCCATATGTTCCTGGAAAAAGCTTCCGATGTAAGTGGCGGATGCGCCGAAAGCCGCGAAGACGAAGGTGAAACCGGCAATGAACAGGAGGGAATGGAGCATTGTCTTCCTGCGCACCAGGTGGGAGGGCCGCTCCGCCTTCAGGTCCGCGAAGGAGATTCCCGTGATATAGGTGATGTATGAAGGGATGAGAGGGAGGACGCATGGCGACAGAAAGGAGAGAAGTCCGGCGATGAACGCCCCCAGGTAGGTTATATTTGTTGATTCCATGTTGGTTCCCTCAGCGGTACTGCGATGCCGCAAGGCATTCGTGACGATATCGAAGAGATCATGCCGGCGAAACAGGATTGTGGCCCGAAATAACAGGCAGGATGATTGACGGCTGCGCGACGATGGAAATGGAGGGTCCGGGCGGGAAGGGGATCAGTGTCTGCGGGTGACCACATAATCCGCCAGAGAGAGCAAGGCGCGGAGGCAGGGCGAATCGGGAAATGAGGCGATCCTGGACTTTCCCCGTTCCACGTATTCACGTGCGGTTTGAAGGGTATGCTCGATACCTCCATAGGCGGAAACGAGGGAGGTAACTGTCCGGAATCCTTCGTCCTCCAGGGTGTCGCTCATGATCACCTCTTCAATCCGCTTCTTTTCCGGCGGGGTGCAGCGTCTCAGGGTATGGATGAGGGGGAGGGTGACCTTCCCTTCTTCCAGGTCGTGGCCGATGCTTTTCCCGAACTTTTCTTCGCTGGAAACGTAATCAAGGGTGTCGTCTATGAGCTGGAACGCGATCCCCAGGTCCATGCCGAAATCGCGCAGAGCCGATTCCAGTTCTCCGGACGCCTTTCCCAGCATGGCGCCCACCTGGCATGACGTGGCCAGGAGCACGGCTGTCTTGCTTTTCACCACTTCGATATATTTCCGCTCCGTGACGCCTGGGTCGCTCATGGATGCCAGCTGCATGACCTCGCCTTCGGCAATCCTCGTGGTGGCGCCGGAGATGACCCTTAAGATGTCCAGATCCCCGTCTTCCACGATTATGGAGAAGGATTTGGAAAAGAGATAGTCTCCCACCAGAACGGAGGCCTCGTTACCCCACAGGATGTTAGCGGAGGCGAGCCCGCGCCGCAGGCTGGCGTTGTCCACCACATCGTCATGGAGGAGGGTGGCCGTGTGGATGAATTCCATGACGCTGGCAAGGGAGATATGACGTTTGCCCTCGTATCCGCACAGCTTCGCGGAGAGGATGAGCAGGGCTGGCCTAATCCTCTTGCCGCCGCTGGAAAGAAGATACTCCCCCACCTTCCGGATGAGATTCACATCGGATGCCAGGTCCTTCCTGAATTGCTGTTCGACATTTTTCAGCTCTGCATCAATGAGAGCCAGGGCAGATTCCATGCGGAAACCTCGTCCGGATTAATTCGGCAATAGTAAAAGAATGGCGTCAGATTTGTCAAAGTCTTTCTATTCTTGCGCCTGTTTCATGAATCATGCGTATTTAATCAGGTCTACCATGTCCCGCACGGCCCGATCCAGACCCGCGAACACCGCCCTCGAGATAATGGAGTGACCGATGTTGAATTCTTCGATTCCTCCAAAAACGGTAACCTTCTTGATGTTGGTGTAGTTGAGACCGTGTCCCGCGTTTACTCCCAGCCCCAGCCTGGACGCCAGCTTGACAGCGTTTTCAATCTTGATCAGCTCCTGCTCCTCGACCTTCCAGCTTGGCGCGTCGGCGAAGGCGCCGGTATGGATCTCCACGTAATCCGCGCCCGCCTTGTGCGCGGCCTTGATCTGGTCCGGATCAGGATCAATGAAGACACTGACGGCTATGCCTCCGTCCTGGAGTCTGGCAATGGACCTTTCCATGGACTGGGCGTGCAGGCGGACGTCCAGCCCCCCCTCGGTTGTCAGTTCCTGGCGTTTTTCCGGCACCAGCGTGCACATGTCCGGCTTGACTGCCAGGGCGATCCCTATCATCTCTTCGGTTGCCGCCATCTCCAGGTTGAGCTTTGTCTTGACCGTCTGCCTCAGGAGCTTCAGGTCACGGTCCTGGATGTGGCGGCGGTCTTCGCGAAGGTGGATGGTGATGCCGTCAGCTCCCGCCAGTTCCGCAATCGCCGCTGCCGCGACGGGGTCCGGTTCCGCTCCGCCCCGCGCCTGCCGTATGGTTGCCACATGATCGATATTAACTCCAAGCTTGGCCAATTCTTTTACCTCCGGTTTCTTTCTTTTCCAGGTCAGTGCCCTCCGTCGCCGGTCATCGGAGCGGCAGCCAGTCCGGGGAGTCAGCGTTTCCCCTTCTTTTTCAGACGGGTAAGCCTCACTTCGATGGTGGACGGGTATACCCTCGAGACGGAAATCCCTGGAGGAATCATCAGATGTCTGTCCAATCCGCCAAAGGTGGAGACTCCCTCGCCCAGACCGCTCAGATCCAGTAAAATCGTCCTTCTCTCCCATTGAATTCCGCGGAGACTGAATCTCGGTCCGGAGACCATCACCCTGATTTCGGGGGGGATCCGGTTTTCCACGGCCAGTCCGGCCGGAATATTCTGAAGTACAAGGGGTACAAGGAATTCCCTTTCCTCTTGCCTGGCGCCGGAGGCCATCAGCCAGAGGGCCGCGGCCAGGGCCAGCGCCAGCAGCTTGATGGGAAGATTATCCCGGAGAAAACGGCTCATTATCATCGGAACCACCTGTGATGCCCGGGAAGAATATACTTTTTCAACATCTTCCGCAGCGTGCCGTGATCCACCGCCCTGGTTATCTTGCCTCCCGCCGCCAGGGATATGTTCCCTGTCTCTTCGGACACCACTATTATCACCGCGTCCGTTACTTCGCTCAGGCCGATGGCCGCCCGGTGACGGGTCCCCAGGGTCTTGCTCAGCTCATGGTTCCGCGACAGGGGAAGAAAGCATCCGGCCTTGGTAAGCTTTCCTTTCTGGATAATGACCGCGCCGTCATGGATGGGCGAGTAGGGGAGGAAGATGGACGTGAGAATCTCGCTGGTGACCTTGGCGTCGATTTCCGTGCCGATCTCCAGGCTGTTTTCCACTTCGACGTCCCGCTCGATAACGATGAGGGCGCCGATGTGTTTATCCGCCAGGGTCACGGTGGCGGCAACCAGCTCCTCCACCAGTTCCGATACTCCTTCCTCCCGGGCTTTCAGGAAAACGTTTCTTCCCAGTGACGACAGGGCCCGGCGGATGTCATGCTGAAAAACGACCACCAGTACGATCAGGATTGAGCCGAAAAAACCGTGCAGAATCCAGTAGAGCGTCTTGAGCCCGAGAAAGAAGGAGAGCGCGTACAGGCAGAGCAGTCCGGCCATGACGAGGATAAGGCGGATGGCCATGCTTTCCTTGATGAGAAGGATGATCTGGTAAAGAATGAACGCGACAAGGAGGATATCCAGCAGATCGAGCCACGAAACATTCAACGGGAAAGATAGCATCGCTTCCATCACGGAATCCTCGATGGACTGTAAAGGGAATTAAGAAGAGAAAACCGGCCTTCTTACGGATGGAGAACCGCATGAGCCATCAGGGCGACATCGCGCATCTGTCTTACGTCGTGAACCCTCAGAAGCGAAGCGCCTCCGGCGACGGCGAGGGCCACTGCGGCGGCGGTTCCGTAAAGCCTGTCACCCACGTCGCGGCCGAGGACCGCTCCGATGAAACCCTTGCGGGAGGGACCGACGAGGACGGGGCGTCCCAACACGGAAAACTCCTTCAGCCTGCGCAGTATCTCCAGGTTTCCCCTCGTGTCCTTGGCGAAGCCGATGCCTGGATCGATGACGATCCGTTCCCTGCTTACCCCACGTGATTCAGCGGCCTGGATCCGGGCTGCTAGAGAAGCGGTTACTTCCGGTACCAGGTTGCGGTAGGCCGTATCCTCCTGCATCTCCGCCGGATTTCCGCGGGTGTGCATTACAACGAAACCGGCGCCGGCGGAGGCCACCACATCCGCCATGGCGTCATCGAAGCCGCCGCCGCTGATGTCGTTGACGATCTCCGCTCCGGCGCGCAATGCCTCTGCCGCGACGGCGGATTTATATGTGTCGATGGATATGGGGATGCCCAGGCGGCCCGCCAGCCTCTGGATAACCGGGATGACCCTTTCCAGTTCTTCTCTCCCGTCCACCGGCGAGGCATAGGGACGGGTGCTTTCGCCGCCGATATCGATGCTGTCTGCGCCCTCATCCTCCATTTCCAGCGCCCGTTCCACCGCTCTCTCCGTTTCCCGGAAGAGAGCCCCGTCGGAAAAGGAATCAGGGGTGACATTGAGTATTCCCATGATGTGGGGACGGACGGAAAGGTCATACTCTCTCTTGCCGGTCTTCCATATCAAGGAGGAGGCGCTTGAAGGGGCTGTCTCCCGGCCGGCGCCGGGCCTGTCAGTCTTCATCTTCCCGGGAAGACTCGGCCGGTTCCGGTTGAGCCTCGGCAGTGGTACCTTTTGACGGGTCGGATAGGGTGGAGCGACCCATGATTTCATCCACCTCGGAACCGTTCAGGCTTTCCTTGTCGATGAGCGCCTGGGAAAGTTTGTGCAGGATTTCGATATTGTCCGTCAGGAGAGTGCGGGCGCGGTTGTAGTTGTCTTCGACGATACGGCGGATCTCCTCGTCTATCTCCACGGCCGTCGCCTCGCTGAAGTTTTTCGACACGGCCATCTCGCGACCCAGGAAGATCTGCTCGTCCTTTCTGCCGTAGCTCACCGGACCGAGCCGCTCGCTCATGCCCCATTCGCAGATCATCTTGCGGGCTATCTCGGTGGCGTGCTCGATATCGTTGCCCGCGCCGGTGGTCATGGTCTGGAAGACCAGCTCTTCGGCCGCCCTTCCTCCCATCAGCACGGCTATCCTGTCCAGCAGGGACTCCTTGTTGTAGGAATGCTTGTCCTCGATAGGGAGCTGCATGGTTATGCCGAGCGCCCTTCCCCTGGGGATGATGGACACCTTGTGGACCGGATCGGCGTTGGGGATGAATTTAGCCACCAGGGTGTGCCCCGCCTCGTGGTAGGCGGTGTTGCGTTTCTCTTCCTCGGAGATGACCATGCTCCTGCGCTCGACGCCCATCAGGACCTTGTCCTTGGCGTCGTCCAGGTCCTGGATCTCCACGAAGTTCTTGTCCTTGCGGGCTGCCAGAAGGGCCGCCTCGTTCACCACGTTGGCCAGGTCGGCTCCGGAGAAACCGGGCGTGCCCCGGGCGATAACGGACAGGTCCACGTTGGGCGCCAGTGGCGTCTGGCGGGAATGCACCTTCAGGATCGCCTCCCGGCCCTTCACGTCCGGGCGGGGGACCACCACCTGGCGGTCGAACCTTCCGGGGCGGAGGAGGGCCGGATCCAGGACGTCCGGCCTGTTGGTGGCGGAAATGAGGATAACCCCTTCATTGGACTCGAAGCCGTCCATCTCCACCAGGAGCTGGTTCAGTGTCTGTTCCCTCTCGTCGTGTCCTCCCCCCAGCCCCGCGCCCCGATGCCGGCCCACGGCATCGATCTCGTCGATGAAGATGATGCAGGGCGCGTTCTTCTTCCCCTGGACGAACAGGTCGCGCACGCGGCTGGCGCCGACCCCCACGAACATCTCGACGAAATCCGAGCCGGAGATGGAGAAGAAGGGCACGCCCGCTTCGCCGGCGATGGCCCGTGCCAGGAGTGTCTTGCCGGTCCCCGGAGGGCCGACCAGCAGGACGCCCTTGGGAAGACGTCCCCCGAGTTTGGTGAATTTCTTCGGGTCTTTCAGGAATGAGATGATCTCGGCCAGCTCTTCCTTGGCCTCGTCAACCCCGGCCACATCCTCGAAGGTGATCCGTCCCTGGGCCTCGGTGAGGAGTTTCGCCCTGCTCTTGCCGAAGGACATGGCCTTGCCCCCGCCCACCTGCATCTGTCGCATGAAGAATATCCAGACGCCCACCAGAAGAATGAGGGGGAGCCATGACAGGAACATGGAAAGCCAGGAGACCTTCTCCTCTTCCGCCTTGGCGGTTATGGGGACCTTCTTCTCCAGCAGTTTCTGGGTCAGGGAAGGGTCTTCCGGTTTGTAGGTGCGGAATTCCTTGCCGTCGGTATATTTGCCGAAGACCTCGCTCCCCTGAAGGGTGACGGACGCGACCTTTCCGGCGTCAAGGGCGTTGATGAATTCCGTATAGTTGGTCTTTTCCTGGCTGGAACGGGGCTTGTTGAAGAGATTGAAGGCCAGGATCATCATCAGGCTGATGACGAGCCAGAGTGCTAGATTCTTATAGAACTGATTCAAATGCTACCCCCGTGAATTTCGTGCTTTATCGTGGTATTTTTCAGCAGAATATGGAAATGCGGTCAGAATTCCTCGCTACCAAGAGCTTTATTCATGAATCTTGTGTTCAAGATGGCGCTTTCCCCTCACCCCTGCCCCTCTCCCGGGGGGAGAGGGAAAAAACGAACCTTCTCCCTGAGGGAGAAGGTGGCCGAAGGCCGGATGAGGGGGAAAGTTGCCGAAATGTAGCAGGTCGTCCCTTCTCACCCTTCCTCCCAACCCCCTTCCATCAAAGGGTTGAGGGAATGTCTTGCAGCTCTTTTGCCTGAGTCTCAAAATAGTGCGACATTATTGATGAAATAACATAGGGAAGGTTGTTTTACAAGGGGTTAAGGCGAAATAACGGTGATTTCAACCCTTATGGCTTCGGCTTCGCCGGCGGAAACGCTCGCCGGTTCGGCGATCCGGTGTCCGCATATCCATAAGAGTTCCGCGCCGCAAAACAGAAGCGGTATGCGGCGCCGGTCGTCCGGAGGAACCTTTTCGTCTATGAAGAAATCTTTTACCTTTTTTGTTCCTTTCATGCCCAGGGGATGAAACCGGTCTCCCGGGCGGAATGTCCTTAGCGTCCACGGAAAAGGATTGCGGAAGTGATTCACATAGGCCCGATCCGGGGGGATCAGCTTCCATTCTTTCGGGGCCTGGGCGGTCTGAAGGGTGAGGACCCGCCCGTTGGGGAGGCTATAGACTCCCGTACCGCCGATGGTCACTTCCCAGGGACCGGCGTCCTTGTCCGTCAACCGGCTGGTCAATGAAAGGGTATCGTAACACCTTGCCGCAGTCAGCCCCCGTGGCAGGGAGGCTCGCCCGTTGCCCGCCGGGGACAGGGCAAGCTCGTCGATCTGTCTGAGGTGGACGCCGGCAATGCCGGACAGGCTGCCGTTCACCTCCAGTAGGGCCCGTCGGTAGAGCCGCATGCGCATTGCGGGAAGTTCCGCCCGCACCCGGGGAAGGCTCAGGGTGACGGTTCCCGGCTCGAGGGTGGCAATCCCGGCGAAGATGCGTCCGGTGAACGACTCCAGAAGTTCCTCGTCCGCCGCGAGAATTTCCGCCGTCGCGTTCAGGCGTTCCGTCAGGGCGGGGTTGTAGGTGGCAAGGTAGGGAAGGCACTCATGCCGGATACGGTTGCGCAGGAAGCTCCTGTCGTCGTTGCTTTGGTCCTCCCGGAACTCCAGACCGCGTTCTTCCAGGTAGGAGAGTATCTCCGATCGGGTGACGTCGAGGAGAGGGCGGGCGTACAGTTCCGCGGCGAGATGCCGCATGGCGCCCAGGCCGGTGGTTCCAGCGCCGCGCAGAAGATGAAGAAGAAAGGTCTCCGCCTGGTCGTCCGCATGGTGCCCCAGGGCGACCCGCCGCGCCCGGTATTCCCGGGCCAGCCGCCGGAACCATTGATAGCGGGCGGTGCGGCCCGCATCCTCCAGAGAGAGCTTCCGGTCGCGGCTGAGCTTGAGGACGTCGACGCTCTCCATCTCGAAGGGGAGCCCGAAGCGTTCCGCCAGCTTCCGGACAAAGGCGGCGTCGCCGTCCGATTCCGCGCCCCGCAGTTGGTGATTCACGTGGGCCACGACAATGTCCAGTTCCAGGTCCCGCAGGGAGACCAGAATATCCAGAAGGGCCACGGAATCCGCTCCGCCGGATACGGCGGCGATCACCCTGTCTCCCTCACGGAACAGCATGCGTCCGCGGATCGTAGCCAGCGCCTTTTTCAGAACGGAATGGGCGGACAAGGGTTCATCTCCATAGCCGCCGCCCCATTGCCGGATGGGCGGAGGATTGATTGATGTATATAAAAAAACCCCCTGCTTTCCTGGGAAAGAGGGGGAGTTTGGTGGCGGTGCAGGGACTTGAACCCCGGACACTGCGGATATGAGCCGCATGCTCTGACCTGCTGAGCTACACCGCCTGATTCCGTGTACGGATTACAGGCTTCCGTAAAAAATACCTCCCTGGAAAAACCAAAGAGGCATATACGATACTTCAAATACTACTCTCTGGAAAGAACTTGCCGCCCTTTCCCTTTTGCGGGTGTCGCAGCTCTTCGTGCCCGATGTTTATATAGCACATTTTTTCCCGTGTCAAGGGAAAAGCTTGGGCCCCTTACAGCTTCATGCCGCATTCCGGGCAGAACTTCGCTCCCGGTGAAATCCCGGTCGAGCATCCGGGACAGGTTGACCTCTCTGCCATCTTGAAACCGCACTCAGGGCAGAACCTGGCGCCATGGGTTTCCTTGCCGCATTGGGGGCAGACCAGTTGGCGCTCGCGCTTTACATCCATCTTTTTCCCCTGCTGAATGCCTTCCAGGGCGGCTTTTTCTCCTGCTGCGTACACCTTTCCCTGGGCGCGGGCCGCTTCGATCTCCACCTCGGCGTCCGGCGCGCAGTTCAGGCACAAACCGCTGTCCCGGTTGAAACACTGGTCGCATACATACTGGTAACATTTGGCGCAACGGTGGAAATGGGCCTTGGCCTGTGCCACCGCCTTGCTGAACTCGGCGTCCCGGGCTTTGCCGTATCCCGATTCGGCGAGTCCCTCAACGGCGTCTCCCACACCGTCCAGCATCCCGCCGAGGAATCCCGCCGCCTTTCTGAGCCAGCCTGAGGCCTGGCCGCCGCGATACGGAACAAAATCGGTGCGCCAGGTATCCTGGCAGCGCTCGCAGTAAAACTCGAATTGAAAACCGGCGTTTACCCCTTGCTGCCGGCAGAGATCGTTATAGTTGTCGCTGAATTTCAGTTCTCCCATGGCTTCTCTCCCCTGTGGTTTCACCGCACGGCCCCGTTTACGGTCGGGGCGCGAAATCCCTTGTCACTGGTTGCCGGTATCTACTCTCAGATACTCTTCTCCCTGCTTCCTGTACATCTCCTCCGGAAGCAGCCGGGCTTCGGCGAGGGCGGTTTCCACCGCTTCCCTCTCTTTTTCCGCGTAGCGGATGGCCAGGCCGCAGTCAGCGCTCAGGGTTCGCGGCGCCGGTATCAGGAGGATATCCAGCCCCAGCCCCTTCAGAATCTTTTCCGCCTTCATTACCCTGTGGATGCTGTTGAATATCCCCACCAGGTCTCCTTCTCTGACCATCCATGCCCCCTTGCGAAAGATGGCGGATTCTATACACAGCCACAGGGGCTTTTCAAGAAATAAAATATGCAAACAAGCATGTAGAATGGTTTCAGGGCGGACAATGCCCTATTTCTTTCCAACCATCCTTGACTTCAGCCTATACCGCGGAAAGACCGGAAAATCCGGGTCAGCATGGGATATGCTCCTAGAGCCAGTGTTTCGGATACTGGCGATGGTGAACCACGTTGTTGGTGAAGAGGGCTACCAGGAGCAGGATGAGGGCGCCCGAGAGGACGGGGTCTACGATGAACCAGGGGGAGGCCTTTCCCTGCACTCCGATAAAAGCGGTTGAGCCTCCCGGTGGATGGATGGTCCGGGTAAGATACATGAGAAGGACGGCAAGTCCCACAGCCAGCGAGATGGACAACGGGCCGGAGCCGGTGAAATGGACGACCGCCACTGCTATGGCCGCGGAAACCAGGTGACCTCCCACCAGGTTCCGGGGTTGGGCGAGGGGCGATTCGGGCGCGCCGAACAGGAGGACCGCCGATGCCCCGAAGGAGCCTATCAGGAGTGGGTGGCCGGACATGCGGGCAACAAGCACGATGGCAAGGATCGCGGTTGCGCCGCTCAGGGCGCCCCAAAGGGCATATTTGAATGAAAGGGGCTTATGGGAGGCCTTCAGTTGTCCCCTCATCTTTCCGGGCAGCCTGGTGAGTCTTTTCCGCAATACAGCCACCTCCATGGGCGCCATGGTCCCGTCCTGTGTAGTCTTGGTCGCCAAGCGAATCCGCTCAAAAATACGCCGTGGGCGCCCTGAAGTCAACAGGATGGATTTGTCTCCGGAAGGCTCGCGGTTATGGAATCGGATGGCGCGGCCCGAAACCGGACGGCCACTATTTGACACCATGCGGGTGTAAGGGATATATAGAGCGTACTTGAAGGCGTGGGAAGGAGCGTTAATAATGAAAAAGACCCTTGTAACGGGAAGATTGTCCTGCCACAGGGACGGCTATGGATTCGTCAGGCCCGACAACGGCGGCGAAGATATCTTCATCCCGGCCCGCCGCCTGCGCTCTTCCATGCACGGAGACCGGGTCAGGGTGAGCTTCAACTGGAGACGGGGATCAGACAGACGTGAAGGAACGATCGTCGAGACGCTGGAGCGTGGCTACACCACCGTTGTCGGCCGTTACGAGGCAGCCGGCGCCGGAGGTTTCATCATACCCGATGACGGGCGTCTTACCGGCGCCATTTCCGTAGCCCCGGCCGACAGGGGAAAGGCGCGCCACGGCGATATGGTTGTCGCCCTGATTACCGCCTATCCCGATGGCGGACGGTCCGCCGCGGCGAAGGTTACCGAGGTTCTCGGCCGGCCGGACGATCCGGAGGTGGAAGTCCTTGCCATCGCCAGGAAATACGGCCTGCCCCACCTCTTTCCCCATGAGGTCCTGGAAGAGGCCCGCGCCGTTTCCGGGGCGGTAACCGGAGAGGATCTGGAAGGGCGCGTGGACCTGCGGGGGGAGACCACCTTTACCATCGACGGGGAAACCGCTCGCGACTTCGACGACGCGGTGTCGGTGAGCAGGGAGGGCGCTTCGATCCGTTTGCGGGTTTCCATTGCCGATGTCTCCCACTATGTGCCGAAAGGGTCCGCCCTGGACCGCGAGGCATATAACCGGGGCACATCGGTCTATTTCCCGGACCGCTGCATTCCCATGCTTCCCGAGATCCTTTCAAACGGTATCTGCTCACTCAATCCCCGTGAGGAGCGGCTGACCCTGACGGTGGAGATGCTGTTGGACCCGGAGGGAGAATCCGTTGAAACGAAATTCTACCCCAGTGTCATCAGAAGCAGCGAGCGCCTCACCTACACCGAGGTAAGGGATGTTCTTTCGGATGCTAATCCGGAAACCTCGGGTCGGCTGCAAGGGCTCACGGAACATCTGCGCATCATGGAGGAGCTTGCCGGCAGGCTCACGGCAAAGAGGCGGCGCAGGGGGAGCATAGATTTCGACCTGCCGGAACCGGAGATTGTCCTGGACATCCAGGGTCGGCCGGAATCCATCGGCAGGGCGGAGCGCAACCTGGCCCACCGCATCATCGAAGAGTTCATGCTCGCCGCCAACGAGGCGGTCGCCGCCTTCCTCGCTGAACGCGGGATCCCTTGCATCTATCGCGTCCACGAACCGCCGGACCCGGTGAAGCTCAATGAATTCAAGGAATTTGTCAGGCCTTTCGGCATCGCCTTCCGCTCCGCGAGCGGTGCCGTTGCTCCCGGGGAGCTGCGGCGGCTGCTGGAGACGGTGGAGGGGAGACCGGAGGAGAAACTGGTGAACCAGATCCTGCTGCGCTGCATGAAGCAGGCCCGCTATGCGGCTGATAACATTGGCCATTTCGGCCTGGCCTCTCCATGCTACCTTCATTTCACCTCTCCCATACGCCGCTATCCGGACCTTGTGGTCCATCGAATCCTCAAGGAGCGCCTGGCGGGGGGAATGAAGAAGGACGACGCCCTGCTTGCCGCGGCGCATCTGCCTGAGACGGCGGAACAGTCCAGCAGGCGGGAGCGCAACGCCATGGAGGCGGAGCGGGAGATAGTCGACCTGAAACGGCTTCAATACATGGAAGGCAGGGTCGGCGAGGTGTTCGAAGGCTTTATCACGGGAGTCGCTTCTTACGGGTTCTTCACGGAACTGGAGGAGTTGCCCGTGGAGGGGCTTGTCCCCATAAGCGCGCTCCCCCATGATTACTACCTCCTGCTGGAGAAGCAGCACTCGCTTACCGGTGAACGGACCGGCAGAAGGTTCCGGGTCGGAGACCGGGTTACGGTGCGGGTGGAAGATGTCAGCATGGAAAGGAAGCGCATCGGATTTGCTCTGACGGAAGCGGAGCAACCAGCCCCTTCCAGGCGGGGGACAAGGCCGGCAAAGGTCTTTCCGCCGGCGCCCGCGCCCTTTCGGGGCGCCAGAGGGAAGGGCCCGAGGCCGGGACGTCCCGGAAAGAAGAGGTGAAAGCGGTTGCGCAACATGGCCGCGTCATGGTAAAGTTCCACACTTTTTCCCCCTGCCGGCCCGCGGCCGTAAGAGGGAATACCCGGAGGCGAGCGGACCATGGCTGATGAAAAGATACTGCCCCTCGTGGAGCACCTGGTCGAGCTGCGCAAGAGGCTGATCATCATCATCGTTGCGGTGGTTATCGGCATGGGAATAGCCTGGAACGTCTCTGAACATCTTCTTTCTTTCATCGAGCGTCCCCTGACGGGCAAGACCTATCTGAGCGATCTGAAGGTCCGCGTCTATGGGGAGATGAAGAAACGCTATCCCGCCGCATATGAGAGATACGGCCTGGAAAAGGAGGCGCGGATACCTGAAGGGGACCGCAAGCTCAACTATACCGCGCCCCTGGAGCCTTTCTTCATCCAGTGCAAGATCGCCCTTATCCTTGGATTTATCTTCGCCTTGCCGGTGGTTTTCCATCAGGTCTGGCGTTTCGTCGCGCCGGGGCTTACGGCCGGGGAGAGACGGCTGGCCTTGCCCTTTGTTTCCTTCTCCACTGTCAGTTTCTGCGCGGGAGCGCTGTTTTTCCTGGTGGTCATCTGGCCGGTGATCATCAATTTTTCCCTTTCCTACGAAACGGAGGGGCTGCGGAGCTGGTTCAGCCTGAGCGCATATGTCAATTTCTGTCTCCGCCTGATCCTCATCTTCGGCCTGATATTCGAACTTCCCGTGCTGACGATGCTGCTGTCCAGGTTCGGCCTCGTCAATGGAAAGCTGCTGGCGCGCAACAGGAAATACGCTGTTCTGGCCAGCGCCATTATCGCAGCCTTTCATGCCGATCTGGTCACCATGTTCGTCGTGATGGTCCCCCTCTACCTGATGTACGAGGTAAGTATCTGGGTTGCGTATCTATTCGGAAAGAAGAGGCCGGCGGTCGCCGCCTGACGGAATAGACATGATTATTCGTAGAAACATGGACGAGATTCCAGCCGGGCTTCAGGGCGCGGTGGTGACCATCGGCAACTTCGACGGCGTCCATCTGGGACACCGGGAGATCTTCCGCAGGGTCTGTTCAGCCGCGTCTGAAACGGGCGGAAGCTCGGTTGTGGTAACCTTCATTCCCCATCCCATGAAGGTCCTGGCGCCCGAGCGGGATTTCCGTCTCATTACCACCTATGCGGAAAAAGAGAGGCTTATCGGCGAGTCCGGGATCGACTGCCTGATTACGCTTCCCTTTTCCAGGGAGTTTGCCTCTGTTCCGGCGGAACGCTTCGTGCGGGATGTGCTTGTGGGGCGTATCCACATGAAGAGGCTGATCATCGGCTATGATTACGCCTTCGGCCGCAACCGGGAGGGTGATGTGCGCCTCCTGCGCCGTCTGGGTGGAGAACTTGGGTTCGGAGTGGATATGCTGGAACAGATCGGCAACGGGGAGACGGGCTTCAGCAGCAGCGCCGTCAGGGAAAGGCTCATGGGAGGAGACGTCCGGGGGGTGGCGCGTTTGCTGGGACGTCATTTTTCGGTGGGAGGCCTGGTGGTCCATGGTTTTCACCGGGGACGCACCATCGGTTTCCCCACGGCCAATGTCCAGGTGGAAGAAGAGATACTGCCGCTTCCCGGAGTCTATGCCGTAAAGGTGGAGGGCGAAGGGTGGATGCGTGACGGGGCGTGCAATGTGGGCGATAATCCCACCTTCCATGCCTCAAAGGTTACCGTTGAGGCCCATATCCTGGATTTTGACGGCGACCTTTACGAGAAGCGGCTTCGGGTGCATTTCGTGGACCGGATCCGTGACGAGAGGGAATTTCCGGATGTGCATGCCCTGACCCATGCCATCCGCCTGGATGTGGCCCGTTGCCGGGAGGTGCTCAGGATATCGGCGCCGGTTATCCGTGATGACGAATAGGCCGGGCCAAGGCGGTGCCCTGCCGGAAGCGGAAGGAGCGGCGGCTGGGCAGGGAAAGGAGCGGCGGCTGCGCCTGCAATTCTGGATCGGCGTCGGCATAAGCGTTTTCTTCCTGCTGGTTCTGTTTCGCGCCATGGATTTCCACAGGCTTCTGGCGGCCCTGAGGTCCATGGACGCGAGCTTTCTGGCGCCGGCCGTGGTTGCCACCCTGTTCAGCTACTACACCCGGGCATTCCGCTGGAAACTGCTGCTGGCAGGTGAGAAGGATGCCTCCATGTCCAACCTCTTCGCCGCCGTTACCATCGGCTACATGGCCAACAACCTTCTTCCGGCGCGTATCGGCGAACTGGCCAGGGTCTACGTGCTCGGAGAACGGGAGGGTATAGACAAGGGCGCGGTTTTCGCTTCTCTCGTGCTGGACAGGCTCTTCGACGGTTGCGCGGTTCTGCTGATCCTGCTGGCGGCGCTTTTTACCCTGCGGCTCCCCGGAGGGAGCGAAGGCGTAAGGACGGCCCTGGTGACCGGCGGCTATGTCATGGCTGGCGTCTATGTGGCGATTGTCGCGTTTCTGGTTCTTCTGCGGAAAAAAAGCTCCCTGATGCTCCGTCTGGCAGACCGGCTGCTCAAGCCCCTTCCCCTCGCTGTCGGACAAAGGGTGACGCCTCAGCTCGTTTCCTTCATCGGCGGGGTACGTCTGTCGTCACGGCCGGGGAACATCGCGGGCCTGGTTATTTCATCGGCGGTCATCTGGCTGGCGGCCATCTGGCCCATCGACCTCCTTCTCCGCTCTTTCGGCATCGAGCTGCCATTGACCGCCTCCCTGTTCATCATGGTCCTGCTGGTGGCGGCGGTGATGATCCCCGCTTCTCCCGGATACATCGGCACCTATCACTATGCCTGCTACCAGGCGTTGACGGTCTTCGGGGTTACCGGTGAAAAGGCCCTCGGCGTAGCCCTGGTCATCCACGCCGTTAACTTTTTCCCCATCACCTTTCTCGGGCTCTACCACCTGGCGCGTGGCGGAATGAAGCTGTCGGGACTGACAAGGAAGGGCGGTCAGGGGGGAGAGGGAGGGCGCCACTGACCTTTCCCGTTTTATCCCCCCCCTCATCCGGCCTTCGGCCACCTTCTCCCGGGGGGAGAAGGAGAATCGGTTGATGCGGATTTCAAAGAAGTCCCATCTCCCATCAAGGGAGGGGGAGTGTTTTTTCAGCTCTCTTTTCTGAAAAAAACCCTTCTCCCTCGGGGAGAAGGCGCCCCGGAGGGGCGGATGAGGGGAAAAGGCGGCGAGAAGGCGGCGAGATGACAACAGTGTCACGATGAATGTTCCGCCGAACAGTGCTAACCACCAGAGAGGAAAATATCAGTGAGCCGGAAAACATTCCCCGCTTCCATGGACATCTTCGCAATCCTCTCCTTTGGCCTGCCGCTGTTCGTCTATCTCCTTACCCTTGCCCCGTCCGTCACCTTTTTCGACAGCGGGGAATTTCTTACGGCCATTTCCTCTCTCGGGATCCCCCATTCTCCGGGGTATCCCCTTTTCGTCAACTACGCCAAGCCGTTCACCTGGCTTCCTCTGGGGAGTATCGCCTTCCGTGTCAATTTCGCGACAGCCGTGTCGGCCTCCCTGGCGTGTCTGGGTGTCTACCTCCTCACGATGCGCCTTATCCCGCTCATTGAGGACAGCGGTTCCCCCTCGCCGCGATTCCTTCACCGCTCGGCCGGATTGTGCGCGGCCCTCGCCTTCGCCTTTACTCCCCGTCTCTGGCTCCAGTCCAACCATGACAAACCCTATCCGCTGCTGGCCTTTCTCTCCGCGGTCATCTTCTGGCTGATCCTGGCGTGGCGGGAGAAATACCAGCGGGGTGAGGAAATTCCTGGCCTGGTCTACCTGGCGGCATTCCTCTGCGGTCTGGCCACCGGGGCGCATCAGTTGATAGTCCTTCTTGTCCCATCCTCTGTCTTCCTGATCCTGCATGCGGACTGGAGGCTTATCCTCCGCGTCAGGGAGCAACTGCTGGCCGGCGCCTCCTTCCTCGTCGGCTTTTCCGTATATCTCCACCTCCCCGTGCGGGCGATGACCAACCCCCTGCTCAACTGGGGCGATCCCAGGACCCTGTCCGCCTTTCTCTGGTCCTTTCTGCGCAAGGGCTATCCCATGGAAAGGGTGGATCGCGACCTGCCGCTCCTCATGAAACAGCTGAATGCCTTCAATCTGGTCAACGAATTTTCCGTCGCCGGTTTCTTCCTGCTGCTGGCCGGGATCCTTGCCTGTCGCCGCGCCGGCGCTTTCATCGTCGCCTACGGGATAGCCATAGTGGTTTTTCTCGCTTATATAGCCGGTTACCAGAACACGCCGGAAGAGACCATCTTCCTTACGGAGGAATTCTTTACCCCTCTATATCTCATCGGCGCGGTCTTTGTCGGTCTGGGACTGTATTCCGCCGGGGGCTGGCTTGGCCGGGCAGTGGGGAGTTTTCCCGGGGCCGCCCGCTGGATTCCGGTCACTCTGTTTCCCTTGATGGCCCTCCTTCCGGCCTCTCTCTGCGCGACCAACTTTCTGGAAAACGACCAGTACGAAAACTATCTGGCCCATGACTACGCGATAAATACCTTCCGCTCCCTGCCCGAGGGCGCTGTTCTCTTTACCTGGGGAGACAGCGGCGCGTTTCCCATCTGGTACATGCAGGGCGTGGAGCGGATGAGGGAAGACCTGACCCTGTTGCACATCCCCCATCTCCACTTCCGCTGGTATCTGGATTCCTTCCCCGGCCTCTTTACGGAAAGCATCCTGCTCAGGGAAGGGGTCTCTTCACTTCCCATCAGGGATGTGTTTCTTCTTGCGGTGAAAGAGCAGATCTCAGCCAGGCCGGTCTTTATGGATTTCTCCGCCCGTCACTCCATTGACCCCGATCCGCCGCCCGTTCAGCAGATGGGAATGGTCTTCAGGGTAGCGCCCGTGGCTGCCGGCGAGGGGTATCCGCCGGATACGGGTGTTTGGGAAGACTATTCCCTGAGGGGCGTTCTGGACGGCAGGCTGTTCTTCCGGGACCTGGATTCGGAGAAGGCGGTCCAGATCTACGCCTACAGCCGTCTCGAAGCCGGCAGGACATTGATCTCCCTGGGCCTGACCGGGGAGGGGGTAGAGGAGTTGCGCATCTCCGCCAGGCTTTCTCCGGCGATGCGCGGCGAGGCGGAACGGATACTACGGGAACAAGGAGCGAGGTGAACCATGAGGATAAACGGAAAAACCAGGGTCCTGGGGATAATCGGCTGGCCGGTGGCCCATTCCCTTTCCCCTGTCATGCACAACGCGGCAATCGACGCCCTGTCTATCGACTTTGTCTATGTGCCCTTTCCGGTGGAACCGTCGGCCCTCGGAACGGCCATCCAGGGGCTGAGGCGCATGGGCGTGTGGGGTTTCAACGTCACCATACCCCACAAGACCGCCGTTATCCCTTTTCTTGACCGGATCACCGGGGAGGCGGAGCTGGCGGGCGCGGTAAACACCGTATACCGGGACGGGGAGTTCCTTGTGGGTCACAACACGGACGGCATCGGATTCCTCTCCTCGCTGCGACATGACCTGGGACGTGATCCGGACGGCCTGACGGTCCTGCTCCTGGGCGCGGGCGGCGCCTCCCGGGGCGCCCTGGCGGCGCTTGCCCGGGCGGGCGCCGCCCGTATAATTATAGCCAACAGGACCGTGGAGCGGGCGCGGGAGCTGGTGGACAGATTCGCGCGTCTTTTCCCCAAGGTCTGCTTTGACGTGTCCTCCCTGGAGGAGAATGCGTTGACCACCGTCCTGAAGGACGCGGAGCTGCTGGTCAACACCACATCCGTTGGGATGGATGGCACGAAATTTGATACAGTGAAACTCTCGGAAATGCGCGTCGGCGCCGGCGTCTATGACATGGTATACATCCCGGCCGAGACTCCCCTCCTGGCGGCAGCGGCGAAGCGCGGACTCGACCGGGCAAACGGCGCGGGCATGCTGGCCGCGCAGGGTGAAGAGGCTTTCCGTGTCTGGACCGGAATAGCGCCGCCTCCTGATTTCATGAAAAAGATCCTGTCAGAAGAACTTGGAAAATTAACAAAATATTGACATTAGTCTTTATTCAAAATAGTATCGAGCCGCTGAAATGACACGCGCCACCATAAACTGAGGTCTTCATGCAGCCAAGCAGACTGGGCGAACTTCTCGTTCGAAGCAACCTGATAACCAAAGAACAATTGATGAAGGCCCTGGAGGAGCAGAAAAACTCCGGAGGGCAGCTCAGGCTGGGCACGGTGCTCATCAGGGACGGATATATCAAAGAGTCCGAGCTGACCGCGTTCCTCTCCAAGCAGTACAGCGTTCCTTCCATCAACCTGGCCGACTTCGACATCGATCCGGCGGTGGTCAAGCTGCTCCCTGGCGACGTGGTGCAGAAGTACCAGGCCATACCGGTGAACCGGGCCGGCTCCACGCTCATCCTTGCCATGAGCGATCCATCCAATATCTTCGCCATTGACGACATAAAGTTCATGACCGGCTACAACGTGGAGGTCGTGGTCGCGTCCGATTCCGGCATCAAGTCCGCCATAGACAAGTTCTACGACCAGTCGGCGTCCCTGGCCGACATGATGAGCGATCTGGACATGGAAGACATGGAGGTGGTGGCGGACCATGAGGAGGTGGATGTAACCTCCCTGGAGCGGGCCACCGAGGATGCCCCGGTCGTCAAGCTGGTGAACATGATCCTCTCCGACGCCATCAAGCGCAAGGCCAGCGATATCCACATCGAGCCCTATGAGCGCACCTTCCGGGTACGCTACCGCATCGACGGAGTCCTGTACGAGGTGATGAAGCCGCCCCTGAAGCTGAAGAACGCCATCACCTCCCGCGTGAAGATCATGGCCGAACTGGACATCGCCGAGCGGCGCCTTCCCCAGGACGGACGCATAAAGATCAAGCTGGGCGGAGGCAAGGACATGGATTTCCGCGTCTCGGTCCTTCCCACCCTGTTCGGCGAGAAGATCGTCCTGCGGCTTCTGGACAAATCCAACCTGCAACTGGACATGACCAAGCTGGGCTACGAGCCCGAGGCCCTGGTCAATTTCAAGGAGGCCATCCATAAGCCTTTCGGCATGGTTCTGGTAACCGGCCCCACCGGCAGCGGCAAGACGGTTTCCCTCTATTCCGCCCTCGCCGAACTGAACCAGACCTCGGAAAACATCTCCACCGCGGAGGACCCGGTGGAATTCAACTTCGCCGGCATCAACCAGGTGCAGATGCACGAGGACATCGGCCTCAATTTCGCGGCCGCGCTCCGTTCCTTCCTCCGCCAGGATCCGGACATCATCATGATTGGGGAGATCCGTGACTTCGAGACCGCCGAAATAGGGGTAAAGGCGGCCCTCACCGGCCACCTGGTGCTCTCCACCCTCCACACCAACGACGCGCCGTCCACCATCAACCGTCTCCTGAACATGGGCATCGAGCCGTTTCTGGTCGCTTCGGCCGTGAATCTCATCACGGCGCAGCGCCTTGCCCGGCGGGTCTGCGCCGCGTGCAAAGAGGTTGAAGAGGTGCCGGTGCAGGCCCTCATCGACGCGGGGGTCCCGCCCGATGAGGCGGCATCCTATGTCTGCTACAAGGGCAAGGGGTGTGAAAAGTGTAACAACACCGGCTACAAGGGGCGCGTCGGTTTCTACCAGGTAATGCCCATGCTGGAGGAGATCCGGGAGCTGATCCTGAATGGCGCCAATACCGCGGAGATCAAAAGGGAGTCCATGCGCCTGGGGGTAAAGACCATGCGCCAGTCCGGCCTCACCAAGCTGAAGGAAGGCGTCACCTCCTTTGAAGAGGTGCTGCGGGTGACCATGGCTGATGATTGATGCCGGAAGTCCGCTGCAATCCTCATTGCCCGGCGCAATATTTCCCGTCTCCAGCGGGCCGGGGAGAGGGCTGGTACCATGTAACATTTAAAACTAACCCCCCTCAGTCCCCCCTTCTCAGGGGGGAAGCCTTTGAGCCTCCCCTGAGAAGGGGAGGTTTGGAGGGCTTAGACTCGAAAGAATAAACGTTACAGAGGGCTAGGGAGAGGGGGAAAAGTTCATAATCCCCCTTATTCTCCTCTCCGGGGAGCTTCTCCCCCTGGAGAGAATATGAACATGGTGTCCGGATCAACTGCTTCCAACCGTCCACAAGATTGATCAAGCGGGAGAAAAATAGACATGGCGAATCTGCATGACATGCTGAAGGAACTCATCGAGCGGGGCGGTTCCGACCTGCACATCACTACCAACTCCCCCCCCCAGGTGAGGATAGACGGAAAACTGATAGCCTTGGACATGCCGGCCCTGAACCCGGTAGAAACCAAGCAACTCTGCTACAGCGTTCTCACCGACACCCAGAAACACAAGTTCGAAGAGGAAAACGAGCTTGACCTCTCCTTCGGCGTAAAGGGCCTGTCCCGATTCCGTTCCAATATATTCGTGCAGCGCGGGGCCGTGGCCGGGGTGTTCAGAACCATTCCCTTCAAGGTCCTCACCTTCGAGGAGCTGGGTCTTCCTAAAGTGGTTGCCGAACTCGCCTATAAGCCGCGCGGACTTGTCCTTGTGACCGGTCCCACCGGCAGCGGCAAGTCCACGACCCTCGCCTCCATCATCGACAAGATCAACTGCGAACGCCACGACCACATTGTGACCATCGAAGACCCCATAGAGTATCTTCATCCCCACAAGAGCTGCCTGGTGAACCAGCGGGAGGTAGGCGCGGACACCAGGAGCTTCAAGCACGCCCTTAAATACGTCCTGAGGCAGGACCCGGACGTGGTTCTCGTTGGAGAGATGCGCGACCTGGAGACCATAGAGGCGGCCCTGACCCTGGCCGAGACCGGCCACCTCTGTTTCGCTACCCTGCATACCAATTCCTGCGTGCAGACCATCAACCGGATCGTGGACGTCTTTCCGCCGTACCAGCAGACACAGGTCCGCGCCCAGCTTTCTTTTTCTCTGGAGGGGGTTCTTTCCCAGGCGCTGATCCCCAAGGCCACCGGCAAGGGGCGCGCCTTGGCCTTGGAGATAATGATCCCCAACCCCGCCATCCGGAACCTGATCCGCGAGGACAAGCTGCACCAGATCTATTCACAGATGCAGGTGGGACAGGAAAAGTTCGGCATGCAGACCATGAACCAGTCACTGTTCAATCTGCATCAGAGGAGGCTCATCACCCTGGACGACGCCCTGGGCAGATCCAACGACCCTGATGAACTCAAGCAGATGCTGGGGATGACAGGAGGCTCCATGCCTTCCAAGAGACCTGTGAGGTAGGTAGGGGTATAATTACGATTCCGTTCATTGAAGGAGGATAAAGATGGCGAAATTTCAGTGGGAGGCCCGAAGCAAGGCCGGTTCCGTCCAGAAAGGCGTCATGGAAGCGTCCAGCAGGGAGATGGTCGAGGCCCAGTTGAAGAAGTTCGGCTTCACCGGCATAACCCTCAAGGAGGAAGGGAAGGGGCTTTCAAAGGAAATAAAGATACCCGGTCTGGGATCGAAAAAGGTCACCACCAAGGAGATCGTCATTTTCACCCGGCAGTTTGCCACCATGATCGACTCCGGCCTTCCCCTGGTCCAGTGCCTGGAGATCCTGTCCAGCCAGCAGGAAAACCGGACCTTCAAGGATGTTCTCCTGAAGGTGAAGGAGAGCGTGGAAAGCGGGACCACCTTCGCGGACGCGCTTTCAAAGCATCCCAAGGTCTTTGACAATCTCTTCGTGAACCTGGTGGCCGCCGGCGAGGTGGGCGGTATCCTGGACACGATCCTGAACCGCCTGGCGGCGTACACGGAAAAGGCCATGAAGCTGAAAAAGCAGATCAAGGGCGCCATGGTTTATCCGGGAACCATCGTGTCCATTGCCGTTGTCGTCGTGGGGGTCATCATGATCTTCGTCATCCCCACCTTTGCCAAGATGTTCGCCGATTTCGGCGGCGAACTTCCAGCGCCCACCAGGTTTGTCATGGCCCTGAGCAACTTTCTGGTAAAGTACATCATCGTTATCATCGCTGCCATTTTCCTCATCATATTCGCCTTCAAAAAATACTATGCGACGACAAACGGCAGAAAAATCATTGATCGGTTTCTCCTGAAAGCGCCCATATTCGGCGATCTGATTCGCAAGGTTTCGGTGGCCAAGTTCACCAGGACCCTCGGCACCCTGGTGAGCAGCGGGGTTCCTATCCTTGACGGGCTGGACATCGTGGCGAAAACGGCGGGGAACGCTGTTGTGGAAGAGGCGATCTATAAGGTGCGACAGTCCATTTCCGAGGGAAAGACCATTGCCGAACCCTTGCAGCAGAGCGGCGTCTTTCCTCCCATGGTGGTTCAGATGATTGGCGTGGGCGAGGCGACCGGCGCCATGGATGCGATGCTGTCCAAGATCGCCGATTTTTACGACGACGAGGTGGATGATGCCGTTGCTGCCCTTACTGCCATGATGGAGCCGATGCTGATGGTGTTTCTGGGAGTGGTGGTCGGCGGCCTGGTCATCGCCATGTATCTCCCCATCTTCCAGATCGCCGGCACCGTTGCCGGGTAGCCGGTGCAGGAGAAAAACCGACTGATCCGTCTTGTCTTTGCCAGGGTGGTGGTGGTTTCCCTGTTTCTCTTTTCCACCACCATCCTGGACATGCGCTGGATGGACGAGGTCACGGAACAATCCGTATCGGGCATAACCCGCCTTGTTATCGCCGCCTACCTGTTTTCCATCGTATCGGTGGTCTTCCTGTGGGTGCTCGACAGGTTTCGCCGCGCATTCACGTATTGGCAGATAATATGGGACGTAGGTTTCGTCACCGCGCTCCTTCTCCTGACCGGCGGTGTAGGCTCTCCCTATTCCTTTCTCTATCTGCTGACTATTATCGGCGCCAGCATCCTTCTCTCCCGCCGGGAGGCCATCCTGACGGCGGCCCTCTGCGCTATTCTCTATGGCGCGATCATGGACCTCCATTATTTCGGAAAGCTCTCCACGCTGGGGCTCCCGCCGGAATCTGCTCTCCAGTTCCGGCCGGACGCGCTCTTTTTCATCATCAGCATCAATATCATCGCATTTTTCATCACCGCCTTTCTCACCGGTTATCTGTCCGAGCGTCTGCGTGAGAGCGAAACCGCCCTGCGGGCGCGCTCCGTGGACCTGGAAGAACTGGAAAGGCTTAACAGTTCCATAGTCGCTAACATCAACAGCGGCCTTCTCACCATAACCGAGGAAGGGCGGATCCGCGTCCTGAACCCCTATGCGGAACGTCTCATCGGCATGTCCCAGCAGGATGTCTACGACCGTCCTCTCCATGAAGTCCTTCCGGATTTTGAAAGGTTCATGCACCGCCTCACCGACCTGGATCGGGAAGAGATGGAATACCGGACGAAAACGGGTGAGACCCTTATCTTCGGTTTCAAATCGGTTCCTTTTATGGACAAGGAGGGGAATCCCCTCGGAATAATCATCGACTTCCAGGACCTGACCCAGATCATGAAGATGAAGGCCGAACTGGAGAGGGCGGACCGTCTGGCGGCCATTGGCGAGCTTTCCGCACGCATAGCCCATGAGATCCGCAATCCCCTGGCCTCCATAAGCGGTTCGGTGCAGCTTATCGCCCAGGGGAGCAATATTGATCCAGGCGACAGGAAGCTTTTGGATATTGTCCTGCGAGAGACCGGGCGCCTGAACAAGTTGATAGGGGATTTCCTGCTGTACGCCAGACCCATGCAGCCCAACAGGGCAAATGTGCCCCTGCGCGGACTCATAACGGACCTTGGCGCCTTGCTGGAGGCCGATTCCCGTTTTTCCGGGGTGGCTATCCGCAACGACTGCCCGGAGGAGTTGCTGGTATTCGCTGACGGAGACCAACTGAGACAGGTGTTCTGGAACCTGTTCGTGAACGCGGCGGACGCCATGGAGGGGGTGGGAACCATAACCGTGAACGCGCTTCGAGGTGAAGGACAGGTGTCGATTTCCGTAACGGATACCGGCGCGGGCATGGATGAGGCTGAGCAACGGAGACTGTTCGAGCCCTTCCGCACCACCAAGCCGGGCGGCACCGGCCTTGGCCTCGCCCTTGTCTACCGGATTATCGAGGCGCATGGGGGCGGAATAAGGGTGTCCAGCGAAAAGGGAAAAGGCGCCGTGTTTACCGTTACCATTCCGGGGGGATAGCCAGAGTGTGCAGTGTCGCTTTCTGACAGCGCATAATACATTTTCTATTGCACATCTACCCTGTTTTTCCTTGTGTTTTTCTCTCTACCCCTCTCCCCTCTCCACCGCCTTCCCACTCATCCGGCTTTCGGCCACCTTCTCCCACCGGGAGAAGGAGAGGTGGCGGAAGAGGGACAAGTTGCGAGGCATAATCCGATATGTCTCTATCACCATCAATACTTCAACATGCCCGTGAGTTGCGCTCACGGTTGACGGATGCGGAAAAACTGCTCTGGAGCCTGCTTCGGGCCCGGCGGTTTTATGGGTACAAGTTCCGCCGTCAACATCCGGTTGGTGGGTACATCCTGGATTTTTACTGCCGAGAGGCCGGGTTGGCTGTAGAATTGGACGGAAGCTCTCATAACAAAATCGATCAGATGGAGTCTGATGCTGAGCGAGTCAGAGAACTGAGTGGAGCGGGTATCCGGGTTTTACGTTTCTGGAACAGAGTGGTGCTTGTAGATACCGAATTGGTGTTGGAGGAGATATACTCAGCGCTCGTGCTATCAGCTTCATCATCTGATCCGACCTCCCCGCCTTCCCCCTCATCCGGCCTTCGGCCACCTTCTCCCCCCGGGAGAAGGAGAGGCGGATGATGGTTTGGTTGATTTATGAGGATACTGAAAGGGCATGGGTGAATCCTTTTTATCCGCCTTCTTTTCTATAAACATCCCTTCTCCCGAGGGGAGAAGGTGGCCGAAGGCCGGATGAGGGGGAGCAAGGGCGACGGGATTTGATGAGGGCCCGTGGAAACAAGAATACGTTTACCGACTGGCCAACTTCGGTATGGATGAAAATTGATTGTGAAGCGCGAGTTGAAGATATCTGGCGCGAAACAGGCGCCCGTGCTAATAGCAACCCTTCAGATTTATTCTCTTGTCGTATGCATATAATATGCATATAATTGGGGTGCGACATGAGAATCAGCTTTGACCCGAACAAAGCGTCGGCCAACTATCGAAAGCATGGAATCAGGTTTTTCGATGCCGAAGCAGTTTTGTTCGATCCGATGGCTTTGACGCGAGAGGACTGCGCAGCAGAAGGAGAGCAGAGGTTGGTATCGGTTGGAAAGGATGGTATGGGAAGACTTCTTGTCGTCGTCTTCACATGCCGTGGAGAAGAAATTCGTCTGATTTCGGCTCGGAAGGCAACGGCGAAAGAGAGGGAATGCTATGAAAACGGAATATGATTTTTCCAATGCCAAGCGCGGCGCGGTTGTGCCTCAAACCGGAAAGACACGCATTACCATCTACCTTGATGATGTCGTGCTTGAAGGGTTTCGCATCCGGTCGGAAGCGGCCGGCAAAGGATATCAGACATTGATTAATGATGCTTTGCGCGAGTATCTCTCGAAAGATTCCGGTGGTCTCGAAGAGACCCTGCGCAGGATTATCCGTGAAGAACTTGGCCGGGCGGCCTGATTATACCCGTTTGCCTCTCCCTCCGTTCAATACGAGACGCCCTTGTCTTCTTTTTAACATCCCTTCTCCCACCGGGAGAAGGTGGCCGGGAGGAGCGGAATAACTACATTCCCTTTCCCCTCAGTGGGAGAGGGTCAGGGAGAGGGGTGGTTCAGGCGCTGTTCCCTTATTTCTTCCAATACCCTTCAACTCAGACAAAATCGGAGATAATAAGGGCCTGTCTGCCCCTGCCGCCGGAAATTCAGCCAATTTTTTTTCCCCCTCACCCCTGCCCCTCTCCCGTAGGGCGAGGGGAAAAACGAACCCTTCTCCCCCCGGGAGAAGGTGGCCGAAGGCCGGATGAGGGGGAAGGCGGTAAGGTTGTGCTGAAGAGCAATACTGAAAGATTGATGAGGGCCTATGGAAACAAGGATACTGGTTGTTGACGATGAAATAAGCATGCGGGAATTTCTGGGGATTCTCCTGGAAAGGGAGGGATACCGGGTGGATCTGGCCGATTCGGGCGATGGGGCGCTCTCCCTGCTGG
The DNA here is from genome assembly GCA_964536305.1 of uncultured Geobacter sp. Taxonomy (GTDB): domain Bacteria; phylum Desulfobacterota; class Desulfuromonadia; order Geobacterales; family Geobacteraceae; genus RPRC01. Next base: position 359,724 of record CAZHVY010000001.1, on the reverse strand, counting down.
AATCCACCACTTATGACCTGGTTGTCTCGGATATAAAGATGCCGGGCCTGGATGGGCTGGGGCTGCTGACCCGAATCAAGGAGCTTTCCCCCGATACCGTGGTGCTGATGGTTACCGCCTTTTCCGCCGCGGAACAGGCGGTGGAGGCCATGAAACTGGGGGCCTACGATTATATCGCCAAGCCCTTCAACGTGGACGAGATCAAGATCATCGTCCGCAACGCCCTGGACAGGAGGAGTCTGGCGCGAGAGAACCTGCGCCTGCGGGAAGAGGTGAAAGGGCGTTACAGCTTCAGCGGGCTGATCGGAAAGAGCAAGAAGATGCGGGATGTCTACACCCTCATCGAGAAGGTGGCCGGCAGCACGGCCAATGTGCTTATCTTTGGCGAGAGTGGAACCGGCAAGGAGCTGGCGGCCAAGGCCATCCATTACAACAGCCCCAGAAGTAATGGACCTTTCCTGGCGGTAAACTGCGGCGCCATCCCCGAGACCCTCATGGAGAGCGAGCTCTTCGGCCACAAAAAAGGGGCCTTTACCGGCGCCGTCGCGGACCGGCCGGGGCTCTTCGAGCAGGCGTCCGGGGGCACCCTCTTTCTCGATGAGATCGGCGAGATTCCGCTCCAGCTCCAGGCGAAACTCCTGCGGGTGATTCAGGAGCGGGAGTTCCGGCGCGTTGGCGGCGTCGAGTCCATAAAGGCCGATATCCGACTGGTGGCCGCCTCCAATCGCGACCTGGCGGAGGAGGTCAAGGAGGGGCATTTTCGAGAAGACCTTTTCTACCGGCTGAACGTGGTCCAGGTGAAAATGCCTCCCTTGCGGGAGCGAGTGGAGGATATCCCCCTGCTCATCGAGTGCTTTCTGAAGAAATTCGCCGGCGAAGCCGCGTCCCGTTCCGAGATAGAACCTTCGGTCCTCAGGACACTAATGGCATACCCTTTTCCGGGCAACGTCCGGGAGCTGGAGAACCTGGTGGAGCGGTGCGTGGTTCTGGGCCGCGGCCGCATCGACATGGACTGTCTACCCCCGCAGGTCATCGACTATCGGAACGCCACGCCTCGGGGGGAGGATTTCCAGATACCGGCCGAGGGGATGAACCTGGAGGCCTTCCTGGATGGAATAGAGAAACGCCTCCTGTTGCAGGCCCTGGACCGGTGCGGGGGAGTGAAGAAAAGGGCCGCCGAGCTTCTGGGCCTTTCCTTCCGTTCCATCCGCTACCGTCTGGCCAAGTTCGGTATGGATGAGGAGTGACGGAAAGGTAAGGAACGGCAAATCTTGGCAGCCATAATGACGATAATTGTCATTCAAGCCATGCGCCGGCGCGTTTCCTTCAGGTGTGCCGCCGCCATAACCCCCGTGAAAATGGCAATGCAGGCGGGAAATGTGTTATCTCTTTGCTTTGGCATGTAAGCTGCAAAACAATAGGCAGGTTTTGGAAAAGCATCTGTCAGGCAGGTAACCTTACTAAACCGTCCCTTGGGGACACAGCGCACGAAAGGAGAAAGAACATGTTGAACAAACTCAGAAGCAACAAAGGTTTCACCCTCATCGAGCTGTTGATCGTCGTGGCGATCATCGGCATCCTGGCGGCCATCGCCATCCCGCAGTTTGCCAAGTACCGCATCCAGGGGTACAACTCCACGGCAGCCTCGGACATGAAGAACTGCCGCACCTCCGAAGAGTCCCTTTTTGCGGAATGGCAGGGTTATGGCTTGTCCGCGATGGAAGCTGCGGTTGATCCGATGGTGTGGAACACGGGCGGTAGCGGTCCCGGTAATCCTGTGACAGCGCCTGTGACTGCCGGTGGCGCAACTAACGTTCCTACTCTGCAGCTGGATGACAGAAGCAGCGTTGCTCGTGGTCTTCAGATCGCGGTCGGCAATAATGTCACCTTGTATGCGAATACTGAAGTTGTTGCAGCGGGTCAAGTGCCCATATCCTTCAGGATCGCATCTAAACATCTGCAGGGCGATACCACTTTCGCCGCCGACAGTGATTCAACCACCAATTACAAGAACAGCACCTTTGTTGTTGGTGTCAACGAACCTGGCGTAGTAGTGCCTGCTCCTCCTGTTTCCGTGCCTAACGTAATCGATCCGGTATTGCTTGCCGCTCCATATGTTGCCATGTAGTTGATTTTCCTCAACATCTGCGTAGGAAAAATCGGGCCGCTTTCGCGGCCCGATTTTTAGTTTTCACTGGAGATTTCCCATGATAAAGTTTTCGAAGGTGTCAAAGGAATTCAGGGAGGGTATTACCGGCAGACGGGTCAAGGCCCTGGAAGATGTCTCGCTGGATATTGAAAAGGGCGAAGTCTTTGGTTTTCTTGGACCCAATGGCGCGGGTAAATCAACGGCAATCAAGATACTCATCAACCTGATATGTCAGGATCAAGGTCAGGCAACAATCATGGATACGGATGTCGGAGATAAAAATGTGCGGAAAAATATCGGGTATCTGCCTGAAAATCCTTATTTTTATGATTATTTAACCGCGGAAGAACTCCTCTGGTTTGGCGGCAGGACCTCTGGGATGACGAAAAAGGAGATCCTCTCCAGAACAACGCAGATGTTGGACAAGGTGATGCTTCTGGATGCGCGCAAGAGGCCTTTAAGGACCTATTCCAAGGGGATGGTGCAACGGGCGGGTCTGGCCTTGGCCCTTATTCATAATCCCGAAGTGGTCATTCTGGACGAGCCCATGAGCGGGCTTGACCCCATAGGCAGAAAGATGGTGGGGGATATTATTCTGGAACTCAAAGGGGAGGGAAAGACGGTTTTCTTCTCATCACATATACTTTCCGATGTCGAACGTTTCTGTGACAAGGTGGGTATCATTGTCGGCGGCAAATTACGGCTCATTGCCGCGGTTAGTGACTTGGTAAAGGATGATGATACCTTGGAGGACGTTTTTCTGAGGGAAGTTAACGCCGCCGGTTTGTTGGAGGTGAAATAATCCATGCGATTGCTCTGGCCCGTTGCGGCAATAACATTCAAGGAAGGGATCAGGAACAGGTCCATTTACGGCATTTCGTTGATAGCGCTCCTTATGCTGGTGGCCAATTTTATCATTTCCGACATGATAGGTCATGATGTCGGCAAGGTTGCCGTGGACATAGCCCTGTCTGCCGTGTCGTTTTCCGGTCTGCTCCTTGTCCTGTTCGTGGGAATAAACCTGATGGCCAAGGATCTGGACCGCAAGACCATCTACATGGTGCTGGCGAAACCAATTTCCCGCGGCCAATATATAATCGGGAAATTTCTCGGTGTAACGCTGCTGATTGTCGCCTGTCTTGGGATACTCAGCTGTTTCGCCGCTGTCTCCCTTCTGATGATAAAACTTGGACATCCCAACTATTTCAAGGGATTCTCCTGGCCTTTGGTATGTCTATCGTTTTCTTTCATCATGCTGATGCTCATTCTTGTTTCCGCGTTGAGTTTTCTGTTCGCCTCCTTTACAAGCACGTCTTTTCTCACGTTTATCCTTACAGTCATTTCCTACATAATCGGTTCATCGCTGAATGATGTCAAAGCCCTGGTAGAAGCGCCGCAGGCGGTCGGTATCACGGTGTCTCCTGTTACCGTAAAAGTCGTGCAGGTTGCCTATTATCTGTTTCCCAATCTTTCATTTTTCGACATCAAAGTACAGGCTGCCCACGGTTTGCCCATTGCTCCTTCTTATATCGGCGGAGTCGTGTTGTATTCGATTGTGTATACTGCCATTGTAATAACGCTGGCCAGCCTCATCTTCAGAAAAAAGGAATTTCCATGAACATCGGCCGGATTTTCCCATTTTTATTGCTCTTGGTAATTGTCCCGGCATATTCAGCCATTCTGTCGAACCTCTCCATTATGAACAGGAATCTCCCCAAAGGGGATGTGGTGAATGCCGTTTTGCCGTCTTCAATACTGAAGATTACGAGCCTGGAGTACGATGGTATTGCCTCAGATCTTCAATATCTCAAAGCACTGGTTTTTTTTGGCGGCACAATTACAGGTGAAGGAAAGCGTTCGGTGAAAGAATGGGAATATACCTGGATTTCCAATACGCTGAAGGTTTCAACTGACCTCGATCCCTATTTTCTTGATCCGTATTTTCTGGCCAATAGCATATTAGCTTGGGACGCCAACAGGGTGCGTGAGGCAAATATTTTTCTTGAAAAAGGAACCCACTACAGGAATTGGGATTATTGGTTGCCGTTTTATCTTGGTTTTAATCACTATTATTTTCTTAATGACACCAGCAAGGCATCGGAATTTTTGATGATCGCCTCAAAGAGGCCCGGCGCTGATCCGTTTTTCGGGTACTTTGCTGCCCGTCTTGCATACAAGGGAAACAAAACGGAGAACGCTGTAATATTTCTTGAGGGTGTCCTGAAAAGCACCAAGGATCATTCCCTCCGCAAAGATTATGAGATCCGACTTGAAGCATTGCGTAAGATATTATTTCTTGAGAAAGCGGTGGCGCAATATAAGGAAATAAAGGGAAAAAATCCCGAAAGTCTTAATTCTTTGGTAGACAACCGGATTATCGAAAAAATTCCTGATGATCCTTATGGTGGCAAGTTTTATATTGATGCAGAAGGAACCGTTAAAACATCAAGCGATCTGCATTATAAAAAATAAGCGGGTACCGAAGCGGAGCAAGAAAAGGAAGAACCAGGGAGAAAGGCGGGGTCAGGCTCGCCTTTCAGTCTTAGGAAAAAGTGGGGAAAAAGGGAGGGGCGGGGTCAGGCTCGCCTTTTAGCATTTCATTCAAGAGGCGAAGCCATTTATACAGCCTGCCGAACGACATCCTCTTCAAAAGGGGTTCTGGTTGAATCTCACGCCTAAGGCGGACACAGTAAGAAAAGCCATACCCTTCCGCGGAGCAGTCAGCGATCTCGTATGCGGCAGTGTGTGCCCGTGGAAAAAACCGGAGTAGGACAGTCTGTTGCCGCACAAGAGAGCGCTTTAGTCAAACCCCTACAATGGCAGTAATTGGCGAAGCGCTTCTTTGATTTTCTCCTGATCCGTGATTGCTAATGTTCCGGCCTTTCTGATAATCAGTTGTTGATCCAGGGTGAACAGTTTCATTCTGATAATTGATGCGTTGGGCAGACCCGCGGAATCCAGGTCCTGGATTTCCATATCAAGCGGCCAATCAGAATTCCTGGCGCTCGTAATCATGGCCAGCACAACATGACCAATCTGCCGATTAAATGCATGTGCCTGGGACAGGACCAGCGCCGGTCTGCGCTTGCTCGTGGTCCTATCTGTAAACGGGAACGGGACAACAACCACATCGAAAGCATCAAAGGTCACGGTACGCCTCCTCATCCGCGGCCGACTCCCACTCAGTGAGTGTCCCTTCCAGTGATTGTGCAAAGACCACGTCTATCGGGCGCGCTTTCCGAATCTGAATACGGTTATTTTCAATATCAAAGGCGATGGCGTCTCCGGCATTCAGGTGCAGAGCTTTCCGTACAGGTTCCGGAATGGTGGCCTGGAACTTGGATGTAAGCTTGCTGGTCGCGGTTTGCATAACAGTTTCTCCTTTGCGTGTTCTCAGGTAATACTAGCATTACCTGCCCTTGTGTGCAATGAAACTCTCTGGGAAAAACCAGCAGGAAAGGCGGGGTCAGGCTCGCCTTTCAGCCTTTCCGCTCACAGGAATTTCGAGCGGTGCGGGTGAAAGAAGATAGGAGCAGGAAATCCTCATGCAATAAGCAGTGACGCAAATTATCCTTACAGTGAGGAGGTAAGGAATATGTTGGCAAAGAAAACCTCGAAGAATCAACTGACCCTGCCGAAAGAGATCGTGAATAAGTTCCCGGGAGTTGATTTATTTGATGCGACTGTCGAGGATAACCGGATTGTCCTGGCGCCGGTTAAGGTCACTCCCATTGGCGCCTCCCTGGAAAGCATCCAGGAAAAGATGGTAAAACTCGGCATTACAGGAAGTGACGTGGTGGATGCGGTTGCATGGGCAAGAAAGAAGAAACGTTGAAACGGGTCGTAATTGACACCAATGTGCTCGTTTCCGCGTTTCTTTTCAAAGGGAGTCTTGCGAAAATTGTGGGAGACATTGCGCGGTTAAAACAATTGAAATGTTCTGCGCCCAAGCAAGAAGGTTGAATCGGTGGAACGCAAGTGATACACTCTGGGCAAAGGAGAATAGCATGCCTGCCAAGAACCCCAGAATAAATGTTGTACTTGAAAAACCCCTGTACAATGCGGTTCATGAGCTTGCGGAAGATCAAGGTGTTTCCATGTCAACGCTGATGCGGGACCTTGTCCGGGAAGCAATTGAGCTTCGCGAGGATAGGGCGTTGGCGTTCTTCGCCTCTGAACGGGAGGAAGGCTTCAATCACGATACGGCGCTCAGCCATGAAGCTGTCTGGGGTTAGCATGCCGTTCTCGGTTATCTATCATCCGGACGTGAAGGCGAAGGACATCCCGAAACTCAATGGGGATATAAGGGACAGAATCTGGAAGGCGATAGAGACGCGCCTTATGATTGCCCCCCATGAATACGGCGAACCTCTGAGCAAGACTCTCAAGGGATACTGGAAAATGAGAGTTGGTGATTATCGCGTCGTTTTCAGGATTGCCGGGGAAGAAATCGTTGTCTTCGGTATCTGTCATCGCAAGGATGTCTATCCATTGGCAGAGAGACGGCAGTGAATGATTCGGGAAAAACCCGAAAACCCGGGACACTCACCATATTTCCCGGATATATGCCAAGAGGGGTCGATGCGGCGCTCCCTTCGACTCCGCTCAGGGAGCGGTTTGATGGAGCGGATCTGATATGAATACTGGGGACGGTAGTGGGGAACGGAACCGGTAAATGATATCTGTCTTGACCCTTATGACGATATGTTTCTCGCTGTAGCAGTTAATTACGGTTCAGGCCGCCTCAAGAACCTCGCCTTCACGCCGGGCAATTTCAATTACCGCCGATGAGTCGTCTTCTCTCCACTGTCTTGATCCGCACGCGATTGGCTCAATCCTGCTGTCTACGCGGGCGGCTATTCGCCATAGCAGGTTGATGAAGGTGCGGTCTCCAATATCATCGAACTGGGGAGAAACAACAATAAGATCGATATCACTCCATTCCCGTGCCTGACACCGTGCCTGAGAGCCGAAAACTACTACCTTTTCGATAGTGATTCCTGCTGAAGCAACAGCCGCAACGAAATTTCTCACGGTTTTCAGAACAGATTGCTCAAGCATTCCCGCATCTCCGCTATTTGCTTAATATAATGTTTCGCGATTTCCAGGGTAGGGGGCGCAAGTCGTGAGTCCGGATAACGACCTTCAATATTGAATTCATTCACCTCGGCCAACAGGTCAAGTTGTTTGTCCGTCAGTTCAATTCCTGCCTTTTCAGCCAGTCTTACCAGGTTGTGGATGGGCGGGGCAAGCTCTCCGGTTACACGGCATACATGCGCCTTCAGTATTTTCTCAAGGGTCAGGTGGCTGAAAAACAGCGTGTGGCGAATACGGTTTTTCTCCAGTAAATCACCGGCTACGCCCCAATCTTCTTCAGCGCTTTCTCGCCAATATGCAATCTGTTTGGCAATATTTACCATGTGGTCCTTTTACCACAAAACAGATAATGCCTCAACCATATCGCTTTCGAGGGCGCTGGTGGACAGAAAAAGTATGCAGGGTCAGGCTCGCCTTTCAGCCTTTTATCGCTCAAAGGATTGACTATGGGACGAAAATCACGAATCCATTTTCCAGGCGCTGTATATCACGTCATTCTTCGGGGCAATGCTGGGACTCCCGTTTTTTTCGAAGATGGCGACCGTTGCCGTTTCTATCTAATCCTTCAGCACGGGGTGGAGAGGTTCCGTTGCCGGATCCACGGATTCTGCCTGATGTTGAACCATGTTCACTTAATCCTCCAGGTGTCGGACATTCCGCTTTCACGCATCATGCAGAATATCGCTCTCCGCTTTACCAGGTGGATAAACATGTCCCAAGGGCGCTGCGGGCATGTCTTTCAGGGCCGTTACAAGGCGTTGCTGATCGATGCCGAGGCGTATCTGCTGGAAATAGTGCGCTATGTTCATTTGAATCCGGTCCGGGCCGGGATAGTTGATCTGCCCGCCGACTACCCGTGGAGCGGACACAGGGCTTATATGGGACTGGACGAGATTCCATGGCTTTGCTCTGACTGGCTTCTTTCCCTGTTTTGCGACAATATCCGCGAGGCGCGCACAAGATACCTGTCTTTTGTTATGGACGGGATGGAGGAGGGGCGAAGAAGCGAATTTCACAGCGGCGCCTGTGAAGGGCGAATTCTGGGGGATGACAACTTTGCTGACCTGGCCCTCGCAATGGCCAATCAGAGGAAACACCGCACCCCGGCCATGGATGATGCCGTAGAGGTTGTGTGCGGCTTGTACGGGATCACGGTGGAACAGCTCAGGGCGCGGGGGAAGGCAAGACCGTTTACCGAGGCCAGGGCTTTGCTGACCTTGCTCGTCCGGGAGTGCACGGATATTTCTCTTACCGAGTTGGGCCGCTATCTCGGCCGCGACCTGTCTCCCCTGACCAGGAGCGGGGAGTTGCTGGCCGCGAAGGCGGAAGGTGACCATCGGATCGCGTCATTGATAGGAGAATCGAAACGGCGGATTGGAGAATGGCGAAAAGGCGAGCCTGACACCGATGTTGTGGTTGATTAAAAAGGGAGAGTTGGTTATACTTCGGCGGCTCTTGTATGTTGGAATTTCCGGTCTTTTTGGAATAGAGGCGTTTGCTTATGGTGAAAAACAGGGAGGCGATGCTGGAGGAGCTTGAGGCGGCGCTGGGATACGGTTTCCGGAAACGGGAGCTGCTCGTCGAAGCCCTTACCCACCGTTCCCTGGTTAATGAGGCGCGTTCCCCCGGGATGCGCGATAACCAGCGCCTGGAGTTCTTCGGTGACGCGGTCCTCGGTTTTCTGGTGAGCTGCCGCCTTCTGGAGCTTCTGCCCGCCGGCTCTGAAGGACGCCTTTCCAGGATTAGGGCTTCTCTGGTTGATGCGGAGACCCTGGCGGGTCTTGCCGGAAGGATTGATCTCGGAAGGTATCTGCTGCTGGGACGGGGCGAGGAGAAAAGCGGCGGTCGCGGGAAGAAGTCGGTTCTTGCCGATGCGCTGGAATCTCTGGTGGCGGCGGTGTATCTGGACGGGGGCATTACGGCGGCGGAGCGCGCGGTTGACGGGCTTTTCGGCGACCTCTTGTCCGCGGAAGGGATTGAAGACGCAGGCAGGGACTACAAGACGCGTCTCCAGGAGCTGTCCCACTCGCTTTTCGGCTCTCCGCCCCTGTATTCCATCAAGGAGGTCTTCGGTCCGGATCACGACCGGAGGTTTACCGTAGAGGTTGCCGTGCGCGGGGAATTTCTCGGCAGGGGATCGGGCCGGAGCAAGAAGGAGGCGGAGCAGGCCGCCGCGCGCTTTGCCCTGGAAAATATCGATTCCGCCAATGAAGCGGATACCCTGTGAAGACGCCCGTGGCGCCTTTTTTCATCTCCCATCGCGGCTGCCCCCACCGGTGCGTTTTCTGTGATCAGGAGAAGATTGCCGGCGCCTCTACATCGCTTCCGTCGGCCGGAGAGATCCTTGCCAGGATTCAGGACTTCCGCCGCTCCGGTGGGACGGGCGTCGTTGAGGTGGCTTTTTTCGGAGGGACCTTCACCGGTCTGGCGCCGCTGGATCAGGAGCGGCTTCTCCTTCCTGTGCAACCCCTTCTGGCCGCCGGGGAGGTGTCTTCGGTAAGGGTGTCCACACGACCTGACGCCATTGATGACGAGAGCGCTGCGCGGCTCAGGTCTCTGGGGGTGAAGACCGTGGAACTGGGAGTCCAGTCCATGGATGACGGTGTTCTGGAACTGTCCGGACGGGGGCATGGCGCGCGGGATACGGAAAGGGCCGTCGCATGCCTGAAGGGTCACGGTTTCAAAGTGGGCGTCCAGCTCATGCCGGGTCTTCCCGGGGACACCTTCCGCAAGTCACTCGCGTCGCTCTCCAGTGTCCTGGAGCTTGCCCCTGATTTTCTCCGTATCTATCCCGCCGTGGTTATCAAGGGAACGCAATTGGCTGCCGATTATGCGAACGGGAGCTATCGACCCCTTTCCCTTCAGGAGGCTGTCGCCCTGTGCAAGGTGATGCTGCATGAATCTCTCCTGGCGGGGATTCCCGTGATCCGGGCCGGGCTCCAGCCTACCGCTGAACTGGAAAGAAGCGGCGTGGTTGTCGCCGGCCCTTTCCACCCGGCCTTCCGCCAGCTGGTGGAGGCCGAACTTTATTATGACCTTCTGTCTCTCCTTGCCGGAGACCTTGCCGGAGATGATCCGCTCATGGTCCGCTGCCACCCATCGCGGGTGTCAGATGTTGTCGGCCAGGGACGGTCCAACATGAGGCGCCTGCTTGATGAAAAGGGCGTGCGCATCGTGCGTGTCCTGGGTGATGAACTCCTTTCGTCCCGCGAAATCGCCGTAGAAGGGGGCGATGAAGTCAGGAGCGGGAATATCCTTGCGGACCTGAACTATAAACATTTGAACTATGAATTGGAGGATGCGGCACATGCCTGAAACACCGTTCCGCTCGGGCTTCGTCGCCATCATCGGCCGCCCGAATGTGGGAAAGTCGACGCTTCTGAACCGGATTCTCGGAGAAAAGATAGTCATTACCTCGGACAAGCCCCAGACGACACGCAACAGGGTCCAGGGGATCCACAACATGCCGGGCGCCCAGATCGTGTTTATCGACACACCGGGGATTCACCAGGCCCGTTCCCGTCTCAACCGGTTCATGATGGAGGAGGCCCTTTCCTCCGTGAAAGGGGTGGACGTGGTTCTTCTCCTGGTCGAGGCCGGCGGCCTCGGCCGGGGCGGTGACGAACTGCTGCTGGATGTCCTCCGCGGTATCGGCGTCCCGGTGGTCCTGGTGATCAACAAGATAGATCTGGCGCCTAAAGAGACCCTTCTGGCCGGGATAGCCGCCCAATCAGCCCTTTTCCCGTTCAGGGAGGTGGTGCCCATCTCGGCCGCCAGTGGCGATGGGGTTGAGCTGCTGGTAAGCCTGGTGGCGGGGATGCTGCCCGAGGGCGCCCCTTATTTTCCGGACGATATCCTGACGGATCTGCCGGAACGTTTTGTCGTGGCGGAGATGATCCGCGAAAAGGTCTTTCGCCTGACCCGGGACGAGATCCCCTTTTCCACGGCGGTGGCCGTGGACGCTTTCAAGGAGCGCCCTGAAAAGGGTATGGTCGCGATATCAGCGACCATCACGGTGGAAAAGGATTCCCAGAAGGGGATACTGATCGGCAGGCGGGGCGAAATGCTGAAGCGCATCGGTACCCTTGCCCGGAAAGATATCGAGAGGTTGCTGGACACGAAGGTTTTTCTCGAGTTGTTTGTCAGGGTGAGCAAGGACTGGCGCGAAGACCGCCGCATGCTGAAGGAGCTGGGTTACGAATGAGACCTGTAGTAGCTATCGTTGGGCGCCCCAATGTGGGAAAGTCTACTCTTTTCAACCGCCTCATCGGACGACGCAAGGCAATTGTTGACGATATGCCCGGCGTCACAAGGGATCGCAACTACGGTCTTGTGGACCGCTTCGATGTGCCCTTTACCCTCATCGATACCGGCGGGTTCGAGCCGGCGAGCGAGGATCACCTGCTGCGGCAGATGCGGGAGCAGTCCATGCTGGCCATGGAGGAAGCCGACGTTATCCTGTTTGTCATGGATGCGCGGGAGGGGCTGACCCCGGCCGACCGGGAGGTCGTGGAGATGCTGAGGAGGGTGGAAAAGCCCGTCTTCTACGTTCTGAACAAGGTGGAAGGAGAGAAGCAGGAAGCAGAGGTGGGGGATTTCTTTGCCCTGGGAGTGGACCGGTTTCTGACCATCTCCGCTGAGCATAACAGGGGGATCAATGACCTCATGGACGAGGTCGTGGCCTCCTTTCCCGCCGGCGGGAGCGCGCCGGATGACGAGGATGTGACGCGGATAGCGGTGGTCGGCCGCCCCAATGTGGGGAAGTCCTCCCTGGTGAACCGGCTCCTCGGGTTCGAGCGTGTCGTCGCCAACCCGCTTCCCGGCACTACCCGTGATTCGGTGGACACCTACTTCAACTGCAACCGGAAGAGGTATCTCCTCATCGATACGGCGGGCATCAGGCGCAAGGGCAGGATCAGCGTGAAGATTGAAAAATACAGCGCAGTTGACGCCCTGCGCAGCATTGACCGCGCGGACGTGGCGCTCATCGTTCTCAATGCCGAAGAGGGCGTGACCGAGCAGGACGCCCGTATCGCCGGATACGCCTGCGAGGCGGGAAGAGGATGCATTATCGTCGTCAACAAGTGGGATCTGCTGAAGAAGGACAACTCCACCGTCGGCAGGTTCGTGGAACGCATCCGCACGGACCTGAAGTATCTGTCATACGCGCCGATCCTCTTCGTATCCGCCCTGTCCGGACAGCGTACCGGCAAGATTATGGAGGCCGTTGACGAGGTTATGGGCCAGTATGTCAGGCGGGTGACGACCTCCGAACTGAACAGGGTCTTCAAGGAGGCGGTGGCAGCCCATCACCATCCCTTGTTTCAGGGGAGACGGGTCAAGTTCTACTATACTACCCAGGTGGCGACCAGACCCCCTGCCTTTGCCGTGTTTACCAACTGTCCCGAAGGAATAGAGGAGTCCTACGAGCGTTTCCTGGGAAACCGGCTGAGGGAGGCCTTCGGTTTCTCCGGCACCCCGCTCCGGTTTCTGTTCAAGGGAAGAGAACGCTGATGGGCGGAATCTCTTTACTTGCCGGGACGTATGGTTTATTCTTTCCACTCCCCTGCCGGGGAGGCCTGGCGCCGCTGTAAATACTTAATTTGTTGAAGAACCGTGGGCGCCCGCCGTTCCGCCCGCGCCGCATTTCCCCTGTGCCCTGTTACGGAGTCGCTTTTTTATGAGTCTTGTCGGTAACCTGGAGGATCTGGGACTCGGTGAAATCCTCCAGATAGTCAGTCTCAGCAGAAAGTCCGGTGTCCTTTCCCTATATGGAAACGGGCACGAAGGGAAGATCGTGTTCCGTCAGGGCCAGGTTATACAGGCCGCCATTGACGGCAAACAGCCTCACATAGGCAGGATCCTCCTGGAAAGAGGCCTTATTACGGGGCCTGTGCTGGACTCGGCTCTGGCAATCCAGAGCAGGGAGGGTTTTCACGAACGTCTCGGCGATATCCTGGTGAACAGGTTTTCCGTCCGTTCCGAATCCATTGAAGAGATTGTCCGCGAGCGTATCGAAAGAGTGGTCTATACCCTGTTCGGGTGGCAGGAAGGTTCCTTCGACTTCGAGCTGCGGGAAGCCGTTGAAGAACCCGGGGACTCGGGAGACGAGCCGGAGCAGTTTCTCCTTGGCCAGGGGCTGAGCCCGCAGTACCTGGCTATGGAAGGTTCCCGAATTCTCGATGAACGGCGTCACAGGGGGGCGCCGGCGGGAGAGGAAGATGTGCGGGACGCGGAGACCTCTTCCATTGCCGACAGTTGCGACCTGGCGTTTGATCTGATGAGCAAGGGGGCGGGAGCCGGGGAAGTATCTTCTGAAGCGAATCGGGAGCCGGTGGCCGTTGTGGTGGATGACGACAACGAGGTCCGGGACGCCCTTGTCACGCTTCTGGAAGAGTGGGGATATACCGTGCATGACTTCCGCAAGACCGAGGACACCCTCATCAAGGTGGATTTTCTCTACCGTGACGGGGCGCGTCCGGTAATCCTGGCGGACCTAATCATGCCTCGCATGGACGGTTCCGGAATCCTGGGCGGACTGGAGCTGATTGAACTCATCCATGACAACTTTCCAGACCTTTCCGTCATCGTTCTGTCGGACCATCACGCGGGCAACGCCGAGCGGAAGGTGGAGGAAATGGGGTACCGGCTGCTTGCAAAGCCCCGCAAGTCGGAGATCCGCCAGTCTTCAATCTTCGGGCCGTTCGCGGAGAGTCTGAAGTCCTCACTCCCCTGTCCGGGGAAGAAAGCGGAAGAGCCCGCGGAATCCTCCACCATCAATCTGGGAGATGAGCTTTCTCGCGAGATGGGCGAAGATTTTTTTCCCGTTACCGACTCCGGAGAGGCAAAGACAGGGACATCCCTTTTGCGCGGAATGCTGGAGGAGCTGAACAACCCGGCTCTCGAGGGCGGTATTATCCTTCTGGCGCTGCGCTTTGCCACGGAGTTCATGAACCGGGCCGTGGTTTTCATCGTCGAGGAAGACGGGATACGGGGGCTCGGGCAGTTCGGTATCGAAGACCCCGAAGGTCATGCCGACGCCAGGGTCCGTGACCTGTGCATTCCCCTGAACGAGGATATGTTCTTCTCCAGGGCAATCGCCACCAGAATGGCGGTGAAGGCGCCCCCCGACGGTTCGCGGTGGAACCGTTATCTGCTTGATGAACTTGGAGGGGGAGAGCCGCTGGAGATGTTCTTCGGCCCGTTGACCAGCGAAGGAAAGGTGGTGGCGGTGCTCTATGGCGACAATCTCCCCGAGAGGCGTCCCGTGGGCGATACCGACTCCCTCGAAATATTTCTTTCCCAGGCCGGTCTGGCCATGGAAAAGGGTCTTTTACGACAAAGACTGAGAGAAAAAGATCAGGAGCAAATGTGAAAAAGATTCTCGTAACCGAAGACTCTCCCGCCATGCGATCATTTCTCGTTGCCACCATCGAGGCCATGGGCGGGTATTCGGTCATCGAGGCGAAGAACGGGTTTGATGCTCTGCGCCTGTTGCCCAGAGAGCAGGTGGATCTGATTATCACGGATATCAACATGCCCGACATCAACGGTCTCGAGCTGATAAGCTACGTCAGGAACAATCCCAATTATCGTTCAATCCCTCTCTTCATCATTTCCACCGAAAGCTCCGACAAGGACAGGGAGAGGGGCATGGCCCTTGGCGCGAATGAATATCTGGTGAAACCATTCCTTCCGGAGCGGTTGCAGAAGCTGATCCTGGACTATATCGGATAAGAGGAGGCCTCCGCGGCGTTACTCCCGGCGGAATTGCTGACCGGGGAGCAGGGGGGCGGGAAGATGACAGATGGCCGATAGCGATGATTCCCTGGAAAAAGCCACCAAGGATTTCCTGGCCGAGGCAGAGGAGATCCTCGAACAGATGGGGGGAGACCTCCTTGCCCTGGGGGATTCCTCCGACAGGGACGAGTTCAATCCAGAGACGGTAAACTCGATTTTTCGCAGCGCGCACTCTCTCAAGGGGCTTGCCGGGATGTTCGGGTTTGGCGAAGTCGCGGAACTCGCCCACACCCTGGAGAGCCTTCTGGATTGCCTCCGCCTCGGGAAGAGATCACTGGACGGCGACGCGCTGGCCGTGCTGTTCGATGCGGTGGAGGCGCTGGGGTCGATCCTCAGGTCTGTGGGTTCCGCTTCGCCGGCCTTGACGGATATTTCACCCGTCCTGGCCCGCATCAACGGATGCATCTCGGGAGGGAGAAAAGAGACAGTTCCTCTTTCTCCGTCGGAACTGGGCGTTTCCGAAAGCATCCTCCAGGCCCTGACCGAGTACGAGGAGCACCGTCTCCGGGAGAATATCGCAAGGGGCAGGAAACTATTCCGTTTTCACGCGGCCTATTCCCTCGACTCCTTTGACAGGGAGCTGGGGGAACTCATGGACCTCCTGAAACGGGCAGGAGAGGTGATCAGCACCCTTCCCAGCGCCGGGGGAGACATGGGGAGCTCCATTGCCTTCGATATCCTGTTTGGCTGCGCCCGCGGCACTGATGTGGTCTCCCTGTCCGCGGATCTGCCGGGGGTAACCGTTTTTCCCCTGGGAGATCCGGACCGGGACGATGCCCCAGCGGTTTCCGCGCCGCTGCCCATGCCCTCCGTGCCGGAAAAGGACGAAGAATCCTTAGCCGGGGGGGAGACCGGTTCCCCTTCCGCCAGGAGCATGTCCCGCTCCATGCGCGTGGACATCTCCAAGCTCGACGAACTGATGAATATCGTGGGCGAGCTGATCCTGTTTCACGGCGCCCTTGCATCCATATCCGATCGCATGAGGGAACAGGGTTTTTCCGGGCTTGCGGTGGAACTGGCCAAGACGGCCAAGGGGATGGAGCGCAAGCTCAACGAGCTGCGCAACCGGGTCATGGATGTCCGGATGGTGCCCGTGGGGCAGTTGTTTGAAAAGATGTCGCGCATTGTCCGGAAGATATCCAGGGAGCAGGACAAGAAGATCGAATTACGTCTCTCGGGCGGGGATACGGAACTGGACAAGATGATAGTGGAGGATATCGCCGATCCCCTGATGCATATCATCCGGAACGCCATCGATCACGGCATCGAGCCCCCTGGCGAAAGGATTTCTTCGGGCAAGGATGAACGGGGAATCATCCGTCTCTCCTCGTTTCAGAGGGGGAACCACGTGGTCATCGAGGTTGAAGATGACGGCAGGGGCATGGATGCGGCCAGGATATCCCGCAAGGCCGTGGAACTTGGGCTCGTGGAGAGTACGGAGGGCCTGTCCGACAAGGAAATCCTCGATTTCATCTTTCTTCCCGGATTCTCCACGGCCGACGGCCTGAGCGACGTCTCCGGACGCGGGGTGGGCATGGACGTGGTGATGAACAATATCGCGGCTGTTTCCGGCAGGGTGGACCTGGAGAGCCGGCCCGGATACGGCAGCCGCGTGATTATCACACTGCCCATCACTCTGGCCATTATAAAGGCGCTTCTGGTGGAGACCTCGGGCAGGGTCTACGCCGTTCCCATCACTTCCGTCAGGGAGACCATCGCTCTCGAAGACGTGGAACTGCGGACCGTGGAACGGAAGGAGGTCATGCAGCTCCGCGAATCCACCCTTCCGCTGCTGCGGCTGGAGAGCTTTTTCGATCTGCGCGTGGCATCGCCGGCGTCCGGGACCTTCGCGGTTGTCGCCGGCAGCGCGGACAGGAGGGTGGGGATCGTTGTGGACGACCTTCTGGGCCAGCAGGACATAGTCATAAAGTCCCTGGGCGACACCTTCAGGGATGTGAAGGGGATAGCCGGAGCGGCGGACCTGGGCGATCAGCGGACCATCCTCATTCTGGATGTGGGCGGTATTATTTCGGAAGCGACGAGAGGCGCGGCGTAGAATGTACAAGGGGTTTTACGGACTGAGAGAGAAACCGTTCAGCAAAACCCCGGATCCGCGGTTTCTTTTTCTCGGCAAAGGGCACGAGGAGGCCCTTGCGCGCCTCCTGTATGCAGTAGAGGAAAGGGAGCTCGCTCTGTTGACGGGCGGTATCGGCAGCGGCAAGACAACCATCTCGCGGGCGCTTATGGACAGCGTGGGAGAGGAATACCGCTTCTGCGTCATCTTCAACCCTATCCTGACGTCCCTTGAGTTCCTCCGTCTTCTGGCGGCCGATCTGGGGATACCGTCTCCTCCGTCGACAAAGGACGCCCTTCTCCGGGCGCTGACGGGAGAGATGTACCGCTGTCACAGTGAAGGGATCGTGCCGGTCGTCATTATCGACGAGGCGCATATGATCCCGGGACGGGAGGTATTCGACGAGATCCGGCTTCTCACCAATTTCCAGCTGGATGACGGCAACCTGCTGTCTGTTATCCTGATGGGACAGCCTGAACTGAGGGATCGGCTCGCTGACCCCGGTTACGAGGCCCTGTGCCAGCGGATTGGCATACAGTACCACATTCTGCCCCTCAACTTGGAAGAAACGCTGGAATACATCGATTTCAGGCTGACTGTCGCCGGGGGGGGGGCGGGACTTTTTTCTCCGGACGCCGTGCTGAGAATCTTCGAGCTTTCCGGCGGGGTGCCCCGTCGTATAAACACCATCGCCACCGCGGCCCTCCTTGAGGGTTTTTCCAGGGATGCCACGCTCATAGACGTGACCGTCATCGACGGTCTCCGGAGTGAATTCGATATGCGAGCAGCAGGCGCCGGCTCATGAACCTTGCCGAGATAAGAAAAAAGGCGCGACTGGAAAAGACCTGGCAGGCTTGCCGGGCGCCGTCCGTGACTCCGTCGCGCCCGGAGGCTGTCATCGGGGAGCAGGCCGTCGAAGTCTCCCCCGGCGAGGTTTACCATGCCGCCCCTTTGCCGGATCCGGGGACGCCCCGGCGAGAGGCGGACGCACATCCGCGGGTGGAACCGGTTGTCCGGGAGAATTTTGATCCCGTCGGGGTTCTCCTGGAAGGACGGCGGCGGGCGGGAACCGCCGCGGACACAGTGGAAGCACACCTGGACGAGACCTCTGACTCGTCCGGAGATATCCTGAAATATCTGCGCTTCCGGGTGGCGGATGAGGATTATGGCCTGAGTCTCCTGGAGATAAGGGAGATCATCAAGCCGCGAGCCGTAACCGAGGTGCCCCGCATGCCGGTTTTCGTCGCCGGGGTCCTGTCTCTGAGGGGAGTGATCATACCGGTATTCGACCTTCGTCCGAGGCTTGGTCTGCCACCAGCGGCATCATCGGGCACGGAGAGGATTATCATCGTCAAGAAGGAAGATGGCGCATGCGGCCTGCTGGTGGACGAGGTGTTTCAGGTGATCGGTCTGAAGTCCTCGGAAATAGAGAAGGCCCCGCAGGTGCTGGAAGGAATGGATCGTGAGTTCGTGACCGGAATCGGACGGCACGGAGGAAGGATGCTGATTCTCCTCGATCTGGAAAAGATCGTCAACGTGTCGCTCCGATGAGGTATCCGCATTGAAAGGTGGCCGGGTGGACGGGGATATCCAGGAAATCAAGGTTGTCTGTTTTCGTCTCGGTTCCGATATCTTCGCCCTTGACATCATGCGGGTGCGGGAGATCATCAAACCGCTTCGTCTGGCCGCTCTGCCCGATGCCCCTTCCTTTCTCGAGGGGGTCATCAACCTGAGGGGGGCTGTCATTCCGGTGGTGGACCTCCGGAAAAGATTCGGGCTCCCGGCAAATGCGGAGGGGGGCGCATGCAGGCTCCTAATTGCGGTGGTGGACCGCCAGCCGCTGGCTCTTATGGTGGATTCCGTGACCGAGGTCATATCGATTCCGGTGAGGGACCTGCGCCCGCCGCCTGCTGTCGTAAAGGCCAAGGGATACCGTTACCTCATTGGAGTCTGTCTTGTGCGTGATTCCATGCTTCTGCTGGTGAACCTGGACGCGGTTCTGGATACCGGGGAGTCCAATGAGTTGAACGGATTCCGCGCCTCGGAGGCCCGGTAGCGCGCCGCTCCCGCTGATGGACGGCGGCGCTGTATTCGTCTCTGGGCCAGCTTTGATCCGGGAGGGAAATATTACAGCCATGCTAGTGGGGTGCCCGAAATGCAGGACCCGCTTCCGCCTTGACGATTCGAAGGTGAAGGCGGAGGGAAGTATTCTCAGGTGCAGTCGCTGCCGAACGCTTTTCCGTGTCTCCGGCGTCGGCCGGACCGCAGACCCATCCCCCGCGGACGCGTCGCGGACGCGTCGCGAAAGGCCCCTTACGGTGCTGGTGGCCAATGAAAGCCTTGATTTCTGCCGTGAGGTGGAGCAGTCGCTGTCCTCTGAACCTTTCACCGTTTTCTCCTTTCAGGACGGCCACGAAACCCTGGCGGCCATAGAGGAACGCATTCCGGACGTGGTTCTCCTTGATGTGGCCCTCCCCGGCATGTACGGTTTCGAGATCTGCGAGAGGATGCGCGCGAACCCTTCCCTGGCCTCTGTCAAGACCATACTTGTCGCTTCCATCTATGACAAGACAAGGTATAAAAGGGAGCCGCAATCCCTCTACGGGGCTGACGACTACATTGAGAAACATCACATTCCGGATTCTCTGGCCGCGAAGATATACAGCCTGGTGTTCGGTCAGAACGCGCTGGAGCAGCCTGCCGGCCAGCCGCCGCCGGCTGGGGAGGGGGAGACCGATCCGCGGGAGCTTTCACCCGGCGAGCTTGAGGAACAGGAAGCGATGCGGAAGCGGATCCGGAGTGATGAAGAGGCCAAGACCTGCGCGGCATCAGCTCTGGAGGTCCTTGAGGCCCATGAAAGGGCCAGGAGGCTGGCCCGCATCATTGTGAGCGACATAGTCCTCTATAATCAGAAAAAGGTTGAAGAGGGGGTTCGCGAAGGCACATTCCGCGATGTTCTGCGGGAAGAGATCTCCGAGGGGTTCTCTCTGTATGAACGGAGGGTTCCCGAAGAGGTCCGCGCGGACACTTCCTATCTGGAAGATGCCATTGCCGCTTTTCTGGAGCGGGAAAGGGCCGGAAAGCCGGCCGTGGACGAAACGAGGTAGCGGTCCGGATGATGGGTTCGAAAGATTCCATAGACCTTTTTGCAATGGAAGGAGGATTGCCCGCATGAACGTTGTTCCCAAGGGGGATGATCCGGGTCGCATAGCGGAGGGGCTTTCGTCCCCTGATGAGGAGGCGCGCCGGTCAGCGGTACTGGGCCTCTCTTCCTTTCCGCTGCGTGCGGTCCGGAAATATCTCTATGCGGCCATGGGGGATCCCAGCTGGCGCGTGCGAAAGGAGGCCCTGGCCGTATACCTCGCCTCCTCCGCTGCGCTGGAGTTCACGGAGGAGGTCTTTGACCTTCTCCGTTCCCCGGATAACGCCGGTCTGAGAAATCTGGCGGCGGAAACCCTGGAGAGGCTTGGCAAGGAGGCGCTCCCGGTTCTGGTCGCCCACGTCGAAGACCCTGACGCCGATGTCCGCAAGTTCGTGATTGACATCCTGGGGGCCATTGGGGATAAATCCTCCTTCCCCTGTCTTATCAGGGCCCTTAACGACGAAGACCGGAATGTCCGGAACTCCGCGGCGGAAAGTCTGGGGAGTATGGGGGACGAAAGGGCCGTGCCGGTCCTCATCGAGGTCCTCTCCCTGTCCGATGTATCGCTCCGCCATACAATCCTGGGGGCCCTGGCCGCCATTGGTTCTCCCTTTGCCATTCAGTCAATCACCCCCTTTCTGGCGGACCCTCTCCTGAAAAAAGCGGTATATGAGTGTCTGGGCGCCATGGGCGGGATGGATGCGGCGCCTTTGCTGGCGGAGGGGCTGGCCGGGAACGGCAGGAGCATTCGCGAGTCGGCGGCAAAGGCGTTCATGGAAGTCAGGGGAAGGATAAGCCGGGATGGGGATCTCCGTGCGGTGGATTCAGCCATCGCCCGTTTCGCGGGAACACCCGTCGTTGACGACCTTGTCGATCTGCTGGACACCTCGGACCAGGACCTGCTCGGGGCGGTTGTGGGCATCCTCGGCATCATCGGGGATGGGCGCGCGGCGCCGGCCATCATGCGATCGTGCGGTGACGAACGTCTCCTCCCCGTCTGCGTCGGCGCCTTGCGATCCATGGGGACGGTTACGCTCCGCTTTCTGGAACAGGAGTTTTCCGTTGCCGATGAAAGCGGGAAAACAAACATCCTTCGCCTGTGCAACCAGATGGACCCCCCGGGTTGTCTGAACCTGGTGCGAAAGGGGATGGCCGACCAGTCTCCCCAGGTACGGGAAGCAGCCTCGCGCTGCTCGGGAAGGATTGGCCTCTCCTCACTTATCCCCGATATCGCCATGCTTTTGAACGATTTCGATCCCTATGTCCGGGAAGCGGCCCTGGAGTCGCTGTCGATGCTGTCGTCCACGGACCCTTCATCCGTGGATGCCGTCTCGGCGGCCCTGGCCGGTTCGGACGATCCGGACAAGAGGCTGTATGCCGCCTTTCTCTGCGGCGCCTTGCGTGACCACGAACGTCTTTCGCTCCTCCTGACCGATGAGGACGCCAGGGTAAGGAAAGCGGCCGTTCAGGGTCTTTCCGAGCTGGGTGGAGGCGCGGCGCTCAATCATCTCATCCTTGCCCTTACGGATGAGAATCCGGAGGTTCGCGCCGCGGCCGCCGATGCCCTGGGAGAGACGGCAGGTGAAGAACCCTTCAATGCCCTCCTTGTCGCCGCGCGGGACGAGGATTCCTGGGTCCGCTGCTCGGCAATAAGGAGCCTGGGCAAGGCTGGTGGCGTCAACGCCCTGCCGGAGATCGAGGCTGCCCTCACATGCTCCGATGGTCTGGTCTGTCTCGCGGCCCTGGACGCCCTTGCCCTGATAGAGGGCGAGAAGTCGCTGGAGCTGATCCGGCGCGCGGCGGCGGGAAGTGACGGGGACGTGGTAAAGGCGGCCATAGAGTTGCTGGCGCGTCGTGATGATCCGTGGCTGGAGGAAGGGGTGGCATCTCTCCTTGAGCATCACCACTGGGATGTTCGCGGTACGGCGGTCCGGATCCTCGCCGAGAGACGAGGCGCCGCCGCGGTGGAGATCCTCAAGAGCGCGCTGGAGACGGAGAGAGACGATCTGGTGAGAAACCTGATGGTTGATGTCCTGAAAAGGTTCTCATGATATTCGATAGCGAGCCGAAAGTGAATATGACGGAGGAAGAGTTCCGTCTCATAAGGGACCTCGTTTACGAACACTGTGGCCTTTATTTCGATGGAGACGCCAGGTTCCTGCTGGAAAAGCGCCTGACACGAAGGGTGACCTTTCACCAGCTGTCCGGATTCAGGGACTATTATCGTCTTCTCAAGTACAGCCGCGACAGGGATCAGGAACTATCCGCCATAATGGATATCCTGACCACCAACGAGACCTATTTTTTCCGGGAGGAGTTCCAGTTGAACGCCTTTTCGGGTGAAATCCTCCCGGAACTGAGGCAGGAGAAGGAAAAACGGGGCGATCGGACCCTCCGCATCTGGAGCGCCGGGTGTTCCACCGGCGAGGAACCCTATACTATCGCCATGCTTATCATAGAGGCCGGGTTTTTCCGTGGCTGGAAGGTTGAAATCGTGGGCACGGATATCAGCCACCGTGTCCTTCAGCACGCCCGCAAGGGGGTTTACGGGCCCTCTTCCTTCCGCACGACCGAAGAGGGGAGGATACGCCGTTTTTTTCAGGAACAGGACGGTCTCTATCGCATAAGCGACGAGGTCAGATCTCTCGTAAGCATCAGCCATCTGAACCTGCTGGATGAAAACCGGATGATCCTTCTGGGAAAGATGGATGTCATATTCTGCCGCAATGTCATTATTTATTTCGATCAGGTTGCCAAGAAAAGGGTTGTGGAATCCTTCTACCGTTCGCTCCGCGAAGGGGGGTATCTCCTCCTGGGGCATTCCGAGTCCCTGCTCAACACTACGACCGCCTTCTCATTGAAGCATCTGAAAACCGACATGGTCTACCAGAAGCCCAATGCCGTCACCGTGAAGGGAGGATGCCTTTGAAGAAGATACGGGTTCTCGTCATCGATGATTCAGCCTTCAACCGGCGCACCCTGACCAAGATGCTGGAAGCGATGCCGGAGGTTGAGGTTATCGGTTATGCGGTCGACGGAGAGGAAGGTGTCAGGCGCATCCTGGAACTGAAACCGGACCTGGTCACCCTCGATATAGAGATGCCGCGCATGGACGGTTTTACCCTGCTGCGCATCGTCATGAGCAGGATGCCGACCCCTGTCATCGTGGTCAGCGCGCAGGGAGGAGACGAGCGGGTCTTCAAGGCGCTGGAGCTGGGAGCGGTGGATTTTATCGCCAAGCCCACGGCCGGGATATCCGATGAGTTGAATGCCATCCGCGGGGATCTGCACGATAAGGTCCGTGGAGTATTCAACCTGAACATGTCCTGCATCAGGAAGAGGTGGGAGGCGCCGGCCACGACGCCGCGCGCCGAGGCCCCCGATTCCCCTCCTCCTTTGTATGCGCCCAGGAAGCGGCTGGGCGGGGTGGTTTCAGCGGTTGCCATAGGCGCGTCCACCGGCGGGCCTCCCGCGCTGCAGAGCATCTTTTCGGCGCTGCCGGGAGATATTCCCTTCTCGCTCCTGGTGTCCCAGCATATGCCCCCGGGTTTTACCCGGACCTTCGCGGAAAGGCTCAACAGGACTTCGGGCTTCGAGGTCGCTGAGGCATGCGACGGCGAGCCGGTCATGCGCGGCAAGGCGCTGATTGCGCCGGGTGGGAAAAACATGGTCCTGCGGAACGAGGATGGCGAAATTACGGTGCGATTGCTGAAACCCTGTCCGACCGACACCTGCCAGCCATCCGTGGACAGGCTGTTCCAGTCATGCGCCGACATCTTCGGCGCCCGTCTGATGGGAGTTGTCCTCACCGGAATGGGGAGTGACGGCAGCCTGGGGGTTCGCGCCATCAAGGATGCGGGAGGACAGGTTCTGTCCGAATCGGAGGAGTCGGCTGTGATCTACGGCATGCCGAGGGCCGCGGTAGCTACCGGAAAGGTGGACGCGGTCGTTCCCCTGGAAAGGATTGCCGGGGAGATACTGGCGCGGTCCGGTTATGAAGGGCGGACAAACTGAGAGGAGCGAACAATGGCTAGAGAAGAGGATAGAGGGGTCTCCAGCAAGGCGGAGGAGTTTCTGCAGCTTTTCAAGAAAGGGGCGGAGTTCACACAGGAGCTC
Organism: uncultured Geobacter sp.; assembly: GCA_964536305.1. GTDB lineage: Bacteria > Desulfobacterota > Desulfuromonadia > Geobacterales > Geobacteraceae > RPRC01. The sequence goes on along the minus strand of CAZHVY010000001.1, from coordinate 335,346 downwards.
CTGAAGGAGAATGAACGGCTCCGCTTTCGCCTTCTCCAACAGGAAGAAAGCGCTCATTCCGCCGGCGCCGATATCGTCGTAACGGAAGAGCACCGTAAACTCTCCGATCTGGTGGATAAGCTGGAAAACGAGAAAAAGGAGATTCTGGAGCGCATTGCCCAGGTGGAGCGTGAGAACCAGGATTTCGCCGAGCGTTACGTGGAGATTGAATCGGAAAACAACAACCTGGCCAATCTTTACATCGCCAGCTATCAGCTTCACTCCACCCTGGATTTCCGTGAGGTTTTGCAGATAATCACCGAGATTATCATAAATCTCATCGGCGCCGAGGAGTTCGCCATTATGCTCCTTGACGAAAAGACCAACGAATTGAATGCAGTGGCTACCGAAGGCGTCTGCCGGGAGGAGTTGCCTTCCGTGAAGATGGGGGGCGGGGTCATCGGGATGGTTGCCAAGACCGGGGATAACTTCTTCGTGGATGATGTCACCGTGTACCGGCGTGACTTCCTGAATCCGATGGTCTGTATCCCCCTCAAGATCAAGGAGCATGTCATAGGCGTTATAGTCATATACAAGCTTCTGCTTCAGAAAAAGACCTTCGCGCCCGTTGATTATGAGTTGTTTACCCTGCTGGCGGGGCATGCGGCCACGGCGATCTTCAGCTCAAAGCTTTATTCCGAGTCTGAGCGGAAGCTCTCCACCATTCAGGGCTTTATCAACCTGCTGACAAAGTAGCCGACAGCAGCGGAGGGAATGAACCCATGCCTGAAAAGAAGATTCTGATTATTGAGGATTCCCCGACCATGAGGCAGCTTATCTCATTTGCCCTCAAGAGGCTGCCCGGGGTGCGCATCGTTGAGGCAACCGACGGAGTTGACGGGCTGAAGAAGCTTTCATCGGAAAAATTCGACCTGATACTGACGGATATCAATATGCCCATAATGGACGGACTGAAGCTTGTCAGCCTGGTGCGCAACGACGCAAATTACCGCGAGGTGCCCATTGTGGTCATTACTACGGAGGGCGCCCGCGAGGATCGGGAGCGGGCACTCGCCCTCGGCGCCAACGATTATGTGACAAAGCCCATTCAGGCGAACCGCATCCTGGAGCTGGCCCGCTCTCTCCTCAAGAAGGCGTGAACCGTTTTTCCGCCAGATTCACGGGTCTTTCAGTCTTGTCCCGTCAACCGGCCTTCGGCCTTCCTTCTCCGATGAGAGAGTGCCCGATAAATATCCCTTCTCCCATGGGGAGAATGCGGCTGGAGGGGCGTCCGAGGGGGATTTTGACTGAGAATACATCAGAGGCTCGTGCAAAAGTGTCGAAAATACTCCTCCTCCCATGATGGGAGGGGGCTGGTGGGGGGGTGAAAAGGGGTAATATGAGATATTTCGGCGCCTTTCCCCCTCTCCCTATCCCTCTCCCACCAGGGGAGAGGGGACTTCTTTGAGATTTGCATGATGCTCATCATATTAGCCAAAGAAATTCCGGAGGTAAGGGAAAGTGCAAGAGAGATATACGCCGAAAGAGGTGGAAGAGAAATGGCAGCGGTTCTGGGAGTCAGGCAAGGTTTTCAAGGCTGTCAGAAATGACGATAAAGAAAAGTACTACCTGCTGGAGATGTTTCCTTATCCGTCGGGCCGTATTCACATGGGGCATGTGCGCAACTATTCCATAGGCGATGTGGTGGCCCGATTCATGAGGATGCGGGGACGCAACGTTCTCCACCCCATGGGGTGGGACGCCTTCGGCATGCCGGCGGAAAACGCGGCCATTCAGCACAAAAGCCATCCCGCCGACTGGACCTACGAGAACATAGAGTACATGCGCGCCCAACTGAAGAAGCTGGGTTTCTCCTACGACTGGGACCGCGAGCTTGCCACCTGCCACGTGGGATACTACCGCTGGGAGCAGCGGATCTTCCTGGAGATGTTCAGAAAGGGGCTTGCCTACAAGAAGAACTCCTTTGTCAACTGGTGTCCGAAGTGCGAGACGGTTCTCGCCAACGAGCAGGTGGAGGATGGGCTCTGCTGGCGCTGCGACAGCATGGTGGAACAGAAGGAACTGGACCAGTGGTTTTTCCGGATCACCGGTTATGCCGAGGAGCTCCTGGAGTACACATACCGTCTTCCGGGATGGCCGGAGCGGGTCCTCACCATGCAGCGCAATTGGATCGGCAAGAGCCACGGATGCGAGATCGATTTCCGGGTGGACGGGAGTTCTTCAGTGATACGGGTCTTCACTACCCGCCAGGATACCCTTTTCGGCGCGACTTTCATGTCCCTCGCCCCGGAGCATCCCCTTGCCATGGAGATAACCGCGGAGGAAAGACGGGAGGATGTGGCCGCTTTCATAGAGAGGATGAAACGCACCGACAAGCGGAATCGCACCGGGGATGAAATGGAAAAGGAAGGCGTCTTTACCGGAGCGTACTGCGTCAATCCCGTGACCGGGAGACGGATGCCGGTGTATCTGGCCAATTTCGTCCTCCCGGAATATGGCACCGGCGCGGTCATGGCTGTGCCGACACATGATCAGCGTGACTTCGAGTTCGCGCGTAAGTATGGTCTCCCTCTCCAGGTGGTTATCAGCCCCGAAGGAGAGGGCCTGGACCCCGAAACCATGACCGAGGCGTTCACCGAAGAAGGGATTATGGTGAATTCGGGTGATTTTGACGGCATGAAGAGTGGTGCGGCAAAGGAAAGGATCGCCGATTTCCTTGAAAAAGAGGGACTGGGCAAGAAGACCGTAACCTACCGCCTGCGCGACTGGGGCATTTCCCGCCAGAGGTACTGGGGCAACCCGATCCCGATTATCTATTGCGAGCATTGCGGGGCCGTGCCCGTTCCGGATAAAGACCTGCCCGTGCTCCTCCCCATGGACGCCACATTTACCGGCGAGGGGGGCAACCCGCTGGCCAGGATTGCCTCTTTCGCGAACGTTCCCTGTCCCCTGTGCGGGGAGCCGGCCCGACGCGAGACGGATACCATGGATACCTTCGTGGAGTCTTCCTGGTACTTCCTCCGCTACTGCTGTCCCAGATTCGAGGAAGGTCCCCTGGATCGGGATGAGACGGAATACTGGATGTCGGTGGATCAGTATATCGGAGGGATTGAGCACGCGGTTCTCCATCTCCTTTACGCCAGGTTTTTTACCAAGGCCCTCAGGGATCTGGGCTATGTGAATATCGATGAGCCCTTTGCAAACCTCCTTACCCAGGGCATGGTAATCAAGGACGGCGCGAAGATGAGCAAGTCCAAGGGGAACGTGGTGGATCCAAATGCCCTGATAGACTCCTTCGGCGCCGATACGGCCCGGCTCTTTTCCCTGTTTGCTTCTCCGCCGGAGAGAGACCTGGATTGGAGCGATCAGGGCGTCGAGGGAAGCTACCGCTTTCTGAACCGGGTGTGGAAAATGGTGTACGAACTGTCTCCGCTGGTGAGCGGCGCGGACGACCCGGTGGAAGGCGCCGGGCTTTCCGCGGAGGGCCGCAACCTGAGGAGGATAGTACACAGGACCATAAGGAAGGTGAGCGAGGACGTCGAAGAGCGTTTTCATTTCAATACCGCCATTGCCGCCATTATGGAGCTGGTGAACGCCGTGTACGCATTTGAAGGCAAAAGAGAGCCGGCAAACGCGGCGGTAGTGAAAGAGGCGCTGGAAAGCGTAGTTCTTCTCCTGGCCCCTTTCGTCCCGCATATCACCGAAGAGCTGTGGGAATGCCTCGGGCATGGAGAGGGCATGGGCGCCGCTTCATGGCCCGTCTACGACCCGGATGCCATCAGGGAGGACGAGATTACCGTCGTCGTGCAGGTTAACGGCAAACTGCGGGGCAAGGTGACCGTCGGGGTTGACGCGGACGAGGAGGATGTGCGGAATGCCGCCCTGGCGGACGAGAAGATTCGGGCTCATACCGAGGGAAAGACGGTCAGGAAGATTATCCATGTGCCGGGCAAGCTGCTGAACATCGTGGTCGGCTGAAGGGGTTTAATGTGAACACAAGGCTGCTGGGCATACTCGTTCTGCTTCTTGCCTTTCTCTTTCCGGGATGCGGGTATCATGCCGTATCCCGGGACAGCGTCTCCCGCTTCGGAGAAGGGGCCACGGTCAGTATTCCTATCTTCGCCAACAAGACCTACAGGTCGAATCTGGAGAATATCCTTCTCAACAACATTGTTGACGAGTTTTCCAGGCGCAGGGGGCTGCGCATAGTGCAGACCGGCTCGGCCGACTATCTCCTGTCGGGCGAGGTTCTGCATTATGACAAAAACGCCGTCTCCTACAGCGGCAAGGACCAGATAATGGAGTATGCCGCTACCATGTCGCTTTCGGCGACCCTGCGAAAGAGCGGCAATCAGGCCGTTGTATGGCGCGGCCGCATATCCTGGAGCCAGGACTTTCCCGCCAGCCAGGATATCGGAATCCAGCAGAACAGCGAAGACGCCGCCGTCCAGGAGATTTGCCGGCGGCTTGCCCAGCAGCTCTATCTGAAAATCACGGAAGATTTTTGAACGGTCGCCAGATGAAGTATCAGGATCTGCAGAACACCATAGAGAGGGGGGACATCGGTCCCCTCTATTATATGTACGGCGACGAGCCTTATCTGATGGAAAGGCTCGTCAGACGCATCGTGGAACGTCTCGTTCCGCCTGACATGAGGGATTTCAACCTGAATGTCTTCTACGGCGCTGAAAATAAAGGCGAGGATATCGCGGAGGCGGCCGCGACCATGCCCATGTTTTCATCCCGGCGGGTCGTTCTGGTAAGAAAGGCTGACGAACTCAGCGCTGCTTCCCAGGAGATCCTTCTCTCATGTGTCCGGAATCCTTCACCGTCCACATGTCTCCTTTTTGTTGGTGAAAAAATAGATCAACGGAAGAAGTTTTTCGCCGAGATTAAGAAGGGCGGGGTTCTGGTGGAATTCAAGCGGCTGTACGAGAACCAGCTCCCCGTCTTCATCAGGGAAGAGGCGTCGCTCTTCGGCAAGAGGCTGGAAACGGCCGCGGGCGAGATGCTGGTCCACCTTGTGGGCAATAACCTGAGAGAACTGGTCTCGGAGCTGGAAAAGGCGTCGCTGTTCGTCGGCCAGCGGGAACTGATTACCGCCGATGATATCCGTTCCGTGGTATCGGACACGAAAGTCAACAGCGTATTCGACCTGACCGATTCGCTCGGCGGCAGGAAGCCGGACAAGGCTTTGCGCAGCCTGGACACCCTGTTGCGAGGCGGCGAGGCCCCTCTTGTGATTCTGGCGATGATTTCCCGCCATTTCCGGCAGCTATGGAAGGTCAGGGAGTTGCTGGATCGCGGGACCCCTGCCCGTGACGTCGGGAACAAAGCCGGTCTTAATCCTTATTTTCTGCAGGGGATTATCCGGCAGGCCGGCAATTTTACTGTGGCGGAGCTTGGATCGGTGTTCAGAAAGATCCACGAGCTGGATGGGGCGCTGAAATCGACTCGTCTGAAACCGGAGATCCACTTGCAGGATTTCATTTTCGAGATATGCCGTCAGGGTGGGGCGGACCGACCTGCATAGGGACGTCCCCGTGCCGGGCTGAAAAAAAGGGAATGCGAAGCGTCTGATAAAAAAAGGACCCTCTCGGGTCCTCTCTGTTATCCTGCGACACTATTGCATTGAGGGCCTTGAGTACGCTAAAGCCCTTGTTTTCTTCTAGGCAAGGGTGTTAACCAGCTTGTTCAGTCTGGAGACGTTGCGTGAAGCGTTGGAGCGGTGAATGACGCCTTTGGAAGCGGCCGCGTCAATAAAAGGAATCGCCGCGACAAGTGATTCCCTGGCAAGGGTTGCATCTTTTGCCGCTACTGCCTCCCGTACCCTCTTTATGAAGGTTCTGAGGGTGGAACGGACATGTCTGTTTCTTTCGTTTCTCTTTGCGTTCTGCTTGATCCTTTTCAGGGCCGACTTGTGATGAGCCAAACTGCACCTCCCGGTTATATGTAACGGTTGATATGAGTATTCGAAAGCTAGATTTATACAATTCCCGATGCGGATGTGTCAAGGGAAAATTGTGATCCATGAGGCTTTTTTCCCTTTCCCCTCACCCTGGATTCATCGTACTATGTCATCTCCGTTGCTTCGGGAAAAGCCGGCTGTTTTGTGAGAACCGGAGGGAGGTTGCTTGATGAGTAAAAACAGAGAGGGGGAATCATCCCTCGTGTATTCGTCGGAATGGGGGCGGATGTGCCCCGGTTGCGGCAGGAAGAGCGCGGAGTGCATCTGCCGGAAGGCAGCGACCACCGCCACGGGTGACGGGATTGTCAGGATCCGCCGCGAGACAAAGGGGCGGGGAGGGAAGACGGTAACCGTGATTGCCGGCGTGTTGATGGACGGTGAGGGTCTGAAGTCCCTGGCAGGCGATTTGAAACGCCGCTGCGGGACCGGAGGCGCCGTCAAGGATGGGGCAATCGAGATTCAGGGAGATCACCGGGAGCTGCTCCTTGCGGAGCTTGAGCGTCGCGGTTTTCGGGTCAAAATCGCGGGAGGGTAATGGGCTTATGCAATACCAGTGCGGTGAAATCGGAAGGGTGTTTATCGTTCGTTTCGAGGATGGGGATGATGTGCTTGAAGGGTTGAAGGACCTTTCCGCAAGGGAAAAAATCAGCGCCGCGGCCTTTCATCTCGTTGGCGGCATGAAAAAAGGGAGGTTTGTGGCTGGTCCGGAGAGCGAGTCCATGCCTCCGGTCCCGGTGTGGAGGGAGCTCGGCGAGAGTCACGAGATTGTGGGTTTCGGAACCATTTTCCTTCATGAAGGCCTGCCTAAGGTCCATTTTCACGGCGCCTTTGGAAAGCGCGATACGGTCAAGGCAGGCTGTCTGCGGGAGGGTTCTGAGGCCTTTCTCGTCCTCGAGGCGGTTGTCCTGGAAATTACCGGCACAACGGCGGTCCGCGAGCTGGACCCCGAATCGGGAATGGCGCTTCTGAAGCTTTGAATGTTATCGGCGGCAGGTCAAAATCCCCCCCATCCGCCCCCCCTCGGGCGGATGGGGGAATCAGGTTATTTCATGATCCGCCCTGAAACCATTCTGAATGTTTGTGGACTGCTCGATGCGGGATTATTTCGCACCCTTTTTCAGAAGTTTCTCAATGAGAGGAACGTTGGCGCCAGGGACGAAAACCCCGTTGATCCAGTATGAAGGGGTTCCGTCAACCCGCAGTTTTTCCGTGAAGGCCTTCTGCTCCTTGAGTCGTCCCTTGTCGTCATATTTCTTGTCCAGTTTCTCCCTGTCATTGTCCAGTTGTCCCGAGAAGACTTCGAAGAGAGCCTTTTCCGTGTCGGCCGAGGCGAGGATGAAGGTGGCTTTTTTTACCGCGTCCGGGTGCATGTCCAGGGGGTTGAGAAAGATATAGCGCGTCACGTCCTCGCGCCCCTCCCAGAATGCGTGCATCTTCCGGCAGTAGGGACAGTCGGGATCCGTGACTTCTATTACCACGTTTTTGCCCTTTCCTGCCTTTATGGCCTTGCTCAGATCCTGGGGGGTAATCAATTTGTACATTTCCGTGCCGATTCGTTCCTGGGTGAGATTCCTTCCCTGGCTGGTCATGATATTGCCGAGAATGAGATATCCCGTCCTGGGGTGAAAATAGGCAACCTTTCCATCGCTCATTACCTCGTACAGGCCTTCGATGTCAGTCCTGGAAAAGCCCTCGACCTTGATTTTCGGATACAACCGGTGAAAGTGATCCAGCTGTTTGCTTTTCGCCGGGGCGGCGTGCGCGTTTGTACCTATTGCGAGAATTGCAAGCGTTGAGGCGGTTGCGAGTATTGTTACTGCTTTCATTGAGAGTATTCCTTTCATCCTGTATTCGGCGGTTGAAGTCATCCTTTGTTCACTCCGGACGAGCTTACACTGAAGGCGCCGTTAATGTGTCGCGTCGGTTCCTATCTGACCTGAAAATCCCTGAACTCTCCCGTATATTCCTTCTGTTGCGCGGAGACATTCTCGACCAGCGCATGTCCGGGCCCGATGCGGCACCAGTCAATGAGGGCCCTGACATCATCTTCTTTTCCTTCGAAACATCCCTGGACATCGCCGTTGGGAAGGTTTCTGACCCAGCCCGTAACGTTGTGCTCAAGGGCCTTCCTGACGGTGAAATATCGGAAAGAAACGCCCTGCACAAGGCCGGATATGTTTACCATGGTCCGTATCTTCTTCATGGTGTTCCGCCCTCCAGCATCGAGAGGAATTCATCTTCGGTGATTACCTTTATCCCCAGGGCGAGCGCTTTGTCAAGCTTGGCGCCTGCCTCCCCGCCCGCGACCACGAAGTCGGTCTTTCGGGAGACGGAACCGGCGGCATGCCCCCCCTCTTTCTCCACGAAGTCTTTTGCCTCCGCTCTCGAGAATCGCGTGAGGGCGCCGGTGAAGACGAAAGTCTTGCCGGCGAATCTGCCGCCTATGCGCCTTTCCTCCGGAGCGGGGCACACCCCGGCGGAGATCATGCGGTTGATGGTTTCAATGTTGCGGGGATTGGCGAAAAAAGAAAGGATGCTCTGGGCAACCCGGGGCCCTATTTCCCGGATGGAGAGGAGCTCTTCTTCCGTCGCCTTTTCCAGGTTTTTCATGGAACCGAATGAGGAAGCCAGGAGTTTCGCGGTGTGTTCTCCCACATGACGTATGCCCAGGGCATGGATGAAGCGCGAAAGATTTCTCCTTTTACTGGTTTCGATGGAATGGAGAAGGTTTTCGGCCAGCCTGTCTCCCATGCGTTGGAATTGCATGAAGTGGGAGCGATCCAGGTAATAGAGATCGGATACATCCCTGACCAGGCCGAGACGCAGCATCTGCTCGATATACCTGTCTCCCAGGCCGTCGATATCCATGGCCTTCCGTGATGCGAAATGAATGATGGATTCGCGTATCTGGGCCGGGCAGGAAATGTCAGGGCAGCGGACAGCGACCTCGCCGGTAATCCTGATGGTAGCGGAACCGCATTCGGGGCAGCGGTCTGGCGCGGATACGGGCCGTTCGCTTCCGGTCCTCTTTTCCGGGAGGGTCCTGACAACAGCAGGGATTACGTCTCCCGCCCGTTCCACCAGAACCGTATCGCCGATGCGGATGTCCTTCTTCTCCAGTTCATCCCAGTTGTGCAGGGTCGCCCGGGATACCATAACCCCGGAGACCTCCACGGGGCGCAGGTCGGCCACCGGGGTGATCACTCCGGTCCTTCCCACCTGGGGGACGATATCCTCGACTACCGTGCATGCCTGGCGGGGCGGGAATTTGAAGGCAATGGCCCACCTGGGGGAGCGGCTTTTCTCGCCCAGTTCCCTTTGCAGCTGAAAGGAGTCGACCTTGACCACTACTCCGTCGATCTCGTAATCCAGGGTGTCGCGTGTTGCCGTCATCCGGCGGTAGTATTCGAGCACCCCGTCCGGGCCGGAGACCTTCATGTGCAGGGGGTTGACCGGCAGCCCCCATGTGGCGACGGTTTTGAGAAAATCGCTCTGCATATGGAACTCGGCGCCTTCCACCGCGCCCGGTCCATAGCAGAAAAGGGAGAGGGGCCGCCGGGCGGTGACCCGTGAATCCAGTTGCCGCAGGGATCCGGCCGCGGCGTTGCGAGGGTTGGCGAAGGGTTGTTCTCCCTCCTCCGACCTCTCCGTGTTCAGCTTTCGGAATGCCTTGAGGGAAAGGAATACCTCCCCTCGCAATTCCAGGAGCGCGGGAGGTGTTGATGTGTCAAGGCGGAGGGGAACGCTCTTTACCGTTTTCAGATTCAGGGTCACATCCTCTCCGGTAAACCCGTCTCCTCTGGTGGCGCCGGCCGTAAAGACTCCATTCTCGTAGATAAGCTCGACCGCCAGGCCGTCCATCTTGGGTTCGCACACGTATTGGACTACGCTGTCCGGGGGGAGGGCAAGGAACCTTTTGACGCGATCATCAAAATCGGTGATTTCCCCCTCTGAAAAGGCGTTTTCCAGGGAGAGCATGGGGATGCGGTGGGATATCCGGGAGAATCTTTCCAGAGGGGAAGCGCCAACCCGCCGGGTGGGGGAGTCGTCGGTCGCCAGATCGGGGAAGCGCTCTTCCAGTTGGAGTAGTTCCCGGAAGATCGCGTCGTATTCAGCGTCAGTGATCTCCGGGGCGTCTTCGAGGTAATACAGGCGGTTGTGGTGTTCGATGGCGGAGCGAAGCTCATCCAGGCGCGATTGGGCCAATCTTGTGTCCATCCCGGAATCCTCCCGGCGAAAATAGAACGCTTATAGCACGAGGCGCAACGGGGAGGCAACAGTGAAAGGGGCAAGGACCGGAGTGCGCCGGTCAGGGGTCACTCCGATCCAGAACCTCCCTGACCTTTCGGAGGATATCGTTTTTCGAGAATGGTTTTGTAATGAACTCGACTCCGTTGCTGAAGATTCCCTTCTGGAGAATGACGTCGGCGGTGTATCCACTGATGAAAAGGAATTTCATGTCCTTGCGATGGGCGCGGATCTCTTCGTAGATCTCCCGGCCGTTCTTTTTCGGCATGACCACGTCGGAGATGACAAGGGAGATGCCGTCCCTGTTTTCGTGGAAGAGGGCAATGGCCTCTTCGCCGTTGGAGGCCGTAACGACCCGGTAGCCGACCCTTTTCAGGATGCCCTGGAGAAACTGCTTGACGATTTCTTCATCCTCAGCGACGAGAACGGTTTCTGAACCTGTCATGAAAAAGGTTTCCTTGCGTGGCGCCGGTTTTTCGGCCTCAATTACGATCAGCGGAAGGTAGATGGAGATGGATGCGCCCTTGCCCGGCTCGCTTTCCACGGTTATCGCTCCGTTGTGCTGACGCACGATTCCGTAGCTGATGGAAAGACCCAGGCCGGTTCCCTTGCCTACTTCTTTTGTGGTGAAGAACGGCTCGAATATCTTTTGCCGGTTCTTCTGGTCAATTCCAATCCCGTTATCCGTTACCGAGATTACGGCATGCGGCGCCCTGGTCTGGAGCTCCACGAGGCCATTCATCTTTTTGCCCGTCCCCATGTGTCTGGAAGTGATCCGCAGACGCCCTCCCGTGGGCATGGCGTCGCGGGCATTGGCGGCCAGATTTATGAGGACCTGTTCCAGTTGCCCGCGATCGGCGAGGACCGTGAGGGGGCGGGAAGTCAGATCCGTGGTGAGTTCGATATCCTCGCCGATTATTCTGGAAATAAGCCTGTTCATGCCGTTGATTACATCGTTTACCAGAACAGGCTTCGGGTTCAGGAGCTGTTTCCGGCTAACGGCCAGGAGGTTGTGGGTAAGTTCCCGCGCCCGTTCGGCGGCATGCAGGATCTGTTCGACATTGGACAGGAGGATATCATCATTGGCGGCATTTTCGCGAATGGTTTCTCCATATCCCGTAATCACAGTGAGCATGTTATTGAAATCATGGGATATTCCGCCGGCAAGCAAGCCGATGGATTCCATTTTCTGCGCCTGCAGGAGCTGCTGGTGCATCTTTTTGTGCTCGGTCAGGTCATGTATGGTTCCCATGTAACCGGTTATGACATCTTCCCCATTCCTTATGACGGACGCGGAGAGGTGGACTGAGAGGAGCTCGCCGTCCGCCCTTTTCATTTCCACTTCCATGTTTTTGACATGGCCGTTGCTGAACAGGTTGCCGAGGAAGCGCTCCCTGTCTTCGGCGAAGCGATACACATCGTTGGTGATGTCCAGGGAGAATATCTCGTCAATGGCATATCCGAACATGCCTGATGCCGAGGCATTGATATCAAGGAGCCTTGCATCCGCGTCAAACAGGAAGATGGTATCCCTGGATTCTTCGAAGATCTTCCGGTATTTCCTTTCCGATTCCCGAAGTGCGTCTTCCATGATTTTCCTGTAGGTAACATCGGTATGGGAGCCGGCGATCCGGTATGCCTTGCCGTCGGGGCGCCTGAGACAGGCCCCTCTGCTGTGGATCCAGCGGTAAGAACCGTCTTTGGCCCGGAGGCGGCACTGGACTTCGTAACTGGGAAGGCGCTTTTCCAGGTATCCGTTGATTGCGTCCATAACCTTGACATAGTCGTCCCGGTGGATCCTGGACTTCCACTCATCCACATCTTCGGATATTTCATGGTCCTCGTAACCCAGCATGCTTTTCCAGCGGGGTGAATAATATGTCTTGCCGGTTTCCAGATCGCGGTCCCAGATGCCGTCATTGGCGCCGGCCACGGCCAGCGCGTATCGCTCCTCGCTCCTGCGCAGCGCCTCTTCCGTCTTTTTCCGCTCCAGCACCTCTTCCATGAGGCTGGATACCGTCTGCCTCAACTGCCATGTCTGTTCGGATACCCGCCTTTCCAGGCCTTCCTGAAGGGCGCGCAGGTCATTTTCCATCCGTTTCCGCTCGGTGATGTCCAGACCCAGTTCCAGGACAACCATTGTTCCGTCGAAATCTATGAACGGGTAATCCAGCACTTCATAGGAGAGACCGTCGATGGGGCACTCCCATTCCCATCGTTGCGGCCCTTTTGTGGTGAAGACACGAAAGGTTCGGCAGTCGGGGCAGGGTCTGTCCGCGTTACGGAATATCTGGAAGCATCTCCTGCCTCCGGGGTTGCCGAAATGCCTCCGGAAGTAGCGGTTCGCGAAGCGGATCGTATGGTCGGGCGCCTGCAGGTACACAAAGGCGGGGAGTCTGTTCAGGAGGGAGAAGAGTCTTGCCTGCTGCTTTTTCAGATTCTTCCGCGCCTGGATATAAATGCGTTCCGATTTTTCCAGTTCGAGAATCCTCTCGCGCAGCATCTGGTTTTCCAGTTTCAGGGTTTCCGTTACATCTGACGAAGCCCGCATAAATAGGCTCCTTATCTTGTTTTTCACCGTACGCTCCATACGTGGCGCGAGGAGCGTATGCTGGCGCGGGGCGCAATGCGCCCTCGAAAGCCGGCGCTTTCCTCTCCGATGCGGCGGGGATTGTCATGACAGGGAATGGTGCAATTGAAGAGGAGGAAGTCTGACGTCGAAGAGGTTAGCCGCGGTACTGATGTTGGCGGGATGCTTCAATCGCCGTTTTCAGATTCGATGATCACCAAATGATAGCGCGGATGCGCTGAATGGCAATAGCCGGCCGCGGTTTATTGTGAAAAATATTTTCCGGCGAAAAAAATTTGTGGTAGAAGAGGTCATTATCATCCAAAGGAGCAAAAAATGACCGAAGAACAAAATCCGATGGTCCTTATGGAAACCTCCATGGGAAACGTGACAATCGAGCTTTTCAGGGACAAGGCCCCGATTACCGTCCGCAACTTTCTTTCCTACGTTAAGGATGGTTTTTACGACGGGCTGGTGTTTCACCGTGTCATCAAGGAATTCATGATTCAGGGCGGGGGGATGGATTCCTCGCTGACGCCGAAGAAAACCAGGTTCGCTATCAAGAACGAGGCCGCCAACGGCCTTTCCAACAAGCGCGGAACCCTTGCAATGGCGCGCACCAACGTTGTTGACAGCGCCACTTCACAGTTTTTCATCAACGTCGTGGATAACGCCTTTCTGGACTACAGAGGGAAAACGCCGGAGCTTTTCGGTTACGCGGTATTCGGCCAGGTGGTGGAAGGGATGGAAACCGTTGACGCCATACGCCAGGTAAAGACCGGTTCCCGCATGGGCCATTCGGATGTGCCGGTGGAGCCGGTTGTTATCAATACCATCAAGGTCATCGAATAAAGCCGGACGGCTCGCGTTGCGTGGATCCGTTGTCGTGACAAGAGGCCGGTTAAATCCCCGCCGGCCCCTTGCCACCCACGCGCCTGTTTTCATGACGGGCCGCCACCTCCCGTCCATTTTCGGGCGAACCTTGACCTACCCCTTGGCCGACCACAACCCGTGCAGGTTGCAGTACTCTCTTGCCGTTACCTGTTGCGCGGTCACGTTGAATACCGCCTGAGGGGTTTCACCCGGTTTCAGAAATTGACGATATGCCTTGCCGTCGGCGATAATCTCTATCCATTCTATGTAGTGTTTTTCTTCCATGGGGTGAGCGACGCTTCCCACCTTTACCGTAATGGAATCAGCGCCTTTTTCGATGACCGGCACATGTTTTTCTTTTGCCGCGTCAACCGTGTTCTCCGTCAACAGCTTCATGGCTTCGCCGCAGCAGACCAGTTCGCCTGCGCCAGCATGGACAACCTCGACAATGTTGCCGCACAGTTCACATTTGTAGATCTCAAGTATGTTTGCCATAGACTATCCTCCGTTAATGATGGTTTTCAGCGTAACGCCGGGTTTTCTAAATGTACAGCATGGAACGGCTGAAGGCAAGCTGCCGGCCCTGAACCGCTTGTATTCCGCTGCCACTCGTGGAGCTTGCTCTTCCGGGGAAAAGGGGTTTGCGCAAGGGTGTTTTTTTTGCTATTCGTCATATGTGAAAAAACATAACGAGGACCGCCTCTCGCTGCTTTGTCACGAGAGACTGATCCGAGTCGTTTAGGGGAAAGCGTCCCGGGAAGCGGGGAAAGGTGATTTCATGAAGACTCAGGATGAGCAGGAGAATATTTCAGGAAAAATATGGATTGAAAAGACGGAAGGGGCGTTTCTCGCCAAGGAAAGGATCGAGCTTCTGGAAAAGATCCAGACCCTCGGCTCCATAACAAGGGCCGCAAAGGCCGTCGGCATCAGTTACAAGACCGCATGGGAGATTGTGGACTCCATGAACAATCTGGCGGACAAGCCGCTTGTGGTGCGGACGACCGGGGGCAAGGGAGGAGGGGGGACATCTCTCACGCCTGAAGGCGTGCAGGTGATTGACTCATACCGGATAATCCAGGAAGAGCACCAGACCTTCATGCGAAACCTGGCCCATAAACTCGATGACGTGGATGGCTTTTACAAATTTCTGCGGAGGATGTCCCTGAAGGTCAGCGCGCGGAATATCTTCAAGGGGAGGGTGGCGCGCATCAGAAAGGGGGCGGTGAATTCAGAGGTTGAGATGACCCTTCCCAGTGGAGAAGCCATTGTGGCTGTCATAACGAACGAGAGTGTCGAGAATCTCGCCCTGTACCAGGAAAAGGACGTTTACGCCATTATCAAGGCCTCAGCGGTAATATTGGGCAGAGACCTTCACTCGTGCCGGTTGAGCGCCGGTAATCTCATGTGCGGCGCCGTCTCGAAGATCGTACCCGGCGCCGTTAATGCCGATGTGACGATAAACCTGGCGGGAGAGAATACCCTTAGCGCGATCATCACCAACGAAAGCGCCGCGTTGCTCGGGTTTACGGAAGGAGACCATGTCTGCGCCGTATTCCAGGCCTCCAGCGTTATCCTGGGTGTGGACTGACGGGGTTATGGCATTCGGCAGGCTGGCGGTCCTTTAACTTCGGGTTGACATCCGCCCCCTTCATGGTTAGTTTCTTACGAACTACATGGATAAAAGGAGCACTAACTATGACGGATAATAATGATAAAAGGGATGTGCCCCTGGAACCGGAATTGAGCGAAGACGGCGGACAGCCGGGAGAGAGCGGCCTGGTTGTCGCTTCCGAGATCCTTCCAAAATTCCTGCCCATCATTCCCCTGAAGATGCGGCCTACCTTTCCCGGCATCCTCATTCCTCTTGTCGTAAAAGGCGCGGACAAGATTGCGGCCATACAGAAGGTGATGGGGCAGGGTGATCGAACCATCGGCCTGGTCCTGGTGAAGGAGTCGGAAGGAGAGGAAACCCCGGACAATCTGCACCGCATCGGGGTTGCTTCCAAGATACTGCAGATCGTCCATGCCGATGATGAAAGCGCCCATCTGATGCTGAACAACCTGGAGCGTTTCATCATAGATGACGTGGTTACAACGGAAGAGGGTATGGTTGCCCGCGTAAGCTACCACCACAGCGCGGAATTGTCCGTAAATCCCGAGCTTCAGGCATATTCCCTGGCGGTCATATCAACCCTGAAGGAGTTGATTCAGCTGAATCCGCTCTTTTCCGAGGCGACAAAGCTGTTCCTGAACAGATCCAGCATGGATGACCCGGGACGTCTGGCGGACTTTGCCGCCAACCTGACCAGCGCCGAGGGGCGCGAACTGCAGCAGGTGCTTGAAACCTTCGACGTGCGGCACCGGATCGACCGGGTGCTGGTCCTTCTGAAAAAGGAGCTGGAGGTCTACCGGCTGCAGAGCAAGATAACCAAGCAGATCGAGGACAAGATTTCCGCCCGGCAGAGGGAGTTTTTCCTTCGCGAGCAGTTGAAGATGATCAAGAAGGAACTGGGGCTGGAGAAAGAGGGAAAGGCCACGGAGCTGGAGAAGTTCGAGGAAAGGCTCCAGGGGCTTTCCCTCAATGAAGAGGCGCAAAAAGCGGTGGAGGAGGAGATGGAAAAGCTGCAACTCATCGAACCCACCTCGCCCGAATACAATGTCAGCCGCAACTATCTGGACTGGCTGACCATCCTTCCCTGGGGGAAATTCAGCGAAGATTCCTATAACATCGACAAGGCCCGCAAGATCCTCGACAGGGACCATTATGGTCTCAAGGATGTCAAGGAGCGCATCCTGGAATTCATCGCGGTGGGTAAGATGAAGGGGAACATATCGGGCTCCATCCTCTGTCTGGTGGGCCCTCCCGGGGTGGGGAAGACCTCCGTGGGAAAAAGCATCGCCGATGCTCTGGGGAGGAAGTTCTACCGCTTCTCCCTGGGCGGTATGAAGGACGAGGCCGAGATCAAGGGGCACCGCCGGACCTATATCGGCGCCATGCCCGGAAAATTCATCCAGGCCATGAAGCGTGTCGGCACCTCGAACCCGGTGGTGATGCTGGACGAGATCGACAAGGTGGGCGCATCCTTTCAGGGGGACCCTGCCTCCGCGCTCCTGGAGGTCCTGGACCCCGAGCAGAACTCCTCTTTCCGCGACCACTACCTGGATGTCCCCTTCGACCTGTCCAACGTGATGTTCGTGGCGACCGCCAACCAGCTTGACACCATTCCTCCCGCCCTTCTGGACAGGATGGAGGTAATACGCCTCGCAGGGTACATTCTGGAAGAAAAACTGGAGATCGCCCGCCGTTACCTGATTCCCAAGGCCCTGGAGAGCCACGGCCTGAAAAAAGGCCAGGTTTCCGTTGATAAGGATGCTCTGGCGGCCATAATCGACGGCTACGCGAGAGAGGCCGGGGTGAGGAGCCTGGAGAACCGGGTCAAGAAGATAATGCGCCGCTCCGCCATGGAGTTTGCCCGGGGAAAGGAAGACGCCATTGCCATCGGCGTCTCGGATGTCAAGGAGTATCTGGGAAATCCCGTATTCAATCCCGACGAGGTGTTCGAGGATGTGCCGGGTGTGGTTACCGGCCTGGCATGGACCAGCATGGGCGGCGCCACCCTGCAGATCGAGGCGTCCGCCATGGCCAGCAAGAACAAGGGATTCAAGCAGACCGGGCAGTTGGGGAATGTGATGGTGGAAAGCTCCGAGATCGCCTATTCCTATGTCATGGCGCATCTGGAGAAATTCGGAGCGACCTCGGATTTCTTCGATAGCAGGTTTGTCCATCTGCACGTGCCGGCAGGCGCCACACCCAAGGACGGACCTTCCGCCGGCATTACCATGACAACCGCGCTCATATCCATGATCACCGGAAAGCCGGTCAGGAAAAAGCTTGCCATGACCGGAGAACTGACACTGACCGGCCGTGTCCTTCCCATTGGCGGGGTAAAGGAAAAGACCATCGCCGCGCGCCGTTCCGGGATAAAGACCCTCATATTTCCGGAAGGTAACCGGAAGGATTTCGAAGAGTTGCCCGCCTATCTGAAAAAGGGTCTGAAGGCCCATTTCGTAAGTGAATACGAAGAGGTCCTTCCTTTGGCCTTCGCAAGGAAATGACCATTGAGGGGGGGAGGGAACGGTCCCTCCCCCTTTCTCCGGCCGTCCCGCTTGACCGCCTTTTCTGTTGAGCAAATCCCCCCGGTATGTTACCGTTCTACGTTATTTCCATTTAAACCGTCCAGAGTCAGGAGGCTTGTTTTCATGTTAGGAGCCGTGTCCTCAGTAATAAAGAAGATTGTCGGTAGCAAGAACGAGCGCGAGTTGAAGCGCATTCAGCCCATGGTTGCGAAAATCAACTCTCTGGAGCCGGAAATGGTTAAGCTTTCCGATGACCAGATGAGGGAAAAGACCGTTGAATACAGGGAGAGGGTGGCAAAGGGGGAAAGTCTCGACTCCATTCTTCCTGAGGCCTTTGCCCTTGTCCGCGAAGCGGGAAAAAGGGTGCTGGGCATGCGCCATTTCGACGTCCAGCTCATCGGCGGGATTGTGCTGCACCAGGGTAAGATATCGGAGATGAAGACGGGTGAAGGAAAGACCCTTGTCGCCACCCTTCCATGCTACCTGAATGCCCTGACCGGCAGAGGCGTGCATGTTGTTACGGTGAACGACTACCTGGCCAGACGCGACTCCGAATGGATGGGCCGAATCTACCGTTTTCTAGGCATGTCGGTGGGGGTGATCGTCCACGGACTGGACGACAACGAGCGCAGGGAGGCCTACAATTCCGATATAACCTACGGCACGAACAACGAATTCGGCTTCGACTACCTCAGGGACAACATGAAGTTCAGCCTTGCCGACTATGTCCAGCGAGAGTACCACTACGCCATTGTGGACGAGGTGGACTCCATCCTCGTGGATGAGGCCCGCACCCCTCTCATCATTTCCGGCCCCACGGAGGAGAGCACGGACAAATACTACATGATCGACCGCATCATTCCCTCGCTGCAGAAGGGGGAGGTGATTGAGGAGGAGGCCAATACGCTTTCCGGAAAAAGGAAGCGTTACACAGGGGATTTCACCATCGACGAAAAGGCCAAATCCGCCAATCTCACTGAAGAGGGCGTGATGAAAGTGGAAAAGATGCTGCGCCTGGACAATCTCTATGATCCGCGCAATATCGAGATCCTGCACCACGTGCAGCAGGCCCTGCGCGCCCATGCCATGTACAGGAGGGATGTGGACTATGTGGTGAGGGACGGCGAAGTCCTTATCGTAGACGAGTTCACCGGCCGGCTCATGCCGGGCAGGCGCTGGTCCGATGGTCTGCACCAGGCCATCGAGGCGAAGGAAGGGGTTGCCATCGAGAACGAGAACCAGACCTTGGCGACCATTACCTTTCAGAACTATTTCCGCATGTACGAGAAACTGGCCGGCATGACCGGTACCGCTGACACCGAGGCCGCGGAATTTCACAAGATCTACAAGCTGGATGTGGTCGTGATCCCCACGAACCGTCCCCTGCTCCGTCCGGACTTTCCCGATGTGGTATACAAGACCGAAAGGGAAAAGTTCAAGGCGGTGGTGGCCGAGGTGAAGGAGCTGCACGAAAAGGGGCAGCCGGTCCTGGTGGGCACCATCTCCATCGAAAAGTCGGAGGTTCTTTCCACCCTCATGCAGAGGGAAGGGATTCCCCACAATGTCCTGAACGCCAAGCATCATGAAAAAGAGGCGGAGATCGTGGCCCAGGCGGGCCGCAAGGGGATGGTGACCATTGCCACCAATATGGCGGGACGCGGCACCGATATCCTGCTGGGAGGGAACCCGGAGGGGCTCGCCAGGCAATGGCTGAAGACCAACCCCGAGGCGTCGGAAGAAGAGTACGCCGGGAGTCTGCGGAACTTCCGGGAGCTGTGTTCACAGGAGCATGACGAGGTGGTCGCCCTGGGCGGCCTGCATATTCTCGGCACGGAGCGTCATGAGTCGCGGCGCATCGACAACCAGTTGCGCGGCCGCTCCGGTCGACAGGGCGACCCGGGGTCTTCCAGGTTCTATCTTTCCCTTGAGGACGACCTGTTGCGCATATTCGGGGCGGAGCGCGTCTCCAAGATCATGGATATGCTCAAGATAGAAGAAGGGGAGGCCATTACCCACGGCCTGATTTCAAGGGCTATTGAAAACGCGCAGAAAAAGGTGGAGGCCCACAACTTCGAGATCAGAAAACACCTCATCGAATATGACGATGTCATGAACAAGCAGAGGGAGGTGATCTACTCCCAGCGCCGCGAGATCCTGTCGGGAACGGATCTGCGCGAGAGTTTCCTGGAGATGATGGATGAGACCGTAGAGGACATCGTGGAGGCCTATGCCATCGAAAAGGTTTCGGCCGAGGAATGGGACTGGCAGGGAATATCCCAGGGGGTGCACCAGTGCTTCGGCTTTCAATTCGAAATCCCGGCCGATACCATGGACAGGCTTACACCGTCCAACTTCCGCGAGCTCCTGAAGGAAGAGGTGCGCAAGGTTTTTGATACGCGTCTCGAGACCTTCGGCGAAGAGCTGATGGACCACATGATAAAGGTTATCATGCTGCAGACCATTGATACCCAGTGGAAAGACCACCTCCTTTCCATCGACCACCTCAAGGAAGGAATAGGACTGCGCGGATACGGCCAGAAGGATCCGAAACAGGAATACAAGAAGGAAGCCTTTCAACTGTTCATGAACATGATCACCCGTATCCGTCAGGAGCTGGTGGAAAAGATCTTCTGGGTGCAGATTGCCCGTGAAGAGGATGTGGAGCAGATGGAACAGCAGCAGCGAAAGCAGCGCCTGGTCTTCAACCTGGCCGGTGAAGACATCCCCCAGCAGCCGGCCAGGAGCGACAAGGTGGGCCGAAACGACCCCTGCCCCTGCGGCAGCGGCAAGAAATACAAGAAGTGTTGCGGGAAATGACCATTGGGCTTGGGGCGATTTACGTACATGGGCGTTGATTCATGCACCGGGAGCAGAAGATGAAAGTTAAAGGATTCAGGTTTTCCGCAGTAGAGGCGGCCGTCAAGAAGCCGGGCCGCCTGGATTTTGCGATGATTCTTTCCGATGTTCCGGCCGATGTGGCCGCGGTTTTCACTACGAACCGCGTAAAGGCCGCGCCGGTGCTTCTTTCCATGGAGCGCGCGTCCAGGGGGAAGGCGCGGGCGGTTGTGGTAAACAGCGGCAACGCCAATGCCTGCACCGGCGAGCGAGGCCTGTCCGATGCCGGAGAGACGGCCCGCCTCGTGGCTGAAGCGGCGGGCATCCACGAGGACTCGATCCTGGTGGCGTCCACCGGCGTTATCGGGAAACCGCTCCCCATGGACAGGATCCGCGGGGCGATCGGCGGTCTGATTAGCGGTCTGTCTGCCGGGAGTCTTGGCGATGTGGCGCGGGCCATCATGACCACCGATACCTTCGCCAAGTCCGAAAGCGCGGACGGAGAGGCCGGAGGCGCCGGATACACGGTCGCGGGGATTGCCAAGGGAGCGGGAATGATCATGCCCAACATGGCTACCCTCCTCTCTTTTCTCGTAACGGACGCTGCCGTGGAGCCCGTCTTTCTCAGACAGTTGTTCAGGCGCGCGGTGGACTCGTCTTTCAATATCATATCCATTGACGGTGATACCTCCACCAATGACACGGCTGTCCTGCTGGCCAACGGCATGGCTGGAAATCCGGTCATTATGCCCGGGACTCCCGAGGGGGAGCAGTTCGAGAGATGCGTCCGGAATATCCTCCTCTCCCTGGCCCGCCAGATTGTCAGGGACGGAGAGGGCGCCACCAAGTTCGTGGAAATAAGGGTTGTGGGCGCATCCTCCACGGCCGACGCAAAAAAGGCGGCCATGGCCGTGGCCAACTCCATGCTTGTGAAAACGGCGTTTTTCGGGCAGGACGCCAACTGGGGCCGCATTCTGGCCGCTGTGGGTTATTCCGGAGCAGAGGTTGATCAGGATCGCGTAGCCCTTTCCTTTGATGATGTCCCTATGGTCAGGGACGGCGTCTTTGCCGGAGGCGACGCCGAAGAACGGGGGACGGAGGTCCTGCGGAATAAGGAATTCTCGGTAACCATCGACCTGCGGCTGGGCGACGGAGACGCCGTGGTGTATACCAGTGATATCTCCCATGAATATGTAAGCATAAACGCCGATTACCGCACATGATGCCCGCCGGGCGCTGAATAGTCTGGAAGACGTCCGTCGGCTTCTGCTGGAGGGAGCATGAGAAATCAACTATTCTTGTTCGCCATTGGCCTGCTGCTCTGTTCCGTATGCTTTCCGGAGCGCGTCCGGGCCGGGGAGAAAACCCTGACGATTCGTGAAATGACGGTTACTACCCGGATAGTAGGGAGGGCGCCCGTGGATTCGGTTCGCATTATCTCAGCCGCGTCAGGGAAAACCCTTTACTGTTATACAAGGATTTCAGCCCCTGATGACGAGCAGCGGGAGATCTACCATGTCTGGTATCGAAACGGTGAACAGGTGGCCGAGTACACCTTGCCGGTGCGGGGCAAGCGTTGGAGAACCCACAGCAGGAAAGCGCTGGAAAAAGGGATGCGCGGGGACTGGCGGGTGGAGGCCCTGGATGAAGAAAGGAATCTGTTGAAATCCGTTGAGTTCACCACGAAATGAACGGGAGGGGAAACCCTCCTTTTTTGCTTTGTCCCCATGAGTCTCATGCAAAAGCGCTGAAAAACACACACCCTCCCTTGATGGGAGGTAGTTGGGGTGAGGGTGAATAGCGGGTTGCCATCATTTGCCAACTTTCCCCCTCTCCCTGACCCTCTCCCACCAGGGGAGAGGGGACTTCTTTGACATTTGCAGGAGACTTAATTCATGGAGAGTTTCTTTTGATGACACTGCGTTTCGTGCCGGCCTGTATCGTCCTTCTGATTTCTCTTTCCGTCTCGCCCGCGTTTGGCAACGGAGACTCTCTGGAAGGGCTTGTCATGACCGGGAGCCTTGATTGTGTCATGGAGGCCGCGATTGCGTCCGGGCTTGTCTCCGGCGGAGTCCTGCTGGTGGGCGATGGGAAAGAAGACCTCTTTGTCAGGTCCTATGGCCGGGTTTCCAGCGAGGCCGGAGCGCCCGACATGGAAACCGATACGGTTTTCGATCTAGCGTCTCTGACCAAGGTTCTGGCAACCGCCCCGTCCATTGTCAAACTGGCTGACGAGGGAAAACTCGATCTCCGGGCGCCCGTTGCCAGGTGGTTTCCCGAGTTTGCCGGGAAAGGCAGGGACAGCATCGTTCCGCTGCATCTGCTGACCCACACCTCCGGACTGCCCGATCTTGAGCCGACGCGCGACATAACCATCAAGGGTGTGCTTGAGCTGTCTTCCACCCTGGCTTTGTCCGACCTCCCCGGCAGCGTATTCATATATTCGGATATCAACTTTATCCTTCTGGGCGAGCTGGTATCGAGAATTTCCGGATCAAGTCTGGACGTCTTCGCCCGGGAAAGCTTTTATGCGCCGCTGGGGATGGGTGATACCGGATTCAATCCTTCCAGATCGCTGATTTCCAGGTCCGCTCCCACCCTTGACCACCTGGGGCGTTTCCAGATCGGAGTGGTCCAGGACCGTAATGCCCGCTCCCTGGGCGGGGTGGCCGGTCATGCCGGTCTCTTCGGCACGGCCGCGGATATTGCCAGGTTCTGCCGGATGCTCCTCCAGGGAGGTGAGCTTTCGGGGAAAAGGGTCTTGTCCGAGGCCGCCGTGCGGCAGATGATCTCCCCTTTTCAGGTGGACGGAGGGAAGGTTGTCCGGGGGCTGGGGTGGGATATTGATTCTCCCTATTCATCGCCCAGGGGGGGAGGTTTTTCAGATATCTCTTTCGGACACACCGGCTATTCGGGCACATCCGTCTGGATCGATCCACGGGCGGATCTCTTCGTAATACTCCTTGCCACCCGCCTCGACTATAGCCGCGCCTCCCGCTTCAACCGCCTTCGCGCCCAGGTCTCCACCCTGGCCGCGGAGCTATTCCGTCCCGGAGAAACTGTCACCGGACCGCCCTTGTCACTGGAAGAAACCGGCGGGTAAATAACTTGACACCCCATGGGCTTTATGCTAGTTTTCTCGCGTTTTGTGGGGCTTTTACCCTTGTTTCGTCTGGTGTTTCAGTCATCTCACCTTTCCCGCCGGAGGACTTTCCATGAGCACTAAAATTCTTCTCGCCGATGACAGTATCACCATACAGAAGGTGGTCGGGATAATCTTCGCCAATGAGGATTATGAGCTCGTTGTCGTGGATAACGGAAGCGCGGCGCTGGACAAGGCGAGGGAGATTCATCCGGCTGTCATGCTCGTGGATGCCCTGATGCCTGAAAAGAGCGGCTACGAGGTGTGCGAGGAGGTGCGCCGGGACCCTTCCCTGGCCTCGACCCCTCTTCTCCTCCTGGTGGGCGCCTTCGAACCCTTCGATGAAAACAAGGCAAGGACCGCCGGCGCGGATGACTTCATCACCAAACCCTTTGAATCCCAGAATCTTATCGACAAGGTTAAAAAGCTGGCTGAGCTGGCTGAATCCAGGGATACGGCCGGTTCCGGCTTGACAGAGTCTTGCCTTGATGAGCCTGCCGGACAGCTTGAGCCCCAGGTCGCCCCTGCCGTTGCGCCCTCAGAGGCGCCTGCCGACGCCGTTGCCGCCTCGGCGAATCTGGAGGAGGTTGGCGCGCACGCCGCGGCCGCCCCGCTGTCGGCCGATGCTCAAGCCGAAATACCGGGTGTGATACAGCTTTCTTCCGTGGACATCGTCGAGGCAAGCCCTGATGAGGACCTGTGGGGCGCCTTTTCCGAGGAGGGGGGCGAAGGGGAGGCGGTACATATCGGTGAAGTCCTTGAAGAGTCCGATACCGTGGAATTCTCCTATGAGGTAGAGGAGATTGAGCCGTTTTCGCCAGTGGAAGACGAGCCCCCGGTAGTGGGGGCTATTTCCGGAGAGACTCCGGAAGCCGATGACGACACTTACTCGATTACCGGACGAGAAGAGCGTCCTGTATTCGAAGAGGCGCCTGAGCCGCTGGAAGAGTCCGGGGCCGTTTCCGGAACCTCGTTCACTTCTCCCCTTGCCGGTGAATCCATATCCCTGGGAACCGAACCTGAACCGGCGTCACCGGCGCTTGAAGTGACCTCCTTTGAATCTCCGGCGGACGTGGAGGCGCCCGCGGAAATGACGGGCTTTGACCAGGAAGGCACCCCTTTGCGATTCGCTTCCGAGGAAGAATACGTGTCCGCGGACGAGGCGTTCGCGGCGCTGGAGGAGCCCCCTGCCGCCGGAGTGGCGCCGTCCATTGAAGGAGAGCGGATAACCATCTCGGAGGCGCAGCTTGCCGAGGCCATCTCCAGGATATCCAGGGAACTGATTGAAAAGATTGCGTGGGACGTGGTGCCGGATCTGGCCGAGACCATAATCAAGGAAGAGATCAGGAAGATTAAAGAGGGCATGTCTCGTTAGGCCGATGGCCCGTGTTGCCGGCGCCGTGATGAGCCGCTTTGTTTCCGGCTGAAAGTAAGGTAAGTTAATGGGGATGTTACATCCCCATTTTCGTATCCGCCGGCGTGGCGGCGCCGGGTTGATTCCATGGCGGGATAAATTTCCCCCTCTCCCACCAGGGGCATAAGCGCTAACTTTGGCAAAAAAGCTCCGTTTTCTCCCTCTCCCAGCGGTGGAGGGCCGGGTGAGGGGTTAAGGCAGGGTTTTTAGGGCCTGTGCAATTACCTAACTGGACATTGCTGCATGAAACTCGATAGATATAGAGAAAATTCAATATATATTCATTCGCGGGAGAAGATCGACCGTCCCGGAGGAAGAGGGTAAATGGCGAAGAGAGAACTGGCAAAGGTATATGAACCAAAGGCGGTAGAGGAGAAGTGGTACGGGGAATGGGAAAGCGGCGGCTTTTTTCACGCCGTGGCGCCCACGGACAAGGCGCCGTACAGCATTGTGATTCCTCCTCCCAATATCACCGGCGTACTGCACATGGGGCATGCCCTCAACAATACCCTTCAGGATATCCTCTGCCGATGGAAACGGATGTCAGGATTTTCTGTGCTCTGGATGCCGGGCATGGATCACGCCGGCATTGCGACCCAGAACGTGGTGGAAAGACAATTGGCCGCCGAAGGCACGAGCCGTCACGAAATTGGGCGAGAGGCTTTTGTGGAGCGCGTCTGGAAATGGAAGGCCGAATCCGGGGGCAAGATCATCGGCCAGTTGAAACGCCTTGGCGCCTCATGCGACTGGGAACGGGAACGCTTCACCATGGATGAGGGACTTTCCAAGGCCGTAAGGGAGGTCTTTGTCCGCCTGTATGAGGAAGGGCTCATCTATCGCGATAATCGGCTGATTAACTGGTGTCCCCGGTGCCACACCGCCTTGTCGGACATCGAGGTGGAACACGAAGAACAGAAGGGAAGCCTCTGGTACCTGCGCTATCCCGTGGAAGGTTCGGGCAGGCGCCTGGTGGTGGCCACCACCAGGCCGGAAACCATGCTGGGCGATACGGCCGTTGCGGTCAATCCCGCTGACGAGCGCTACCGGGACCTGATCGGCGGATACGTGATCCTCCCCCTGCTGCACCGCCGGATTCCCATCATCGCCGACGAATACGTGGATATGGAGTTCGGGACGGGCGTGGTCAAGATAACTCCGGCCCACGACTTCAATGACTTCGAGGTGGGAAAACGGCACAACCTGGACAGGATCAACGTCTTCGATGAATCGGGAATCATCAACGCCGCCGGACATCAGTACGAAGGACTGGACCGCTTCGCGGCCCGGAGCCGGATTGTGGCGGACCTGGAGGAGCAGGGGCTTCTGGAGAAGATTACCGACCATCCACTTTCCGTAGGAGGCTGTTATCGCTGCAAGACCGTGGTCGAGCCCTACATGTCTCTTCAGTGGTATGTGAAGGTGGGCCCTCTGGCGGAGAAAGCCATGGCGGCGGTGCGTGACGGCAGGACCAGGATCGTCCCCGCCCAGTGGGAAAACACCTATTACGATTGGATGGAAAATATCCGTGACTGGTGCGTCTCACGCCAGATCTGGTGGGGGCACCGTGTCCCGGCCTGGTATTGCGACCACTGCGGTGAAATAACCGTATCCAAAGAGGACCCCACATCATGCCGCGCATGCGGCAGCGACGGGATCCGCCAGGAAACCGACGTCCTTGACACATGGTTTTCATCGGCTCTCTGGCCCTTTTCCACCATGGGGTGGCCGGAGCGGACCGCTGAGCTGGACCTGTATTATCCCACCTCCTGCCTGGTGACCGGCTTCGATATCCTGTTTTTCTGGGTCGCCCGCATGATGATGATGGGAATCCACTTCATGGGAGACATACCTTTCCGCGATGTATACATACATGCCCTGGTAAGGGACGCCCACGGCCAGAAGATGAGCAAGTCCAGGGGCAATGTCATTGACCCACTGGTGATCATCGACCAGTACGGCGCGGACGCTTTCCGTTTCACCCTGGCGGCCTTCGCCGCCCAGGGAAGGGACATCAAGCTCGCGGAGGAGCGGATAGCCGGTTATCGCAATTTCGCCAACAAGATATGGAATGCTTCCCGCTTCGCCCTGATGAATCTGGACGGTTTCGAACCCGATGGGATGAGCCTGGAAGGGCTGGAGCTGTCCAATGCCGACCGCTGGATACTGTACCGTCTGAACGTGGCGGCTGGTGAGGCGGATGAAGCCCTTGCCGCGTACCGCTTCAATGATGCCGCTTCCACTCTGTACCGTTTTACCTGGAGCGAGTTCTGCGACTGGTATATCGAACTGGTCAAGGATGACCTGTACAAGGGAACACCCCAGAGAAAGCACGCCGCTCAGTGTGTCCTCTGGACCGTTCTGGAAAGCCTCCTGCGCCTTCTTCATCCGTTCATGCCCTTCATTACCGAGGAGATCTGGCAGAGCCTGCCGGGAACCCGGCCGTCGGCCTCCATAATGACCTCCAGGTATCCGTGCCCCGAAGAGTCCCGGGACTTCAGGGAGGGCGCGGCGGAGATGGACCTGGTCATGGACACCATTCGCGGTATCCGCAACATCAGGGGGGAGGTGGAGGTCCCGCCCAGCCGGGAGATTGCCGCCATTCTGGATTGCGGCTCCGATGAAAGCCTGCATGTTCTCAAGCGGAACGAGGGCTATGTCATGAGCCTGGCCAGGCTTTCGGACCTTGCCATCGGCAGGTCTCTGGAGTGTCCGGCGGAGGCGGCCGTCCAGGTTGCGGGCGATGTGCGCATTGTTGTCCCCCTCAAGGGACTGGTGAATGTGGAAGAAGAGGAGAAGAGGCTCCTGAAGGAGATCGCCAAGGTGGACAAGGATATCGATTTCCTGGGAAAGAAGCTGGCGAATCCGGACTTTGTGGGAAGGGCGCCCGCCCACGTGGTGTCCGCTGAAAAGGAAAAGCTCGGGGATTATTCCGGCAAGAAAAAGGTTCTTCTGGAAAGCCTGGAGAAGATCAGGAAGATGAAGTGAGGCGGCGTCATTCCGCCCGGGGAAATATGAAATGACTTATCATTGGATATTTTACGCGTTCGCGTTTCTGTTCGGCGCCGTGGTCGGCTCTTTTCTGAATGTCTGCATCTACAGACTGCCGCTGAACAAATCCATCGTATTTCCCCCTTCCGCCTGCCCCGGCTGCGGCAGCCCCATAGCCTGGCGGGACAACATCCCTTTGCTGGGGTACCTGCTGCTGGGAGGGAAGTGCCGTTCGTGCAAGAGACCCATTTCACTGAAGTACCCGGCTGTTGAACTCCTTAACGCGCTTCTCACGCTCTCTCTCTTTTACAGATTCAACCTCTCCATCACCTTCGCGGCGCTTTTTCTGCTCTGCTCTGCCCTTGTGGTCATCACCTTCATCGACCTCGAACACCAGATCATTCCGGACTGCATCAGCATACCGGGTATTGTTGTCGGCTTTGCCGCCTCGTTTTTCATAGCCGATTTGTCCGTCCCGCATCAGCTGCTGGGATGGAAGAACTCCCTTTTCGGTATTGTCGCCGGCGGCGGCAGCCTCCTCCTGGTCGCGTACGGTTACCAGTTGCTGGCGAAAAAAGAAGGCATGGGAGGCGGCGACATCAAGCTGCTGGCCATGATGGGAGCGTTTCTCGGCTGGAAGGCCGTCCCGTTCATCATCTTCGTCAGTTCCCTGGTGGGGTCGGTGGTTGGCGTCTCCCTCATGCTGGCCCGGAAAAAGGATTCACAGCTTCCCATCCCCTTTGGCCCTTTCCTCGCTTTCGGCGCGGTACTCTTCATCTTCTACGGCGGGGCGATTATTGACTGGTATTTCGGTTTCGGAGCGTCTCCGAGGGGGTAGCCGGACATGAAGACCTTCAGGTTCAGCCTGACCTTCGCCATTCCGGCATTACTATCCTGCCTGCTGCTTCTCACCTGGCTGCTTCTCAGCCCCATATCATTCAAGATATCCGAAAAGGATCTCATAGCCCAGAAGAGCGAGCAAGGGAAGCTCCTCCTCTCTTCATTTCTCAACCTCCTTCCGGAAGGTCCTCCCGGCGCCGGGGATCTGGGCGCCGCTCGCGGCTTCTCGGCCACTCTGGCGCGGGAAAAGGATTTCCGGGGCATATTGATTGTCGGTTCTGATGCGGGCGAGATCTTCCGTCTTGCCGATTCCAATCCCGTAGATGAAAAGACCAGGGATGTCCTCAGGACGGGAAACGAAGCGGCCTCTCTTTCCGGGGACGCTCTTTCCCTTTCCCGTTATGCTCCAATCCTGATGGATGGGAGGGTTGTCGGGGCCGCCAGGCTGACCCTTTCCCTGACCTCCGAATACCAGCGCCTGAGACGGTCGAGCCATATGTATATGACCTACTTTCTGATTGATTTCATCCTCCTTCTGGCCATCGGCTCGTATCTCATGTCCCGTCTCATTGTCCTGCCCATGCGGCGCCTTCTCACCGCGACCGAGAGGATATCGGCCGGCGACCTTGGCTGCCGGGTCCCGGTTCCGGGAAGTGAAGAAATCGCGCTCCTGGCCGAGTCATTCAACAAGATGGTGGATGTTCTGCGCCGGAAAAAGATTGAAGTGGAAAAGAACATCCTGTCTCTGGAGAGTATGAACAGGGAACTGGAGATCGCCCGTGAGGAAACCATCCGCACCGAAAAGCTGGCCTCGGTAGGTCTTCTGGCGGCGGGCACCGCCCATGAGATAGGCGCTCCGCTGTCGGCCATCATCGGATACGCCGGGATCCTCAGGGACGAGATGGAGGGGGACAAGGAGAAGCTGGACTATATCGGCAGGATTCAGGATGAGGCCACGCGGATTGACAGGATAGTCCGCGATCTCCTGGACTTTGCCCGGCCGCTCCCTGTGGAGCCCGAGGAGGTTGACCTGCCGGAACTTCTGCGGGAGACTATCCACATGCTGGAAGGGCAGGGCATATTCAGAAATATCGAGGTTACCCTTGCCGCGGACAATTCCCTTCCCCCTGCCTACGGCGATCGGCGCCACATCCAGCAGGTTTTCATCAACCTGTTCATAAATGCCCGGGATGCCATGGAGGGGGGAGGGGCGCTGGCAATCAGGGTGAGTCGGGATGAACCGCGGACGGGGGAGAACGAAGGCAGACCGGAAGGCCTTGTCATGGGGCGGAGAAGGGATGATTTCAGAGGCGCGTTCAAATCCTCGGTTCAGCGGGGAGGGAATCCTGATTTCCTGCGTGTTGAGGTAAGAGATACGGGCGCCGGTATCCCCGGCGAATATCTGGAAAGGATCTTCGACCCCTTTTTCACGACCAAGGAACCGGGCAAGGGGACGGGGCTGGGACTGGCCGTTACCGCTCGCATCATTGATTCCATGGGAGGCCGCATTACCGTGGAAAGCATTCCGGATGCCGGTTCGACCTTTACCGTATGGCTTCCGGCGGGACAGTGTGAATGAAAACGAGTGACTCAATGAAGAAGGTGCTTGTCGTGG
The DNA here is from genome assembly GCA_964536305.1 of uncultured Geobacter sp. Classification (GTDB taxonomy): domain Bacteria; phylum Desulfobacterota; class Desulfuromonadia; order Geobacterales; family Geobacteraceae; genus RPRC01. The sequence continues at coordinate 304,717 of CAZHVY010000001.1, read as the reverse complement.
ATGACGAGATAAACCTGCGTCACATGCTCCAGGTAGTTCTCAGAAAGCAGGGTTATATCGTAGACGAGGCGCCGGACGGTGAAAAGGCCCTCGCCATGTCAATGGAGACACCCTACGACTTCATCCTCTGTGACGTGCGCATGCCCGTGCTGGACGGTCCGGGGTTTCAGCGCCGCGCCCAGGAGGCCGGAATCCAGGGGACGATCATCATGATGTCCGCTTACGGAACAGTGGATACCGCGGTTGAGTGCATGAAGATGGGCGCCTATGACTACATTTCAAAACCCTTCAAAAATGACGAGATTGTCCTCGTCCTGAAAAAGGCCGAGGAGCGGGAACGCCTCAAGAGAGAAAACATGCGCCTGCGGGCGGAGGTGGAGCAACAGTACTCCTTTGACGGAATCATCGGCAAGACCCCTTCCATGCAAGGGATATTTTCACTCATCAGGAAGGTCTGTGATTTCAAGACCACCGTCCTCATCCTTGGAGAATCAGGGGTGGGGAAAGAGGTTATTGCCCGCGCCATCCATTTCAACAGCAACCGCAACAAGGCGCCCTTCATCGCCGTCAACTGCGGCGCCGTGCCGGAAAATCTGCTGGAAAGCGAATTATTCGGCCATGTAAAAGGGGCCTTTACAGATGCGGTCTGCGACAGGACGGGACTCTTTGAGCAGGCGGACGGGGGCACCCTTCTGTTGGATGAGATAGGAGAGATGCCCCCCCTCCTCCAGGTGAAGCTGCTGAGGGCGCTCCAGGAGTGCGAGGTCAGGCCCGTTGGGTCGGGGGCGACGAAGAAAGTGGATGTGAGGGTGATCTCGGCCACATCGAGAGACCTGCCCTCCGATGTGGCCGAGGGCAGGTTCAGGGAAGACCTCTTTTACCGTCTGAATGTTTTCAGCATCACGGTGCCGCCGTTGCGCGAGCGGGCGGATGATATTCCCTTTCTGGTAAATCACTTCCTGGAGAAATATGGCGAAAGACTGGGCAAGAAGGGGGTCCGGATTAATTCAGAGGCATTGAAGCTGCTCCTGGCCTATGACTGGCCGGGAAACGTGCGAGAACTTGAGAACTGCGTCGAACGGGGGATTGTGCTCTGCGAGGAAGGGGTTATCAGCAGGGAGTCTCTTCCCGAGACAATTCTGAAAGGGGTGTCTGTTCCGGATATCCGGGAGTCTTCCCATGAAAGCCTCTCCTTGAAGGAGGCAGGTGAGAAGCTGGAAAGGGAATATATCCGGAAGGCCCTTCAAAAGACGGGCGGCAACCGGACACAGGCGGCCCGGATTCTTGAGATCAGCCACCGGGCCCTGTTGTACAAGATGAAGGAGTATGGTATCGATTAGCATCGCAATTTTTGCGGGGTCTTGGATCTGTATCGCAATTATTTCATACTTTTGTTGTTCAGCGCCTTCATGCCATGCATGTAACCCTTTGAAAAATGGTAAAGCCCGCCAATTAAACCGGGCTTTTTTTTGTTGGTATTAAACTTGCTTTAAGCAAAAACTCTAACGGAGACATGAAATGAAAAAAATGCTAATCGCCTTTATCGTGACTGCCATCTTTGCCGGCGCCTCTTTTGCCGCTTCCAGGGGGACTTCCGGGAAAACAACCGATCAGAAAACAGCCCACCCTCAAGCCTCCGATTTTCACAACTGTTCCTCATGTCATTTACTTTCAAGGGATGAGGCAAAAACCATATTCAAGGGGCTGGGAGAGGTTACGGAAGTAAAGCTTTCTCCGCTGAAAGGGCTGTATGAAGTGACCTTGCGCCAGAAAAACCGTCAGGCCGTCGCCTATCTTGACTTCGGAAAGAAGCTGCTTGTTCCCGGTCCCATATTTGAGATCGCCTCCAAGCGTCCCGTAACCCCGCCCCCTGTCGAACTTCCTCAGATTATTTCCAAGGTGGAGCTGGAGAAGATCCCCCTCACAGATTCGATAGTGATGGGCAACCCCCAAGGGAAAAAGCGGATGTTCGTATTCACCGACCCGGACTGTCCTTTTTGCGGCAAGCTCCATGGAGAGCTGAAAAAGCTTGTTTCTATGGAACCTGACCTTGCCATTTATGTCAAGATGTACCCGCTCAGAATGCACCCGGCCGCATACGACAAGGCCCGCGTGATTCTCGGGTCGAACTCGCTGCAGTTGCTGGAAAAGGCCTTCGCCGGAGAAAAACTGCCGGCGCCCGGGGATAAGGACCCGAAGGGGCCGGTTGAAGAAACGATCAGGCTTGGAGAGTCGCTGGGGATAGATGGAACCCCGGCGATGATTCTGCCGGACGGACGGATGATCACCGGCGCAAGGGACGCCGGGGCGCTGCGTAAGCTTATTGGCGATAGCGTCGGCGGCGGGAATGGATCGTAGGGTTCCATGGAAACGCAAATGCAAGGATGGCCGACACGGCCGCGATGGAGGTTCGAGTCATGAAAAAAGTTTTGTTGTCTATGGCGTTGCTGCTGCTGAACACCGGGGGCGCGTTTGCCGCGTTTCCCACCACGGGATCGGAGCAAACCGGCTATTGCCAGCTTCCTCCCTATCTGACCCAGAACGTCAAGCCGAATATCAATCTGGTGCTGGACTTTTCGGGCTCCATGCAGTTTCCCGCCTATCAGACGTGTCCGAGCTTGAGTTATGACAGCCCGTCAAGGGTCGCAAACTGCGGCAGCCGCTCATATGACGCGGCCTCTTCCTATCGTTACACTCCCACCCGTGGTTATTACGGTAATTTCAAATCCGACCTGTATTACAGATACAACGCTACCGACGGTTATTTCGAGGAGAATCCTTCTTGCACGAACACAGACCGCATTGGAAGCGTCGCCAGCAACTGCCTTTCCGGAAACCTCTTGAACTGGGCTGTTACCACCAGAACGGATGTACTGCGAAAGATCCTGACCGGGGGAAGGCTGAAGAGCGGGACGACTGATGTCAGGGAGAGTGAAGGTTCGAGATTTGTAACGACCGAAAAGGTGTTGCATTGCAAATTCACCGTCAGCGCTTCATCAACCTTGGAACGGAAATTGAGCGTTGCAAACGAAACCGGATATACATGCCCTATTGGCACATTTTCAAACTATAACATGGATGTTCGGACTACGACCCCTGACGACGACTTCAAGGGCATTGTGCATTCCATGTATCCCGAGCTTACGGACCTGGAGCTGTCCGTGTACAACACGCAGATCAGTTCTTCGCGTCCGGCATACCGTGTGGGAAAAAACAAGCCACTGGCTGACTATGTAACGGCGATCAACTCTGAATTCGCCTACAACGGAACCCCGACAGGAGAGGCGCTGAGAGAGGCGCGCTATTATTTCGAGCAGTCAAATTCCATGAGCTCTTCCAGCCCTAACAATCAAGCAGTTGTTCTGGGAAAAGAAAATTACCTCAAAGATCCTTATTATGAGTCAGGCGACCTGCCCGCATATTGCCGAAAGTCTTTTGTCCTGCTCATTTCCGATGGAGAATGGAATGGAAGTATAGACCCCGTTAATCCTGCCCACTACATGCGTAAAAACGACCTCAGAACCGAGTCGGCCATGCCTGAGAAGCAGAATGTCACCACCTTTGCTGTCTATGCATTCGGCGACGGCGCGGCCGGCAGGCAGGCGATGATTACAACCGCAGTATTTGGCGGATATAACGATACGGATGGCAACGGCTGGCCCTACACTTTTACGTCATTGCCCGACAGCCGTAATGTGACATATCCTCGCAGCTCGTGCAATCCGGGTGTTTCCTGGAACGAGAGGTGCGGTGAATGGGCCAATTCAACAACCGGTCTTCCCGATAATTTTTACGAGGCGGAAGATGGCGAGGCCCTGAGGGCCGGAGTGCAGAAGGCGGTGCAGGATATCCTGGGCCGCATTACCTCAGGGACCGCGGCTTCGGTTCTGGGAAACAGCGACAACAACGGCGCCACCTTGTTGCAGGCTCTGTACTTTCCGGAGAAACAATTCAGCGGTTCATCCAAGATATCATGGACCGGCGAGGTCCAGTCCCTCTGGTATTATGTGGATCCGCTGCTTGACAGCAGTAAAATCAGCATTCGCGAGGATACGGAACAGGACAGGAGATTACGTCTGTCGGAAGACTTTATCGCAAGGTTTGTGTTCAATGGTTCGGATGTTGATGTCAAGCTTTATGCGGACGCCAACGCCGACGGTCTTGCTGATAACGAAGCAGAACCCACTTTAACGCGAACCACGGATGATGTGCATACCCTTTGGCGTGCGGGACATAACCCGACTGCTACAGGAGCTAGTCTGTTTTTACGCAACTATACAGATCGGGTCATTTATACCTACAACCTGAGCGGAACCCCCACCTCAAACAATATGATGCGGTTTAACGTCGACAACAGGGAAAAAATGCAGGCGTTCCTGGATGTACCCGGAGCGGATATAGTGAGCGATTCCGAAAATATTATAAGATTTACACTTGGGGATGATCTCTCTAGCGAAGGCTATCGCAACAGGCGGGTAACCATAGGCGGTCTAAACAATATCTGGAAGCTTGGCGATATCATCAACTCCACCCCGAAGATGTTGACTCCGACCGCTCTTAACGCATACGGTGAGAAATTTCCCGGCGGTTACGGCGATTCCAGTTACAGGGATTTCGTTTCCGCCAAGGATTACGCCAATCGCGGCACGGCGTTTGTCGGCGCCAATGACGGCATGTTGCACGCCTTTAAGATCGGCAAAAACTTTACCAGTAAAGTGCCATATGTTTCTGAACTCAAAAACGCGGACAAATCGGTTGCCACGGACCTCGGAAAAGAGCTGTGGGGATATGTGCCGCTGAATGTTCTTCCTTATCTGAAACATCTGGGAAATCCTTCCTACAAGCACCTGTTTTACGTGGATACCACCCCGGTTCTAATTGACGCCAGCATCGGGACAACAAGGTGCCTGTTTGAAGGAAATGAGATCAATTGTAACGATGGACTGTCTGGCACACCTTATTATGAATGCAAAAAGGCGACGACAAAAGATGCGTCCGGTTATCTGGGTTTTGATTTGGCCGGGACACTTACGCCTCAGAAACCATGCAGGGGAACCAGTTGGCGGACGGTGTTGCTCGGCAGCATGGGATTGGGGGGCGCGACACGGGAACACGACGCCGCCTGTACGGACTGCGTCAAGTCTCCCGTAAGTGGCATGGGCTATTCATCCTATTTTGCATTGGATGTAACCTCTCCGGAAGCGCCCAATCTTCTTTGGGAGTTCGGCAACCCTCGTGTCGGTTTCAGCACTGTCCGCCCGGCCATAGTGCGCATCAAGGAAACCGCGGATACACCTGAACGGAACGGGCGCTGGTTTGCTATCCTTGCCTCGGGGCCTACCGGGCCCATTGACACAGTTACGAACCAGATGAAGGCTTTTTCGGACAAAAACCTCGTAATATTCGTCCTGGATTTGAAGACAGGAACTCCCCTGAGAACTTTTTCCGCCGATGCCAACGCGGTTATTTCCGGGGTTCCCCATACCCAGGTGGCTGGCATGCCGCAAAACGCCTTCGGGGGAACCTTCGCCGATGCCACCATTGATACCGACAAGGGTGATAATGTGAACACCGCCGGCAGATACAGCGACGATGCCGTTTATCTCGGTTTTGTCAAGAAAGACCCGGGAACCGGCAAGTTTAGCAAGGGCGGGGTGTTGCGGCTCCTGACCGGTGACGACCCTGAACCGGCAAACTGGAAGGTGTCGACCGTTATCGACGGCATTGGTCCGGTTTCCAGTTCGGTTGTCAAGCTCCAGGACAGATATAACAAGCAATTATGGCTGTTGTTCGGAACAGGCCGTTATTATTACAAAATTGGAAATAACATAGATGAGGATTACACCGGTCAGCAGGAATCGATTTTCGGCATAAAAGAACCTTGTTACACATCGGCGAACGATCTTGACAAGAATTGCGTCGCTTCGGTTAACAACGTCTCGCTGGTTAATCAGACCTCATCCATAAACACAGTTTCTGCTTCCTCTCCGGGGTGGAAGATCAATCTCGAACAGGCGAGCGGTTCTTTCAATGCGAAACGGGTTATTTCCAATCCTGTGGCTACTTCATCCGGAATCGTCTATTTTACTACGTTCAAGCCATCCGCTTCTGTTTGCAGCTATGGCGGGGATTCATCGTTCTGGGCGATGTACTACAATTCAGGAAGCCTTCCGGATGGCATTCGCAACCTTTTGACGGGACAGGCCCTTCTGCAGTTGTCCACCGGCGCTTTCAAGCAGGTTAATCTGGCCACCGACTTCACCGACAGCTTGAACAGGGAGACGAAATCCTTCACAGGGGTTCCGTCCCGTGACGAGCCGCCGGTTATTTCCAACGCCAACCACTTTCCCAGCCGCCGCATTCTTCACATACAGGAGCGTTAGATGCGAGATAGAGGTTTTACGCTTGTGGAGCTAATAGTGGTTATCGGTCTGGCAGCCGTTCTCCTGGCCCTTTCGACGCTCAATTTTAACGAGTGGATGACAAGGCGCCAGGTGGAGCGGCAGACCAGGGAGCTGTATTCCGATCTCATGGAACTGCGGGTTGCCTCCATGACCCGCAAGCAGCGCACGGCGGTATTTCTGGGTCCGCGCCAGCTTCTATTTAGGACCTACTCGTCAGCGGATGAGAACGTAATAACGGGCGGGACGCCAAGGCAACCGATGAACGGCAAGACGCTGCGTTATGAGATAAGACTCCAGCGTGGTGGAGTGCTTCAAGCCTTCGATATAAACACTGACAATATTGTTTTTGATACTCGCGGTTTTGCCAATGGTTTGATGACCATAGTGGTAATGCCGTTGCAGTCGTCGGGCGGGGAAAACTGTATCGTGGTGAGCGCCGGGCGCACCAATATAGGGAGAATTGACAATGATGGCACGTGTCGCCAAAAATACTGACGGATTTACCCTGATCGAGTTTCTGATGGCTTTGCTCATCATTTCGGTAGGGCTTTTGGGCCTGCTGGAAACCCTTGGCGTATCGATGAAACAGAACCTGAGCAACAAGATGCGTTCCGATGCGATAACCATTGCAGATCAGCATATGGCGGTTGTCAGGGTGACCCCAATTGCCGCCCTGGCGGATAGCGACGAAACAAAAAAACTGGGATTCGTTAATTATTCAGTAGTTAGAGAGGTGGAAAATGCGGGGACGTCTTCCAGAAATGTGAGTGTCAGAATTAAATGGCGGGACAGAGGCTTGGAAAAGCAATATTCTCTTACTTCGATTGTCTCGCCATAGACAAATCAGTCATCTGTGTGAAGCTGCTGGATCAGCTTGCCGGTTTCTTGAGCTGAGTTATTCAACCGCTGTATGTGTAAGGACCTTCGTTTTAGCTTTGGATACAAGATAAAGGAACAGACATATGAAACTCATTCGGATGAATAGAAACCCCGCTGGTTTTACACTTATTGAAATGATTGTCGTAATAGCGGTTTTCTCTTTCGTGTTGATGATCGTCGGCGTTACCTTCAAAAATGTCATGGGAACCAGCCGGATATCTTTTGGCAGTGAACAAAGCAATATCGAAGGCGTTGTCGGCCTTGAGATGCTCAGGCATGATCTGCAACAGACAGGGTTCGGCTTGTTTACCGATGAGGATTCCGCTCCTGTTTATGCAGAAGCCTCAAGCGCGCCATACACTACATATAATGACGCCGGTAGCGTTCCTCGCGCCCTCGTTACGGGCAATGACGTGAATTTGGGGGATGATGCGCTGATTCTGGCCGGAACAGATCACCTCGCCATCAAGGGCACCACGGTTTCCCGCGATCAGGCGGCCCAACTCTGGAGTTACATCACGGATTCAGGCCTGCCGAGAAGGTGGAATACAGGTAATTTTGTGTATGGACCAAAATTCAAAGATGTCGTCATAGCGGTTGATCAACGATATGACAGGACAAATGGGCAGATATTCAGAAAACTGATAAGAACATCCGCTGGCAAGTACGCATTTACTTATAAATTCCCTGAGAAATTCAAGGATGACGAAGAAGCTGATGTGGATGACTACCAGCCACCGCTTGGTAGGCGGTTCTATATATATGGAGTAAACAGGAGCGATAACGGCGATGGCGCACTGAGGGCGCCTTTCAATCGTACCGATTATTTGATAAGGCAGATTCCGAATGCGGCGCCTACCTCATGTTCTCCTGATGCAGGGATTCTTTACAAGATGACCATGGAGCACGTTAATGGAAGTTTTACTGCTGTTCCTATTCTGGATTGCGTTGCCGACATGCAGGTGGTGCTTGGCTGGAACGACGCCGCGCAACCGGGCGTCGATCCGGAGAATATTGTTTTCTCGAACGCGGACGGAACTACTGTTTCCGGAGCAACCACACTGGATATTCCTGATATCCTTACAAAACCCAATGAAATTCAAAGACGACTAAGCCTGATCAAGGTATACATTCTTGCGCAGGACGGTGTTCGAGATCTGAATTTCATCAACACAAACAATCAAATGGTTGTAGGCGATCCGGATCTCGGTGAGGCGCCACTAACGAAAACAGTCGACCTGACTGTTCCTGGCAAGGTGAATTATCGCTGGAAACTCTACAGAATCATTGTTAAACCCAAAAATCTTTAATTCTGGAGCATGTGGGGACGCTATGAAAATAATACGCTGCGAACGGGGAATAGCACTAATCACTGCTCTTCTGTTTACGATGCTGACATTGGTGATCGTTCTGGGATTGCTCTATATGGTCCTTCAGAATACGAAAATCGTGGCATCTCAACAAGTTTATCGTAACGCGGTAGAAGCGTCGTACGGCGGCGCCGAGGTTGTCATGAAAGAGATTATTCCTGAATTGATGAATCCAGCAGGCCCGCTACCAGCGGACCTGCTGGCGTCCTTTCCATCCGATATGCACATGGAGTTCTATAGCAAGCCGGATGGTTCTTGTTTCAGGGACAAGCTTCTGAGAGCTCCCTCTGGCTGGTCCGCCAACTGTACCGCTGGAGATGCCACCAATCTCAACCCGAAAATCATGCCGGATTTGAAATTTGAACTGAGAAGTCCAACTCATGGGAAATATGTGGTTTCTTCAAAAATTGTTGACACGGATCCTGGCGCTCCTTACCTGCCCAGCCCTCCGGGCGGTCCGTTGGGAGGTAGTGGCGTTACAGCATCGGGAGGTAGCGGTCTGTCTTCGGGACAGCACTATGTCTATCGCATCGAGATTGTCGGTGAAAAAAAGGATAACCCGGCGGAGAATGGGCAGCTTTCAGTTTTATATGAATATTGAAGGTCTGGTGTTGTTTTTTTATGGAGGTTATTAATCATATGTTTATATCACATAGAGTATATAAACAAATATTACAGTGATAGTATGTTTACATTTAGATTTTTCTTGGTTGAGTTAACTTGAAATATTGACCTTATTGAATTCTTCTGGAACAGAAAATGATATGAATTGCGCTGAACCAGATCTTTTAATCTATAATTACACTTAACTTTAAAATTGTTCTTGACATATTATGAGATTCTTGTAAATTCGCATCAAATTGTCATATTTCAGGATTATTTATGAGTAGTCACAATAATAATGTCAGGAAGATCCGGGAAGAGCGTTTGATGAGCAAGATGGAACTTGCCCGTTTGGCGGGTGTTTCCGCCGCTACCATAGATCGAATTGAACGTGGTGAGTTGTGCCGCATGGAGACTAAGAGAAAGATAATATTTGCCCTGGGTTTTACTCTCGCGGATAAAGACAAAGTATTCATGGATTAACGGGAACAGGACTCTGCCATGCTCTTTATGAAAAGCAAGGAAATAGTCGGAATCGATATCGGCTCAAGCTCCGTCAAGCTGGTTCAACTTACGGAACAGAAGGGGATCTACCATTTGGTAAACGTGGGGATTCTGCCGCTTCCCAGTGACGCGATTGTCGATAACAGCCTGATGGACACTACCTCCATTGTCGAGACTATCAAGGATCTTACGAAAAGCCTTGGAACGAAGGCCAAGGAGGCCGTCTGTTCCATTTCCGGCAATTCGGTTATTATCCGAAAGATATCCCTGCCTGCCATGACCCCGGAAGAACTCGAGGACCAGATTGCCTGGGAGGCGGAGCAGTACATCCCTTTTGATATCAATGATGTCAATCTTGACTTCGAAATCCTTGAAAGCGATCTTTCCTCATCCGGCAAGATGACGATTCTTCTTGTTGCCAGTAAAAAAGAAATCATAAATGAATATGTCGCCGTCTTCAATGAAGCCGGTCTCAAGCTTGTTGTGATTGATGTTGACTCCTTTGCCGTTCAGAACGTCTACGAAAAAAATTACACTCCACCGGACAGCGAAGTTGTCGCCTTGATAAACATCGGCGCAAGTATCATGAATCTGAATGTGGTCAAGGGTGGCGGATCCCTTTTTACCCGCGATGTGCAAATGGGTGGCAATCTGTATACCGAGGAGATCCAGAGGCAGTTTTCCCTCAGCAGTCAGGATGCCGAACGCTGCAAGCTGACCGGTGACTATCCTGATACCGAGCGTCTGAGAGACACGATTTACCGCATGAATGAAACCATTTCCCAGGAGATTCACCGTTCCCTGGATTTTTACAATTCTACAGCCGAGGATAACAAGATCTGCAGGATTTATCTCAGTGGCGGCGGTTCCAAGGTTTCAATGCTCCTGGAAACACTTACACACAGATTGGGCCTTCCCGTTGAATTGCTGAATCCTCTCAAGAACATCAAGTACAATGAAAAAGAGTTTGACCCTGAATACCTTCAGGAAATAGCACCCTTGGTGGCGGTTGCCGCTGGGTTGGCGATGAGGAGGTTGGGGGATAAATGATACGAATAAATCTGTTACCCGTCAGGGCGGCCAAGAGAAAAGTAGCAGCCAGGCAACATTTGATAGTTCTGTTGGGTTCTCTGGCGGTCGTGCTGCTTTTGGGATTTCTTGCCTACTCTTATCTCCTTATGAAGATTACCTCGACAAACGAGGAGATTTCCAGATCCGAGCAGGAAATCGCCGAGTTGAAAAAAAAGATTGGCAAGATTAAGGACCTGGAGAAGTTGAAAGCGGATGTACAGAAGAAGCTGGATGTGCTTGCTAATCTGCGCAATGAAAAGTCCGGGCCGGTACGAAGACTGCAGGCCCTCAGTCAGGCAACACCGGAAAAACTCTGGTTGACGAAATATGCTGAGAGCGGGACGGCAATTACCATAAACGGAGTGGCCTTTACCGAAGAATTGATCGCATCATTCATGAAAAGTATCGAGGCAAGTGCGGATTATGAAAAGGTCGAGTTGATTGTCTCCGAGCAAACCGAAATGTCCGGCTTGAAGCTTAAGAAATTTGAATTGAAGTTTAATCTGGAACGGAAAAAGTAATTTATCAGTCAGGCTAGAACATCAGAAAAGCGACAAGGAAATGCCATGAATCTTGGGATTGAAAAGATTGCTAAGCTTCCAAACAAACAAAAGGTAGTTATTCTGATTTTGCTACTTGTTGCTGTAGGGGCCGCAATGGTCTTTTTTCTGATCAGACCGAAGTATAAAGACTTGAAGGCGGCTGAGGCAAAACTGGGTACCTTGCAGACGCAACTTCAGTCTGATCGTAGAGCAGCGGCCAATCTTCCAGCTCTTATAAAAGAGTATGAACGTCTCAACTCCTCGCTCCAGGCCGCCCTTACGGAACTGCCGAACCAGAAGGAGATACCAGGCCTGCTGACGAGTGTTACGGACGGCGGCAAGAAGGCTGGACTGGATTTCCTCCTGTTTCGACCTAAGTCTGAAGAGAAAAAGGATTTCTATGCGGCTGTGCCTGTAGATATAACGGTTTCGGGGTCCTATGAAAGTATAGGGAATTTTTTCAGTTCCGTTGCGAATCTGCCCCGTATAGTAAATATCAGCAATGTAAACGTTTCAGATATCAAAAAAACTGGTGAAAGAAACATCATGAAGGTGAGTTGTCTCGCAACGACCTTTCGCTTTCTGGATGAGAAAGAAAAGGCGGAGACTAAAGACCAAAAAGCCAAGAAAGATAATAAATGATGATAAGACATTCAAAAAGAATTCTTTATCCACTTGCTTTTGTCGTGTTGTCGACGCTTATCCTTTCCGGTTGCGGGAAAAAGCAGCCGCCGGTGCCTTCGCAAAAAGCCAACCCTGCTGTATCCAAAGTTTCCGATCAAAAGAATAACCAGAACTTGCCTGTACAACAACAGTCTACATCCGGCAGAGTCGCGCCTGCAGTTGCCGGAGGTTTTGAATTCGGAAACCAGAAAGATCCGTTCAAGCCTTTCATTGAGGAGAAGAAGGCGGCGCCGGTTGTAAAAAGGAATCGGCTCGGACAGGCACTGCCGATTCTTAATTACGAATTGGCGCAGTTTAAGGTTTCGGGTATTATTGTCGGGATGAAGCAGAACAGTGCGATGATCGTTGATCCGGCCGGCAAACCATACGTTGTGAAAGCGGGGATGGATATCGGGAGAAATAATGGCCGTATTACCAAAATTACGCCAACAGCTATTGAAGTATATGAGCAGTATCGCGACGAGAGTGGTAAATTGATTAAGAAAACAGTTCGAATGACTTTGCCAAAGAAAGAATAAGGAGATTTACGGATGAGAGCATTCACTGCAATCGACGGTATCAAGCTGCTGTTGGTCATCTGCATGTTTATGGTGTCGGGCTGCGCGCAGACCTCCTATTCCGTAAAGGAGGATACGCCGGTTTCTTCCGAAACAGCGACGCTTCAGGACATAACTGTATCGGGTGATGAAAATAACGCCAGGGTTGAGATTACCGCTGACAAGCCTTTGACTTACACACACTACCAGCTAAAGGATCCTTTTCGTACTATTATTGATCTTTCCCAGACTGACCCCGGACAGGTTTCAGAGCCAAAGACTCCTGAATCATCGCCGGTGAAAAAGGTGACAGCCGCAAAAAGCGACCTCTCTTCCGGTTCACTTACAAGAGTAACTATTGAAACATCTGATGAGCGGGTTTTTTCCATCAGTTCTGATCCAACGGATCCTCGCAAGCTGTTAATTGTATCGGAACTGAAGCAATCAGTTGCATCCCAGCAGGGCGCTGATTCCGTTGCGGTTACTGCCTCCCAGGACATATCCTCTTCAGCCAAGGATGCCTCGATTTCCGCGGCACCGGTTGCACAACCCAGTGAAAGCGCAGCTTCTCCTGGAAAAGATGTTACCCCTTCTAAAGCGGAAACGCTGAACTCCGTGGTTAATTTGACCGGGATCGTAGCCGGTGACTCAGGAATAGAAATCAAAGCTGACGGTCCTCTTGAAAGGTTCAAGTACTTTACTATGACCAGGCCCCAGAGGCTTGTTGTTGATATATACGATGCGAAAAGTGCTGTTGCAAAATCTTCGATCCATGTAAAAAGATTTGGTGTTGAGACAGCGAGGATCGGCCTCCATCCGGATAAGGTAAGGATAGTATTTGATTCCAGGAAAGCGGTTTTCCCTGGATTCTCTGTGGAAAAATCCGCACATGGTCTTTATGTGGCAATGGGCTCAAAGTCACGGAAGTTCAGTGAACCGGTTGCTGATGGAAGTAAATCGGCGCCTTCTTCACCTGTTTCCTCCAGACTGTCAAAGGTTCCGGCGAGGATTGAAGCTATCGATTTCAAGATGGTTGACGGTTTTTCCCGAATAATCATTACCCGTTCCGGAGAATGTGCTTTCAACCAGCCTCGCAGGACGACATATGGCATGACCATGTCCATGCCTGGTTGCGTTATTCCCAAAAGGTTGCAGCGACCCTTTGAAACAGCCGCTTTTAACAGCAATGTAATAAGGATGTTGCCTTCACAGGCAAAGATAAAGGGATATCCGGAAGCACGGTTCAACATCTATCTCAGAAAAGACGCATCTTTTACGGCGAGGGAGGATGGCGCTGCTGTTGTTCTTGATATCAAAACCCCTGAGCAGTCGGCGCATGCCATGAATTCCAAGCAGGTCATGCCTGATCTGGCGGACTCATCAAAGGGCATGAGTGATACTGAGGAAACCAGGACCGTCTTTAGCGGCAAGACCGAAAGCCGTTGGAGGGCGCCTGAACATGGCGCGGTTGAGAAGCGGTCCGATAAAAAAATATATACTGGAAGGAAAGTTACGCTGGAGTTTGCCGACGCTGATATAAGAAAAATATTTCAGCTGATCGCGGAGGTCAGCAATAAGAATATTCTTGTCGGTGACGACGTGTCCGGCACTATCAGCATCAAGCTGGTAAACGTACCATGGGATCAGGCCCTTGATGTGATACTTCAGACCAAAGGTCTGGATAAAAAGGAAGACGGCAACATACTGATCATACGACCGGCAGGCAAGATGGCTACCATAGCGGATGAGCAGTTGGCAGCAAGAAAGGCCTATGAGCGTACACTTGATTTGCGAACCAAGGTCTTTGATGTGAATTATGCCTCAGTAACTGACATGGCCGGTCAGTTCAATTCCTACAAGAGTGAACGTGGTAACATTTCGGTTGATCCGAGAACAAACCGGATAATAGTCAACGATGTTTCTCCCTCCATCGACAAAATGGTAGCGCTCCTGAAAGAGCTGGACATACCTGAAAAGCAGGTCCTGATCGAGGCGAGAATCGTCGAAGCGACCGCCAGTTTTACTCAGGATCTCGGTATACAGTGGGGCATCCATCATCGAGATGGAAACGCCGATTTTCTTGGCATAAACAGCCTTGATACCGGATTTGGGGGAATCATTACCAATATTCCTCCCACTTCAGGCTTCCAATCCGCCACTTCAGCCGGGGGCGCCATGGGGCTTTCATTCGGGAAACTGACGAACAATATCCAGATTGATCTCCGGTTGTCCGCTGCCGCTGAAAATGGTATGGTAAAAATCATCTCCACTCCCAAGGTCGTTACATTAAATAACAAGGCAGCTAAAATTTCGCAGGGACAGATGATACCGTACTCCACAGTCTCGGCTGAAGGCACGAAAACCGAGTTCATTGAGGCTGCTCTCACCCTTGAAGTGACACCCCATATTACGTCAAGTGGCGCTGTATCCATGAAGATAAAGGCGACAAACAACTCCGCCGGCAGCGCCACAACAGGAACAGCTCCGCCAATAAACAAAAAGGAGGCAACAACGGAGCTTCTCGTGCAGAATGGGGAAACGACTGTGATTGGCGGGATTTACGTGGATAATGATTCCTTTACGGACAGCGGCGTACCGTTTCTCATGGACATACCGATACTTGGTTGGCTCTTTAAATCGAACAATCAGAAGAAGACCAAAAGTGAATTGTTGATATTTATAACGCCAAAGATTGTAACGTGAATCGAAACCTTGTAGATGATATTCAAAAATGGAGGAAATGATGAAAAAGAAACTAATTTACTTGTTTATGTCGCTTGTTTGTCTTCTTAATCTTGCTGCATGCGGAAGCGGGAGCAAGGATCTGAACGGTTCTTTAACCGTGACTCAATCTACCAAAGAGGAAGATACATATGTTTCCGCTGATTTTACAATCGAATACAAAAACCCTCAAAGATCTGATGTTTTAGGCACCAGAATTGAGGTCTACACTACGAACGGCGTGGAGGAAAGGAGTTTTACCTATTTCACAAACAACTCTGGAAAAACAGTTTATACCTATCTCCTGCCGAAGATTGATACTCCTTATACATTTTATATTCGCGCAAAAACTGGTGATTTAGATGGCTCAACAGGTATTGTCGTTCCCGCTTTAAAACAGGTAGCTCCTGCATCCCTAACTGCTGCTCCGACTGCCGTTAACTTTGCATCAAATGCACAGGTAGGACAGTCAGTTCAGATAGTTTTGTCAGGCGGCACAACTCCTTATGCGTGCAACGTTAATCCTTCTCCGAACGATTATATTGGCGCATCGGTCAATGGAAATATATTGACGGTTTCATTGAAGAAGAAGAATGAATCCACTTCGGATATGGAATATTCAGTCATGGTTACTGACAAATCTTCGCCAACAAAGACTTTGGAAATCAAGGTAAAGCTTGCGGCAAAAACTGCGCCCTCGGCCATAACTGCATCACCGTCATCAGTCACTTTTGCATACGGGGCTAAATCTGGAGATAAGTTTGTGGTTTCACTTTCCGGAGGAGATGGGAATTATAGCGCTGCAATCAATCCCATTGAGACTTCACCTTTTATTGAAGCTCAACTCTCTGGCAATAACTTAACGGTCACTTTAAAAATTGATAATACGGTAACTGAAGACAAAAAATATGCCATTCTGATTTCAGATCAGTCCACACCTGCAAAAACTCTAGAAATACCGGTAACGCTTACTGCTAAGAAAGAGTAGTCAAAATGAGTTGAATGCGAATACGCTTTACGTGAAAATGCAGTAGGGAATTATACGAGTGCCAGGGTCTTCCCTGGCATTCGTTTACCAGATACCGTAAGAATCCAGGAGCACGGAATGATAAGATACCTGACCGCGGGTGAATCCCACGGACCTCAGCTTACTGCAATTATTGAAGGATTGCCGGCGGGGCTTGGCCTCACGCAGGCAACGATAAACCGGGACCTTGCCAGACGTCAGGGCGGTTATGGGCGTGGTGGAAGGATGCGTATCGAAAAGGATACAGTCGAAATCTTGTCAGGTGTCCGCTGGGGTGAGACACTGGGTTCTCCCGTCACCTTGTCTATTCGGAACCGTGATTGGGAGAACTGGCGTGACACCATGTCGCCTGAAGCAGATAAGACCGACGAAAAAATCAGGGTAACCAGGTCTCGTCCCGGTCATGCTGACCTGGCTGGCGTGATGAAATATGGGCAAAAGGATGTGAGGAACATCCTTGAAAGGTCAAGCGCTCGAGAAACCGCCATCAGGGTGGCTGTTGGAGCTGTGGCGAAATCTTTCTTGGAATTTTTCGGGATTTCCGTTCTCGGATATGTCAGTGAACTGGGAGGGATCGAAACCGTCCGCCCTGATGGGGACATGAATGCCCTGAGGGCGCAGATAGATTCATCAGATTTCTATACCTTCGACTTATCAGCCGAAACACGCATGAAGTCTCTCGTTGATCGGGCACGTGAGCATGGGGATTCTGTTGGGGGCATAATTGAGATTACCGTCAGCGGAATTCCCGCCGGTCTTGGAAGTCACGTGCAGTGGGACAGAAAACTGGATGCCAGGCTGGCAATGGCGATGATGAGCATTCAGGCAATCAAGGGAGTGGAGATCGGGTTGGGGTTCGACGCATCCAGACGGCCGGGGTCTCATGTGCAGGATGAAATATTCTATGAGTCCTCAAGGATCTCTCAAGGAATGAAGATGGGATATTTTCGGAAGACCAATAATGCCGGCGGGGTGGAGGGCGGTATATCCAATGGGGAAGACGTCGTGGTGCGAGCGGCAATGAAACCCATTCCCACGCTTTACAAGCCCCTGATGTCCGTGGACACTGCCACCAGGCAGCCAGTCGAGGCGACAGTGGAGCGCTCCGATGTCTGTGCGGTTCCAGCTGCCGCTGTAGTGGGCGAGGCTGTGGTGGCCGTAGAGATAGCCAATGCCTTTCTTGAAAAGTTCGGTGGTGATTCTATGCCGGAGATCCGCCGGAACTATGACAGTTATCTTGAATATCTGAAGACCATATGAACTCCAGGCCGATAGTATTGACGGGCTTCATGGGGACCGGCAAAAGCACGATTGGAAGGATTCTCGCCGCCAGGATGGGGTTCTGTTTGCGCGACATAGACCTCCTCGTGGAAGAGCGGCAAGGCTGTTCCATCAACGAGATATTTGCCACTAAAGGTGAAGGATATTTCCGGGAAATAGAGTCTCAAGTCCTGCAATCCGTGATGAGGGAGAGCAACGTCGTTGTTTCCACTGGCGGAGGCGCCGTCCTTGCCCCGGAAAACAGGAGAATCATGAGAAACTCCGCCTTCGTCATTAATCTGACCGCTACGCCCGAGGTCATAAGGATAAGGCTTGCCGCTGAAAATGAGCGCCCCCTTCTTCGGGATAACAAGTGTCTTGACAAGATCGCCGCTCTGCTGTCCGAAAGGGAACAATATTACGCGGATGCGGACATAAGAATTGACACTACATCAAAAAACGTGGAAGATGTGGCCTCGGAAATTATTAATTTATTGGGAGAACAGGATTTGGGAATGGAGCCGTTGACCGTGGAGCTAGGTGAGAGGAGCTATGGAATACACTTCGGTGATGGAATCCTGGATGAAACAGGTTCCATGTGCCGGAGTCTTTCCTTGGGCAACCGCTGCGTTCTCATCACAAACCCGACGGTTGCAGTCCATTATGCTGAAAGAATTTCCGAATCCCTTGAAAACGCCGGATTTTCCGTGTCTGTTCTCGAGATTCCAGATGGTGAATCCTATAAATCCAGTCAAACATTGAACTGTATATACGATTTTCTCATAAGCGCGGGAATCAACAGGGAGTCGTTCATTGTCGCTCTGGGGGGAGGGGTTGTGGGTGATATCGCTGGATACGCCGCCGCGACCTTTCTCCGGGGCATATCATTCGTGCAGATTCCCACCACCCTTCTGGCACAGGTTGACAGCAGTGTCGGAGGAAAGACCGGTATCAACCATCCACTGGGCAAGAACCTGATAGGGGCTTTCTATCAGCCGCGGCTTGTGCTAGTGGACATATCCACACTGGACACCCTTCCCTCTCGTGACTACAGGAGCGGACTGGCGGAAATAGTCAAATACGGGATCGTGTGCGATCGGGAGTTTTTCGGTTTTCTGGAAGCTAATTCGCCGAAATTGTCCAATAGAGATCGAAGCGCTCTTGTCTCCGTCATCAGGACTTCATGCGCAATCAAGGCTTCTGTTGTTGGAAGTGATGAGCGTGAGGGCGGGATTCGGGCCGTTCTCAATTATGGACACACGTTTGCGCATGCCGTGGAAAGCCTTACGGGTTATTCCAGGTATCTTCACGGCGAAGCGGTGTCTATGGGGATGGTTCAGGCTGCGATGCTTTCCGAGGAAAGGGGTTACGCAACCTCGGAGGACACAAAGCGGATCATTGCCTTGCTGCGTTCTCTGGGCCTTCCAGTCTCCCTTGAGCCCTTTTCTCCGGGTGACTACCAAGGGGCGATGTTGCGAGACAAAAAGGCCCGTGACGACGGTATAAATTTTATTTTTAACAGAAATATAGGCGGTCATGTGATTGAAAAAACAAAGGACTGGGATTTTCTTCTCTACAACGTTACCCATTGAGGTGTAGCCATGGAAAAAGAGTCCACTTCCTTCTGGGCTGATATCAAGAAATACGAGGATACATTGGCCCGGGATCCGGGATCCTACTGCTTTGCCCCTCTTTCCGAGTTGTACCGCAAACTGGGCTTGCTTGACGATGCCATAGGTGTTGCCCAACGGGGCACTGATGTCCACCCGGAATATGTTGGTGGATACATGGCTCTTGGTCGAGCGTATTTCGAAAAGGGGGTCAGGGATAAAGCCAGGGAGGCCCTTGAGCGGGTCGTAAAGGCAACTCCGGATAACCATCTCGCCCAGAAGCTTATCTATCGTATTTATCGTGAACAGGGAGATGACTCGGCCGCCGAACACGCCTTGCGGTGTCTTGTCACCTTCAATCCGGAAGATGTTGAGAGTCGATTGGAGTTGGATGCCCTGCTTGGCAAGTCCCTCTGCCATGAATCACTGGCGGGTCTGGCAGAAGAAGAGGGTGAATTGATACTGGATGATTCCTCAATGGAAGACGCAGATGAAACGATGTCAGAGCGCGATGGCGGCTTTCCGGATGTTGCGGATGTATCCGGATTTGCTTTCCAAATGGATACAAACAGTGAAGCAGAAGTTTCCATTGACCTGTCTGCCTCCGGTACTGACGAGAGCAGTCTGTCAACAACCGTCACGGCGCCACCTTCCCCTCTTCCGACCCTGACCCTGGCTGAACTGTTTGCTTCGCAGGGGTCGTACAAACAGGCTCTTGGTGTGTACGAGAGATTACAGCAAATCGAGCCTGATAATGAACTGCTGACCGAAAGGATAGCGGCCATAAGAAGCCTCATGGAAGGCGCCGGGGAGTCCATTTACCGTCCTCCAGCGCCAATGGAGCTTTCCTTGCCGGAAGAGAACTTTCCAGGCGTTTTGCATGGTGAAGAACCGGTTTTGCAACATCAGGAAGAGTTTAAGGATGATTCTAGGATTATTGAAGCTCTTGAGGGGTGGCTTGCTTCCATCAGGAGGATAAGGGAATGCCGATGAAAAGCACTCTTAGGGAAATAGTTGAGAATGTGGATGGAGGACTTGGCGCTGTAATAATAGGATTTGACGGTATTCCACTGGATGAATATCTGAAACCTGATGCGCCCGTTGATCTTCAGGTGCTGGCGGTAGAGTACGCCACTGTCCTCAAGGAGGTCAGGAAGGCCGTGGAGGTCCTTGATTCGGGAATCATGGAAGAGATTTCCATCAACACTGATGTCAGCAGGGTGATTATTCGCATGATCGATGAAGATATTTTTGTTGTTCTGGCGCTTTTGTGTGACGGTAACTTCGGCAAAGGCAGGTATCTGCTCAAACGTCATATTCCTTTGCTCAAGGGTATTCTGCAATAGAGTCATCCGCGGGGCCGACGGGCCGGAAGAGAATATGCTTTCCGTTATTCTTACACTAACGGGATTCCGGAAAATTCAACCCGATACAAAACTGCGGGAGACAATCTTTCGCATTTATGACTTATAGTTTTGATTTCTTCTTAAAGGAGCGCTATGAATATTCTTGTGCTGCATGGCCCTAACCTGAATCTTCTGGGGGTCCGTGAACCAGAGGTATACGGGACGCTGACCCTTGATGATATCAACTCGGCCCTTGCCGGACTTGCCGCGGAACTGGGATGCTCTTTGTCTATTGTTCAATCCAATTCCGAGGGTGAGATCGTCGACACTATTCAGGCCGCCATTGGCAGATTTAATGGAATTCTCATTAACCCAGCTGCTTATACGCACACAAGCGTCGCCATCCGCGACGCCCTTTCCGCCGTTTCCCTACCTGTGGTTGAGGTGCATCTTTCAAATATCCACCGCCGTGAATCCTTTCGTCGTCGAAGCCATATCGCACCTGTCGCTTTGGGGCAGATCTGCGGTTTTGGCCGGGATAGCTATCTGCTGGGACTGCGCGCACTCGTTAGCGAATCAGGAAAATGAGCGGCTATTCAATTGGTTATTCCTCAATGTTCTTGCCGGGAGCAAAGCTCTTACCCTGATTGAGCAGTAGCAGGTTGACGCTTTTTCTTTACCATCAAGGATAAGTTTTCCGACGATTGGAATGCCGAAAATAATCCGCTTGACTCGGTGCGATAATATCCGGTGGGAGAAATTGTTTGTTCCGCAAAATGATTGTATTACGGGGATGCATGTGTTAATAAACAGGGTCGCCGCCGCCAGAGTCTTTTTACAGCGGTTTGAAGTTGATTGCATACTTTTTTCCGATCTTCTGGACATCAGGTATCTGACCGGTTTTTCCGGGAGTGAGGGGGCCTTGCTTCTCGCGGATTCGGTGATGATGCTTTTTACCGATTCCCGATACACAACCCAGGCCTCGGTGGAAACATCGGGATGCGTTGTGGTCGAGGCGCGAGACAAGACAGCGGCCATCGCGTCCGCTGTAATGGAAAAGCGGTTCGGCTCAGTCGGTGTTCAGTCTGAACGTATTTCGCATTCTTTCTATAATGGAATCAATCGTCTTCTTTCAGATGTCAGGTTGGTTCCGGTTGATTCTGAGACGGGAGCCCTTCGCGGCATAAAGGACTCCGGAGAAATGGAAAAGCTGGCGAACGCAGCCGCTCTTGCCTCGGAAAGCCTGATGGAAATACTTCCCGCAATACGACCGGGCATAACGGAAAAGAATCTGGCCTCGCGATTGCATATGGCCATGCTGGACAGGGGCGCCGATGACAAGTCATTTGATTTTATTGTCGCGTCTGGAGAGCGAGGCGCCCTTCCCCATGGCAGGGCGACGGGCAAGTCTCTCTGTGCCGGAGATCTGGTAACCATTGATTTCGGTGCTGTTCTCGACGGATACGTTTCCGATGAAACAGTGACCGTGGCCGTTGGCCGGGCGGATGCAAAACAGCGTGAGATCTATGCCATTGTGAAGGGCGCCCATGACCTGGCAGTTGAGGCAGTAAAGCCGATGGTTCCGCTGAAGGATCTGGATTCCGTTGCGCGTGAGTATATCGCGGACAAGGGGTTCGGCGAATACTTCAGGCACGGCCTCGGTCATGGCGTCGGTATGGAAGTACATGAAAAGCCCGTGGTTTCCTTCAGAAGCGAGGGTCTGGTTCAAGAGGGAATGGTTTTTACCATTGAACCAGGTATCTACCTGCCGGGATGGGGGGGGGTGAGAATAGAGGATACGGTGCTCGTTACCCCTGATGGATGTATTTCCCTGACGAAAGTTCCCAAGGATCTGATGATCCTCTGAAATTGTTTGCCCGCTGATACCCTTGTGATTACTCATCCTGATATCCGGATGATTCGCGAAAAGGAGAACCTTCATGGATATTAAAGATCTTAAGTCCCTTATAAAAATAGTCACCGAGACCGATATTACCGAATTCAGGCTTGAAACAGCGGGTGAAAAGATAAGTTTCCGTAGGGGCAAGCCGAATGACGCCGTAATCTATACCACCCCCGCGCCTGTTCCGGTCCAGCAGGCTCCTCTGCCCGTGCTCCCGGTGGAGATGCAGTCCCAGGTTTCGTCCGCCGCCGCGCCGGAAAAGGCGGAAACCATTACTTCGCCAATTGTCGGCACAATGTACCGTTCTCCATCGCCTGATGCGCCTCCCTATGTTGAGGTCGGGCAGGTCGTTGAAAAAGGGCAGGTCTTGTGCATCGTCGAGGCGATGAAGCTCATGAATGAGATTGAGGCTGAATTCAGGTGCAGAATAAAGAAGATATGCAAGGAAAACGCCCAACCGGTCGAGTATGGAGAAGCTCTCTTCCTGGTTGAACATCTCTGATTTTCTTTTTTCCACCGATAGTTCATGCCGGTTCCTTTTCCATTGAAATTACCGACCGGTCAGGAGACCGCTGATGTTCCACAAAATTCTCATAGCAAATCGGGGCGAGATCGCCCTTCGCATTATCCGTGCATGCAAAGAGCTGGGAATCAGGACGGTTGCCGTATATTCAACCGCTGACGCCGATTCCTTGCATGTAAAGCTTGCGGATGAAAGTGTCTGCATTGGTCCGGCCTCCAGCCTGAAAAGTTACCTGAACGTGAATGCGATAATCAGCGCGGCGGAACTTACCGATGCCGAGGCGATTCATCCCGGTTATGGATTCCTTGCGGAAAATACAGCATTTGCCGAGATCTGCGAAAATTGCGGTATCACATTCATCGGCCCCTCTTCTGAGAGCATGAGGTTGATGGGTGATAAAATAAGCGCCCGCCAGGCCATGGTCAGGGAAGGCATACCCATCCTGCCGGGGACCACCGACGGCGTCCAGAACGTCAATGATGCGATAGATATTGCAAGGAAGATAGGCTTTCCCGTCATTATAAAGGCGTCCGCCGGCGGAGGGGGGAGGGGGATGAAGATCGTGCATTCCCCCGCCGCACTTCCCAATGCCTTTGCAACGGCCAGGGCCGAGGCTCAGGCAGGGTTCGGAAATCCGGAAGTCTATATCGAGAAATATTGCCAGCAGCCGCGACATGTGGAAATTCAGCTTATCGCCGATAAACACGGCGCCATAGTTCACCTTGGTGAACGTGACTGCTCCATCCAGAGACGCCACCAGAAGCTGATTGAAGAATCGCCGTGTACGCTCATCAATCCTGAGTTACGGAAGGAGATGGGAGACGCGGCCGTCCGGGCGGCAAAATCCGTGGGTTATAACAGCGCGGGTACCGTTGAGTTCCTGGTAGACAAGGAAAACAATTTCTATTTCATGGAGATGAATACCAGGATACAGGTGGAGCATCCGGTTACGGAAATGGTTACCGGCGTCGATATTGTGAGGGAGCAGATCCGATCCGCCGCCGGACTCAGGCTTCGCTATGAACAGAGCGACATAAAGATTAAGGGGCACGCCATTGAATGCCGCATTAATGCCGAAGATCCGGTGACTTTCACCCCTTGTCCGGGCAGGATTACGTCATATCATACACCGGGCGGTCTTGGTGTCAGGGTGGATTCTTTCGTTTATGACCAGTACACAGTGCTTCCCCATTACGACTCCCTTGTTTCGAAGCTGATTGTCCACGCGGAGACACGCGCCGATGCCATACAAAGGATGCTCAGGGCTCTTGATGAATACATTATTGATGGTATAAAGACTACCATACCTTTCCATAAGAGAATCATGGCCAATAAGGACTTTGTCGAAGGGAATTTTGATACGGGTTTCCTTGAAAGGATGGTGTTGAAGTAAAATGGACTTTCCGGAAGAACTGAAATACAGCAAGGAACATATCTGGGTCAGGGTGGAAGGTAAAAGGGCCTACATAGGGATTACCGATTACGCCCAGGAGGAACTGGGAAAAATTACTTCCATCGAGCTGCCGGAAGTGGGTGATGAAATCGAGCAGGAAGATTCTTTCGGTTCCATCGAGGCAAGAAAGACAGTTGCTGATCTGTATGCTCCCCTGAGCGGTCCTGTGCTGGAAATCAATCAGGAGCTGTTGGACAACCCGGAAATAATGAACGAGGACCCTTATGACAGCGGTTGGATCGCGGTTATCGCCATCTCGGATCCTGAAGAGCTTAATCTGCTCCTTTCCTCCGATGAATACGGTGATACCTTGGGCGAGTTTGACTAGAGAAAGGACTGATTCAAGTCCGTTACCTTGATTTTCTTGAGACCTAGAGCCTTATGCAAAGGTGCTGAAGAACACTCCCTCTGCTACCAGGTGAGAGGGGCCTTCTTTGACATTTGCATGGGACGCCCTTGAAATGAAACGGCCTGTTTCATTACCGGATTGGAAGCCGTGCCCCTTCGAGTCGGACGCATCAATTACGCAAACTGCACACCCCTTTTCGCTGCTTTGCAAAAGAATTTTGACTGTGGCGCCTACCGCTTTATCCATGGAGTTCCGTCACAACTGAATCAAATGCTTTCCAGGGGGGAGATTGACCTCAGCCCTTCTTCTTCCATCGTTTACGGAAGGTCATTCGAACAATTCCTGCTTCTGCCGGATCTTTCCATCAATTCTGATGGCCCGGTGCGCAGCGTGCTCCTGTTTTCCAGGTTTCCCATAGAGGATCTCGACGATAAGACCGTGTGTCTTACGTCGGAATCGGAAACTTCCGTTGTTCTCCTGAAAATAATTCTCCGGAAATATTTCGGGTTCAGAAACAGATTCGTGAGGAGGAGACTTTCCGGCCCAGTTAGCGATCTCCCCGCTTATCTGGTGATCGGAGATACCGCCTTGAAGTGGTCTTTTCTGAACCTACCGCTGTACAAGTACGATCTTGGCGAGATCTGGAAGGATCTGACCGGTCTGCCGTTCGTATTTGCTCTCTGGATTCTTCGAAAGGACGCGGCTGAAAACAAATTTCAGCCAGTGACGCGAATCAGAGCGCAACTCAGTGAAGCAAAATGTCTGGCCTTATCTTCTTTGGAACTGATTGCGAAAGAGTGTTCCGAACGTGAATGGATGGGTTTGGAGGGACTGATTTCCTACTGGAAGAGCATTTCCTATGATCTTTCTGGTCGACAGTTAAGAGGACTGGAAGCCTTTTTCATGGATGCCCTGGAGATTGGCGCCCTTGGAATGGAGCCGGAACTGAGATTTTTCTGACTTCTCCAGCTATAATGACCCAAAAGACTTCCGCCCTGTCTGAAAACAGTAAGGAGAGGGTGGACATCCCCCCTCTCCCTTGAAATCGACACTGAAAAAACTATTTCTTCTTTCCGGCGGCCTTTTTGGAAGCCTTGAGAGGATTGATTTTCAGTTCTTCCGACTTTATTTCGACCTTGACATGGGTTGCGAAGTTGCAGATACCGGTCGCCCATTTCTTTGCCGGAGCGGGGTATACTCCGCAGACCTTGCCAATCGACCCATCAACGATTCTTTCACATCCTTCGCAGTTTTCCACTATGGTCTGGCATGAGCCTTCACTGAAAATACAACCCTGTTTTCCCCAGAATGTACACTCGGTACCTGGGAGTACCGTTTGACACAGCATTGCGCATCCTCCTCTTTTACATCCGGATTCAAAGTATTGAAGTCACTGTAGCAATTATGAAAGAAAAAAGTCAACAAGAAAAAAGTCAGCGGAAAGTCCTTTCCCTTGACTCTCAGGAGGCAGATATATTAACCTGATTCGCTAAGTTTGTCGATTGTTATGGAGATTCTCTGATCCGCAATCCTGAAAAGTATTCTTCATTATTTCCGGGATAGCGTTTCTTGCCTTTATCCATTATGCTGTATGTTCGGTTTTCCGGAATATTCCACACTGCGAAGGAGGGGTAATGTCCACAACTATTCTTTTCGGAACATCCGGGTGGCGGGGTGTGTTGGCTGAGGAGTTCACTTATGCCAACATGCGGGCTGTTATCCGGGCAATTGCCGGGCATGTGATTGCAGGTGGAGGCAAGGACAATGGTCTTGTCGTGGGCTATGACACCAGGTTCATGGGCGGCAGGTTTGCGGAGGAGGCGGCACGAGTACTTGCCAGTGCGGGAATACGGACCTGGGTGTGCGAACGCGATACCCCGACGCCGGTTATTTCCCATGCGGTATTGCGGGGAAAGACCGCCGGGGCGATTAATTTTACGGCAAGTCACAACCCCTATTACTATAACGGGATCAAATTTTCACCTGAATGGGGAGGCCCGGCGCTTCCTGAAACGACAAGGGACATCGAGCGGCGGATTGAAGGGATAATCAACGGCACTGAAGCCGAACTCCCGGTTGTCCCTGATCCGGAGGGACTTCTCTCTACGATTGACGCAAGGGCGCCATACCTGGCTGACCTTGAGAGGATAATCGATTTTGAGGCCCTTGGCAAAATAGGGGGGATTGCGGTCAATACCCTTTTCGGCGCGGGACGAGGCTATCTTGATGAACCGCTTTTATCCCGAGTCAAACGGGTAAGGGTCTTGAACAACATGCCGGATCCCTATTTCGGTGGCTTTCCTCCGGAGCCCGCTGAACGGTATATCCAGGATTTCATCGGCCTGGTCAGGAATGACCCCGAAATGAAACTGGGAATCGCAACCGACGGCGACGCCGACCGCTTTGGTATTGTCGATGCCGACGGGTCCTACATCGAGCCCAACTATATTCTGGCTCTGCTCCTGGATTACCTGGTGCGGGTCAGAAAGATGAAGGGAGGCGTTGCCAGAAGCGTTGCCACTTCGCATCTGGTTGATGCGGTAGCGGCGAAGCATGGCATCGAGGTCTTCGAGACGCCGGTGGGTTTCAAGTATATCGGCGAACTCATCAGCCAGGACCGGATCATAATTGGCGGAGAGGAGAGCGCGGGGCTGTCCATCAAGGGGCATGTGCCTGAAAAGGATGGAATCCTTGCCTGTTTTCTTGTTGCCGAGATGGTGGCCCATGAGGGCTGCTCGCTGCGCGAGATGCTGGAAAGATTATATGGCGAAGTCGGGCGTTTTGTTACCAAGAGGGAAAATATTTCCCTCTCTCCCCAGGTGGAACAGCGGTTTCAGCAGAAGATCCATGCGCTGCCGTCTTCGTTTGCCGGAAAAAGAGTTGTCGATGTCATAACCATGGATGGCGTCAAGTGTCTTCTTGACGACGGCGGATGGCTGCTGTTCCGCAAATCCGGCACGGAACCTGTCGTGCGTTTGTACGGGGAGGCTTCATCTCCGGAAGGGCTGCAAGAGATAATGGAGGCGGGCGGGCATTTTATTCTGACCTAGTGCCATGTAACATTTTAAACCAACCCCCCTCAGTCCCCCCTTCTCAGGGGGGAAGCCTTTGAGCCTCCTCTGAGAGGGGGAGTTTGGAGGGGTTAGACTCGAAAGAATAAACGTTACAGAGTACTAGGTAGTGTGCGTTCCCCCCCATAGATTAATCAGTTACGAACTGGAACAGAAGCTCCTTTTTCCGGAGCTCACGTTCATATTAAAAAACAACCCTTTGGAGGCTTGTATGTGGGATTATACGGATAAGGTTCGTGAGCATTTCCTGAATCCGCGAAATGTTGGCGAGATACCGGAAGCGGATGCTGTCGGCGAGGTGGGAAGCCTTGCCTGCGGAGACGCGCTCAAACTCTACCTGAAGCTTGACGAAAAAAAGGAGAGGATTGTCGACGCCAAGTTCCAGACCTTCGGATGCGCCAGCGCCATTGCTTCTTCTTCCGCCCTGACGGAAATTATCAAGGGAAAGACCCTTGATGAAGCCATGCAGGTGTCGAACCAGGAGATAGCGGAGTTTCTCGGGGGGCTTCCCGAGGAGAAGATGCACTGTTCGGTGATGGGGCAGGAGGCCCTTGAAGTCGCGATAGCGAAATATCGGGGTGGTCCGGTTCCCGGCCATGATCACCTCCATGCCGACATGGAGGGGGAAATCGTCTGCAAATGCTTTGGTATAACAGATGAGCACCTGAAGAAGGTGATCCGTGAGAACGATTTGCATACTGCGGAACAGGTGACACACTTCACCAAGGCAGGCGGCGGTTGCGGAGGCTGCCTCCCTCGAATCAATGAATTGATTGCCGAGGTAATGGGCGGCCAGCCTCGGGAGGAGCGGAAGAAGCCGGCTAAACTTTCCAACCTGCGCAAGATGCAGCTCATCCAGGAGATCCTGGAGAATGATATCCGTCCTCTGTTGTGGGCTGACGGCGGTGACCTTGAGCTCATAGACATCGCGGGAAGCACGGTTCAGATCGCGTTTCGTAAGGCGTGCGCCGGTTGTGTTTCTTCGGGCCACACTGCGAAGTTCGTAGAGCAGAAACTGCGTGAGTCTGTTGCCGAAGATATACGTGTCGAGGAGGTAGAGGGGTGAAGGAGATCTATGCTGACAACAACGCGACCACCAAGGTGGATGAGGC
Source organism: uncultured Geobacter sp. (assembly GCA_964536305.1). Taxonomy (GTDB): domain Bacteria; phylum Desulfobacterota; class Desulfuromonadia; order Geobacterales; family Geobacteraceae; genus RPRC01. The sequence continues at coordinate 275,749 of CAZHVY010000001.1, read as the reverse complement.
GGTCTTCGAGGAGATGCGCCCATATTTTTGCGAGCTTTACGGCAACCCGAGCTCGATGCATTTCTTCGGCGGCCAGGTCCAGAAGAAGGTTGACGAAGCCAGAATGCGGACCGCGGAACTTCTCGGGGCCTTGCCGGAGGAGATAGTCTTCACCTCCTGCGGCACGGAAAGCGATAATGCGGCAATCCGCTCGGCGCTGGAGACCTTTCCCGAGCGCAGGCACATTATCACCACAAGGGTCGAGCATCCCGCTGTCCTGACCCTTTGCCGCAACCTTTCCAAGAAGGGTTACCGCATAACGGAACTTGCCGTTGATGGTGAAGGGAGGCTGGATCTCGACGAGCTGAAGAGGACAGTGGACGAAGATACCGCCGTAGTCTCTATCATGTATGCCAACAACGAGACCGGGGTGGTCTTTCCCCTTGAGGAGGTAGGAGCGATTGTCAAGGACAAGGGCGCTGTTTTTCACACTGACGCGGTCCAGGCTGTCGGCAAGATACCCCTTGACATGGCCTCTTCGTCCATAGACATGCTGGCGCTATCGGGCCACAAACTCCATGCTCCCAAAGGGATCGGCGCATTGTACGTGCGTAAGGGGACGCCGTTCCGACCTTTCCTCGTTGGCGGTCACCAGGAGAGAAGCCGAAGAGCGGGAACCGAGAACACGGCCGGCATCATCGCGCTTGGCAAGGCCTGCCAGTTGGCGGCGCGCCACCTGGACGAGGAAAACACCCGGGTCAAGGACATGCGTGACCGACTGGAGGGAGAGATTCTCCGCCTGATTCCCAAAGTTAGGGTGAACGGAGGCGCGGCGAGGCGCCTTCCCAATACCAGTTCCGTGGCTTTCGAGTTTGTGGAAGGAGAGGCGATACTGCTGTTGCTGAGCGAGAAAGGGATCTGCGCGTCGTCCGGCAGCGCCTGCACATCGGGTTCACTGGAGCCCTCCCATGTGCTCCGCGCAATGGGCGTTCCGTTTACCTGCGCCCATGGTTCCATCAGGTTTTCCCTGTCCCGCTTTACTACGGACGCTGATGTTGACGCCATCATAAGAGAGCTTCCCCCCATCATCCAGAGGCTTCGGGACATGTCCCCCTTTGGCAGGTAGCCTGCGGGGAAAATGATCTCCCGCAAGACCCTTCTCCCTTGAGGGAGAAGGTGGCCGAAGGCCGGATGAGGGGGGGCGGCAGGCCTGGGAAAGATTGACGAAAACCGGGCGGGCCAGGCACTGAAAGTGGCCATGAATGAATCCAGGGGGCGGGAATTACCCGCCCCTTTTCTTTGGTGGCGGCTGTTGCGCGTAATTTGTACGGGGGTGGTAAAGTGAAAAAAACGGCGGCAATCATACAGATAGCGGTTGTTCTGTTGCTGGTGGGTTTTGGGACCTACCATCTGTACAAGGGGAACTTCGGGGTCAGTGTCGCTACCATGCCTCTGCTTCTGGTTTATTATGTCTTCATGGTCGCGCGGCGCAAAACCGGAGGCGGGCTGTAAATATTACGGTGCTGTCAACCATTCCCGCAGAGGGAAAGAAGGGCCTCCAGGACGTCGGTAACCGTGATGATGCCGACCAGTTCACCGGCGCCGGCGACCACGCACAGGCAGGAAGCCCGCCTGTCGTGGAGGAACCGGGCCGCTTCGCGGACGTCGGTTTCCGGCGGGACCGTATAGGGAGTGCGGATCATGGCCTCCCTGACAGGTATTTTCGAAAGCAGATAATGGAGCTCCCAGGTATCCAGCGAAGTGGCCTTGCCCGGTGTTGATCTGCTGATGGATGTTTCCGTAAGCAGGCCGATGAGCTCGCCCCGGCGCATCACCGGAAGATACGGGATGCGCTCTTCCTTCATGATGTGCATTGCCTCCATGATGGAGGATTCGTCTTCAACCGTTATGGGTTTTTTCATCCACTGAGATACTGTAGTCATGGCGGCCTCCAATGGCTCACATCCCGAGAAACGCCTTTTTCACATGTTCGTTATCCAGCAGTTCCTGGCCGGCGCCGGTAAGCGCAACCTTCCCCGTTTCCAGCACGTAGCCTCGATGGGCGATGCGCAGAGACTGGTAGACGTTCTGTTCTACCAGGAGGATGGTGACTCCCTGACGGTTAATCTCCCGGATAATATCGAATATATTCTTCACCAGCAGCGGCGCCAGTCCCAGTGATGGCTCATCCAGCAGCAACAGCCCCGGATTCGCCATGAGTCCGCGGGCAATGGCCAGCATCTGCTGCTCTCCGCCGGACATGGTGCCTCCCAGCTGCTTCCGACGTTCCTCCAGGCGCGGGAACAGGGAAAAGACCCGCTCCATGTTCCTTTTCCGGTCAGGTCGCGAGGCCTTCGTGTAAGACCCCATCCTGAGATTCTCCATAACGGTCATCTCGGGAAATATCCTTCTTCCCTCGGGTACCTGGACAATGCCCATCTCCACCACTTCGTGAGGCGCCATTCTGGTCAGGTCACTGCCTTTGTAGGATATGGTTCCGGAATCGGGCGCCACGAGCCTGGAAATGTTTTTCAGTGTGGTTGATTTTCCCGCGCCGTTGCTTCCCAGCACAGTGACAATCTCACCCTCTTTGACCTCCAGGTTCACGTCCCAGAGAACCTTCAGGTCGTCATAGCTGAAGTTCAGATTCACCACCTCAAGCATTGCTTTCCCCCAGGTATGCGTCAACAACCTCCTGGTTGGCGACGATCTCCGCGGGCGCGCCTTCGGCGAGCTTTTCGCCTGAATTCAGCACCACGATCCGGTCTGAAATGCGCATGATGGTCTTCATGTCGTGTTCGATAACCATCTGGGTAATGCCCCGGGATTTGATTTCCAGTATGAGCCGTATGATTTCTTCGCTCTCCGCTGGATTCAGGCCGCCCATGACCTCATCCAGCAGCAACAGTTCCGGCTTTGTCGCCAGCACCCTCGCCACTTCCAGCTTCTTCCTTTCACCGATAGGGAGTCCGCCTGCAATGACGCGGGCCTTGCCTGCCATTCCGACCACCTCCAATTGCTCCATGGCTATCTCCCGGGCCTTGACAAGTGAGTTTACCCGGCACAGGGCGCCCACCATCACGTTGTCCAGTACTGTCATCTTTACCAGCGGCCTGACCTTCTGCCAGGTCCTGGCCATTCCCAGACGGCATACCCGATCAGGCTTCAGGCCGGTAATGGAGGTCCCCTTGAAGAGGATCTCGCCGCGGGAGGGCGGATAATATCCGGTCATGCAGTTGAACAGGGTGGTCTTGCCTGCGCCGTTGGGGCCGATGAGTCCTTTTATCATCCCTTTTTCCAGGGCGAAGGAGATGTCGGAATTGGCGGCGAGGCCTCCGAAAAATTTGCTGACATGCCTGAGTTCCAGGATCGTGTTCATGCCGTTTTGCTTCTCCTTTCCGCCAGGCGTTTCCGCAGGAAACCGAGGACGCCTTCCGGCATGAACAGGATTACAACCACAACAAGTATACCGTAGATCAGGACATGGGCATGGGCGAGATTCTCCTTGAGGAACTGGCCGACCGGCGATTCTTCACTCACCAGCCCGGCGCTTATCAGGGTCTGGGTGATGAGATTGCTCCGCAGCGCCTCTGAAAGCGGTACCAGCACCAGGGCGCCCACCACCGGGCCGAAGATCGTGCCGATTCCCCCGATGATGCAGATGAGGACGATCTGCACCGACATGTCCAGGGAAAGCACGGTCGTAGGGTCTATGAAGCCTATATAGACTGCGTAGAAACTTCCCGCCAGGGAAGTGAACGCCGCCGAGATGGTCAGGGAAAGCTGTTTGTACATGCCTGGATTGATACCCAGTGAATGGGCCGCGTCCTGGTCTTCACGGATGGCCTGGAAACAGTAGCCGAGTTTGGAATGCTGTACCAGCCAGGTAACGCCGATGATAGCCAGCGCGAAAACCAGACCGATATAGTAGAAGGGCGCCTTTGTGGAGAAGTCGGTAATCAGTGCGGAACCGATGCTGAGAGGAGGGATTTCCGTTGCCAGGATACCTTCGGCGCCGTTGGTCAGATCTTTCAGATTGAGCGCCGAGAGGCGCATGATCTCCGTGGCGGCGATGGAGGCCAGCACGAAGTAGGGGCCCCTCAACCGGAAACAGATGCTGCCGATGATGAGCCCGGCGGCGATGGCGGCGGCGACTCCGGCGAGCATCCCGAACCATGGCGGTATCTCCCTGAACTGCATCAGCATCATGGTCGCGTAGGCGCCTGCGCCGAAGTATGCCGCATGGCCGACCGAATATTGTCCGGTGTATCCTCCGAGGATATTCCAGCTTCCACCCATGATCACGCTGAGAAAGACGAGGATCATGATATGGAGGGCGTAGGGGCTGTCGACTACCTGGGGGAAGATGAAGAGTGCGCCGGTCAGGGCGAGAAAGGTCAGGAGCTGTGCCGGCGGGGTCTTTTTCAATGTCTCGATGATCTCGGTGATTATGCTCATGGTTCCTTGCCAGTTACATCCGTGATTTGCCCAGCAGTCCCGAGGGCTTGAAGAGGAGCGCCAGGAGGAATATCACATAAACGAGCACCTCTTTCCATCCGGACGAGATATACACCGCGCCCAGAGATTCGGCGATCCCTATGAGGATCCCGCCCAGTGTCGCGCCGATTACGCTTCCCATGCCTCCCAGTACGGTGATTACAAAGGCCTTGAGGGTGAAGGAACTCCCTATCTGGGGAAAGATATAATAGGTGGGGGCTATGAGGGCGCCGGCCGTCCCGGCCAGAGCCGCCCCGAGGCCGAAGGCGATGATGGACATGCGCTTGACGTTGATCCCCATGAGCTGCGCAGCCTGGCGATCCTGTGCCGTTGCCCGGATGGCCTGCCCCATGTCCGTCTTCATCAGAAACCAGTAGAGAAGGGCTGTGATGATGGCTGTTATGACAAAGGAAATGGCCAGAGGCTGGGATATGGAAAGGCCCACGAGAGAGAAGCTTCCGGAGGAGTATTCCGTTGTCAGGATCTTGTAGTCCGAGGTATAGATGAGCATCATGGTGTTGCTCATGATCAGTCCCAGTCCTATGGTAAGGAGTATCTGGTTCTGGGGAAGGGCGTTCAGCACCCTGTTGATAAATACCTTCTGCAGAAGACCTCCGAAAAGGAACATCAGCGGGATGCACACCACAATGGAGAGAAAGGGGTCAATCCCGGCCAGTGTGAACAGATTGTAGGTCAGGTACATCCCGATCATCATGATGTCGCCGTGGGCGAAGTTGATGATCCTCATCACCCCGAAGATGATGGTCAGGCCGATGCCGATGAGCGCGTAAACCCCGCCCACGAGGATGCCGCTGATGAGGGACTGGAGAAAGAGGAGCAACGGCTGAAGTGAAGAACTGTCCATGGATGATTCTCCGGCGCGAGTGGGGTAAGACCGCCCATCCGGGTAAATGGCCATCAGGGAATTCCTGAGAAGCCGTTACCGGATTCCAATTCCAGCAAGGACCCTTCTATTTCCACCCGGGAAAGGGGTATACCGGTTTCCTGGTGGCGAACCTGGCTGGAAAAACGGTCTCGTATCTGCCGTTCTGCAACTGCTGGACAAGCATCTGATGGTTGTTCTGATTGGTGAATCCGGCGTAGTCGGCGAAACGGACCTCTCCCATGATGCCGTTCCAGACGCCGCTCTTCAGTCCAGCGCGCGTCTTTTCCCGATCTCCCCCGTTCTTCGTCGCCGTCTCAGCCATAATCATCATTGCCGCGTAGGCGCAGGCCGCATGGTAGGTGGGCTCCTTGCGGAACCTTGCCTTGTAGCGCCGCCCGAAATCGGCTGCGCCGGGCCAGTTGACGTCGTCAGTCCATTGGGTCGATGAGAAGACGTTTCCGGAAATGACCTTTTCCCTGGCGAATTCAGCGGTGGTGAAGCCAGCTCCTCCGCCCAGGAACGCCTTTGGCTGAAGCCCGATTTCCCTGGATTGTCTCATGATGAGAATGGCGTCAGCCACGTAGGAAACCATAAAGACCAGATCGGGGTTTTTTGATTTGATCTTGGTAATGGTGGAGCGGTAGTCGGGGGAACCCTTGGAGTACGATTCGTCCGCCACAACCTTTATCCCTTTGCGCGCCGCATATGCCTTGGCCGTTGTGCTGGTTGAGGCGCCGAAGTCGGTATTCTCGTAGATGAACGCGATGGTCCTGGGTTTTCCCAGCGTAAGCATGGCGTCTATGAGGACCGATGCGTAGACTTCGGCCGGAGCATTCAGCCGGTAGACCCATTTGTTTCCCTGGCGGGTGATCTCTTCCTTGGCCGCTGCAGGCACCAGCAGGGGGACCTTGTACTTTCCAGCCAGTTTGGACACCGCATTGGCGCAGGCTGAGGTGTAAGGGCCGACCACTCCCGCGACCCGGTCGCGGGTAGCCAGTTTTTCCATGGCGCTCATGGCGATCTGCGGCTTGCCCGTATCGTCTTCCCACTTCAGATCCACGGAGATACCCTTCTTTTTCAGGTCTTCCTGAGCGAGCTTGATGCCGTTGGTCAGGTTTTCTCCGATGGGCGCTTCCGGGCCCGTCATGGAATTGATTACGCCGATCTTCACCGCCGCCGAAGAAAGGGAAGGGGTGGCCAGGAAAAGAAACAGGAACAACAGAACGCCGTTCTTCTTCATTATGTGTTCTCCTTTGATCTCTGAGTCACACCAGGACCGTTGTTGGGGTAATGTCATTAAAAAACATGTATGACGCGTCTCGAGCCGCTCGGTCAACCGCCGGTCTTGCGCAATAAAAATGTTGACTTGGCCCCAAGGTCGCCTTAAAAATCGATTACACATACCATATCTTCATGAAAACCGCAATAACGGTGTTCTAAAATTCCGGCCGGGCAAGGGAGAGGTTCAAGGGTGGGGTATCGCAATCTTCAGGAGTGTGTCAGGGACCTGGAACGCCATGGCGACCTGATTCGCATTGAACGGGAACTGGACCCATGTCTGGAGATTGGGGCCGTGCAGCGGCGCGTCTACCGGGCCGGAGGGCCGGCGCTTCTGTTCACCAGGGTCAAGGGGTGCCTCTTCCCCATGGTGGGGAACCTTTTCGCCACCATGGACAGGATGCGATTCCTCTTTCGGGACAGCCTGCGTAGGGTGGAAAAGATAGCCGCTCTGAAAAGGGATCCTGTTGCCTTGCTGCAGGACCCCCTTGGCGCCCTTGGTCTGCTGGGTCGCCTCCCTCATCTCTTTCCACGGATGGTCAAGGCCGGTCCCGTGCTGGCAAACAGGACCGATATCGCAAGTCTTCCCCGCCTCAAGTCGTGGCCCGGCGACGGCGGAGCGTTCATTACCCTTCCCCAGGTCTACACGGAAAGCCCGGAGAACCCGGGGTGGCGGCGTTCCAACCTGGGGATGTACCGGGTTCAGATATCGGGCGGGAGTTACCTTCAGAACCGGGAAGTGGGCATCCATTACCAGTTGCACCGGGGGATCGCGGCCCACCATGCCGAGGCGATCCGGCGCAAAGAGCCGTTGCGGGTGAACATCTTCGTGGGGGGACCTCCGGCTCTTGCGGTGGCCGCGGTGATGCCCTTGCCGGAGGGAATGCCCGAGATAGCCTTTGCCGGGCTTCTGGGCGGCAGGCGCATCCCCATGATACAGCGTCCCGGCATGCTTCCGGCGCCTGCCGAAGCGGATTTCTGCATCACGGGTCATATCGAGCCGGGGCGCACCCTGCCGGAGGGCCCGTTCGGTGACCACATCGGCTATTACAGCCTCAGCCACGAGTTTCCGGTCATCAGGGTGGAGAATGTCTTCCATCGCCACGGCGCCATCTGGCCCTTCACTACCGTCGGCAGGCCGCCCCAGGAGGACTCGGTGTTCGGGGCTTTCATCCACGAGCTGACCGGCCCTCTGATACCATCGGTAATCCCAGGAATAAAGAGTGTGCATGCGGTGGATGCGGCCGGGGTTCACGCCCTGCTGCTGGCGGTCGGGAGCGAACGTTACGTGCCATACAGCCGCGAAAGGCGGCCCATGGAATTGCTGACCCTGGCCAATGCCCTCCTGGGCCAGGGCCAGCTCTCCCTCTCCAAGTACCTCCTCGTGGCCGCCGGGGAGGACGACCCGTCTCTGGATGCCGGTGATATCCCTGCTTTCATGCGCCATTTTCTGGAGAGGGTCGACTGGCTGCGGGACCTGCATTTCCAGACTCGCGCCACCATCGACACCCTTGATTACACGGGCGACGGCCTTAATGAAGGTTCGAAGGTGGTCATGGCCGCGGCCGGCCCGCCCATCCGCTCCCTGCCGCTGGAGATCCCCGGTGAACTGCTCCTGCCGGACGGATTCTCCGAGCCGCGCGTCTGCCTGCCGGGGGTGATGGCGGTTCGCGGGCCTGCCTGCGGGTACCGGGAATGCGTCGCCGCCGATATGGGCGCGTTCTGCGCCTTCCTTGGCGAAACCGGCGCCATTGCCCGTTTTCCCCTCGTGGTGGTGGTGGATGACAGCGATTTCACCGCCCGCCGACTGGAAAACTTCCTGTGGGTTACCTTTACCCGGTCCAATCCCGCGGCTGACCTTTATGGCGTCGGCGCCTTTCAGCATAACAAGCACTGGGGATGCCGCGGACCTCTGGTGATCGACGCCCGCCGCAAGCCGCACCATGCGCCGCCCCTGGAAGATGATCCGCTGATTGAGAGGAGGGTGGACGACCTGGGGAGGCCCGGCGGACCGCTGCACGGGATTATCTGAGGAATGCCCGGGAGGCTCGGGATCGGCAGGCGTGGAACGGATTGGCTTGCGGAACGGCGACTGTCATTGCGCCAGTATCCGGGAAAAGAGCCTGAGCCAGTTTTCTCCGAGAATGGCCGCCCGGCTGGTTTCCGGATAACCCGCTTCTTCCAGCATCCCCGCCAGATCCGGAATGCTGGCGTGGTCCACGAACCCTTCGCACGCGCCGTCGTAGCCGCCGAAATCCGTTCCGAGCCCTATCCCTTCCGGACCGAACTTCTGCACGAACCAGTCAAGCTGCCGGAAGAGTTCGTGGATATCTGCACGTCCGTCCCCGGAGAGCATGCCCGGATACGCGGCGAGTCCGATGACTCCCCCCCGGGACAGGATGGTTCTGATCTGCTCCTCGTCCAGATTGCGGGGCGTATCGCAAAAGGCGCGAAAACCCGTGTGGGTGGACAGTAGAGGGCCGGAAAACATGTCCGCCACCTGGACAAAACAGGGGGGCGAGAGGTGGGCGGTGTCAATGGCGAATCCCAGACCATCCAGTTCTCTTATCAGTTTCAGGCCTTCCAGGGTGAGCCCCTCCGGGTCCTTGACACGGTTTCCGTCGCCGATCCTGTTTTTCCCCACATGGGTCAGCCCGACCAGCCTGAATCCCCTCTTCTTCAGGATCTCGGCGGGGAACTCCAGCAATGCGTCGGCATTTTCCAGGAGCGGCAGGGCGCCGGGGCTTCCCGATCCCGCGAAACAGGCGCGCAGCGCTTCCTCGTCGCCGATGGTCCGTAATCCTCCGAGCCGCATGTCCGCGTAATACAGCAGGGAGCGCAGGTTATCCGCCGCCTTTGCGGGGCCGTTGTGGGCATCCTCGCAGTAAAAGGCGGATACAATGACGCGCACCCCTCCGGAATTCAGTCCGGGCAGTGTGACCCAGGCATCGGGCGGCAGGTCGGAAAGGTTCGTCTGGGGGTGATGGCGGATCAGGTCGAAGAGGAGATCCACGTGGGAGTCGATAACCGGGCAAGATGGTTTGTTGTTCATGGTCGGGCGCTCTTTTCTCTGGAGAAATAATACCTGGCTATCGGGTTAGCATTCCACTCCTGTTGATGCAAGAAAAAAAGGGGCGAACCGGATACAGCGGCCCGCCCCTCGCTGCTTCATTCCAGAGTCAATGGCTTATGCGGGCGCGTGACATGACGGGGCATGGCAGGCCGGCGCGTGGCAGACGGGCGCGTGACATGACGGCGCATGGCAGGAAGGGCCGTGACAGGCGGCGGTGGACAGGGATTTGCTCTCGACTTTTTTGATCTTCAGCATGTTATCACCTCCTTTCTCGAGTCCGGGAAGGGGACAGCCGGTTGCAGCAGCGCCATTTCGCCGAGGGCGCTGATCGCCTCGCGGCATTGGCTGCGGAAGACCTCGGGGTCCGTTCCGGCGCCGAAGCGGCTGTAGAGTTCCCGTGTTATTTCCTCCGTGGAAGAGGAACCGTCGCTCAGTTGCATCAGGTAAAGGCCGAATTCATTGATCTCAGTCACGTCAACACCCTTGTCTCGCGGGACGAAGACGAGGATCGTCCGCTCTTCGCCGTACCGCTCACAAAACAGACCCTCGCGCATGTCCCCTGTAATTGCTGGAAGATTATAGCGGAATTCCCGTACGATCGCGGAGGGATTCCACATGGGAGGGCATTCCTCCCAATCCGGAACAGACGGCGTGGGCCGGGGAAGGCCGTTGCTCGCGCCGGCCGCTTCCATAAGCGTGGATTCATAGAAAACCATTTCCGGAAGATGCGAAGAGCGTGACTCAGGAGCCGCGCCAAGCCTCATTGGGACGAAACCGGGCATATGCCGCCGGCAGTCGTCGGGAGTGAGAAGATGTCCTTCGCGTTTCTCCATCCGGGCGACAAAACGCAGAAAATCGGAGAAGAGCCCGCTGACTGACGCGCGGAGGCGGGCGGCAAGAAGGAGGAACGACCTGGGGAAGAGATTGACGATCAGGGGAAACGAGGCGGTGATGTTCTCCAGTTCAGCGGCGGGCGCTCCGGCGCATGGCAGGTTGTGGAAGGCGCTGAAGATGAAGGGGTCCGATTCGATAAGGCGGATGTCCTCCTTCAGGCGTCTGCCGTTGTCGAATTCGAGCCCCAGGGAAAAGTAGGTGTCGGCGCTACGCGCCAGTCGGCCGCTGTAACGCCGGTGGAGTTCCGTCCCGGGGAGGACCGTGGGCATCTGGATCAGGGGGTTGCTGTTTCCCTGGACCCCAGCGCGCAGCGCGAGGAGCAGGGTCTTGTCCAGGTCTTCCCGTTCCTCCTCCGGGAATCCGACGACAAAGCTCAGGGTTGGCGTCATCCCTTCTTCGGTGGTCTCCCGCACCCTCTGGTGGAGGATGCCTTCGTCGATGTCCTTGCCGATAAAGGCTAGGGTCTTTTCCGACCCGGAATCGATGCCATAGCACATGGATTCGCATCCCGCCTCCCGCATGAGACGCAGGAGCGGCCGATCCACCGAGTCGAGGCGGGAGATGCAGTACCAGGGGGTGGTGTTCAATCCCGCCTCCAGAACCCCGTGGCAGAACCTCTCCACATAGGCGCGGTCGGTGGTGAACTGGTCATATGCCAGCAGAAAGCGCTGCGCGCCATGGTCATCCCGCAGGAGCCGCATTTCCCGCACGAGGCGCTCTACGGAAAAGGTCCGGGATCGCTGCCGCCACATGACCGACTCCGAACAGTAGACGCAGCGGTGCGGGCAGCCGCGTCCCGCCTCCAGTATGGCGATGGCGCGCGGGAGGCCGCAGGCCCGGCGGTACGTCTCCAGTTCCGGCGCCAGGGAATAATCGGGGAGGGGGAGGGAGTCCAGATCGGCAATAAGCTCCCTGTCCCGGTTGCGGGTCACTTTCCCTTCCCGCCGCCAGGTGACCCCGTCGATTCCGGTCTCGTCGCCGCCCCGGGCATAGGCGGTCGCCAGTTGGAGGAAGGCTGTCTCCCCTTCGCCCCGCACGATGGCGTCGACGCAGGTGAATCGCTCCAGCAGGCGTTCGTCGGTGAAGGAGACGTCGTGACCCCCTAAAACTATGCGGATAGCGGGTCTCTTTTCCTTGAGGATCGAGGCGATGCGGATGATACCCGGCATGGTGGCGCACTGGGCGGAAAATGCCGCCATGCCCGGATCCTCCATGAGGATCAGGCGGGCGGCGTCTTCGTAGATGGATGGCCCCAGGGAAAGACCCTTCACGCGGATGGCGAGAACAAGGTCCACAAGGGCCGCCTCGTGTCCGGCCTCACGAAGGGCCGTGCCGAGGTTGATCAGTCCCAGGGGAGGGAGATTGTAGAGGGACTGGAGGAAGAAGGGTGGGAAGACAAGGGCTGTTTTCATGGGCGGCTTTCCGGTCGGCTTTCGCGCATTCCTGGGAAGACGGGAGGTATACAGTATACTAGCACGCAACCCGGCCTTTGCAAGGCGCGGCCTCTCGCGTCCGGACAAGGAGGAAAGGTGGATATCTATGGATATTCCGGAAGGAATTTATACGGCCAACATTCGCCTGCTTTTCCCGGTTAAGGCCGGGCGGCCGCCGCTTGGACGGTCGCCCGGGCAGGGTTTTCTTCAGGGAGAAGTTATTCCGCCAGCTTGCGGTACAGGGAGTGGCGCCGGGCCGTCCATTCATCGGCCTTCTTGATTAGCGACTCCGCGGCCTCCGGATTTACCTTCTTCAGCACCCGGAAACGGTTCTGGGTCGCGGCGAACTCTCCGAAGGAAATGCTCGGGGCCTTGCTGTCCAGCTGGAGCGGATTCCCGCCCGCTTCAGCCAGCCGGGGATTGTAGCGGTAGAGAGGCCAATGGCCGCAGGCCACGGCCTTTTTCTGGGCCTCGATGCCCTGGGACATGTCGATGCCGTGGGCGATGCAGTGGGCATAGGCGATAACCAGTGACGGTCCATCGTAGGCCTCTGCCTCCAGCATGGCCTTGATGGCCTGGGTCGGATTTGAGAGAGAGATGGTCGCCACATAGGCTGTGCCGTAGGACATGGCCATGAGTCCCAGGTCTTTTTTCGGAGTTGCCTTGCCGCCCGCGGCAAACTGGGCGACCGCCCCGAGCGGCGTTGACTTGGAGGCCTGGCCGCCGGTATTGGAATAGACCTCCGTATCGAGGACGAGGAGATTGATGTTGCGGTCGGAGGCGATCACGTGATCCAGACCGCCGTAGCCGATATCGTAGGCCCAGCCGTCGCCGCCGATGCACCAGACCGACTTGCGCACCAGGTAGTCGGCCACGTTCAGAAGCTGCCCGGCCGCCGGATCGGTGCAGGCCGCGAGCTGCTCCTTGAGGACCGCCACCCGCCGGCGCTGGGCCTCGATCCCCTGCTGGTCTGACTGGTCGGCCTCCAGCACCTGGCCCATCAGGTCGCGGAGCGAGCCGCAGGTGCTGCAGCCGCAGCCACTGAGCTCTGCCAGGAGTTCCCGGGCCGCCTCGCTCATCTTGTCCACGGCCAGGCGCATACCGAAGCCGAATTCGGCGGTATCCTCGAACAGGGAGTTGGACCAGGCCGGACCGCGGCCGTCCCGGCGCGTTGCCCAGGGTGTGGTGGGAAGGTTGCCGCCGACGATGGAGGTGCAGCCGGTGGCATTGGCCACCAGGGCCCGGTCGCCGAACAGCTGGGTCATGAGTTTCAGGTAGGGTGTCTCGCCGCAGCCGGAGCAGGCGCCGGAGAACTCGAAGAGGGGCTTGACCAGCTGGCTCCCCTTCAGGGTGTCCCGCTTGACCAGGGCCGGATCCGTTTCGGGCAGGGACAGGAAGTACTCCCAGTTGGCCGCTTCCTGCTCCCGGATGGGCACCTTGAAGGCCATCTCCAGGGCCCTGACCGACGGATCTTCCTTGCTCCTGCCCGGGCAGTTCACCACGCAGAGGGTACAGCCGATGCAGTCCTCGGGGGCAACCTGCACGGCGCATTTCAGGCCGGCGAACTCCGAACCCCGGGCATCGGCCGTCTTGAAGGTGGCCGGCGCCGCAGACAGGTCTTCCGGGCGGCACAGCTTCATGCGGATGGTGGCATGGGGGCAGACAAAGGAGCAGAGGCCGCACTGGAGGCAGAGCTGCTCGTTCCACACGGGAATCTCCACGGCGATATTGCGTTTTTCGTAGCGGGAGGTCGCCGAAGGGAACGTACCGTCGGCGGGCATCTTCGACACGGGCAGTTCATCACCCTTGCCGGCGATGATCGTTGCCAGGACATCCTTGACAAAGGGCGGCGCATCACCGGAGACCAGGGGCGGCCGGCGCAGGGATCCGGTTGCCGCGGCAGGCACGGCGACTTCGGATATGTGCTCCAGGGCGGCGTCCACTGCCTTGCAGTTCATGTCCACCACGGCATCCCCGGCCTTGCCGTAGGATTTCCTGATGGCGTCCTTGATGGCCGGCAGGGCCGTTGCCAGGGGAATGATGCCGGAAATGCTGAAGAATGCGGTCTGCATGATGACGTTGATGCGGCCGCCCAGACCCAGTCCTTCGGCAATTTTCACGGCATCGATCACGTAGAAGCGCAGCTTCCTGCCGATGATCTGCTCCTGCACCTCCAGGGGGAGACGATCCCACACCGAGTCCTTGTCGTACAGGGAGCAGAGGAGGAACGTGGCGCCCTCCTTGGCCCGGGAGAGCATGTCGCACTTTTCCAGGAAGGTGAAGTTGTGGCAGGCGATGAAATCGGCCTTGCTCACCAGGTAGGGCGAGCGGATCGTCCCATTGCCGAAACGGAGGTGGGAGGTGGTGATGGTGCCCGCTTTCTTCGAGTCGTAGACGAAATAGGCCTGGACATTGTTGTCGGTCTTTTCGCCGATGATGGCAATGGAGTTCTTGTTGGCCCCTACAGTGCCGTCGGAAGCCAGACCGTAGAACAGGGCCGAATAGACCGCGCCGGTTTCATTGGCAAAGGCCGGATCGAAGTCGAGACTGGTCCCGCGGACGTCGTCGTTTATGCCGACTACGAAATGATTTTTGGGCGCGTCATCCTTCAGGTTGTCGAATACCGCCTTGACCATGGCCGGGGTGAATTCCTTGGAACCGAGGCCATAGCGTCCACCGACGATGCGTGGCGCGGTGGGCATAACGGAGGCGCCGGCCGCCAAGGCCTCATTCACTGCGCAGACTACGTCCAGGTACAGCGGCTCGCCCAGGGATCCGGGCTCCTTGGTCCGGTCCATTACGGCGATCTTCCTCACCCCGGCAGGCAGCGCGGCTATGAATGCCTCGTAGGGAAAGGGCCGATAGAGCCGGATCTTGATGACCCCAACCTTCTCGCCCCGGGCGGACAGAGTTTCCACGGTCTCATGGACCGTATCGGCGCCTGAGCCCATAATGACAATGACTCGCTCGGCGTCGGCTGGGCCCACATAGTCGACCAGTCCGTAGCCTCGGCCGGTGAGCGCCGCGAATTTGTCCATTTCGGCCTGGACAATGGCCGGCGTTGCCAGGTAGTAAGGATTGACCGTCTCCCTCCCCTGGAAGAATACGTCGGGATTCTGGGAGGTGCCGCGGATCACCGGATGATCCGGTGACAGCGCCCGGGCGCGGTGGGCCGCTATCAGCTCATGGTCAAGCATGGCGCGCATCTGGTCGAAGTCCAGGGATTCAATCTTCTGCACCTCATGGGAGGTGCGGAATCCGTCAAAGAAGTGGATGAAGGGGACGCGGGCCCGCAAGGTCGCGGCCTGGGCGATGAGGGCGAAATCCATCACCTCCTGGACGTTGTTGGAGCAGAGCATGGCCCAGCCGGTGGAACGGCAGGACATGACATCGGAGTGGTCACCGAAGATGGACAGGGCCTGGGCTGCTACTGCCCGGGCCGAAACATGGAACACCGTCGAAGTCAGCTCGCCGGCGATCTTGAACATGTTGGGGATCATCAGGAGCAGCCCCTGACTGGCGGTGAACGTCGTGGTAAGGCTGCCTGCCTGCAGGGCGCCATGGACCGCGCCGGCGGCGCCGGCCTCGGACTGCATCTCGGTCACCAGGGGCACGGTACCCCATATGTTCTTTTCGCCCCGGGCGCTCTTGATGTCGGAGATTTCTCCCATGTTTGACGAGGGGGTAATGGGGTAAATGGCGATTACTTCGTTGGTGGCATGGGCCACGTGGGCCGCTGCCGTATTGCCGTCGATGGTGGTCGGTCTCCGTGTCATGTAGCTTCCTCCTGCTGATGGTATTTTGGTGTGGATAATTTTGTCGAAAGGCGCAGCGGGTGAAAAACTCCCTTGTCGGCGCCGCCCCCCGGCGAAAGGCTTGACAGGCCCGTCAGGAAATAGTAATTGTGAATCACGATAAAATATTCGTATATTGTGGTTCGTAAGTTAACGGAAACGGCACATGCCCGTCAAGTAATTTTTTCTCCGCCTGGGAACGTTGGCAACATGGGGGAATGAACCCGAAAACGGCCTTTGGAGTCGTCTGAAGAGAACGACTTCGGTCTGCTTGGTTGCTGACCCTGGAGTAAATGGAGCGTCAGGAGCCGATGACTTCCGGATCCGCAGGGTTCATCGGCTGTAGAGAAATGAGCCTGGAGCGACAGAGGAAGGGCATCCGGAGTGGACGAAGGATGATTCCAACCGTTGAATCCGGGATTGATGGAGGAACATCTGAAAATGGAAACATCCGTGCCGCGCGATGTCGCCGGCGATTCGGTCTTCAGGCAGTGGACCTTTCTGAATAACCATGCCCACGTGCTCATCTGTCTGGCGCGTTATCCTGATGAGGTCTTGCGGGAGGTGGCGCACCGGGTCGGCGTAACCGAGCGGGCAACCCAGAAAATCATCAAGGACCTGGTGGATTGCCAGGTATTAGAGCGCTATCGGGAGGGCCGCTGCAACCGCTACAGGATCCTCTTTGACCAACCATTGCGGCATCCGCTGGAAAACCGGCACACGGTCGGCGATCTGCTGGCCATGTTCCTGACTCCGGAAGAGATGGAGCGAAATCGATAGGCGCGGCAACCCGGCCACAAGGGTCAAGAGGCTATCCAGTCGTCTTGTTTTGCGCCACGGGATCGTCGGCACTGACATCGGGCATGTGTTTTCTTGCGGATACCGGGGCGGTGGAATATGGGTGGGACGGCTCGCTGTTCTTAACCCCGGTTCAGGGATTCTCCGCCTGGCCCACATGGAACCATTCCGCGAGCATCTCGGCGTGATCCGCCTCCAGGCGCTTAGTGGAATAGAGGTAGATCCCTGATGCCGATGTTGTCGTAGATGCAATATCTTCATACCCATCGGTTGCCGCCATCGTCTCAAGCCCGTCGAGAACCTGCTGATGGGTAAGGTCGAAGGGTGGGGCCGTAAAAAGCTCAAGCGGAACAGGTCGCTGATATGCGGAGGAGTTGTGGCGAATGGTTTCCGCGATAAGCCGCACCGGGCCTTCCAGCTTCTGGAGCAGGATATTCGCATAGGCGTCGGTCATGGAGCGGGCGGAGTAATACCATTGGGAACCTGCGCCGGCAAGCGAATGCAGGTCCTCGTTTTCGTCAACCATTCTGGTAAGCATTGCAGGAATATCTTCACATGTTATGTTCGTATCAGAAGACGCGAGGCGCTTTTGCACATAGCGCGTGATCTCTGCTGCGGAAACAAGCAGCGCATCCGCGCTCCTTTCCCGGATCACGGCAGCCGCCATGGCCACCGCATCGCCGGGAAGCGTCCCCTTATCCCTGGCCGTGACCTCCTTGATAAGCGGATCCTTCATGCCGGCGCCAGCTTTCTTTTCGCCAGCTCATCGGCAACGTCGTCCAGGCCGAATTTCCGGTACGTTCTCCGTGTCGGCGCCCCGGTTGCTTTGTCCCAGCCCAGCTCCTCGTAAAACATGTCCTGTGCGACCTGGATGTCGTTTCTGTCCATATGAACGGCGCCCTTTGTGAAAGGAGGCTTGCCCGACTTGTCCGTATAGACCCATTCGGGGATCTTGTCATGACGGGTTCGCATTTCCTTTGTCCCCATATCGCGGATGGTCAAAGCCCGGTGGAGGAGAAAGATGCGCTCAGCAACCGCATCCAGTTCCTCCCGGTCCTTGTTGTCCCCTGTTGCCAGCTTGTAGAGCATGGATTCAATGGAGTCATCCCCCGCATAACCCCGCTCCCTGAGGGGAGAAGCCACCCACGGTCCCATCCAGTTGCACAGGGAGAGGGAATCATGGAGCTCCTTGCGCATCAGGCCCCACTTGGCCATGCGCGCCTTTGACCGGTGCATGGGCTTGAAATCTCCCTGGCCGTCCACTGCTTCGGGTGCGCCCCACAGTTCGGTTGCCAGCCTTTTCTGCACCGACAGCGGCAGTCCGTTCTTGATGAAATTGATATGGGAGTGGCACACGGCGTCGCGGTTGTAGATCAGATTGATGAGCAGACCGCACTGACCCGCCTCATCCGAGCCGTGGTGTTTGGGGTGCCCCAGTTTCCAGTAGCCGAGCTTCTGGTCCTTTCCCCACTCCTCCTCGGAGAGGTTCCAGCGCTCCAGCATGAAGCCTGAGCCGAGGCCCAGGATTGTGCCCAGCTCTCCCTCTTTTGCGGCGATCCGCGGCAGCAGTTCGAACAGGAACGCCGGGTCTCCCTTCTCGTATTTGCTCCAGGAATACCTCCCGAATTCCCGGGCGCCCAGCTTCTTCCTGATCACGCCGCCATAATAGAGCTTGATGAAGTCGCGCTGCAGCTGACCGTAATTGCACCAGACGCCCAGGTCGTCGGCCAGGTGCATGCCGACCATACACGCCTCCAGGTTGGTGGTTCCCTTGGGGCCGTCCGGGAATTTGCTGAAGAAAGCGCGGCCGAATTTGAGGCCGCCGCAGGTATTCTGCCCTACTTCCGGGATACCGTATTTCGTGGAGACGGAGGGAACCTTCAGGATGGTGTGACAGCGGACGGGGCAACTGGCGCAACCGTTTCCTCTGACCGTATGCCGCCAGGCGTCGTCACCCAGGAAAAAGGCGGCGGTGTTCGACCGGTAGGCAATGCGGTTCACATCGTGCGGGTCGCAGGTTCCCGTGTCGACCGGGTGGGCCGCGGCGCCCCAGCGGTGTCCCCGGGAGGCGTTCCAGCGTGTCGTCGGATCGTAGTATTCAGCCCACGGCTGCGGGGAGGTGGGCGCCACATGCTGATTGTTGGCGCCGAGCAGGGAGAGGTGATATTTGATCAGTTTTTCCCACGCCTCTTTTTTTCCCGCAATCCTGATGCTCCCGCTGCCGCTCACGCCGATGGCCTTGAGGTTCTTGGACCCCATGACCGAGCCGATGCCGCCGGCGGAGTGGGAAGCGCCGCTCAACACGATGGACAGGGGGACCAGGTTTTCACCAGACTGGCCGATGGCGGCCACAGCCGAGTCCCGGCCCATGATCTCGGAGATGGCGCAGATGGCTGCGCGGATTCCCTGTCCCCATATGCCGCGGGCATCGTGAATTTCGACTTTCTGATCCTCAATCATCAACCATACGGGACGGTCTGCCTTCCCCTGGATGACGACCGCGTCGTAGCCGGCATATTTGAGTTTGGCGGCGAAATTTCCGCCCATGTGGCCGGAGGCAACCAGGGGAACGGGCCAGCAGGTGGGCCAGAGGGTGGTGATGGCGGTCCGCCCGCTGCTGGGAGCGCTGGTCCCGGCCAGTGGTCCCGTGGCAAAAATGATCCTGTTTTCCGGATCGTACGGTCTGGTCCCCGGCGGGACCTCGTCCCACATGATCTTGTAGCCGATGCCCGTGCCGCCCAGATACTCCTTGTAGCGCTCTATGGTGTCGTCACACCAGATCCTGCCGGTTGACAGATCGACACGCAGGACCTTGCCGGCCCACCCTCCATATCCTCGCATTTCCATTTCCTTTTCAAATCAGCTTGATATTCCGGAATTTTTCCCGGCCCTTGCAAGCCTTTGATCCCCTTGACCATGGACCGCTATACTATCCGGCCAGGGATTACCGGCGGAATCACCTTCTGCTGCGGCGTCCGGACAGGTCCAGGGTTGCCAGGTAGAGATGAACGATAAAGAACAGGACCAGGATGTAGGAGAAACCCACATGAACGGCGCCGATGTGTCCCAGCAGGTTTTCCGAGATGAGGTACCGCCTCGCAGGGGGAATGTCGAGAAAGAGCAGGCCCGTTGCTCCGAGTACCGGCAGAAAGAGAAACATGATGGCGCCCGAGAAAATGAGAAAAAGACGATATCTCGCCTGAACAGGCAGGCTTCTCAGATCCTTTTTGACGATTCCGTAGCGGCGCAGCGGATTTTTACTCCACAAGGTATTGAGATGCCAGGCAATCGTCGAGAGGATCATCACGAAACCCAGGTACTTATGCCACACCAGGACCGGATCATGGGGTTTGAGGTCTGCGATGCCGTGCTGTCGCAGATAGAAGCCTGTAAGGATCAGAATGGTGACGATACCGGCGTTAATGCGGTGCCATGTCCTTCGCGACAGCAGGTTGAGAAAGATGCGTTTCATCGTTTCCTGACCTTCTTCACAATAGCATGGACCAGTACGGATGCGATCGTAAACGGGACGAGAATCGCGCCGGCCATGTCGATCCAGGAGAAACCGATTCCTTCCGAAGAGGCGGACCTTCCCCCTCCCAGCCCTCGCGTCATCATCGCGCTTGCCTGCCTGACATTCATCCATTGGCCGGGAAGGTGACATTCCCGGCAGCTTAGCATGCGTTGCGGGGGGAGTTGGGCGGGATCCGGATTGCGCGGAGGGGTTTTCCCGGTCAAATCACGCCAGGAAAGATACCGTAAAGACCCTGCCGGGCATGCCTCCACGCATTTCGGCTTGCCCTGGCAGAGGTCGCACTTGGTCGCCTTCCGGCTGTCCGGATCGTAGGAAATCATCTCCCAGGGGCATGCCCGCAGACATATTTTGCAGCCGGTGCACTTTTCCGGGTCAATACGGCGCGCCTTGTGAACCGGCGACACGACAATGGCGTTTTCCGGGCAGATGGTGGCGCAGGGCACGGGGTGGGGGCACTGCAGGCAGAGGTCCTGCACAACAAGGCCGTCACCCAGATTGCCGTGCCCTTCGCGCCACGCCATGGCGCCCCGGGGGCCGAAATTCACGTTCCGGTCCACCTTGATTTGCGACAGCGCAGGCGCGGCCTTGCCGAAGTTAAACTCCGTGCAGGCCAGTTCACAGCGTCCGCACCCGACGCACACGACCGGATCGGCGACGACCAGTCCCTCCGCCTTTTCCATGATAATGAAGGACCTGTCGTCTGACAGGGCGAGCGCGGGCGCCAGGGCCGACAACCCGGCGATGGAAATACCGCCCCACATCAAGACCTGCCTGCGTGTACACAGGGGGTTGAAAGCGGAGTTTCCATCTTCCGCTTGTGCGGTTTCAGCCGGAACACGGTCAGAGTTCATGGATTTCATTCTCCTCACGTACGCGCCGCGCCGGATTGAAAGACTGAAGGCTGACGGCCAGAGGTAAGGCATTGCCAGACCCTGGCAAGGGGAAATGGCAGGCCTTTGGCTCTTCAGCCTTCAGTTCTTCCGTTACAGCCTCCACCGATGCCAAGAACTACCTCTAAGCCGCCAGACGCCCTTCGATGTAATCGGACACCTCCCCGATGGTCCGTGGTTTCAGCGCGTCTTCCACCGGTATTTCCAGTGAAAAGGCATCCTCGGCGAGTACCAGCAGTTCGGTCATGTCGAGGGAGTCGAAACCCAGGTCTTCCACCAGCAGCGCATCAGGCTTCAGTTGGTCCATGGACACCTTGTTTTTCCTTGCCTTCATGATCAATTCGCATACCTTTTCCATTGTCGTCATGCCGGTCACTCCTTTTCATTATGATGGTAGGGACTCTCGGAATCCTTTGCTACAGCGAGCCTCTAGCAAAACTATTGCGGGGCCGGTCTGCTGTGTTGCCGCTCGCTCGAAAGCTCAACGTACTCACTGTACGCCTCGCTTCCTCGCTTGCTTGCGCCTTGCATCCCGGCCTCCTCATAACGTTTTGCAAGAGGCTCACAGCTCTTTTTGTCTCGTTTGCCGCAGTCCGGCGCTCTCCCGCCGCTCCGAGGCTCAGAACCAGCGCACGGCGCAGGAGGCCCAGGTGAGACCAGCGCCGAAACCGGTCAGAATAATGATGTCGTCGCGACGTATCCGGCCGTCGGCAACCGCCTCGTTCAGGGCGATGGGAATGGACGCAGACGAGGTGTTTCCGTATCGTTCGATGTTCACTACCACCTTTTCCAGCGGCAGGTCCAGCCGTCCGGCGGCCGCTTCGATTATCCGCAGATTGGCCTGGTGGGGAACGAGCAGGTCCAGTTGGCCGGGGGTCAGGCCCGCAGCGGTCAGCGCCCGCAGAGCCGAATCACCCATCGCCCTCATGGCGAACTTGAATACGGAAAACCCGTCCATCTGTATGGTATGAAGGTGGTTTCTCACCGTCTCCTCCGATGCCGGCATCCGGCTTCCACCAGCGGGCACGTTGAGAACGTGGTGCTTCGAACCGTCGGCCCCCAGGTCCGAACCCAACAGGCCGTACCCCTCCGGAAGCTCACCGAGCACCACCGCTCCGGCGCCGTCCCCGAACAGTATCGCCGTGTCCCGGTCGGTCATGTTCGTGATCCGCGAAACGGTCTCGGCGCCAATCACCAACGCCTTTTTGTATAACCCCGACCTGATCACCTGACAGCCCATAACCAGCCCGTACACGAAACCGGAACACGCGGCGCAGAGGTCGAACGCCGCGGCTTTCGCGGCCTTGATCCCGGACTGGACCAGTGCCGCGCACGGCGAAGCGATATTGTCGGGGGAAGATGTGGCAACAATGACAAGTTCGATCTCCGCCGGCGAGGTTCCGGCGGCTTCAAGCGCTTTCAGGGCCGCCTGGACCGCCAGGTCGGAGGTTGCCTCCCCGTCCGCAGCGATATGGCGCAGCCGGATGCCGGTGAGGTCGAATATCGACTCAGCGGAGAGGGAAAAGAGTTTTTCCAGCTCTTCATTGGTCAGGACCTTTTCCGGAACATATGAGCCTGCACCGAGTATTCCCACACCCCCGCGGGTTTTCATGGCGCTACTCCTCCGCGCTCCAGCCGACTTGTTTCCTCCCTGTCCATCCTGATAAACGCAAGGAGGTCTTTCGCGGTCCGGCTGTACAGCTTGATCCCGTCGAAATCGGGTTCCCTGTCCAGAACCTTCTGCATCAGCAGGCCGTCGGCGCCGAACCAGCGGGGCGCCAGTCCACCCAGGAAAAAGCCGCGGCCGCGCAGTATCTCCACCGCCGCGCCGAGATGGGGAATCGCGGTGTTAAGGGTCATCTGCAGGCTGACCACGTTCCGGGAGTCCGCTGAGCGCAGGAGTTCATCGACCACCTCCCGCCAGTTGTCCCCGATCTCCCGGACATAGACCTTCCAGGTCCGGGCCGCCTCGTGGTACCTGTCTTCCCGTACCGTGACGCCCTCCTGGGGCAGGGCCGCGTTGGCCGGCAGGAATTGTCGGGGGTAAAGAGGCGAGGAGAGGCTCTGCACGATTGCCGCGTAACGCTCCGGCAGATGGACCGGGGCGTCCGGCCGGGTGAATTCAAGGAAATTGAGCACACAGGAAACCCGCCCGGAACCGGCCTTGTTGTCCTTGAAGCTGCTTCCATCCAGCAGATCCAGTTCGATGGCGCAATCGGCCATTCCCGACTTGGCGCAGCCGACCTGGGTAAAATAGTGATGGCACACGGCTTCACCGAAAAAACCGTCGGCATGCAGCGGTTCATGTATTTCTGGTTTCAAGTAATGTCTGAAGAGGACAGAGGAGAGACTGGTATGTTTGTAAGCGGGATTGACAATGAGGTTCCCCCCCTCCCAGAGGCGGGGATTGGGCGCGGACCTGAACAGGGATATATACCCGGCCGGTCGGCCCTCACCGTCGAAGGCAAGGGTCGCGGCCACCCGTCCTTTCCGCGCCTCCCTCCACAGTGTCTCCGGATGATACACATCCTTGACCGGAAAGTCGTCGTCGTAGATAGAGCGGAAAACATCGCCCACAAAAACGGCATTGTTTTCATCAAGTGGAACAAGTTTGAATTCGTTGTCGGACACGGAGCTCCCCCCGGATTGCTGTATGACACACTGTACTCACGTGGAAACAAGAGTATCACAACTCATGAAGAAATGCTTCCACGGAACCGCATCCGCCAATCATTTGCCGGTGAGTATCTTTTTAGCCGGGTTCCTTGCGCCGGGCTGGCGGATGCTACGGCAACTCGGCGAATACCCGTGCCGGCGCCCCGGTGCCGTTCTCAATATACATGGGAATCACATAGAGCATGGCGCCGGATTCCGGGATCATATCCAGGTTTGCGATGTTTTCAAGGGCAAGCTTCTGCGCGTTGCAGATCCCGCGATGCGCTTTAAAGTCCTTCGAAGATCCCGGATCGATGCTAGGGGTATCGATTGCAATGCCGGTGATGTCCCGTTCCGCCAGCAGAAATGCGACAGCTTCCGGAGAAAATCCAGGGAAGCTCAGTTCCGCGACGGCAGCCTTGCCGGTCTTTTCCGTCCCGAGCACCTCTTTCCTGTCCGGGTAGAAACGTCCATCGATACCGCTCTGCATAATGACCCATGCCCCGTGAGGAATGCGGCCGTGCTTCTTCTCCCAGGCGCGTATGTCTTCCACGGTCAGTTGGTAGTCACGATTTGACAGGGACTTGCTCTTCACATTGATTTTTACCGCCGGGCCAATCCATTCCTGGAGCGGAATTTGACCGATGGTGCGCCCGTGTTGGGAAAAATGAATCGGCGCATCCACATGGGTGCCGCCATGCTCCGATGCCGCATATTGATTCGAAGCATACCAGTAGCCTCCGTCCGACATGCCCTTGAATACCACCGTCGGGGTAAAGGGTTTATCGGTGGGCCAATAAATCGTCTTTTCTGAAAAGGGGAAGGTCATGTCGACGATCTTTTCCTTCGGGGTGGCGGATTGGGAATGTGTCGCGGCCACGAGCATTATGGAAATGAGCGTGAGTGTGACTAAAGAAGTGCGAGTGATGATCTGCATGCTGTCTCCCTGTTGTAAATGTAGTTTTTTGATGGCAATAAGTCTTGATTTCCGCTGTTCTGGGCAGATTTCGCTAAAACCGCCGGACTTGCACCCTCCGGGTTCAGACAGTATCGGCCACGGCCGCTCCATTTCGCCAAGAGCAGCAACGGAATAAGTCAGAGTTCCTTCCTGAGGATACCTCTGGCTGCGGCTTTCCGGGTACCTGCCGGGGAATCATAGCATTAAATGTCGTATTCCTGAAGTTTCTTCTTGTGTCCGTGGAATCAATCATTGCCAGGTTTCCCTGAAGGTTCACAGGTTCTCTTGCCCCCGTGGCAATGGCTTTTTTCAGATTCAATGGTTGAATCCGGCGGTTATGGAAACCGGAAGGGTTCCTGCTTGAAGGGTAGTTAGGCAAACGCTGTTTGACAGTCGCTTTGCGGAAAGATAGACTTTGTGCGAGGCAGGCCGTTGTTTCGAGGTGGAAGGATAATAATTGCAGCTCCGGGACTACTCCGGTCAAGGGAGGTAATTATGGATAAGCGGTTATTGTGGGTGATCTTTCTGGCGACGATTATGCTGAATCCCGTGCCGGCGGAATCGCAGGTTGATATCCATTTCGGGATCACCCTGCCTCCTCCGATCCCCTTTGTCGCCGGTCCGGAGGTTATTGTGCTTCCCGAAACCAACAATGTGTACGCCGTGCCTGATATCTCCGATGATCTGTATTTCTGGAACGGTTGGTGGTGGCGCCTGTGGGACGGCCGCTGGTACCGTTCCCAGTATTATGACCGGGGATGGGCCTACTACAACGCCGTGCCGGTTTTCTATTTCGACGTGGATCCCTACTGGAGAAGGTATTATCACTCCCGCAACTGGTATGGGAGCCCGTGGCGCTATCAGCGCATACCTGCTCATCATCTCCACCGCAATTGGAGGAGCTGGCGCCACAGCAACTACTGGCGGGGCCAGAGAAACTGGAATGTCCAAAACTATCGCCCCCGGACCGAGCGTCAGATGCGGGATTTGAGGGAAAGAAGGAGGCAGGAATACCGGCCTCGCCCTGATGCCCTAATGGATCAGCGGCGGCAGTTTGACCGCGGGCAACCCGATCAGAGGATGGTTCCACCACAGCAGTTGGACCGCCGCCGGCCGGATCAGCGACAGGTTCCGCCACAGCAGTTCGACCGTCGGCAACCCGAGCAACGAAGGACTCCACCTCGGCAGTTCGAACGCCGCCAGATCGAACAGGGGCAGACGCCACCTCAGCAGTTTGAGCGTCGGCAACCCGAGCAACGAAGGACGCCACCTCAGCAATTCGACCGCCGTCGGCCCGACCAGCGGCAGGCGCCTCAGCCCCAGCAGTTCGACCGTCGCCCGCCCGAACAGCGACAGGCACCGCAAAGACAGTTTGACCGCGGGCCGTCCGGGCAGAGACAGCAAGGCGAGGGACCGGGCCGCGACAGGGAGTCCGGTGGCAGGGGACGCTGAATCTGAACCAATTCCAGGGCGCTATTGAATGAATTCAGCCGGCTTGAAAACCCGTCTCATTGCGGCCGTGGCCCTCATGTACCTGGTGGTGGGCGTGGCCGTATTGCTCGCATATCAGGTTGTCGCTGACAATGTGGTGAGTCGTCTCGGGGCGAAGTTTGCCGTAAAGCAGGCGATGCTGGAAAAGTCCCGGCTGAACGAGTCCATTCAGCGCGACCTGTTTCTTTCCCAGGCTCTTGCTTCTTCGCCATTCCTCCTGCGCTGGGTCGCCGACGAAGGCAATGAGCGGCTGAAGAGCCAGGCTGTTGAGGAGATGGAGAATTTCCGAAGGAATTTCAGCGAGGGAACCCTCTTTCTGGCGGTCCACCGATCGGGCAACTACTATTTCAGCGATGGCGGCGCACAGCACTCCTTCCAGAGACCACGATATGTCCTGCGCAGGGAAAACCCCAATGACGCCTGGTATTTCAGGGTCATGCGAGAGGTTCCCGATTTCGAGCTCAATGTTGACTACGACAACCATCTGGACCTGACCAAGATATGGTTCAATGTGGTAATGAAGGACGGTTCCGGGGAAAAGATCGGGATGTGCGGCGGGGCCATCGATGTCACATCCTTTGTCAGGGATGTGGTAGACACCAAGGAAGAAGGGATCAATACCGTGCTGGTGAGCCGGGACGGGTCCATTGAAGGGCACCGAAACAGAAAATACGTGATCCACAACAGCAAGGTCCGGGGCCGTGAAAAGAAATACACCATATACGATCTCCTGGAGAACGAACAGGACCGGGAAACGGTGCGCGACGCGATTAAAACTCTTACCGCAGGCGGGAGTGAGGTGGTTACATCCTTCATCAACGTCGACGGCAAGCGTTACCTGGCGGCAGTTTCGCATCTGCGGGAGATAGGCTGGTTCAATCTGGTTCTGCTGGACCTGAAACATGTCATACGATCCGACCAGCTTCTGCCCATACTGATTGCCTCCATCGCCGCCCTTCTTGCCCTTATCATAGGCATCGGACTCCTCATCAACCGTATCATTCTGAGACCCGTTTCCATTCTTTCCGCTGCGGCCAGAGAGATTGCCGGTGGTAATTTCGACGTCAGGACCGGCCTTCAATCGCGCGACGAGATCGGGGCGCTCTCCGGAACATTCGATTACATGGCGCGGATGGTCAAGGATCATACGGAGAATCTGGAGGGCCTGGTGCGCCAGCGGACGGAAGAACTGGACCGGTCCCACCGGGAATTGGCCGAATCCAACCGCAAGATTATGGACGGAATAAACTATGCCCGGATGATCCAGGAGTCCATCCTTCCGAATCCCGTGGACATGCGCGCCCGCGTCAAGGATCTGTTTGTCATATACCGCCCGCGGGATATGGTGGGCGGGGATTTTTACTACTTCCGGGATTACGGAAAATCATTCATAATAGCCGTCGGCGACTGCACCGGCCACGGGGTTCCGGGCGCATTCATGAGCATGACGGCAAAGGCGCTTCTGGATCGGGTTTCGGATTCCGGGGGAGGCCGCGACCCGGCCTTGCTTCTTGCGGAACTGAACCGGTTGCTGAGGGAAACCCTCCATCAGGGCCAGGGGGACGAGCGCTTCGACAACGGTCTCGAGATCGGGGTCTGCGCGTTCATTCCGGAGCAGGGAGAACTTCTGTATGCCGGCGCGGGGATCGACCTGTTGTGCGTTCTTGACGGTGAACCGTTCAGCGTGCCGGGCGCCAGACAGCCCATAGGCTACCGCAGGTCGGATCCCGGATTTGTCTATACTTCAACGCGCCTGACAATCGCTGAAGGGATGATGTGCTATCTGGTGAGCGACGGTATCCTGGATCAGTCGGGAGGCGACAAAGGGTGGGGCTTCGGCAAGAAGCGCTTCAGTGCTTTGCTGGGAAGGATCCGCGGGCTTTCCGCCGAAGAGCAGCGGGTGGAAGTGGAAAAAGAGCTTGCCGCATACCAGGGAAAATCGCCGCAAAGGGACGATATTACCCTGGTCGGCTTCCGGCTATAGTCAACTTTATAAGGGGGCGGTGTATTTATGAAGATAGCGAACCTTTATGATCTTAAAGAAACCTTCAATACTGAAGGGATACTCATTTGTTTTGCCGGACCATTCTCCCACAGCATCATCGAAGAGCTGGGGAACGCGGTCAAGCACTATCTGGAAGACGAGGCGATGACCAAGGATACGATGATGGATGTTTTTTCCACCTTTGTCGAACAGACGCAGAATGTGAGAAACTATGCGCGCAGGAAGGCGGAACAGGGCAACCGGGACTGGGATTTCAACAGCGCCATCGTCGTTATCGGTAAAGGTGAAAGCGGATACGAGGTGATCTCCGGAAATGTGGTTGAAAAAAGCGATATCACGAGCGCCGTGGAAAAGCTGGAGAAACTTGCCGGGCTTGACAGAAAGGAACTGAAGAGCCTGTACAAGGAGCAATTGCGGAAAACCCCGCCTCCGGGCGAGGGGCCGGGACTTGGCATGATAGAGATGGCCCGGAAAGCTTCTCTCCCCCTGGTATACTCACTCAGGGAAATGGACGGCAGATACGGTTTTTTCAGCCTGAAGGCGATTATTTAGGAGCGGTTCAATGGAAATCTTGCATCTGGAAGGAACGAAATCGACTCCGGAGGTTCATTTTGACCCGGTTACCGGGGTCCTGAGCATGTCTGGCGAGTCATACCCGGAAAATTCCTTTGAATTCTATCGGCCGATTATTTCCTGGCTGACGCGTTTCCGTGCGATCCATAACGGACCGATTACCCTGAACACGAACCTGAGCTACCTGAATACCGGAAGCACCAAGTCGATGATGGATATTTTCGATCTTCTGGAGGAGTCATACCTGAACGGAAAGACCATTGCGGTCAACTGGTATTATGACGAAGAAAACCACCGCGCCCTGGAAACGGCGGAGGAGTTCAGGGAAGAGGTGAGTTTTTCCTTTTCCATTATCCCCGCAAGTGATGAACCGTGACGGCTTTTTCCGAAAAGGAAGACGCTTTCATAGCCAGGTTCGAGACGCGCTTCAAAGAGGCGGCGACTGAATCCCCCATTACCTTCAGCGAGGCTATGGAGATCTTCACTGCCTACAAGAACCTGCTTCGACGTCTGGGACGGATAGCGAGGATCAGCGACAGTTACCAGAGCGAGGTGAAGTCCCTGCTGCTGGAACTCGGCGAAGCGGCTGCCAACGTAAAATCCCTTAAAGGATTCATCCCGATTTGCGCCTCATGCAAAAAGGTCCGGGATGACGAGGGTTACTGGAAGAATCTCGAGGAATACATCAGCGCCCATTCCGACGCCATGGTGTCCCATGGCCTCTGTCCGGACTGCGCGGACAAGTACCGCGGCCTCGTGCGCGAGGAAATGCCCTCCGGCGCCCCTCCGGTCACTGATTCATCGCTCCGCCTGGACGACACGGACATGGACGATCCGGTGATCGTCCGCTTTTTCCCCACCCTGAACAACATCCATTTTTCCACGTCTCCTCTCTACAAGGACTTCACGCTCCTATTCCACAAATATGTCCGCCTGGCGCGCCGACTGAAAAGGATCGCCAGGATAAGCGACATCTATCAGTTCGAGCTGCAGGACCTGAAGACAAGATTCGAGAATGCCTCCCGCCTTGATTACCTTACCGGACTTTCAAACCGGATGGACATGTACACACGGCTCCAGGTGGAACAGTCCCGCTCCATACGCCACGGCCATCCCTTTGCCGTCATCATGGCGGATGTGGACCATTTCAAGAAGATAAATGATACCTGCGGACATTCCCATGGTGACCATGCGCTTGTCATGATATCCGCTACCATTTCCGGAAATCTCCGTAAAGAAGACGTCTGTGCCAGATGGGGCGGCGAGGAGTTTCTGATCCTCCTCCCCGAAACGGGCAGGGAAATGGCGATGGAAGTCGCGGAGAGGTTGCGCGGGCTTGTAGAAGGGTTGAAACTGGATGTGGGCGGGACGTTGATACGGATAAGCGCCAGTTTCGGCGTTTCAGTGTGCCACCAATGCGAGGACGTGGACGATTGCATCAGGAGAGCCGATGACGCCCTTTACCAGGCAAAGAAGGACGGACGCAACCGCTCCGTTTTCATCGGGAAAGAAAGCTCTTGAGGCATTAATGGGAAATCTGCTCCTGGAAATTTTCAACACCCTTCTCGTCCGGTACGGGCCCCGTTTCTGGTGGCCGGCGGAGACCCCTTTCGAGGTCTGCGTGGGGGCTATTCTTACCCAGAACACCAACTGGGGAAACGTGGAGAAGGCCGTCGCCAATCTGAAGGCAGAGGGGATTCTCTCGCCTGCCGGCCTTCGGGATGTCCCAATGGAGCGCCTGGCGGAGCTCATACGTCCCGCCGGATATTTCAATGTAAAGAGTTCCCGGCTGAAGGGCTTCATCGTCTGGCTGTTCATGGAGCATGGCGGATGCCTGGAGCGGATGTTTGCCGGGGACTGGAGGACCTTGAGGGAAGAACTGCTGAAGGTGAAGGGGGTCGGCCCGGAGACCGGCGACTCGATTCTTCTGTATGCCGGCGGCAAGCCTTCCTTTGTGGTGGATGCCTATACCAGGCGCCTGTTTTCGCGCTTCGGCCTTGTTCCGGAGACGGCCTCCTACGAAGAGGTCCGTTCGTTTTTCATGAAGAACCTTCCTGCCGATGCCGGGCTTTTCAACGAGTACCATGCCCTTATCGTGGAACACTGCAAGGAGCGGTGCCGGAAAAAACCCTTCTGCCGGGGATGTCCCCTGGGGGAAAGGTTCGGATGTCTCCAGCAGGCTATTTCTCTTCCTTCCTGTCCAGCTCCCTGACAAACCTGTAGCCGATGCCGCGCACGGTCTGGAAGTGGACCGGGTGGGACGGATCCTGTTCGAAATATCTCCTGAGCCGGACAATGAAGTTGTCCAGGGTCCTGGTTTCCGTATCCGCCGCATATCCCCATACGGTTTCCAGAAGGGTCGAGCGGGGAACCGCGTTCCCTTCTCTGGCGAAAAAGAAAGCGAGCATCTTGACCTCCAGTTCCGTCAGGTCTATCTCTCCCTGGGCCGTCCGGGCGTGGTAGGAGAGGAGGAACACCTCGTTGTCGCCGAAGCGGTATCCTTCTTCCACCGGTTCCGGACGATACCAGGAAGAGCGGCGCAGCATCCCCTTGACCCGCAGAAGAAATTCGTTCAGGTTGAAAGGTTTCATCAGGTAGTCGTCGGCGCCGGCCGCCAGACCCGTTACCCGATCTCCTTCCTCTGACCGCGCCGACAGGATGAGGATGGGCACCCGCGGGTCCAGCTTGCGGATTTCCGCGCAGACGTCGAATCCGTTCATGCCCGGCAGCATGATGTCCAGGATTATGAGAGAAAAGCGGTCGTAGCCGAGGCGTTGCAGGGCTTCTTCCCCGCTTTCCAGGTGGCTTACCCGGTAGCCGTCCTGCTCAAGGTTGAAGCAGATGCCCCGGGCCAGGTGGGTTTCGTCCTCCACCAGGAGGATATGTGGCTTTTCTTCCGTCATTGCTGCTCCGCGCGTGGCAGGGTTATGTGAAAGCAGGACCCGGTTCCGACGCCCTCGCTCGTTACCCGGATTGAGCCCCCATGCGCCGTTATTATGGACTTCACGATATAAAGACCGAGGCCGGTGCCCCGGATGTTTTCTCCGTGGCTCCTGACCCGGTAGAACATGCGGAACACCTTGCGCAGTTGTTTCGGTTCGATTCCCTTTCCCTTGTCCGCGAAGGTGACGAGGCACTTTCTGCCCGCGGTCTTCAGGGTCACGTGGATCTCGGGGGAGGAGGGGCTGTAGAGGACCGCGTTTTCATAGAGATTTCTGAGGGCGGTTTCCATCTCCTCCGCATTGAAGGAGACAGGGACCTTTTCCTCCAGATCACAGGTAATGCTTCCCCCTTCCGGAAGTTTTGATCGTTTCCTGTCGAGGAAGTCCGCTACAAAGGCGCTGAAATCCATGACCCGCCGCTGGGCCGATCTTCGCCGGTGTTCCAGTCTGGCAGCCATGAGCAGATTGTTTATGAGGTTGTTCAGGCGATCCACGTCCGCCAGCATGGTGTCAAGGAATTGTCCCGTCTTTTCCGGGGGAAGGGCGCGCAGGCGCATGGTCTCCAGATGGAGCTGGATGGATGCCAGGGGTGATTTCAGTTCATGGGTGACCTGAGAGATGATGTCCTTCTGCCTTCGGTATTGATCCGACTGCCTTTTCCAGTAGAGAAAGATGACGTAAACCCCGACAAGGACAATAAGCAGCCCTGCGATGCCGCCCAGGAGCACCGGCCAGTTGAATCCTTCCCTGATCATTTCGGGCCGGTAGTGGCTTGCCAGATCCCTGATCTCCCGGTTCTGACCGATGAACCAGTATATCCAGAGAAATACGAGGACCCCCCATATGAGTTGAATCCCGATAAATGTGATTATGGGATGAAAGAGCTTCTTTACCCATTTCATGGAGGATCCTCCGGAGTTCCGGCAGGCTTGCCATCATAACCCGTCGATTTTTTACACTACTATTACATAACCCCTTTCATTTTTCCAGTATGCTGAATCCATGAAAAAAAGACATTCGCGGTTTCCGGGGGGATGTGTCATGAAAGAAGGTTTTCGCATCGGTAAATATGCAGTACGTTATCCGCTGATCCAGGGGGGCATGGGAGTCAGGATCTCCGGAGGTTCTCTGGCCGGACATGTGGCTCTCCACGGCGGCATCGGCATTGTGGCCGCGGCGGGGATTGCCATGAACAGCCGGTATTACACGGGAAGGAACTACTTCCAGGCCGAACCGGAAGCGATGAAGGAAGAGTTGCGCAAGGCTTACGCCATTGCCCCTGACGGCGTGGTGGGCGTCAACGTGATGGTGGCTCTTTCCGATTTCGAGGCCCTGGTGAAGGCATCAATCGAGGGGGGCGCCAAGGTGATCATCTGCGGCGCGGGCCTGCCTCTTTCCCTTCCCGAACTGACCTCCCATGCGCCCGATGTGGCCCTTGTCCCCATTGTCTCTTCGGTAAGGGCGGCCCAGCTCATAGCCAAGAAGTGGTGGAAGGGATATGGTCGCCTTCCCGACGCCGTGGTTGTTGAAGACCCCGATACGGCAGGGGGGCACCTGGGGGAAAAGATGGAGAACATCGGCCTCGGGGACTACGATCAATACGCGACGGTGCGGGGGGTGAAAGAGTTCTTCCGCGCCGAATACGGGGCGGATGTGCCTGTCATAGCGGCCGGCGGCATATGGGACCGGGACGACCTGCTCCATGCCCTGGATGAAGGCGCGGACGCCGTGCAGATGGCGAGCCGCTTCGTCGCGACCGAGGAGTGCGACGCGGCCGACAGCTTCAAGCGCGCCTACATCGATTGCCGCAAGGAGGATATCGGCCTCATCATGAGCCCGGCGGGACTGCCGGGAAGGGCCCTTGTCCGCAACCGGCAGGCCATCGTGGACCATGACCTGGAACAAGGCTTCACCTGCTTCAGCGGCTGCCTGAAAAAGTGCAGCTTCAAGGAGAGCGGCGAGCGCTTCTGCATTGTCCGGGCACTGGATCGGGCGCAACGCGGGGACGTGGAGACCGGGCTGGTCTTCTGCGGCTCCAACGCCTGGAAGGCGGAACGCATGTCTACCGTCGGCGAGATTTTCGATGAGCTGTTCGCCGGGGCGGATGTTGAAAGCGCGGAAGAGGAAGCCGCCTGAGGGACCGGCTGACTTTCAGTCCTTTACCTCGTCAGCAAAATGGATTAAAAAGAAAATGAGCCGGAAATGGGGACGATGTTTCGCGGTCTTCTTTTCCGGCTTACAATTATTAGCGAACGGAGGAAAAACCATGGAGGCTACGGCAATAAAGGCCAGCGGCGCGCCCGCCGCTTTCAACGACTATAAAATCAGGGACATAACCCTTGCATCCTGGGGCCGCAAGGAAATAGCCATGGCGGAAAAGGAAATGCCCGGGCTGATGGCGCTCAGGGAGGAATACGGGGCCTCCAAACCCCTGACGGGCGCGCGCATCGGCGGGTCCCTTCACATGACCATACAGACCGCCGTGCTCATCGAAACCCTTATCGAACTGGGCGCCCAGGTGCGCTGGTCTTCATGCAACATCTTTTCCACCCAGGACCACGCGGCGGCGGCCATGGCCGCCGCCGGGATTCCGGTCTTCGCCTGGAAGGGAGAGACCGGCGAGGAATATGACTGGTGCATGCGCCAGACGGTTTTCTGGCCGGACGGAACACCTCTGAACATGATCCTTGATGACGGGGGCGACCTCACCAAGCTGGTGCACGAGGAATACCCGGAGATACTGCCCCATGTGAAGGGTATCAGCGAGGAGACCACCACGGGCGTTCACCGCCTTTACGACATGATGCGCAAGGGAACCCTGGCGGTCCCGGCCTTCAACGTCAACGATTCGGTCACCAAGTCCAAATTCGACAACCTTTACGGATGTCGCGAGTCCCTTCTGGACGGCATCAAACGGGCCACCGACGTGATGATTGCGGGGAAAGTGGCTGTTGTCTGCGGTTACGGCGACGTGGGCAAGGGGAGCGCCCATTCCCTGCGCGGCCAGGGCGCCCGGGTGCTCATAACCGAGATAGACCCGATTATCGCCCTCCAGGCGGCCATGGAAGGCTTCGAGGTGACCACCATGGAGGATGCCGCTCCCGTCGGCGACATCTTCGTCACCGCCACCGGGTGCGTGAACGTCATAACCCGTCTCCACATGGAAAAGATGAAGGATCAGGCCATTGTATGCAATATCGGCCATTTCGACGACGAGATAGACATCGCCGCCATCCGGGATCTTCCCTGGGTGAATGTAAAGCCCCAGGTGGACGAGGTGCTCTTTCCCGACGGCAGGAAGATCATCCTCCTGGCCGAGGGGCGTCTGGTCAACCTGGGCTGCGCTACGGGCCATCCCAGCTTTGTCATGTCCAGTTCCTTCACCAACCAGGTCATGGCGCAGATAGAACTCTGGACCAACAACTCCGCCTATGAAAAGAAGGTCTACATGCTGCCGAAGGTTCTCGATGAAAAGGTGGCGCGGCTCCATCTCGGAAAGCTGGGGGTAAAGCTTACCACCCTCACCAGGGAGCAGGCCGAATATCTGGGAGTGCCGGTGGAGGGGCCATACAAGGCGGACTTTTATCGCTACTGACGCCGCGGGTGCGCACAATAATCCATGAAAAAAAGGCCGTCCGTAATCATTTCCGGGCGGCCTTTTTTCATGGGTGGCTTGAATGCCGGCCGTGATAGGCATACAATGGCGTCTCAACAAAGACCGCAAAGGGACATCCATGATACAAGAAGCCCATAAACCGATGCTCCGCTTCCTGGCCGTACTCACGGCCGCATCCATGATCGGCCTTCAGGGCTATACCATCCTCTTCAACAATTTTGCCGTGG
Organism: uncultured Geobacter sp.; assembly: GCA_964536305.1. GTDB lineage: Bacteria > Desulfobacterota > Desulfuromonadia > Geobacterales > Geobacteraceae > RPRC01. The sequence goes on along the minus strand of CAZHVY010000001.1, from coordinate 240,225 downwards.
AAGCGGTTCATCTGGAAGGCCGGCACGTGGGAGTGATCCAATCCTTCCGCGAGGTTCCGGGGTTCCTGGCCCTTCTGGCCGTATACATGCTGCTGGTCATCCGGGAGCATCGCCTCTCCGCCCTTTCCATAGCAGTTCTGGGCATCGGAGTGGCTTTGACCGGACTGCTTCCTTCCTATGGAGGCGTCATTTTCACGACGGTTTTCATGAGCATCGGCTTCCACGTCTACGAAACCACCAACCAGTCCCTTACCCTCCAGTACTTCGCCACCCACATCTCCCCCCTGGTTATCGGCAGGCTGCGGAGCATCGCGGCGGCTTCCAGCATCGCTTCCGCCATCCTCATCTGGGTTCTCGGCGCATATCTGGATTTTCAGGGCCTGTTTCTGGTTATAGGCGCCCTGGTTTTCCTTGCCGGCTGCTGGGGGCTCTTCCAGGACCCTACCCGCAAGGGGGTTCCGCCCCAGCGGTTGCGGATGGTGGTGCGGCGCCGCTACTGGCTCTTCTATCTGCTGACCTTCCTTTCCGGCGCCCGGCGGCAGATCTTCACGGTGTTCTCCATCTTTCTCCTGGTGAAGATATTCCACTTTTCCGTGCGGGAGGTAACCATCCTCTTTCTGGTGAACAACGCCATCAACTGGTTCCTCAATCCCCTCATAGGAAGGGCGATCCTCGCATGGGGAGAGCGGACCCTCTGCACGGTGGAATATTCAGGGGTAGTCCTGATATTTCTTTCCTACGCATATGCCTCGTCCAAAGGCCTGGTGACTGCCATGTACATCCTCGACTCCATTCTCTTCAACTTCTCGGTGGCGATAAGAACCTACTTCCACAAGATAGCCGACCCGGGAGACATCGCGCCCAGCACCGCGGTGGGCATAACCATCAACCACATGGCCGCCGTCTTCCTGCCCGCCCTGGGCGGGTTCCTCTGGATGATAGACTACAGGATCCCCTTTTTCGGGGGCGCGTTCCTGGGGCTGGTTTCCCTGGTTTTCGCGCAGTTCATAAGGCTTCCCGAACGGAAGGGGTGAGAGGTGAGCGATCTTGAGGACCTGATTCGGGGGAGAATGGCCGCTATTCTTCAGTAGAAAGTGGGAGCATTATGGTAACCACCAGTCCGCCCCCGGCCGCGTTGGCCGCCTCTGCCGCGCCCCCGTGCAGGCCCACGGCCCGTTCCGTGATGGCGAGGCCGATGCCTGTCCCCCCGCTCTGCCGGTCCCGCGCCTCGGCGTGACGGTAAAAGGGGCGGAAGATCTCGCCCAATGCCTCTTCCGGCAGGCCCGGGCCGTGGTCCCGTACGCGGATTGCGGCCTGCCGCGTATCCTCCCTCTCCAGGCAGACCTCCACCGATGTCCCTTCTTCCGTATATCGGACGCCGTTTCTCACCACGTTTTCCAGGGCGCGTCGTAGCATCTCCCGATTGCCGTACAGCGTCAGCCTCGCGCCAGCGAAGAACTCGACGCGCCGGGCGCCGGCGGACGCTTCGAAATCGGCGTCCCGGACAACCTCTGCAATCATTTCGTTCAGATCGAATTCCGTTCTCTCAAAGCGTCCGCTCCCGCTTTCCAGGAGGCTCAGGGTCAGCAGTTCCCCGATCATCTCGTTCAGGCGCTCCGCTTCCCTCTCGATGCGGTCCAGGGCCGCGAAGGCGCCGGCGGGCGAGTTCCGGCGGGCAATGCCCAGGGCCACGCCCAGCCTTGCCAGGGGTGAGCGAAGTTCGTGGGAGATGTCTCTGACCAGCTGTTTCTGTGCGGTCACCAGCCGTTCGATGCGTTCCGCCATGCGGTTGAAATCCCAGACCAGGTCTCCCAGTTCGTCGCCCCATCCCTTGTCGTCGACGGGCGCCCGGGATGTGAGGTCACCGGTCGCCAGGCGCTGGGTCGCCGCCCGCAATTTGCGGACCGGAGAGGTGAGACGCCAGGCGAGGCCGTAGCAGATCAGCCCTCCGACCACGAAGGAGACGCAGAAACGGAACCAGAAATCGGGAGGAAATGGGTAGGCGGGGGGCGACTTGCGCCGGACAGGAGAGGGCGAAGGGAGACTTCCTTCCGCCGCTGTAATGTAGGCAATCCCTCGCGGGCTTTTGACCCGGGCCGCGATAATAAGCCTTCCCCTGTCGATGATTATCTCGTTGGCGCCGGTGGCGGCGAGCCTGCCGGCGGCTTCATGGAGAGGCGGCGGGATGTCGCGGGATAAGGGAGCGCCGTCTGATGAGAAGAGGAAGATGTTCATGCCGCGCGCGTCACGGTTGTGAAAATGCAACGGGGCGGATGCGCCGTAACGCTCGTAGACGCTGGCCACACCCCGGCCGTAGAATTGAAGGGCCTGAAGCTGTATCCGCGCGCGCTCGTCGCTGAAACGCCGCTCGAAGCGGTCCTCCAGCGGCTCCAGGCGCATGGTGAAGGCAAAGAGGAAGATGGCGATGCCGGAAAGGGTCATGGCGAGCCAGAACCAGAAAAACAGCTTGAAGAACATGGTCCGCATGACGAGTCTCCCTACGCAAGGCCTTGCCGTTCGACGGCCGCCGTGGCGTAGATGTATCCCACCCCGCGCACCGACTTGATCCGCTCTCCGTTGTCAATGGACGGACCGAGCTTCTTTCTCAGGCTGCTCACATGCACGTCGATGCTGCGGTCATGGTAGGAGGGCTTGCGTCCCAGGGCCAGGAGACACAGTTCTTCCCGGCTTATCACCTTTCCCGCCGTGCGGAGGAGCGCCTCCAGTACCGAGAATTCCACTGAGGTAAGGTTTACCGTTTTTCCTCCCCGGTACACGCTCCTGGAACCGGGATCAATTCGAACGTCTCCCACGGTGATGGTTCCGGTAGTGGCGGCCGTTGCCGCCGGGGGCTGGACCGTCCTGCGCTGGATGGCCTTCAGGCGCGCCACCAGTTCGCGGGGGTTGAAGGGTTTGGGGAGATAATCGTCCGCCCCCATTTCCAGGCCCACGATGCGGTCAATTTCGTCTCCCCTGGCCGTCAGCATAAGAACCGGCGAGGAAGAGGCGGCCCTGATTCGCCGCAGGGCCTCGAACCCGTTAAGCCTGGGGAGCATCACGTCAAGGATTATCATGTCCCATGAAGCGCCCAGCGCCCGTTTTACCCCTTCTTCTCCATCATGGACGGCGTCGACGATGAAGCCTTCCGCGCCCAGGTAATCCCGCAGCAATTCGCATAGTTCCCGATCGTCATCGATTATCAGAATTCCGTTTTCCATTTTCCGCGCTCCCGATGTTTGGCGCCAGTATAACGGCAAATGACCGGCGCGGCTGTAAAGAAATGTTAAACATGTCATTGTCCCGGCGGTTTCTAATCTTAACATTTCCGGATGTCTCTTGACCCAACTTTACCGCGGAAGAGGTAGAGTAGCCACATCCCGGCGGCGTCGAAAGAGTCTGTCAATGGAAAGTCCACGCCGCCATGTTTACCGTATTTTACGCCTCACAACGCCGAGCCATCCTGAGTCTGAACTTCCCGTCTCCGCCGGAACAGACGGAACAGTAACAAGCATGGAGTCTCAAGGGCATTACCCCGCATAATGCCCCATTCCGCGGCACGTTCTCCCTCCTCGTGCCGCGTCTTTTTTTTTGAAACCAACATTGCTATGTTTCTTGCCTCCGTAATACCGGTCTGGATAACAGTTCATCCGGGAGGGGGGATGAAGGTAAATGACGCTTCGACATTCCGCGGACATAAAAAAGTTGCGCTGGATTGAAAAATATGTTGAAAGAGTATAAGACATCTGTATTGGACCGTACTGAATATTTCTCTTTCATAATATCTGGAGTCTTTTATCGTGATAGAAAGAAAACTCAGGATTCTCATGGTAGTCCCGGAACCTTTCTTCACCGAGTGCGGCAGCAATGTGAGGATTTACGAAGAGGCAAGGTCGCTTGGACGGCTCGGTCACAGGGTCCGCATTGTAACCCTTCCCTCCGGGCAGGACGTGCCCGGTTTTTCCCTTCAGAGGATTGCGGCTCTCCCCGGATGCGGGAAGCTCCCTCCCGGTCCGTCATGGCGACGGTTTCTGCTGGATTTCCGCCTGTACCGCCGGGCGCTGGCCGAATGCCGGGCCTTCAGACCCCACCTGATCCATGCCCATCTGCATGAGGGCGCCTGGATCGGCGGCCGACTCCGGAAGGCGTTGGGAATCCCGCTGCTGTTTGATTGCCACGGAAGCCTGACCGGGGCCATGGCCGAAAACGGTTTCGCCAGGGATGGTTCCCGCCGCCACCGGTTTTTCTCCAATCTGGAACGTCGCATCAATGCCGGGCCCTCTGACTTCATCGTCACCAGATCCGGAGAGGCGGCCCGCGATCTGGTCCAGAGATGGGGCGCGCCGGCGGCGAAGGTAGGTGTCCTGCGGGATGCCGTGGATACAGCCCATTTCCGGCCCCACCCGCGTGAAGAGGCGCGTGGGAAGCTGCGCATACCGCCTCATATACCCATCGCGGTCTACCTTGGCGGGATGGGCCGCTCCCATGGCATTGATCTCCTGCTCTCATGCATCGTGCAGTTGAAGTCAAAGGGAAGTCCCCTGCGGTTTATGATTATGGGATATCCGGAAGAGGCCTATCGCGCCAGGGCGGCGGAACTGGGTGTTGAAAAGATGCTGACCTTTACCGGCAGGATCGAATACGCCAGAGCGCCGTTCTACCTGTCCGCCGGTGATATGGCCGTTTCGCCCAGGCTTCCCCTGAACGGATCCAATGGCGCGCTTGCGGCGTACCAGGCATGCGGTCTGCCGACGGTGTGCTTTGACGATCCCGTGAACCGTGAAATGCTGGGAGAAACGGCCGTCTACGCCGAATACGGTGATATCAGCGACCTGGCAGCCCGTCTTGCATGGCTGACGGCTCATGAAGACGAGCGGAAGGATCTGGGCCGGATGGCCCTGGAGCATGCCGCAAGGCTCAATTCCTGGGACCTCCGGGCCGCTGAACTGGATGGTATCTATCAAAGCAGGCTGAAAAGGTAATGATGTGATTCTATGAGCCAATGGCCGGAGGATACCGGTCCGGGGCCCGGAGGTGATGAATGGAGAAGCTGACCCCGCAGGAAGTCGTCCGGTTGATGAGCACTGGCGCCACCCTCCTGTATGTCATGACTGATAATGAGCGCTGGAGTGAAAGGCTCGTTTCCCAGGCCGCAGGCCGCATCAAGGGGATGGGCAGCCCCTTTGTCTGGACCTGCGCTACCGGGCTCTGCCGTGACGGCGCCCTGGTCCAGGACACCATCGATCCCCTGAAGGCCATTGATTTCATTTCGTCCCAACAGGGTCCGTTGATGCTGGTCCTGAAGGATGTGCCGGCGTTGTGGCGCGGCAACCCTCTCCTTGTCCGGAAGATAAAGGATCTGGCCTTCGCCTCCCGGGGCAAGGGAAAGGTGACGGTAATTTTTGGCGAAGATGAGTGGACGCCGCCGGGCCTGCGGGAGGATATCACCCTCATGTCCCAGAGTCTGCCGTCCGTAGAGGAGATCAATTCTTTCCTGGCACAGTATCGCGAGCAGAGCACGGGCCTGGCCAAGGCCTGCGAAGCCGATCCGGGTCTTTTTGAAAGGCTGGTGGTGGCGTCAAGGGGGCTGACCATCGTGGACCTGGAGCGGGCGCTGCGCACCCTGCGCCTGGCCGATGCCACCGGAGATGACGCGGTAGCGGAACTCCTGGAGAACAAAAGACGGATCATTCAGCAGAGCGGCATTATGGAGCTGGTCATGAACTACGCCGGCTGCGACCAGCTGGGAGGGATGGAAAACCTGAAGCACTGGTTGAAGAGACGGGAGAGCGCCTTCGGACTGAACGCCATCTCCACCGGGGTCGGTCTTCCCAAGGGGGTGCTGGTGATGGGGATAGCGGGCTGCGGCAAGTCACTGTTCGTAAAGGCCATTGCCGCGGAATGGCGCCTTCCCCTGATTCGCCTTGACATGGCAACTGTTTACGGAGGGATGTTCGGCACCCCGGAAGTGAGCCTGGGTACGGCGTTGAGGACCGCCGAGGCGGTTGCGCCGTGCGTGCTCTGGATTGACGAGATAGAGGCGGGTATCACCACCCATGGCTTCAAGTCCGAAGGGGGGTCCGCATCCAGGGTTCTGGGAGCGTTCCTTACCTGGATGCAGGAAAAACGTGAGCCGGTATTCGTCGCCGCAACGGCCAACGCCATAGAGATGCTTCCCGCTGAGGTCCTGCGAAAGGGGCGCTTTGACGAGATATTCTATGTGGGGTTGCCGGAGACCGCTGCGCGGGAGGAGATATTCCGTATTCATCTCACTAGCCGGGGGGTAGACCTCTCCGGGTTTTCTCTGTCGCTTCTCGCCGGTTCCACGAAGGGATTCTCCGGCGCGGAGATAGAGCAGGCCGTCCATTCCGCCGCCTTCGAGGCTCTTGCCGACCAGCGACCCATGACCCAGCAGGACCTGATGACCATGGTGAGCCGCACCGTGCCTCTTTCCATTACCATGGCCGAACAGATCAAGAAGATCGAGACATGGGCCTTCAAACGGGCCGTGCCGGCCTCCGGGAAGTTCAACTGACAGACGGCTCTGTGCCGGATGGGGTGAAGAAAGGAGAAAAGCGGTGGTCTTGGATATTTTCCTCAGCCCGCTGGAAGTGGCGATCCTTACGGAGACGTCGTTCCTTTCCCGGAGATTCGTCGCTGAATACCTCCGGGATGATGCGCCTGGGGATGATCTTTCCGGAAAAAGCGAACCGTCGTCTTCAGATGCTTGATCCCTCTGTTGATTTCAGAAATCCTTGCAGCCAAAACCGCCCTTCAATATCCTGCCCGGCAACCGGCGGGGAGTCTGTTTCCCATACGCGTTTTGTGATCAGGATGTTCAAGTCGACATCTTCGGGGTCCTTATTAGACAAACGCAGAATGGTGGCCGTTACGACCCACCCATCCTGCCCCAGAAAATCCCTGAACGGGCGGACCTGTTTAATAGGACCTCGAAAGGAATAATCATCCACGTCCCACTTGTCAATCGGCAGCAGGAAAGCCGCCCCACGGAGACTGATGGTTTCGGGAGTTCTCACGAACTCTTCACCCCGCGACCTCGCCAATTCCGCTTCCCATGCGACTTGATCGGGATTGGGAGTGAAAGGTATTTCAATGTCTTCCGCGGGTCTTGCGGTGTAGGCAAGACCGCAGAGACTGAATTCGCATTCCTTGCCACGCTCGTACCATCCGCGGTTCAACAGAAAATGGGCATCAAAAAAGGTGATCTCTACGTCCCCCAGACCGGCTGTAATTTGCGCCTCAACTCCCTCATCCCAGACGGAGACATTATTGATCACCAGTCTGTGCCTGGAACCCTCCTGCCAGAAAGGGTAAATCGAGATTAGCCGGTTCTGTCGTTCTATCTCATCCATACGAACCGTGAGAATTACGCCTTTGTCCGAGTTAGGCCAGGCGAGATGAAATCCCTTCGCCCATTCCACCGGCAATTGTCTCGGATTTGAGGCTGATTCAGAAACCCCTTTTACTACTACCGCAGTCCTCAGGATGTCCGGTAGTTCCTTCAGCAAGTCATTTGCGCTTTCATCGAAAAAGGGCGCCCAATGTGAACCCAGGTAGTGACTGACATCATCCGGCTCATGGCTGAACGTGGACTCAGGCCAGGGTTGTTTTTCCTCCTCCTGTTCAGCCGACAATTCCTCCTCGATGGAATTCCTCCAGGCGGCTTCGCGCTCCTCGCTCCACGGTACGATACTGTCCGGATCTTTCTTGAGCAAAGCGTCCCGCCCATCATCGGTGCGGATGCCGACATAGCCGGCGCCTATAAAAGTAACCAGACACGGTCCATGCAAGAGGTGAATGATTCGATCTCCTTTTTCCAAGTTCATACGTCCTCCCGAACTATTGGTCTCACTTCGGACAGCTCATTTCGAAGGCAGTTTTTTCAAGATTTCAGGTATCTGTTGTTTCCATTCCAACTGCTGCCATACATCCCGTCGTTCCTTGGCGAGCCATGACGGGGCCTGAGTGACGGCGAACACCGTGTCCCCAGGCAGGACCGCGCCGGGGACTCGTTCACCGCGAATGACGGCCTTCTCCGTAGGTTTCCCCTTCTGGAACGGATCGGCGAAATCAACGTCGTGTCCCTCCCTCGTGATGTGCCAGGTCCGCATCGCCGCCTTGACACCCCACGCACTCGCCAGAGGCCCGTCAACCCATTCCTTCAGCCTGGAATCGGAGATCTTCATTTTCATCGAGCTTCGGTACGCCTCCGCTTCTTTGGTGGTCACGGCCATACCTCCCTTAAGCACGGCGGCGATTTCGTGAAGTTCCATGGTCCGATTATGCCGCCGTCGGTAGTAGGTATCGGCGATGCCGACAAGTCCGTTGGAACAGACAAACCGAAGCCAGCCGATGACGGCCATGAACTTTGTGCTTCCGTCCACTGAATTGAAGCATTCCAGACGCAGCCCCATTGCGTCCTTGTCGGCGATTTCCAGGTTGAATCTTTCAGGGAAAAGGAGGCTCAACCGCATGCGTTCGCCGAACCTTGACAGCGTGGCCTCCGTGACGATCTCTTCCGGATCGATTTTCAGAACGTCAAGAGTACGGAGAATTTCGTCGAACAATTCATGGTGCTGAAGGAGGGAATAAGAAGGGGAAACGACACCAACCGGGATTTCCGGTTCACCTTGTTTCATCGGCATTCTCACGATTGCATCCAGGTAGGGGTTGACGGTGACATTCGGAACGGTTGTCCCTGGAATAGCGGGCTCAACCGAGGCTTTACGCGGGAGGAATCCCGGGCCGAAGGTCCTTCGCTCGAAGCGCGGAATAGAGTCACGAATAGCCTTCATCGGCCCTTGATATGTTGTGACCGGCGAGGTGAACCATTTGCCTTCGTCCTGCGTGATGGTAACGACGGTGTCCATCGGCTACCTCCAGAGCGATGAATTGAGAGCTTATTTCTGAACAAGCTCGGCTTCAATGGTCTCCCTACGCTTTACATGGGTTATTTTGTATGTGTTGAGAATCCCCTCGCCGACTACAACGTCATCCATCGGCAACCAGAGCAAAACCGTTGCTTTGTCGAAGAGGGATACCTTCCATAATGATCGATCACTGAGCGTAAAAAGGCCGCGGGTGTTGTCCTTTTTCGCAATAAACTGCTTTATCCCGGTGTTGAGGTATGACATTGGCAATCTCCTTCGCATAGTGGTTTGCTGCTGCATGATTTTGGAGATTACCACGAAGAGACAAAGGTGGACGAACTTCCCCGCTCATGAAAAAATGCTATTGAATGCCTTCGTCTACATCCGGCGGTGGCGATGGTATCGTGTCCTGATGACCCAGAAGGTGGGCTACAATGACATTACGGGCGTAGTGGGAGATGGTGAGATGTTTTTTCCCGGCGAGGTGAAGCAGGTCGGTCTTCATTCGTTGCGGAATATTGACCCTTAGGGCGGCGATCTTCGGTTCCGGCGGGGTTTTTGCGGCGGCGTTCATTGGTTCCGGCGGTACTTCGTCAACTTTAATCCTGGCCAGCGAGAAACGAACCCTGGATCGAACATGGTCGGGGTCGTCGAAGGTGAACAGTTTGCGTTCCACGTGGCCCAGGAGGTCGTATCTGCCGTATAAGTGCTGGAAAAGAATCTGACGAACGAAGTCGGACACGGGAATATCGAGGAAATCGGTTATCTCGCTCAACTGCCGTTCAATGGATTCCGGAAGCCAGACTTTCATCGCAACGTCGCAATGAAACATTTCTCCATAGTCCCTCTCCGTCATGGTTATCTTGAACGGCCGGGATGACTGCTTGCGTTCTTCGACGGGAGTGGGCTTATCCTTGCTGCGATTGAAAAACCACATGACCTGCCTCCTGGTTGAAAGGCTTACTCAAATAGCGCTGACTCGAACGCTTCCCATGCCGACTTTCGCTTTATACCCGCCTCATCTCTAAGACGTTTGGCCTTCTGACAAACTGAGTCTAATTGTGAGATCAATGCCCTCTGGACATCGACTGGCGGCAAGGGAATTTCCAGTCCCGCCACTTCGCGGCTGTTTATCGACGCGAGATTTGTTGTCCGTTTTGCCTTGGCGCGGAAATATTGCTGCCCATAAGAACTGTTCATGACAGCGAGAACGAATTCGGGTAAAGCATCATTCGGGTCAATTCGCACGCGTAAGATATGATTCTGGTGAACGCAGTTCTCAATTTCCCCTCGCCAAATAGCTCCCCTGCCAACCAAATCAGCACTGTTACCTTCGCAGAGAAGAATATCACCGGGCTGCAATAGATATTTCGGCATGTCTTCATCCGGGACGTTGATGTATTTGAGTTCCTGCAAGTCCAGAATATCCCTCTGAACATTCGCGACTCTCAGGTAAGGTCGTGAATTGGCTCCGGGGCGATTCTGAGGACACTTCTGAAGACCGTAAGAAACCTTGCCGATTTCACCTATGGCAACGAGAGGCCACATGGATGGTTTTTCTGAGCGGTGCTCAACAGAACTTCTCAAAATCCCCTCATGGCTCCACCGCTCAACCTCCTTGAATCGGGCGATGAATACCGGCTGTTCCGGCAATGGCGGTGGCGGCGTGACACCTAAAGCGGACTCGAAGGCTTGCATTGCTTCGGTTTCCAAACGGTCCGCCTCAAAATCAAGGGCATCAGTTTCGATTAGCTCCCCTTTGTATTTTGCGCATAAACGTACCTGTTCCTCATAGTCAGGTACTGGAAGTGTGAGCCTTTCGAATTCATGGGGCCGGATTCGAGTCTTGGTTGTATTGCCGGACCGCAGTGCTAATACACGTCGCTGAAATTCCGTCGTACGAATTGCAAGCTGAACAAAGCACGTAGAAATGCGCGTTTTGTCAACTTCGTACACTGGGTATTCCGGACTAACCGCGAGATGGTCCATGTCTTCCGGGACAATGCAAAAAGAACCTTGAGCAACACGAATTTTTGAGATGACCAAATCACCGGAGTGAGCAAGGAATAATGGTCCTTTATATTCACGCTTCTCTTCTTCCTGCCGTAAATGGAGAACACCACCGAAAGTGATCTTTGCTATTACATTTTGTTCAGATAGAGACTTTGAGATCCGTTCCGCAGGCAGTATTTTTCTTTTTAGCACTTTGCCTAGAGTAACTTGCGGATACATACCCAGACGGTGTTTGCCTTCTTCTCCAATCCATTTATCAATATCCCTCCACCGCCGGATTACGCAGCAGAGGGCACCGGAAAATTTGGTTGTTCCTCCTTTACCGCTCCGCTATCAATCCATAGCTCAAACTCATTGTACGCCTCTATCACCATCGAAAGCTCATTCGGCACGTTCTCGCCCGTTTCACCCGTCGAGGTGATGCCGACGGTTTTCGGCGCCGCGACAAAAACCGGGTAGTCGAACAGTTCCCGGACCAGCGCCCACAGCGCCGCGTTGTGGGCCTCGTCAACGGTACGCAGCTTTCCCCTAAGCTCGGCGAAGAGTTCACCGGAGCGTTTTAGTGCGCTTCGCAAAAGTTTCTGGCAGGTGCGTTTCATCTCGGATGCGGCCTTCTTATGCGACTTGTCGGTCACTTCACCTTGCCAGACGGGCTTACCCAGTATCGTCGGCCCGATACCGCGCGGATACGCGGGCGGTTCACCTTGACGCCATGGCGGCAGTTTCCGCGTTATGCCGTATTCGGAAAGTTCTCCGAGAGCTTCGGCGAGCTTTTCCTCATCACCGGTCACAATGCGTGGCGAGTAATCGGCATGCAGGGCATCCCGCTTCTCGTCGAAATGTGCGTCAAGCTCCTCGTGTGCTTCCTTCCATGCCCGTTCCCACGCCGCGTTTTCATCAAGGGTAAATTTGCGCAGGAAAACCAACGACGCTTTTACCGTCGCGTTTGACGAACGAAATGTTTCCTCGGGCAGGCTGACGACGGCCATGAGCTTGGCCTTCCCTTCGGCCCAACGCCGCAACCAGGAGAGTGAAGGGTTGTTCAGGTTGCCGTCCGGCAGAACGATCCCCATGCGCCCGCCTGGCTTCAGCAGATTCAGGCACCGTTCGAGGAAGATGATTTCTGTGGGGCGGTTGTTTTTCCCTTTGCCGATTTCGAACAGATCGAGTATCGGCGTCTTCTTCTGAGACGCAGACAGCAGACGGTCATGGCTTTCTTCCCAGGCGGCGCCGTAACGTCCGCGATAGCGATAGGCGTACTGGGGGTCATCCGGCACGCGGGTTTCCTCGCTCATCCCAACCTTTTGATCGCTTCCCACGTTTGCGCCGAAGGGCGGATTCGTCATGACCACGTCGAAACGGTTGTCGAAGATGCCGTTGATGTCCACCAGCCCGTCGTGATAGTGAATCCCTCCGTGCCCGTCACCATGCATGATCATGTTCATCTTGGCGGTGCGGGCCGCACGGGGTTCAGCGTCGCACCCGAATATGCACTGCCAGGCGAGACGCCCCACGCGGGTATCAATGGGGTGGTTGTTTTCGTCGCTCGGAAGCAACTCCCAATTGAGCCGGGCAAAGGCGGCCTCTATTTCACGCTCTTCATCTTCCTCCGGCAGCCCCATTGCCTCAATGCGGCTCCGTTCACTATCTTTCTCCCGCTGGATATCCTTCGCGATTTCTTCGCGGACGTGCTCGAAGACGCGTATAAGAAAGCCGCCCGAACCCGCGGCCGGGTCGCAGACGCTTTCGCCTTCACGCGGATCAAGCAATTCAACCATGAATTCCACCACGGGCCGGGGGGTGAAAAACTGGCCCAGTTCGCCGCGGAAGGTGGTGCCGAGAAAGCGCTCGAAGGCAAGCCCTTTGATGTCGTCTCCGGTCTTCGAGAGGTCGAAACGCTCCAGCAGTTTTACGATACGGCGGAAGGTCTCCTCGGAGATCTCCAATTTGTCGTTGTCGGTGAAAAGATCTTCGGTCCGGTAATATGTCTTGGTTTGTTCGAAAAGCCCCTCGTGGACGAGAGGGTCGGTGGGGAGCCGGGTCGCGGCGCGCCGGTCCAGGTAATCGATGGTGAAGGTGCCGTGCAGTCCCGACCGCTCCACGTACATCTTGATGAACAGTATCTTTGATATAGTGTCGAAGGCGCGGCCTGGGTCCATCTTGTGTACGTCGCGCAGAATGCAGTGACAATCGAAAAGAAGGTCCTGAAACTCCTTGCGGTTGAAGGCGCGCAGGCTGTTTCTTACGGCCTCCAGCCGCTTGGCGTCTCCCCAATCGGATGCCTTGGGTATCTCGTTAATCTGGACGAATTCGCCCGGCAGTCCGGGAATCAGCCGGAAAACCGCCGTGTGCCGTTGATTATGGGCAATGAAAAACTCGCATCCGGCCGCCCGCGTATACGACTCCCCCTGGTAATAGTCGCTCACATGGATATCCACCTTCTCCGACTTGCATTCGACAACCAGAACGGGTGACGGTGAAGGGTTCGCGGACTTGGCGCCCCGATGTTCCCAGACAACGATATCGGCGCGGGGGCTGCGGTGGCCATGGGTGGTGCGCCGCTCCTGATCCATCTGATCCAGTTCGTACCCGTAGTGCTCTACCAGGTGACGGATGAATGTCTGCCGGACTACTTCCTCCGGTTTGTTTTTTACGTTGCGCCATTCGTTTCGCAACGGAATCCAGAGCCAATCACCTTCAAGGTGGAGTTCTCCGGAAATATCAGGAAAAGGGGTTTTCGGCTTGCTGGCCGGTTTCTTTAAGGCTTTAGCCATATCAATGTTCTCCAGTGTGTCGTCACGACATGATCTTCAAAGCACTCCTCAGTTAACGCTACCTCTTGTATGGGCCTCAGGTTTCCGGAAGGCGCGCGAATCACCATCCGGGGGGTTTCGAGGACTGTCCTTTCATGACTCTCTTTCGGGCACACTCCCCTTCAATTCATACCTCACCGAGCGTCCCTGACCAACCCGCTCCACGATACCCATCTCATACAACTGATCCAACTCGCGAAATGCCGTTGCTCGACTGCAATGGGTCATCGAAGCGTACTTCCTTGTCGTGAGTCCTCCCTCGAATCCTCCTGGGCCTTCATCCAACAGCCTGTTGACGGCTTTCTTCTGACGCTCGTTAAGCCTGCTCCGTGAATGGGTTTTCCAGAATTCAGACTTGGAAAAGATTCCCTTCATGATGTCATCGGATCGCCTTATCGCCATGGCATGGCGCCCAAGAAACCAGACCAGCCATCCGGTAACATCACAGGTCCCTTTCTGCGTCTTCTCAAGAGCATCGTAGTATTCATCACGCTCCGCCATGATCTGGGCGGAAAGGCTGTAATAGCGTACCCGCTGCTTGTCATCCTGCGCCAGCGCCATATCCGTTATGGCACGAGCAATCCGGCCATTACCGTCATCGAACGGGTGAATCGTCACAAACCACAGGTGAGCGACAGCCGCTCTGACGATTCCTTCAACCTTTCCGAGGCTATCATCAAACCATGACAGAAAACGTCCCATTTCCTGTTCAAGGCGACAGGCGGGCGGCGCCTCGAAATGGACCTTCTCCCGCCCTATGGGACCGGACACGACCCGCATGGGCTCTTCACTCTCCCGCCAGCCTCCGACCCTTATCTTATGCATTCCGGAGTACCCGGTTGGAAACAACGCGGCATGCCATCCCCACAACCTTTCAGAGGTCAACGGCTTGTCGAAATTCCGGGTCGCATCCACGAGAACGGAAACCAGATCATCTATCTTCCGGTCAAACGGCATCCCGGCTGAGGGAAGACCAAGCCGCCGTGCAACGGAAGAGCGGACTGAACGCACGTCAAGCCGCTCGCCCTCAATAGCGGTTGTCTTCATGGTTTCTTCCACCAGGATTTCAGCCTGCGCCAGATGCTCCAGATCGAAACCGATTCCCGCCACTTTGCTGAACAGCTTTCCCTGAAGCAGCCGGCATTCCCCTAAAGGCGCCAGCAGCGATTCGGAAGCCCACGTCAGCAAAGGCCAGTTTTTTCGTTGCCAGATGTAGATTCTCATGGATTCACTTCATAAATCGCTTCAATTTTTGAACGATTTGTGTCTTTTACCATGTTGCTCTGTGAATGGCAATTCAGCGAATTTCATCATTCTTCAGTATAAGGTGTTACGGTTGATGGAGATATTTGTCGCTTTCCGGAGAGACAGCCTGATATCTTGAAATGTAAGGTGTGGATAACGCATACCCGTTACCTTCAGCCGTTAGCCGGATTGCGCCAGTTCCTCCGCCAGCCCCCCGACAACGGCCACTGCGTCGGCTATCCCCCGTGACCAGTAGGCCGCGTTCAGCCGCAGGCAGTTGGAATACTTCCCCGTCGCGGAAAAGATTCTCCCCGGAGCGATGGTGATTCCCGCCCGAAGCGCCATTTCATAGAGCTTGATGGAGTCCACCTTCTCCGGCATCTCCACCCACAGCACGAAACCGCCGGCCGGGCTGCTGATCCTGGTCCCTTCCGGAAAGGACCGTTCCACCGCCTTGGACATCAGAGAAACCTGTCTTCCGTAGATTGCCCTAATCTTCCTCAGGTGTTGATCGTAACCGCCGGTGACGAGGAATTCGGCAATGGCCATCTGCGGCAGGGTCGCGCTGGCGATGCTGCTGACCGCCTTCAGCCGTTCGATCTCCTCCCTGAACCTTCCCGGCACAACCCAGCCCACCCGGTAGCCCGGCGCCAGTGTCTTGGAAAAAGACGAGCAGTGGATTACCAGCCCCTTTTCGTCGAAACTCCGGGCAACGCACGGACGTTCGTTGGAAAACCCCAGATCCCCGTAAACGTCGTTTTCAATGAGCGGGATGTTCCGTTCTCCCAGAATGCGGACCAGTTCTTTCTTGTTGTCGTCGGGCATGCATGAACCCAGCGGGTTGTTGAAATTGGGGATCACCAGACAGGCATGGACGGTATTGTGCTCCAGGGCATAGCTCAGGGCGGCAAGGCTGATGCCGTTCCGCGGATGGGTGGGGATTTCCAGTGCCCTCAGGTCGAGCATTTCGATGATCTGCAGCAGATTGTAAAAGATGGGGGATTCGATAGCAACCGTGTCGCCGGGGCGGCAGACGGCTCTCAGGGCGAGCATGACACCCTCCTGGCAGCCGCTGGTGATGAGGATCTGGTCCGGCGCCAGCGAACAGCCGGTCTTCAAGGCCCGCTGGGCAAGCTGGATGCGGAGCCTTTCATTGCCGGGCGGGAATTCGTAGGAGATGCCGTGACTCCTGTTGCGGCGCGCCACCTGGTAGAGGACGCGGTTCAGCCTGTCCGCCGGCAGGTAGTCCGGGTTCGGAGCGGCCAGGCCGAGGGGCGAGAGGCCGGGGTTGTTGGCATCCTTCATGACCATCATGACAAGTTCGTTTACGCTTACCAGGGTCGGAGTCGTGGGCGCCGCCGCCTGCTCCGGTTCACCGGCCACCGGCGAGGGCCTGCTGCTCACGTAATATCCGGACTGGGGACGGGCCTCTATCAAACCCAGGTTCTCCAGGTGAAAGTATGCCTTTACCACGGTGGAGATGCTGACCCGCATCTGTCTGCTCAGGGTTCGCACCGAAGGGACCCTGGTCCCCGGAAGATACGTGCCCTTGCGTATCAGGCGCGCGATGGCGTCAGCGACCTTTTCGTAGATGAAGCCATCGGTATTTCCTCGCGTGCTTCGGTCCTTTTCATGTAATAACGATTCCGCTTCGTGGATGCTTTTGGAGCACACAGATTAATTCCTTTGGGAGAGATACAATTTTAATTTAGCTAAACTGTACCGCTATTAAATTGTAATTATTGCGTCTGTTATTCCTATCAGTTTTCTTCTACCGTGTAAACAGTCAATTCTATCGCTTCGTTATGCCATCCGCCTCCATGGGGCGGGCTGGGCAGGCCCGGTGTTCTCAAAGTCCATCGGTCGGCGTGACGGGGCAAGGGCGTTTCACGTTACTACACCACAAGGAGGAAGGAATGGGAGACAAGATTATCCGTATCAACATGACGAACCAGACTACCGCTATCGAGCCGGTTCCGGCGGAATGGGCGGCGCTGGGCGGCCGCGGGCTCACCTCGACCATCGTGGCCAAGGAAGTACCACCGACCTGTGAGGCATTGGGCAAGTACAACAAGCTGGTCTTCGCTCCCGGTCTTCTGACCGCGACCGCATGCTCCAACTCCGGCCGCCTTTCCGCTGGATTCAAGAGCCCTCTCACCGGCGGCATCAAGGAGAGCAACGCCGGAGGCACCGCGGCCCAGAATCTGGAAAAACTGGGCATAAAGGCCCTGATAATTGAAGGGATGCCCACTGATGACAAATGGTACAGCATCCACATCAACAAGGACGGCGCATCCATAAAGGAAGACATGGAATTCGTCGGCAAGGGCATGGGCAACTATGAACTGATCAAAACCGTGAGCGAGCGCCTCGGCAAGAAGATAGGCATCCTCGTGTGCGGCCCCGCCGGTGAATACAGGATGGCCTCGGCCAACATCTCCGTGAAGGACCCCGACGGCAACATCCGCAGCCACGGCCGCGGCGGCGGGGGCGCGGTCATGGGCTCCAAGCAGATCAAGTATATCACCATCGACGATACCGGCGCTCCCGGCGTAACCATCGCCGATCCGGAAAAATTCAAGACCCAGGCCCGCATCTTCGCCAAGGCCATGCTGGATCACCCGGTCAGCGGCCAGGGACTCCCGACTTACGGCACCAACGTTCTCATCAACATCCTGAACGAGGCCGGCGGTCTTCCCACCAAGAACTTCCGCTTCGGAACCTGTGATCACGCCAACAAGATCTGCGGCGAGACCATGCATGACACCATCGTCGCCAGGGGCGGCAACCCGACCCACGGCTGCCACGCCGGTTGTATCATCAAGTGTTCCCAGCACTACGTCGACAAGGACGGCAAATACACCACCTCCGGCTTCGAGTATGAAACCGTCTGGGGCCTGGGCGCCAACAGCCTCATCGAAGACCTGGACATTATCGCCAAGTGTGACTGGGTCATGGACGACATCGGTATCGACTCCATCGAAGGCGCGGTTATCATGAACGTTGCCATGGAAGCCGGCATCCTCCCCTGGGGCGACGGCCAGGAAGCATATCGCCTCTATGATGAAGAAATGCGCAAGGGAACGCCTCTGGGCCGCATTCTCGGCAACGGCGCCGGTTCCGTGGGCCGGACCTATGGCCTTACCAGGATTCCGGTGGTCAAGAACCAGGGTATCCCCGCCTATGACCCCCGCGCCGTCAAGGGTATCGGCATTACCTACGCCACCTCCACCATGGGCGCCGACCACACCTCCGGCTACACCATCGCCACCAACATCCTCAAGGTCGGCGGCTTCGTGGATCCCCTGTCAAAGGCAGGCCAGGTCGAACTCTCCCGCAACCTGCAGATTGCAACCGCGGCTGTTGACAGCTGTGGGCTCTGTATCTTCGTAGCCTTCCCGGTGCTTGATATTCCGGAAGCCTTTACTGCCATCTACGAGATGATCAATGCCCGTTACGGCACTAACCTGACGGCTGACGGCGTGGTTGAATTCGGCAAGTATGTTCTCAAGACCGAACATGAATTCAACGTGGCCGCCGGTTTTACCAACAAGGACGACCGTCTCCCCGAGTTCTTCGAAGAGCAGGTGCCGCCCCACAACGCTGTATGGGACTTCTCCGACGCGGAAATCGACGAATTCTGGAACTTCTAGTTCACTGATTGCATCTCCCAGGAAACGCCTCCATTCCCATTCTATTGTGAAGCGTTTCCAACCGGCGGGCGTCTGCCCGGGCGTCCGCCAACCTTTCCTCCCCGTGAGGGGAACCGCAAAGAAAAAGGCCGGCTTCATGCCGGCCTTTTTCTTTTGACGCGGGTCTGACGTGCAAAGCTGGTGACTTGGGGTATTCCTGCGTGATTGTGAAAGTTATATAGTTGGGCTGGAAAGGGTGCATCCTACATCATGCCCACCACCGCGCCGGTCATGAGGGAGGCCAGAACGCCCGCTGCAAGGGCCTTCACACCCATGGAATTAATCTCGTCGCGCCGCTCCGGGCACAGGGCGCCCAGGCCGCCGATGAGGATCCCCAGGCTGCCCAGGTTCGCGAAACTGCACATGGCGTAGGCCATGATCAGGCGGCTTTTGGGCCCGAGCGCCTCCTGGGGGAGTTTGGCGAGATCAATATAGGCGAGGAACTCGTTGAGGACAATCTTGGTCCCCATGAGCGCGCCGGCGGTCCTGGCCTCCTCCCACGGCACGCCTATGAGCCAGACCACCGGGGCCATTATCGCGCCCAGGATGCGTTCCAGGGTCAGCGGCGAGCCGTAGATGTCGGGCAACTGTCCGAGACCGATGTTCGCCAGTTTCACCAGGGCCACGAAGACTATGAGAATGGCCACGATGTTGAACAGCAGATGGAGGCCGTCCCACGTCCCCTTTGCCAGAGCGTCCATGGCGCTTGACGCCTCATAGGAGGATATCTCTTCTCCCAGTGTCTGGGGACCGGTTTCCGGTACGATGATGGCGGCGAGAACCAGGGCCGCCGGGGCGTGGATGATGGAGGCGGTGATGATGTGGCCGAAGGCGTCGGGAATAACGCTCTGGAGGACCGTCGCATACAGGACGAGCATGGTGCCGGCGATGCAGGAAAGGCCGACGGACATCATGGCGAACAGTTCGGAGCGGGTCAGCCTGGTCAGATACGGGCGGATGAGGAGCGGGGACTCGATCATGCCCAGGAAGATGCACCCCGAGGACACTACCCCCAAGGCGCCGCCGATGCCCATGGTCTTGCGCAATACCCATGAGAACCCCCGCACCACCCTGGGGAGGATGCGCCAGTAATAGAGGAGGGCGGTAAGGGCGGCGATCACCAGCACCAGCGGCAGGGCCTGGAAGGCAAGGGAAAAGGAGGCGCCGGGTCTGGTTTCCGCGTAGGGGAGGGGGCCTCCTCCCAGATAGCCGAATACGAAGGAGGTTCCAGCCTGGGTGGCCTCCTGGAAGGTCATGACAAAGGAATTGAGCCCCAGGAAGATATCCCGGAAAAACGGCGCCCGGAGCATGAGGAGGGCTATGGCCGTTTGCAGGAACAGGCCCGAAAGGACGGTGCGCCAGGGAAAGATCCGGCGGTTTTCGCTCAGCAGCCAGGCCGCCGCCAACAGGGTCGTGATTCCCAGCATGCCATGTATCATTTTCCGTTCCTCCGTGATCCGCGCCGCGCCGGCGATGGGTTTTTACCTGCGCCGCCGGTGAAAATAACACTGCTGAAAGCTTTACGTCAATGATCCTGAAAGTCGTTTTTCCCGCATTGATTCTTGTCACGGCCCTTCCCTTTTCCCATTGAAAAACAGATTGTCATCCATCCCTTCTTCCTGTATGTTCATGCCGTGAACGATGCCGAAGAAAAAACCATGGATTCCTACCGCTCGCTTCTCCTCCTGACGGAGCTGGCCTCGGAGGAAACCCTTTCCCAGCGGGAACTGTCCCGCCGCCTGGGCATTGCCCTGGGGCTGGTCAACTCCTATCTGAAAAACCTCGTCGCCAAAGGGTATGTGCGGATTGCCTCTTTTCCCCGCAACCGTTACGGCTATCTTCTCACCCCTCAGGGGATTGCGGAAAAAAGCCGCCTTGCCTACCGCCACCTGAGTTATTTCAGCAGCCTCTACCGGATAACACGCCAGGATTACCTGAACCTTTTCCGGCGCCTGCACGCCTCGGGAGTCCGCTCCGTGTCCTTCTGCGGCGTGGACGAGGTGGCGGAGATCGCCTACCTTTCCCTGCGGGAAACCGGCCTGGAGCTGGCGGTGGTCATGGATGACGACCATGAAGGGGAAAGTTTTTTCGATACCAGTGTTTCGTCACTGGATCAGGGCCTGGCGGGCGCCGTGCGCCGGATTGTCATAACATCGGTGAAAAAGGGCGAAGCTCTCGCTGCCGAGCTTCTGCGTCGGGGTGTTGAAGAGAGGGTAATTCTCCGCGCGGGGGCGCCCGCCGATTGGGAACAGGGTCCCGGCATTGAAGCCGGAAGAGAGTGCGGAGGGGAATAGGGCGCAGTCTCGCCTGAACAGGGATATCATGGACAAAAACGCGAAAATATTTGTCGCCGGTCACAGGGGATTGGTCGGCTCGGCAATTGCCGGAAAGCTGAAGGATGAAGGATACTCGAATCTGCTGCTTCGCACGAGCTGTGAAGTCGACCTGAGGAACCAGGGGGCTGTTGCCGACTTCTTCTCTAAGGAAAAGCCCGAGTATGTCTTTCTGGCCGCGGCAAGGGTCGGCGGCATCATCGCCAACAGCGCCTGCCCGGCGCAATTCATCTACGACAACCTGATGATCCAGAGCAATGTGATTTACAACGCCCATGTCACGGGCGTCAGGAGGCTCCTTTTCCTGGGCAGTTCCTGCATCTACCCCAGGCTGGCCCCGCAGCCCCTCAAGGAGGAGTACCTCCTTACCGGGCCGCTGGAGCCCACCAACGACGCATACGCCGTGGCCAAGATCGCCGGCATCACCATGTGCCGTTCCTACAACCGCCAGTACGGGACCCGCTACCTGGCGGCCATGCCCACCAATCTGTACGGTCCCGGCGACAACTTTGATCTGGAAAAGTCCCATGTGCTGCCGGCCCTGATTCGCAAGTTCCACGAGGCGAAAAAGAGCGGAGCCGGCGCCGTCACCGTATGGGGAAGCGGCGCGCCGTTGCGGGAGTTTCTCCACGTGGCCGACCTGGCGGCCGCATGCCTCTTTCTGATGAATCTGCCGGAGGATGTCTACTCATCACTCATCACCCATCACTCATCACCCGCCCTGATCAACATCGGTTCCGGCGAGGAGGTCAGCATACGGGACCTTGCGCTGCTCGTCAGGGAGGTGGTGGGCTTTGAAGGCGGGCTGGAATTTGACCTCACCAAGCCCGACGGAACTCCGCGCAAGCTGTGCGATGTCTCCAGGCTCCACGCCCTGGGCTGGCGGCATGAAATCGGGCTGAAAGAGGGGGTGCGCGCCACATATTCCTGGTATCTGCGTCGGCAGTCGGATCTGTCCGGCAGTTGCAGCCGGTGACGCGTGGCCACAATGAAACCGGATTTGTCAAGTTTGGGCCGATTGCTGGAACGTTTCTGGAAACTGCGGAATGAAATTTCATGGATACTTGTCGGCCAGGCTCTGGGATTTGTCGGTGGTTTTATCGGCATCAAGGTTCTCACCAACGTCATGGGGCCGAAAGGTTACGGACAACTGGCTCTGGGCCTTTCCATAGCGGGTCTGTTCGCCATGTTTCTGTACGGACCGATCGCCAATGCGGTTCTCCGTTTTTTTGTCGTCTATCGTGAACAGGGGAAGCTGGGAGTTTATTTTTCGCTGCTGAAGAAATGTCACCTGCTGCTGATATTCGCGGTTTCATTTCTGGCTTTAGGCGCCTGCGGGATCGCTTGGTATTATCTTGGAGCCGAATGGGCCCTGATTATTCTTTTCTCGTCTCTTTACGGTATCGCGAGCGGTATCAACGCATCATATCTTTCCCTCCAGAGCGCTGTCAGGCAAAGGAAGATAGCGGCTCTGCATCAAGGCGCGGATGTTCTGCTGCGTGTTGGTTTGTCGATTGTCCTTCTGCTGGCATTCGGAAACTGCGGATATATTTCATTGATGGGATACCTGCTGGGTACCTTGATTGTCACGGTATCCCAATGGTTTTTCGCATTGAAGAACCCGGATGTCCGCAAGAACTGGCTGGTTCCCGTAGATGCGTCGGAGGAAAGGAAGGCGCGCGCGGAGCTGTCGGGGTATGCGGGATCGTTTGTCATTTTTGCCGGATTCGCGGCCATCAGCATGTATGCCGATCGCTGGATTCTGCAAGGCTTTTTGGGTGAGGGTTATGTCGGTATATATGCCGCCATATTCCAGATCGCGGCCGCGCCGGTGAACATACTCTTTGCCATGGTGAATCAACTGATGGTTCCGATTGTGTTTGAGCGCGCCGGAAGCATGACGACAACCGCCCAGGCCGTGGATAGCGCTGTTATGGTTCGCGCCACGATTATTGTTTCGGGCGTGCTGGCGGTGTTTCTGGTCCTTGCCGCATATCTGCTTGGAGAACCATTGGTTCGGCTGTTAACCAGTGCGGCGTTTGCCGGCTATCATGCTATCCTGTGGCTGACGGTTCTGGGGTTGTCGCTGTTTAACATCGGCCAGCTCTTTTGTCTCAAGGGACTGTACTGCAATCAACCCCGCATCTATATCTGGCCCAAAGGCGTGCAGGCGGTTTCACTGCTGGCGTTCGGATTTGCGCTTGTGAGGAGCTGGGGCCTCCTGGGGATGTCGGCGGCGCTGTGCGCTTCTTCGCTTCTCTACATAATCATTGTTCTTGTGGTCAACCGGTGGGTCAAGACAGGCGCCGAGGCGTCTGAAGCCGGTCAGGCATGAAAAAGTTTCCGGGAAGAATATATGAAGCGCATTCTGGAAAATATAGCGATAGTTAAGTGGTCGTATAGGTTTTTCAGGCGACTGGCGGCCTATCCGCGCTATCTTCTGGATTTCTATCGCTTCAGGAGGCTTTCCACGGGTTCGGAGCGGCATTTTCCCGTCCGTTGGCGCGACCTTTATCCGTGTCTTGACGACAGGACTACCACCACCGGTTTTGATCGACATTATGTATATCATCCTGCCTGGGCGGCCGGTATCGTGGCGGAACTGAATCCTTCCTGCCATGTTGATATTTCTTCTACGCTTAATTTCTGTACCATCGTTTCGGCCTTCATACCGGTGAGATTCTTGGATTACCGCCCCGCTGAGCTGAACCTGGATAATCTTTACCCCATGGCCGGAGACCTGCGGGAGCTTCCGTTCCCTGACGGAAGCGTTGAATCACTGTCCTGCATGCACGTGCTGGAACATATCGGACTGGGGCGTTATGGCGACCGTCTTGATCCGGACGGGGACCGGAAGGCCATTGCCGAGCTGAAAAGGGTCCTGGCGCCGGGTGGGGCTCTGTTGGTGGTTGTTCCGGTCGGTGTACCGAAGGTCATGTTTAACGCTCACAGGATCTACTCCTACGACCAGGTTATGGAATACTTCTCTGAGCTGAGACTGGACGAGTTTGCCCTGGTTCCCGATTCTCGGGAACAAGGAGGACTTGTCCGTCACGCGACGAAAGAAGCCGCTGATGCCCAGGTTTACGGTTGTGGCTGCTTTTTTTTCAGAAGGAAAGAGTGAAGACGATGGAGCGAGTGGGTACGATTAATGAACGAATAAGGGAGGAGTGGCTGGAAAAGTCTTTGAAGATCGTTCCAGCCGGTTCCCGGATACTCGACGCGGGGGCGGGAGAGCTCAGGTACAAGCGCTTTTGTTCTCACCTGGAGTATGTCTCCCAGGATTTTGCCCAATATGACGGCAGTGGAGATATGAGCGGTTTACAGATGGGAACCTGGGATCAGACAAAAATAGATATCGTAAGTGACATCACCGCAATTCCAGAGCCAGACGGATCATTTGACGTCATCATGTGTATTGAGGTTTTCGAGCATCTTCCAGAGCCCCTTCTGGCGCTCAAAGAGTTTTTCCGGCTGTTGCGTGTTGGGGGGCATCTGATACTGACTGCGCCAGTGTGCAGCCTGACTCATTTTGCTCCCTACCATTTCTATTCAGGTTTTAACCGCTATTTCTATGAGACTCATTTGTCAGCGACGGGTTTCACTATCATTGAACTTGAACAGAACGGCAACTTCTTCGAATATCTTGCCCAGGAAATCCGGCGTATACCTTTTGTGGCTAAACGGTACTCCCGAAGCCGGCTTCACTTCTGGGAGTATGGCTCATTGTACATTTTGCTGTTGTTGCTGGGCAGATTGAGCAGGAGGGACTCGGGATCTTCAGAGCTACTGAATTTCGGTTGCCATGTGCGGGCTATTAAAGGGGCCATGCCGTGATTATCGTCAGGCTTTGGGGAGGCCTCGGCAATCAGATGTTTCAGTATGCCGCGGCCAGGAGGCTGGCGCTGCTCAACGAGGACCTCCTGAAACTTGATGCGGGGTGGTTTGCCGCTCCGGCGGTGGGCGGCGCGGAGCGCGTCTATGAACTGGGGGTTTTTGCGCTGAAGGTCCCGTTTGCTTCACCCTCCGAGGTGCGCAGTTTGAGGGGCGCGGATATACGTCGTTTGCCGGGCTGGCTCAAACGAGCCTTGCGGGGATGTGGTTATCAGGGCGCGCGGAGCTGCATCACGGAAAAGCATTTCCATTTTGACCCGGGCATTCTTGCTCTGAAAGGCGATGTCTATCTGGACGGATACTGGCAGAGCGAAAAGTATTTCTCCGATGTAGCGGATTTGCTGCGTGATGATTTCCATATTGTGCCGGAACCGGATAGCCGCAACAGGGACATGCTTGAACAGATTCGCTCATGCGGGGCGGTTTCCCTTCATGTGCGGCGCGGAGATTATGTTTCAAGCAAGAAAACAGGGGATTTCCACGGCGTGATTCCCATCAGCCATTATTCCGCGGCAGTGGAAAGGATTGTGGGCATGGTCCCGGATCCGCATTTTTTCATCTTTTCCGATGATCCGGCATGGGCCAGGGAAAATATCCATCCGGACTTTCCTTCGACTTTTGTGGATCATAACGGTCCGGCAAGGGCATATGAGGATCTGCGTCTGTTGGCAAACTGCAAACACCACATTATCGCAAACAGCTCGTTCAGTTGGTGGGGCGCCTGGCTATGCCCCTACCGGGACAAGGTAGTCATCGCGCCGGCAAAGTGGTTCAACCGGACGGACCTCGATACTTCGGACCTGATACCCGAAACGTGGTTGAAGTTGTGAACCTGTATCCTTCGAAGACACCACTGGTTACCGTGCTCATGCCGGTCTACAATGGAGAACCCTATCTCCGTAGCGCGCTGGAGAGCATTCTGTCCCAGACTTTCAGCGATTTTGAATTCCTGATCATAGACGATGGTTCGACGGATGGAAGCGCGGCAATTGTTGAATCATATACGGATCCCCGTATTCGCCACGAACGCAACGGCGCAAATCTGGGGCTGATTAAAACCCTCAACAATGGCCTGGACCTTGCCAGGGGGCGCTATGTAGCGCGGATGGACTGTGACGACATAAGCCTGCCGAGCCGTCTCGCTAGGCAGGTGGCTTTTATGGAAAACCATCCGGAGATCGCCGTTTGCGGGGCCAGCTTCAGAAAGTTCGGCGCCGCCAATAAGACCGTCTTATGTAAGACAGATCCGGAGTCGATCCGTTGCGGGCTTCTGTTTGATGCGATGGTGGGACATCCTGCCGCTGTCATGCGCCGGGATATCCTGGACAGATTCAGTCTGCGCTACGACCCTGAATATCAGAATGCGGAGGATTACCACCTGTGGACGCAGGTCGCCGGGCATGCCTCCCTGGCGAACCTGGGTGAGGCGCTTCTTCTTTACCGGGTGCATCCCTGTCAGGTGACTCACCGGATGGCGGAAGGACAGAGACAGATGGCCGGAAAGATTCGCCTGTCGCAGTTGTTGAGTATGGGCATCTCACCTTCACGAAGAGAATTCGAACTTCACCAGGCAATTTCCACCTGCTCCTATCCGGAACTGCCCGACCTTTTCCGCCTGGCGGAAGATTGGCTCTGTACACTAAAGTCCGTCAACGATGCTTCGGGAATTTTTCCTGATGGGGCGTTTTCGCGGATGCTGGTCGAACGCTGGCTTACCTTCTGCAAAAAAGGGATTTCCGCGGGCCGTTGTTCGCCGCGGATGCTATTCTTCCATCGTCTTTCCAAGGCTACCGGCCTCGGCATGGGTTTTCTGGCGCGTTTCTGTCTCGAGCATTCCGGACGCTATTTTCGCGGCCTCCGATGATTTCCCCCTGATCCATGCTTTTCCGGGACCTTGAGGTTTCAAGGGTTTTTCTGTTGCATGCTGAATACTGTCTTCTGATTACGGCATATTGCCGGGAGGGATGAATGCCCAGGGTAAGCGTCGTCATCCCCTGTTACAACCAGGGGATGTATCTGGACGAGGCGGTTGCTTCCGTCCTGAACCAGACATTTGCGGATTTCGAGATTGTTGTCGTCAACGATGGTTCGACCGATCCCTCGACTATCCGTCTGCTGGCCGGTTACGCAAAGCCCAAAACCAGGGTTCTGAGCATCGAAAACCAGGGCCTTGCCTCCGCGCGGAACAGGGGCATCGAGGCCGCGTCCGGCGAGTATATCCTCCCCCTGGACGCGGACGACGCCATTGCTCCCGGCTATCTGGAAAAGGCGGTTGCGGTGATGGACTCAAACCCGGATGTGGGGATAGTCTACTGCCTGGGGGAGCTGTTCGGCGCCGAGCAGAGGATGATCGCCGCGCCGGAGTTTTCCGTGCGCGGGATGCTCTTCAGCAACCTGATCTTCGCCTCGGCCCTGTTCCGCAGGGCGGACTGGCTGGCCGCGGGAGGCTACAATCCCAACATGCGCTACGGATGCGAGGACTGGGATTTCTGGCTTTCCCTGATTGAAAGGGAGCGCAGGGCGTACAGGATACCGGAAATCCTTTTCCGTTACCGTATCAAGGAGGGCTCCATGAACGCCTCCATGGACCGGGAGAAGCGCCTGGA
The DNA here is from genome assembly GCA_964536305.1 of uncultured Geobacter sp. Classification (GTDB taxonomy): domain Bacteria; phylum Desulfobacterota; class Desulfuromonadia; order Geobacterales; family Geobacteraceae; genus RPRC01. The sequence goes on along the minus strand of CAZHVY010000001.1, from coordinate 212,741 downwards.
AATGCACCTGCAGATCATGAGAAACCATCCCGGGCTCTTTATCGACCATGCGCGGCCGCTGCTGCGGATCTATTACCGGGTTACCGGCTCCCGGCCGTACCGGGTGTTGAAAAGGCTCGGGCTTTTCTCACTTTTTCCGGCGAAGAAGGGCAATCCGTCGGGATCGGCGAAGGATTGACATCGGGAGTGGACGAGGATATATGAAAATACTTCTTATCGGCAAGCTGGGGGAATCACTCACCGGCGCCGGGACATACGACGCGAACCTGGCGCGGGAACTCTCCCGCCGCCACCAGGTCACCCTTTGCCGGACACCGGCGGACCTGGAACAGTCATATGATATCGCCCACTGCACCGACCTGAAGCATCTCACCTTCGCCGTGGCGCGCGCGCTCCGCTGTCCTCTCGTGGTGGACGCCCATGATTACTACTGGGTGCGGTTCTATCCCTTCTTCTGCCTCGACCTGCCGCTGCGCTTCCTCATCCAGAAGTACCGGAAGATCAAATATCATTTCCTTTTCAAACGGATTGACGGCATCATCCTGCACGGCCGGTTTCTTTATGACCTGTACCGCCATCCGCGCAAGTACCTGAGCTTCTACTTCGGCCTGGATTACAGCGATATCCGGACAAGGCCCTGGCATGAGAGGGAAAACCTGATCCTTTTCGTGGGCGGGGACTACTTCCGCAAGGGTCTCCCCCGCCTGCTGCGGGCAATGCCGCGCGTGCTGGAGAAGGTCCCGGACGCCAGGCTCATGGTGATCGGGCGGGATTACGGTTACGCCAAGGTCCTGGCGCGCTTCATGGCCAGGGGACTGCCGGTGGAATTCCGCTATGGAATGCCCCGCCGGGAGGTGTACGCCGCCTATGGGAGGGGCAAGGTGATGGTTCTTCCCTCGGAGATCGAGGCAACCCCCATAGTGGTGGCCGAAGCGACCATGGCCGGTGTCCCGCCGGTGCTGTCCCGGGTGGGCGGGCATCCGGAGCTGGTGAAGGACGGTGAAACAGGTTTTCTCTTTCCCCTGGGAGACACGGAAATGCTGGCTGACCGTATTGTCCAATGCCTTTCGGACAGGGAATTGTCGGAGCGCCTTGTCCGCCGGGGGAAGGCATTCATGGAGAGCTTCACCATTGAAGGGATGATGGCAAGGCTTGAGGAAATATATCGTGATCTGCTGGACGGAGGGGCGCGTCCCCGACAGCGCAAGGAGAATCCGTGAACAACGGCAAGTCGTCAATCCTGGATAAAGACCTGTTCTGGCTGCTCCTCATGGCCGCCTTGACGATCATCTTCTGTCAGCGCCTCCTCTTTACCGACCAGATCATCCGCGCCTCTGACGTGATCACCCAGTTCTACTGGGGCGCCAAGGCGGTCAGCGAACAGACCCTTTTTCAGTATCTGCGGTCGATTCCCGATATCTTCCGGGCCTCCTGGGAACCGCTGAACGACGGCGGGCGAACACTGGAAGGGGGATGGAACGCCATCGGCCTCCTTTTTCACCGCTATCTTATTCAGCATTATTTCCCCTTTCCCGCCAGTATCGCCTGGCTGGCGGTCCTGTCCCTGCTGTGGGGCGGCATCGGCGCGTTCTTCTATTGCCGCTTGATCGGGGTCAGCCGCTTCGGCGCCTTTGCGGCCGGGATGCTCTTTGCCCTGTGCACGGAAAACGCGTCCCTTATCAACGCGGGACACATCCAGAAGATTGAAACCATCTCCTGGTTTCCCTGGGTGCTGCTGTTTCTGGAAAAATCCCTGCGCGGAGGCAGGCCGTTCCATTACGCCATGACCGCATGCCTGCTGGGCATCCAGTTTTTCAACATGCACTGGCAGATATCCTTTTATACCTGTCTGGCGGTGGCGGCCTACTGGTTCTTCCATGTGTCCTGCGGATTCCTTGCGCAAGGGAGGGGCTATTTTCCTGTTTTCAGGAGGGACTTCCTGCTGGCGGCGGTGATGACCATCCTCTTTTTCACCACCATCGCCATGTCTTTCGCGCCGCTGTTCAGCTGGTCGGAGCAGTCCGAGAGGAGCGGCGGGATGACCGCGGGGGAGGGGATGAGCTGGTCCATGCCGCCCGAGGAGATCCTCACATTCTTCATCCCCGGACTGCTGGGATTTTCCCGCCAGGAGGCGGGCGACGTCCCGGCGCCGGGACAGGTCTATTACTGGGGAAGGATGCGCTTTACCCAGACCGGCGACTATCTCGGGCTTCTCCCCTGGTTGATGATTCCCTTGCCTCTCCTCTTCCGCCGCGATCGTTATACCTGGTTTTTCACGGCGCTGATGGCCGTGACCCTGGTCATGGCCCTGGGCAAATATACCCCTTTCTACCGCTTTCTGTTCGACCATGCGCCGGGCTTCGCCACCTTCCGCGTGCCCAAGATGATCCTGTTCCTGTTCGCCTTCGGCGCCTCGGTGCTCATGGGCAGGGGCCTGGATGTCCTGGCCGATGGGACCCTTGACCGCAAGCGGCTGGAAAAATGGCTTTTCGGCTGCGCGGCTTTCGCCGGCCTGGTGGCCCTGTTTCTCCTGTTTCTCTCCCTTGGCGGCAAGACAGTCCTTTCCCTGGCGGACGGTGTCATCGGCCAGGCCACCCGCTATCAGCGGGATCCGTCCCTGATCATGGAACGTTACCTGAACATGCCGCGCGAAACCTCCCTGGCCCTGGCCATACTCTGCGCCCATCTGGCCCTTTTCCTGGCCTGGTTCAGAAGGAGGCTGCCGACCAGGTATCTCCTGCCGGTCCTGGCGCTCTTCCTGCTGCTGGACCTGTGGAGGGTCAACGACAGGTTTTTCGTCCTCACCGCCCCTCCGCCCGCAGACGGCAAGGCGGCCGGGAACGATATCGTCAGCTTTCTGGCGCCCCGCATCGGGCAATACCGGATGCAGCCCCTTACCTCTGAAAACGCCCATTATTACGCCGATTACGGCCTCCCCAATATCTCGGCCTATGTGACCATCAGCGAAAAGCGCTACCGGGAGTTCCTGGACTACTTTTCCCTGGATGGAGGCATGCCGGATATGATGAATCTGAAGTACCTTGTGGTTCAGCCCGAGGCATACAAGGCCCGGAAAGACCCCTTTTCCGCCAGATACGAGCCGGTCTTTACCTCCGCCTCCGGTTCGCTCGTTCTGGAAAACAGGACGGTTCTCCCCAAGGCATGGCTTGTTCCGGCGGTTGCGGTTGTCCCGGAACCGGGCAAGCGTCTGGCCATCATGAACGCCTCCCCGGATTTCCGGCCCGCGCTTGTGGCCCTGGTGGAAACTCAACCTCCCCTGGCCATGGCGCCTTACGTCCGGCGGGACGAAGGAGTGAGCCCCGCGACGGGGAGCGCGACGGTGACCCGGTACGAACCAAACAGGATTGACGTGGAAACATCGGCAGAGCGCAATGCGCTGCTGGTCCTGGGGGAGAAGTATTACCGCTGGTGGTACGCGTACGTGGACGGGAAGGATACGGATATCCATCCGGTGAATCACATCCTGCGCGGCGTTTACCTGACTCCGGGGAGACACAAGGTGGAGTTCGTCTTCGACCCGCTGCCGTTCAAGATCGGGAAATGGCTGACGCTGGCTTCGTTCGCTTTTTTTGCCTTCATGCTGGGGAGGGAGGCGTGGCTGAGGCTGGTGAAAAGTGAAAAGTGAAAAGTGAAAAGTGAAAAGTGAAAAGAAATTCGTGATGAGTGATGGGTGATTTGTGATGGGTGAAGAGACTGTTGATGAGTTGCGCGGGTTCGGGTTGCGCGTTGCTCAGCCTCGCCATGGCTACCGGTTTTCCCTGGACCCGCTGCTTTTGTGTCATTTCGCGGCGGTCCGGGAGGGGGAGGACGGGGTGGACCTGGGGACGGGATGCGGAGTGATCCCCCTCATCCTGGCGCGCTCGGCCGAGGGTGGCGGGATGAGCGGAGTCGAATCCCGGGAGGACATGGCGGAACTGGCGACCCGCAACGTGGAAATGAACGGACTTTCCGGCCGGGTCAAGGTCCTGCGCTCGGATGTTCTGCATGTTAAGAACCTTTTTCCACCTTCTTCCTTCGACCTCGTGGTCTCCAACCCCCCCTACCGGAAGCGGGGAAGCGGCAGGGTCAGCCCCAGGCAGGGGCGGGATACCGCGCGCCATGAATCCACGGCGTCGCTTGCCGATTTCCTCGCGGCCGCAAAATACCTGGTGAAGCTGACCGGACGGATCTGCTTCATCTTTCATCCGTCGCGCCTTGGTGAATTTCTCGCAGAGGCCGCCGGGCCGAAACTGGCCGTTGTCCGGCTGCGCATGGTACATGGAAACCCGTCCAGCGAGGCGCGCATGTTCCTGGCGGAGCTGGTGAAGGGAAGAAAGGCTGATACGCGGATCATGCCTCCGCTGTTCGTCTACGGCCTGGATGGGGAGTATACGCCGGAGATTCGGGCCATCTTTCGGGATGACCGGGAGGGAGTGTGACTCGCCTGCAAGCGATGATGGTTATTCATTTTCTGTCGTCGTGGATCTGTCCAGCGACAGCAGCTGGATAAAAACGCTCCGCAGTTCCGGGTCGGTGATGGTTGCCGCCATCTCACCTATGCTCTCCTTTTCCCGGTCGGACAGTTCCCTTCTAGCCTGTTTCCAGACTGATTCCGGCCGCCCGGCCTTTTGCGGCCTTCCAGCCTTCAGGTATATCTCCAGCACCATTTCCTTTCCCAGCTTCTCATTCAGACGGGCCGCGATTCCCTGTTTCATGAAATTAAGCTGCTGCATCCATGGCGAGCTGTTGACGATAACCGTAAGAACTCCGTCGTTGAACCTGGACGGCCGCGCCTTGGCCGCTATCCGGGCGCCGACGGTTTCATCCCAGATCCGCCAGATGGCCGCTTCTTCCAGGCGTTTTTCCAGGGGCTTGCCCCGGAAGGCGTCGGTCAGCAAAGCCGCAACGGGTGTTGGGTAGCCGCGTTTTCTCTCAGACACCGGATTCTCCCTTTCGGTATGATAACAGGGGCATTCCTATCCTCACCAGCTTCCGACCAGCGCCAGGGATACGCCGTCGCCGGATACCACCGGCGCCAGGGTGGGCCTTCCCTTGGCTGTGTGGTAGTGTACCACCACCCTGCCGCACAATTCACCGATGGCCGCGCCGAGAAGGGCGTCGGTGGCCCAGTGCTTGTCCTGGTACATGCGTGAAAAACCGACAAAGGTGGCGAGGGAATAGTACAGGGTCTTGGTAAGGAGGCTCTCCGAGGTGGCCGCCAGGACCGATGCCATGGCGAATGAGCTCGCCGTGTGCATGGAGGGGAGGGAGTCGTAGTCATCCCTGAACTGGAAAGGACGGAAACTTCCCTTGTCGCCGTTTACGAAAGGCCTGCTTCTGCCTATGGCCTGTTTCAGGATGAAGGTTGACGCGTCGGCCAGGAGAGCGGCTTCGCCCAGCATTTCGCCCACCTCCCGCCACTTGGGCGAATCGGCGATTATGCCGCCTCCATAGAAAAGGCCGGCTATGCCCAGGTGTACGAAAGGATTGCCGATCACCTCTCCGACGTCGGTGGCGCTGTTGAGGGCGCCGCTCTTTGCGCCCTGCACCTTGTTCCTGATGTCCGAGTCAAAGACATAGGTGAGGCCCACGGCCCCCGCGACGGCGAGGGTCCCGGCAAGGCCGTTTCCCTTGAGGTCCACAGGAGTCGCAAGGACCTCCAGTCCTTCCTCGCCGAGGCGGACTGCTTGTTCCTTGAATACCGTGGCGCTTGTGAAAACAGAGTCCTCGGCCCGGACACCGGGAACGCCGCAGAGGACAATCAATAACAGAATGAGTGAACGCATGAAGGCTCCTTGCCGTTTTGTTGAACAGTGCGCAGTATCCTTGGAGAAGGTGAAAAAAACAAGACGAAAAATTGAACCACACGATACCAATTGCCGGAAGTTCCCGGAATCATGATATTGGCGTTATTACCGATATTGCTGGTATCATGGCAAAATAATCCCGGGTTAAACCCTGCCCGAAGAAGATGAAAATGGTCTTGATTAATCTGTTGACGCACACCTCCCCGTCGGTTAATTTTAGCTTCGTCCGGAAGGTATCATTGAAGCTTACGGTTCAGGGTTGAGCCCTGTTCCTGAGCCTTGATTCCCGGATTGCGAGAGAGGATATGAGCAATTCAGCGCAAAAATCATTGACGGCGGAGGAGTGCGCCGCTCTGATTGACCGATCATCCTGTGTCACCGCCCTGAGCGGCGCCGGGATATCGACGGCGGCCGGGATACCCGATTTCCGAGGTCCCGGAGGTCTCTACGTCACGAAACGGTACGATCCGGTAAAGGTATTCGATATCCGGTGGTTTTCGCGGGATCATGGCTATTTTTACGAGTTTGCCCATGATTTCGTTACCATGATGGAAACCGTGCGGCCTACCTTCACCCATTACTTCCTTGCGCGCCTGGAAGCCACCGGAGTTCTGCGCGGGGTGATCACCCAGAATATCGATATGCTTCACCAGTCGGCGGGGAGCAGCAGGGTGATTGAACTGCACGGCTCTTATGGTTCGGCAACCTGCCATGGTTGCGGACGGAACTTCGGTGACCTTGCCAATGCCTGGTGGGTGAGGGAGATGGGGCTGAGCCCTTGTCCGCCGGCTGTTCTCTGCCCCGTGTGCGGGGGAGTGCTGAAGCCTGATGTCGTTTTTTTCGGGGAGGCGGTAAAGGGTTATGAAGATGCTGAACGGATGATAGCGGAGTCCGATCTCCTCCTTGTCCTGGGCTCGTCACTTACCGTTACGCCGGCCTCGCTCCTGCCTCTCGGCGCGGATGGGAAAACGGTTGTGGTTAACCGGGGGGATGTGAATCTGGCGCCTTCTCCCTCCCGTTTCTTTGTCAATGAAGATGTGGATGCCTATTTCCGGGAAGTGGCGTATTTCCTCGGGATGGATATCCAGGTGAAAACATGACTTCAGCGGGATATGGCTGAAGGTCTTTTCCGGTGCCTCGGGCGCCGCTTTCCGGGAGGGAATAATGGTCAGGCGCGTTGAAGCTCCATCCATCATCAAGGCGCATGGTAACATGCCGAAGGTTATCGAAGAGTTTATCGGCCGTGTCAACACGGGCGCCCTTGATGTCAGCATCGCGCGCATGAAGAGCCCCGCCGGCTGGGTGGAACCGGGGCAGACGCCGGAGTTTGACGAGTACACCGTGGTGCTGAAGGGACTTCTGCGGGTGGCTACCAGGGACGGGGTCGTCCAGGTGAAGGCGGGAGAGTCAATCCTGGTGGAAAAGGGCGAGTGGGTGCAGTACAGCAGCCCGGAAGAAGAAGGCGCCGAATACATTTCCGTATGTATTCCCGCCTTTTCTCCCGAGCTGGTTCACAGGGACGCCTGAGCCGGAAAGTTATTATTTCCCGTCCACTGGGCGGAACAACAGCGCTTGATTGGAAGAGACTCCCATGCATCGAAACGCCATATTATTCTGGATGGTTATCGGCGCTCTTTTTTCCGCTTCACTTTTCTACGGGGTTAATGCGGGAAGAGAGAGACGCAGCATCCATCACAGCGGCGGAACACTAACGAGCGGAGACGTCGTCCGTCTCGACAGGGTCATTGACGGCGATACCGTAATGGTTGTGAAAGAGGGGAATCCACCGGCGACGGTACGCATACTGGGCATAAAATCCTTTGACGCGAAGGTTGCGAAGGACCCCGCGGCATTCTTCGGAAAGGCTTCCGTGAACGGACTGGAGTACCGGATGGCGGGCCGCCCCATCCGCATCATGCTCAATAGCACACCCAGGGATTCAAGGGGGCGGTACTTGGCCACTCTCTATGTAAAGGACACTGACATCGGTCTTGAGATGATCCGCGAGGGCCTGGTGCTGGTCTATTCCGTCTACCCATTTCCCGCCATGTCCATCTATCTTCACGAACAGGAACTGGCCCGCGCGCGGAAAAAGGGGTTGTGGTCAGATCCGGAAGTCAAGAGACGAGCCATTGCCTTGATCGAGGAGTGGCAGGGGCAATCCCAATGATCATCCAGCTGATCCGGCGGTTCAGGCATATCATTTTCGTTAATCCCACCTCGGCCATCCGGATAGTGATACTCCTTGTGGCCATGCTTGCCTATGGCACAACCGGTTTTCTTTATTTCGAGCTTTCGGAAAATCCTGACCTGGGTTGGGGCGACGGGCTGTGGTATACCCTAGTCACCATGACAACCGTGGGCTATGGCGATTTTTTCCCCAAGACCGCGGCGGGCAGGTTTCTGGTGGGCTGGCCGGTGATGTTTTTCGGCATCGGCCTCCTGGGGTATGCCCTGTCCACGGTCGCGGCCTTCCTGGTTACCGAAAAGTCCAAGGAGTTGAAAGGTATGATGACCTTTTTCCTGAAAAACCACCTGGTGATATTTAATTTCCCCGGCGTAACGATGATAGAGAGGGTTATCGAGGAGTTGAGAATGGATCCCTGCTTCGGAAAGGAGCGGCAGGTTGTGCTCATTGACGGGGACCTGGGCGAGCTTCCGGCGGAGTTGCAGCGACTGGGGGTTCATTTCGTGAAGGGGAACCCGGCCCGTGACGAGACCCTGCGAAGGGCCTCCATCGACGATGCCGACCACGCGGTTGTCCTAAGCAAGAATCCGGGAGACCCCTCCTCCGATAACCTGAATATTTCCATCACCCTGGCCATTGAGGGGCGCAGCAGACGGGTCAATACCGTTGTGGAATGTATCGATCCCGCAACGGAGGAACTGCTCCGAAAGGCGGGGTGCGATCGGGTCGTCTGTCTTTCCCGCTTCGGGGCCAACTTCATGAGCCAGGAGCTGCTCAATCCCGGCATGCAGGAAATAATTGATGATCTTATAAGCTCGAAGAGGGGGCAGCAGTTCTACTTTGTTCCATACAAGGGGGCGCCGGCGACATTCGGCCAGGTATCCAGGGTCTGCGCCGTTCATGGACATCTGGCTTTCGGCGTCGGTGCGGCAAAAGGAAACATTATTAACCCTCCCGAGGATTTCCAGGTTCAGGAGGGGGATCGGATACTGTCGGTGGGGCCGAGCCGCATCACATCGATATCCGTATAGGTTTTTGCCGGCTGTTTGTTTTGCGGCAGTGAACGGAAGCTTTCTGGGCAGTGAAGTGAATAATAGTGGAAAGGAGCAGCATGATGCGCAGGAGATCTTCTCTCCGTATAACCTTGGCATTGATGGGTATTGTGGCGCTTTCGGCCTGTGGCGATGATGGAAAGCGTGGCGTGTACCGAACGAAACAGGACTGTATCGATGACTGGGGCGACGGCAAGGGGTGCGAAGAAGCGCCTCGCGGCAGTTCCCACTATCATAGCGGATACTGGTACGGGCCTCGCTGGAGCGGAAGCGGCTACCGGGGGAAGCGATCCATGAGCTCCGTTTCCGTTTCCCGCGGCGGATTCGGCAGGCTGGGCGGTTTCCACTCGTCGTTCGGGGGGTAGGCATGGAGAGGATATGGATCCAGCCGCGCGAGAATTGGCGCGGCCGCGTGGAATCGCAAGGCATGGCCTACCATACCATCGAGGGAAGCATCTATTGGGATGAATCCGCCTGTTACCGGTTCACCAGCCGGGAGATAGACGCGCTGGAAGATGCGACTGTGGAGTTGCAGAGGCTATGCCTCGCGGCTGTTGAACAGGTGATACGCCGGGACCTTTTCGACCTCCTGCACATTCCCCGCCAGTTCATACCGTTGGTAACGCGTTCATGGGAGGCGGCGGAGCCTTCCCTTTACGGCAGGTTTGATCTGGTTTACGACGGTGTCCGGCCTCCCAGGCTTCTGGAATATAATGCCGACACCCCGACCTCTCTTCTGGAGGCAAGCGTTATCCAGTGGTTCTGGATGAAGGACCTGTTTCCGGAAGCGGATCAATTCAATTCCATCCATGAAAAACTCATCGAATTCTGGCTGGGGCATGCCGAATTCCGCGCCGAGCCTGTCTACTTCGCATGCGTCGAGGATAACACCGAGGATCAGGGAAACGTCGAATACCTTATGGACACCGCTTTGCAGGGCGGCGTGGACGCACGCTTCATCCATGTGGAAGAGATCGGATGGGATGCTTCCGCTCGCTGCTTTGTAGATTTGGATAATTCTCCCATGCCGGTCCTGTTCAAGTTATATCCATGGGAATGGATGACGCGGGAGGAATTCGGCCCCAATCTCCTTGTCTCTTCCCCCAGGATGCTGGAGCCGCCCTGGAAGATGATCCTCAGCAACAAGGGGATACTCCCCTTGCTGTGGGAGCTGTTTCCCCGTCATCCTTTTCTGCTCCCCGCTTCCTTCAACAGGGAAGGTGTTGCCGGGGATTTTGTCAAGAAGCCTCTTTTCTCCAGGGAAGGAGGGAGCGTCACCATCCAGGCTGGTGGAGATACTATTGTAAATCCTGGTACATACGGGGAAGAGGGCTGGATATACCAGGCATATGCGCCACTTCCCTCCTTTGGCGGGAATCACGCGGTTATCGGTTCCTGGGTCATAGGCGGCAAGGCCGCGGGGATCGGAATAAGGGAGGATGCCGGTCCCATAACCACCAACGCAAGCAGGTTTGTGCCACATTTCTTCAGGGAGGGATAAATGGAATTAACCGTTGTGGAATCGTTTTCGGGTCTCGCGGCCTTCTTTGGATATTTTGCCGCGTCAGTCGTTCTTCTCGTTCTCTTTTGCCTGGTATACCTGAGGGTTACGCCCTTCGCGGAGCTGAGCCTGGTCAAGGAGGGGAAGACCGCTCCGGCCGTGAGCTTCGGAGGGGCGGTTCTCGGGTTCGTGCTGCCGCTGGCCAGCGCCATCGCCCATAGCGTAAGCTTCCTGGATATGGCGCTGTGGGCGTTGGTGGCCCTTGTCGTTCAGGTTGTAGTTTTTCTGGTGGTCAAGACGTGTCTCTCCGGCCTGGTGCGTGATATTGCCGAGGATCGCATGGGACCGGCCATTGTCGCGGCGGTCTTCTCCCTCGCGGCGGGGATCCTGAACGCCGCCTGCATGACCTGGTAGCGATGGAAAAGCAAAGACCTCACCCGGTTGTTCAGGTGAGGTCTTTGTCTGTTTCAGCGACGGCCGACGGTTACTCGTGTCCTGTCAGGAGGCGAGCCGGAACCTTCCCACGATACTCTTCAGTTCCTCCGACATCCCCACAAGTTCACCGGCCGCGCTGGCGGAGTCCTTCGCCACCTCCGCGGTTCCCTGGATTACCTCGGTTATCTGCTGGATATTCCTGCTGATCTCGTTGGTGGTGACCGTCTGCTCCTCGGTGGCGGTGGCTATCTGGTTCACCTGCATGCTCACCGCGTTGATCTGCTCCAGGATATCCTCCAGGGCATGGCCCGACTTGGACGCCTCTTCGGTGCCCCGCTCCACCTCCTGAACCCCTTCTTCCATGGAATTCACCGCTTCCCTGGTCTGCTGCTGGATGGACTTGATCATGGCGCCGATCTCCTTGGTCGCCTTGGTGGTCCGCTCCGCCAGCGCACGGACCTCGTCCGCGACCACGGCGAACCCCCGTCCCTGCTCACCGGCGCGGGCCGCCTCGATGGCCGCGTTCAGCGCCAGCAGATTCGTCTGATCGGCGATGTCCTCGATGGTCCCCACGATATCGCCTATCTGGTCCGACTGGGCGCCCAGGCTCTCAACGGTCCTGGCCGACTCCTTGACCCGCTCGGCGATGGTGTTCATCACCATTATCGTCTCCTGCACCACGGACGAACCGGTCATGGCCGAATCGTTGGCCCGCTGGGACGCGTCCGCCGCCAGGCCGCAGTTCTGGGCCACGTCGCTGGCGGTGGACGCCATCTCTTCGCTGGCCACCGCCACGGTGGTTGTCTGGGAGGCGATGGCGTCCGAGTTGGTCGCCATCAGTTCCGAGGTGGAGGAAAGGATGCCGCCGGACATGTTCAGCCGCTCCGCCGATTCGGAGATGGAGTGCAGGCTATCGGTCAGTACGTCCATGAAACCGTTGAAGGAGGCGCACATCTCGCCCACTTCGTCTTTCTTCAGATAATCCAGCCGCTGGGTCAGGTCTCCCTGGGACTGGGCGATATTGAGAACGTCATGAACCTGGTTTATGGGAACGAACAGGCGGTGGATGAAGAGGCGGTTCACGAATACGGCCGCCGCGATGAGCGCCAGGGCCAGTCCGATGAGCAGCAGCTTCAGCCTGTCAAATTCGGCGTAGAATTCCTTCTGCGGGACTCCCACGTACAGGACGCCTATTACCTGGCCGGCGGCGTTCTTGATGGGGTCATAGGAGGTGAAGTAGGGAACGCCAAGGATCTTGGCCTTTCCCCGGAACGGCTCGCCTTTCTTCAGGACTGCGTCATAGGCCGGGCCGTCCAGCTTCGTGCCCAGGGCGCGGGCGCCGTCGTCTTTCAGCACGTTAGTCGCTACGCGGGTATCACCCATGAAGACGGTGGCGGTGCCGCCGCACAACTCTTTCAGGCGATCCGGCAGCTCATTGTTGTTGTTGATTACGTAATCGCCCACCATCAGCACGCCGTTCTCAATCCGGAAGTCGCTCCCCTTCTGGCGAAGAAGCTCCCGGAAGGTCTTGAGCCGGCTGTCCTGGGAAACCTCGGAACGGTGTTTGAGCGTCTGGTTGAACTGCCACAGGCATGTGCCGGTTATGACGGCGATGACCGCGACCAAAATCCCCACGTTTACGGAAATCAATTTCGTCCTGATCTTCATTTGAGTCTCCCGCGTGATAAAAAAGAGTTTGTTAGCACGGCGAACAGCCAATCATTCCGTCTCTGGGATATTATCGGCACAGCGGCTCGTTTCTTTAGATTAAATATGCATAATGCGGTTGGGCGGTTTTTTATAAAGTATTGAGAAAATATTGACAACCCGGTTCATATTAAGTATCAATGTGACCAGTAATTGTTTATTTTAAAAAGGTTTTTTATTTCCGGTAAATATGGGCGCATGGTTATGCGGAGACCCTGGCGTGGATGCGCTTGCTCCGGAAAAGAAAGACAGCTCCATGGATATCACAGGACTCCACTTCTGTCCTGACAGACCATGACCTGGAACTGACGGATTCCATTGAAAGGGGGAAACAGACTTTGGGCAGGATACTCACCTCGTTTTTTTGTTGCTTGATCATATTGGCTTCGTCCGCCTGCGAAGCAAGGGTTTCCGACGTCGCTCTTCCTTTCAGTATCGCCTTTTATTATGCCTCCAATCACCCTGTTGATGAGTTCCGCGCCTTCGACAAGGTCGTAGTGGACCCTGACAGCGGCATCTCGCCGTTGAACTACAATAACGCCCGAAGCGAGCTCATGGCATATGTCAGTCTGGGAGAAGCGGATCCCGGCCGGGCATACACGAAACAGATGAAGGAAGCGTGGTTTGTCGGCCGGAACAATGCCTGGAAGACCAGGGTGGTCGATACCTCCAACAGCGAGTGGCGCGCGTTTTTCATAGAGAGGGTGATAAAGCCTCTTTGGGAGGCAGGCTACCGGGGCTTTTTCCTTGATACCCTGGATTCATATCAACTGGCCTCATCGGGTGATCCGGCGCGCATGGAAGAAGGTATGACGGAGGCGATCCGGGAGATCCGGAGGCGCTTTCCCGGCGTCCGGCTCATTCTCAATCGTGGTTTCGAAATATTTCCCAAGGTCAGGGATGAGATCTTCGCTGTTGCGGCCGAATCCCTTTTTCAGGGCTATTCCCCGGAGAAGAAGGCCTACGCGGAAGTACCGGAGAAGGATCGGGAGTGGCTGCTGGCGAGGCTGAACGAGATCAAAAGCGCGGGCGTGCCGGTGATCGCCATCGATTATGTCCGGCCGGGACAACGGGAACTGGCGCGCCGTACGGCGGAGCGGATCCGCTCCCTGGGGATCATCCCATGGGTTACGGACAAGGATCTGGCAGGCCTGGGTGTCGGCGCGGTTGAGGTTATGCCGCGGAAGATACTGGGTGTCTATAACGGGAAAGAGGCGAAAGACCATTACTATGTGAAGATGAATCGCATGGCGGTCATGCCTCTTAATTATCTCGGCTATACCGTTCATTTGCTGGACATGAACGGACCCCTTCCAGAGGGTGTCTTTGCCGGCCGTTATGCCGGGATAGTCTTCTGGTCCGACCGTTCCGCCGGGCAGAGCAGGCTGAAATCATGGGTATTGGCCAGGATCGATGAAGGCGTTCCCGTGGTATTCCTCGAGCGTTTCATAATGGATTACGACAGGGCCTTCCTGGCGGCGCTTGGTCTGGATGAGCCTTCGTCGGTACGTCCTGCTCCTCCCGTCAGGATTACGTCACAAGACATTCGTATCGGTTTTGAACAGCGGCCCCTGCCCCAGATTGAGTTTTTCAGGCCACTCAGATTGAAGAGCGGAGAGCCTTTGCTGCGGCTCGCCTCAGCCAACGGAATTACCGGGGATGCCGCGGCAATTACCCCCTGGGGAGGCTATGCACTCTATCCCTTTGTCGTAGACGGCAGATTTAATGAGGGTGGCTTATGGGTTGCTGATCCCTTCCGCTTCTTTACCGACGCGTTGCGCCTGCCGGAGATGCCCGTTCCGGACACTACCACGGAGAACGGCGCAAGGCTCCTGATGTCCCACGTGGACGGGGACGGTTTCGAGAGCATGGCGGAATGGCACGGTGGTGGTCTGGCCGCGGATGAGCTGCGAGTTAATATCCTGGAAAGGTATCGTATCCCCACGACCGTTTCCGTCATAACCGGCGTCACGGCGCCCGGCGGTCTCTATCCTGACCGCTCCCCCCGTCTCGAAAGGGCGGCTCGCGAGATATTCGCGATACCATGGGTGGACGCCGCCAGCCATACCTTTTCCCATCCTTTCCGATGGCAGACCCTTTCGGAAGGGCGCGGCTCAGAGCTGGAGGAGTTGCACAATCTGTACATTCCCGGCTACAACTTTGACCTGGATTCCGAGATTACCGGTTCCTTGAGGTATATCAACGAGCGTCTCATGCCCAAGGGAAAAAAGGCGGAGCTGCTACTCTGGACAGGAGATTGCCTGCCGGGCGCCGATGCCCTGCGTCTGACCTACAGGGATGGCGCTCATTTCGCCATCAACGGCGGAGACACGACCATCAGCGAGTCCAACCGCTCCCTTACCCAGGTCGCCCCCCTCGGCCTCTGGCGTGGCGGTCTGTTTCAGGTATTTGCCCCGAACCAGAATGAAAACGTTTATACAAACCTGTGGACCGGAAATTATTACGGATATCGACGCGTTCTGGAGACCTTCCGCCTGACCGACCTTCCCCGCCGCCTGAAGCCGGTTGATATCTATTACCATTTTTATTCGGCCACTAAAAAGGCTTCCCTCAATGCCTTGCGCGAGGTCCATGAGTGGGCCGTTTCCCGGAAGATGATGGCTGTACGCATCTCTGAATATATTGGGAAGGTCCTGGATTTCAACCGGACCGTGGTTGCAAGAAAAGGAGATGACTGGCTTGTGCGAAACAGCGGGCTCCTGAAGGAATTTCGCGTGCCCGCCGGTTCCGGCTTTCCCGATATCACACCAGAGGGCAGGGTGGCGGGTTACAGCGAACACGGAGACAGCCGCTTCATCCATCTGGCGCCGGGCGGGGAGGCATTGATCAGGTTGCGGCCGGGATCTTTCGCCGGGGCCTATCTGGCAGTGGCCAATGCGGCCCTCGAATCCATATACCGTGATGACAGCGGGATAAGGATGGTACTGAATGGCTATACACCCTTCCGGGCAACCATCGCCAACGCCGCGGGATGCGCCGTCAGCGGCGCCGCCAGGAAAGCGCCGCTCAACGGCGAAGGCTTGATGTCGCTTGAGTTTCCAAAAGGGAAACATGAATTTAAAATCAGATGCCCCGAAAAGTGAGAACGGTCCAGCCGAGCGCGAGCGCTTTTCTTCATATCTGATGGCTCTGGGGATCTTCGCCGGGTTTATCCTCCTGCTGGCGATCCTTTTTCCCAGGCAGCGCCTGATGGACATGATCGTCTCTTCCGACGGTGATAATGCCGCAACGGTAGGCTATCTTGAGGCTATGCTCAGGGTGCGTCCAGCCGATGCGAATCTGAGGCTTAAATATGCCGGTGTTCTGCTTCGCGACGGCAAGCCGCTCAGCGTTCTTCATGTGCTGGAAGGTATGCCGTCCGGGTTTTCCGGAGAGGACCGGCGGACTTCCCTGGAGCTTCGCCGGAGGGCCTTGTCCCAGCTTCTTGCCGCCCCGCCCCGCGACAGCAAGGACAAGGAAATATACCGGAAACAATTGCAGACTGTGAATCGGGAATTGGGTATTCTGCCACCAGCCGCCCTGCCGGCGGATGCCGGAGGGGACGACGCCTACCAGAGGGCTCTGGCGCGTGGCCACTATAGGGCCGCGGCGTCAGCCTGTTTTGAGGCCATGGGGAAAGTGGATGATCTGAAAGAGAAGCGTCTACTGTTTATCCGTGGAGTTTCCGCCCTGCAACGGGGGGACCTGCCCGTGGAAGCGTTTGCCGCCGGACTGGCTAATCTTGACGGCCTGTACAATGATCGTCCTGCCCTGGAGTTCCTGGCCAGGGCCGGCTTGGCCGCGGGAAGGCCGGAGCGGGCGCAGGTTCTCATGAAACGGGCGCTGGGAATGAAAAAAATCATTCAGCGGACGGAAGCATTTTGAAGAGGCGCGCCTTGGCAATAACCGCCGGGATCTTGTTTCTGCTGTCATGGCCCTTGTCCCGGTCGAATGCGGAGGTGTCGCGGCAAGTCCCGACAGCTCCTTTTGAAGCGGGATTGTACGCGCTCGGGTATGATGTCTTCCTCGCCAACAACAATCCCGATGACGCATTTGCCGTTGCCGAGAAGGCTGTTTCTATCATCCCGGGGGATCCTGTCTGGAGGCGCCGGGCGGCACAGAGCGCCGAGTGGTCCGGCAGGCCTGTTATCGCCCTTGAACACTGGCGCTTCCTCGCGGTTTCGCTTTCCGATGCCCCGGCTCGCCGGGAAGCATTGCGTATTGCCCGGATGCTGAGGGATTCCCGTGCGATAACGGAGCTGTTGAAGCCCTTGTTGACCTCCGGGAGCAAGGATGTCCTGCTGGAGTATGTAGCGGCGTGCGAATCCCGCGGGCTTCCCGGCGATGCAATAGAGGCCCTGGAGAGGCAGCGGACGGGAAAAAACGCTAAATACGCTCTTGAACAGCTTTCGCGGCTTTATGAAGAAACAGGTCGGCCGGGCGCCGCCATGGCGGCCTTGCGCGAACTGGCCACCAGGCATGACGGTCTGGATGCCGCGCTTCTCCTGCGGTCCGCGACACTGGCATATGGCAGGGGCGATATTCCCGGGGCCTATAACATTCTTGGTATGGGAAAGTCCGCGATACCTTCCGGCGAGTTTGCATACTGGGAACAATTGAGCGATGTGGGCTGGGCCATGCAGGACATGGATGGCGCGGCCCATGCCTCGCGTCTCCTCGTGGAACAGGGGAAAGGACGGGAGGTGGATTATCAGAGGCTTATCTTTGTCAATGGTGATAAGGACGCGGAAGAAAAATACCGCCTTGCGCTCAGGGGGTGGCGACAGCTGAAAAAAGAGTCGCTTTTTATCGCCCTGCTGGAGGCAGGGACAATCCTCAATCGGCACTCGGAACTGCTGACACTGGTTTCCGATCCCTCTGTCGCCGGGTATTTGAGGGCCTTTGAGGAGTCCCCATATTTCTGGACGCTCATGTCGGGCGTTTTCAAGGGGAACGGAAAGATGGAGGACAGCCTTCGCTGCTACCGGGAGGCTCTGCGCCGTTCTCCCGGTGACGCCGCGCTGGCGGCCGGGTTCATCTGGCTCCTCATCGAACTTGACCTTCGAAAAGATTTGCGGGAGCTCCTTCGCGGATTTCAGGGTAGGGAATCGGCTTATCCGGAGTTGCATGAGCCTTTCGGGGCCGCTTTTTCCTGTCTGGGCGACTATCCGCAGGCGCTTCGATTCTTCAACGCCCGCTATGGAGAGAAGAATTCGGACCCCGACTGGCTTGCCGCCTATGCCGATGTCCTGGAGATGACGGGATCTCCGGAATCGGCTTTTCTGGAAAGGCTGCGCGCGTTGCGAATCATTCGGACAAGCATGAAGGAGCGCGGGGCCGGCGCCGAAAAAGACAGGAGAGAACTGACAAAGGCCTATGCCAGGCTGGCGATGAGGGTGGCGCCGGGAGACGTTCTGGACGGTGTGATGAAGAAGATCGCCCAAGGCGCCCAGGATGATCCGTCACGTGAACTGGTGGCGGCCTGGGCGGTTTCAACGGAGCGCTTCGATGCGGCAAGGCTGTGGTTCTGGCGCCGGTATGCCACGATGGCTAATCGTCCCCGCTGGGTCGAACTCTCACTGGCTCTGGAGATAAATGACACTACCGCCATAGCCGGACTGCTTCGAGATTACCTGGAAAGGCTGCCCTACCGTGACGCGATAGAGGCTTCGCTGCGTGTCGGGCAAAGGGAGCTGTCAGAACAGCTTGCCTTTGACTGGGCCGGTACCAATCCAGCCGACCACCTGCTCTATGAACAGACAAGGGAGATATTCGGCGCCCATCCTTCCTTTATTCGCGACAGGCTGACCTTCTCCGATCGCGGTGGGGCGGGTATCGCGGAAAACACCGTCACGGTCTCCCTGCCGCTTACGCGCCGCTGGACCTTTCTCGCGGAAGGGGCTCAGACCGTGTTCGGAAAATTCAGGTCCGGAGCTATTGGCGAACTTCCCGGCGTGGACGCGAGCGGCAGGATAGGGATCCGCTATGCGATGGAAAAGGGTGAGGCTTTCATGTCCGTTGGTGGCCGGAGCGCCCTTGAGAGTTTCCCCTTTGCCGTTGGCGGGCTGGAATACCGTCCTTCAGCCCGCTGGCGTGTCTTGCTGGGGCTCCGCTACTCGGACATCGCCGAGGAGACGGTTCCCCTGCGTATGGGGGGGGCAAAGGACATGATTGATTTGTCCATGGAATACCGGCTCACCGGCAGAGATATCGTCTCCGGCCGCGTATCGGTTTCGTCATTTCACGATCAGGCTCGCCGCCGGCTGGGGGGAGGCGAGGTTGCGGAGGTAGATTACTCTTACCTGTTTACCTTTTCCTATCCGGATGTCAGGGCCAGGGTGTTCGGAGGGTACAGCGCTTACACCCGCGTCCGTGAGGTTCGTGGCTCTATCCTGAAACTCATGCCGGAGGGAAGGGCGCCGGACAGTTTGTTCTTTGTGCCGGAGTCCTTCGGTCAGGCGGGATTCGGCGTTTCCTTTGGCCAGACGACCCGTGATTCCTATACCAAGGAATGGCGTCTGTTCGGCGCCGCGGATTTCGTCTGGAACAGCCGCACCTCGGCGGGGTGGCGCTATGAGGCCGGGGCTCACGGGCCGCTGTTCGGCCTGGACAAGCTCTTTTTTTCCATCTCCCAGGACAGTGGCTCTTACGGATTATCCGACATGAACACGACCCTGGGAATGGGCTACAGGTATTACCTGAATTGAGGAGGCGATATGAGGTTCTTTTTTCTTTTTCCGGTATTCGCTCTTGCCATTTCCGGCTGTTCCACTCTCCACCAGGGGGCGGAAGTGACGGTCTCCGTGAACGAAGCGTGGGCGCTGCTCCCCTTTATCAATAACACGGAGACGCCATACGCAGCGGAACGAGCGGAGTCGGTTACCGCCGCGCTTCTTTACGCCCGTGGAGTGAGGCGGCTGGAGCGGTTTCATCCGGAGACGAAGGACGATCAGAACGGCATCGGCCAGGATCGCGGCGAGCGGCGGCAGAAGGACGCAATGGAATGGGCCAAGGGGCGGGATGCGCGCTATGCCCTGTCAGGCGCCGTTAACGAGTGGCGCTACAAGGTGGGGCTGGACGGAGAGCCTGTGGCGGGTATCGCCATGCAACTGTTGGAACTCCCTTCAGGCAGGGTTGTCTGGAGCGGCGCGGCGGGCAGGAGCGGCTGGAGCCGAGATGCGGTGAGCGCGGTGGCGCAGCAGGTAATTGACCAGCTGCTGGGCAAGATTCCCATGACCTCGGCCATTCCAGCCGGAAACGACGTTGAGCCAGCCGCGCGGAAGCAGTAGACTCTTGATAATGAACTGTTTTCAGCTCTCAACGGAGAAGGATTGTCGGGAGGGCGCTTGAAGCTTGCAGCCGTATCGTTAACATATCCGAAACTGGAAAAATGGCTTGAGACACTGCTGATAACCTCGGGCGCACTGCTTATGGGCTGGCTTCTCAACCGCGAGGACCCTTTTTTCGTCCATGGCGGTTTTCCCTGGATATGGTTTGCTCCTCTTCTGATCGCGCTTCGATACGGAATTGCCGCGGGCATGGTATCTGTATCCTCTGTCTGCATCCTCTTTCTTGGGATGCGGAGATTCGATGCGGTTGATGGGGCCTTTCCCGTGCACTTCATGCTGGGAGGTCTCCTGATGACCCTTGTCTGCGGACACTTCAGCTCCCTCTGGGATAATCGCCTGAGAAGGGCCAACCTTCTGGGCAACCATGCCTCCGAGCGTTTCGAACAGCTTTCCAGGGCCTATTTCATGGTGCGTCTCTCCCATGACCGTCTGGAACAGAACCTGATCAGCAGGCCGGTTACCCTCCGGGATGCCATGACTGATCTCCGGGCCATGCTCATGAGCCGGGGAGGTGAACTGGACGAAGGCACGGGAGCGGTGCTGATCTCGATCCTGGTTCATTACTGCAACCTGGAAAGCGCTTCCCTGTACCGTTGCGAAAACGGCGCGCCTCTGCCCGAGGCCGTGGCTGCCTGCGGCAGGGGCGCTCCTCTGATCCTGGGCGACCTGATGGTGAATTCTCTTCTTGAAAAGGGTACGACGGCATACCAGACGGTAACCTGCCTGCGGGAGGAGGAGCAGAGCGCTTACCTGGTGGCCGCGCCACTCAGAACCAGTTCCGGGAGCCTGAGGGGTCTGCTCCTTGTCAGCGAGATGCCTTTTCTCTCCCTGCGGCGAGAAACCCTTCAGATATTGGGAATATTACTGGCGTACGCGGCCGATCACGCGGATGCGGCCGAGAGGGCGAAGGGGCTTCTGGCCGTTTTTCCAGATTGTCCGCTTATGTTCGCCGCTGAACTCCTGAAGCTTGTAAGGATCCGGCGGGAACTGGATGTGGTTTCTTCCATCGCGGTTGTAGCTGTCGGAGACATGCCGCGTCTGGAGCAGTTCAGCTCGGTCATGAGCCGGGGACAGCGGGGACTGGACTTTACCTGGCAGAGGATGCCCGGGCAAGGCACGCAGTTTGTTACGTTGATGCCGTTTTCCGGCCCGGCCGCCGTGGAGGGTTACCGCGCCCGCGTAGACGTCATGCTGCAGCAGCAGATGGGGAACCTGCCGGAGGAGGGTGGGCTCACTTTTTATTCCCGCCAGTTGAGCAAAGAAGAGCCGGCGCGACAATTGGCCGAGATCCTCGCGGCGGTGCGTTCGTGATTGGAAAACATTTTCTTGGTTATTGCCTGGTCTCGGAGTTTTCGGCCCTCATGTCCCTTTTGGGCGACAGGCCTGATGCGGAGCGCCTGTTCCTGTTTGTTTCATCCCATGCCCTTGCCTGCGCCGCCCTTGCCCTGTTTCTGTCGGCGGTATTGCCCGGCCGCTATCTGGGCAGCCGGCGAGTGGCCTTCTGCGTCATCTTCGGTTTCTGTTTCTTCATACCCATTCTCGGCACGGTCGGGATTTTCATCTCCCTTATCTACTTCAGTTTTTTCCCCGGGGTTCGCGCGAGGACCGAGTTTTCCACTGTCGCCCTTCCTCCTTTCATGGTGGAGGCCGGCGCCCCCGGCATGTGGATGGGGGAGGGGGGCGCATGGTCCAGGATAAAGGCGGGCGAGGTCTCCCGAAAGTCCCGCCTGAAAGCCCTTCTCGCCGTCAGTTCCGGGTTCGGCGGCAATGTCAGCCGGTTGCTGCAACTGGCGACCACCGACAACGATGACGAGATACGTCTCCTGGCTTTTAACCTTTTCGATCGCCGCGAGAAAGAGATCAGTGACACCATAACAGACAAGTTGAAGAAACTGAGGGAGACGGACGACCCGGTTGAAAGGTCCGGAATCTGCCGGATTCTGGCGTTTTCCTACTGGGAAATGGTCTACAACGGATTGGCAAGGGACGAATTGGCGGACTTTTTTGTCCAACGGGCGCTGTATTTCGCGGACAAGGCCTCTGAACCGGGCCATGAAGATCCGGCCCTGCTGATTCTTGTCGGCAGGCTGCGCCTGAAGCTCAAGGATCTGGACCGGGCCGAAGAGGCGCTTACAAAGTCGCTGGAACGGGGCATACACAGGGAAAAGGCGATTCCCTATCTGGCGGAACTTGCCTATCTCCGCCGTGATTTCGGGAGGCTGAAGAATTATTTCCACAATGAACCGCTGCTGCGCCACAAACCCGGAATAGGTCCCGTCGCCCAGCTCTGGGTGGAGGATTAAATGGATGGATCTTTTCCAAAATCCGGCCGGGTGGATATCATGCTGCTTCTGGAAGGGACCTTTCCCTATGTCAGCGGCGGCGTTTCAAGCTGGGTAAACCAGATTATCCGGGGCTTTCCGGAATACCGTTTCGGCGCCCTCTTTATCGGGAGCAGTAAAAATGACTACACTGTCATGAAATACAAGCTTCCCGAAAACCTGGTTCATCTGGATGCTTTTTATATCCATGACCCGAAGCAGAGGCCATCTGTAAGAAGGCGGAAGGGAAATCCCGAGGTATTCAGAGAGGCACTGGAGATGCATGAATGCTTTCTGCGGCCGGATGCCTTCGCCCTGGAGGGACGCTTCATGGGTGCGGACTTCTACCTGGACTCTGTGAACGGCATAGATTTCGGCCACTTTCTCCATGCGCGGCGCTCATGGGACATCATAACGGAGCTGTATCACAATCGCTGTACGGACCCTTCCTTTGTTGATTATTTCTGGACCGTGAGAAACATGCATACCCCTATCTGGCTTCTGGCGGAAGTCGCCGGCCGCCTGCCCGCGGCCGGACTATATCACACGGTATCCACCGGCTATGCCGGTTTCCTCGGGTCCCTTCTGCACCATGACACCGGCCGGCCTCTTGTCCTGAGCGAGCACGGGATATATACCAAGGAGAGGCGGATAGATATCTTCAACAGCGACTGGATACAGGACAACAGGAACGCCCTTCAGAAAGATCCCACCGAGATCAGTTATTACCGCGACCTCTGGATACGTTTCTTCGAGACTCTGGGCCGATTCTGTTACAGCGCGGCCGGTAACATCGTCTCCCTGTTCGAAGGCGCCCGGCGTCAGCAGATCTCCGACGGAGCGCCGGCAAGCCGCACCCGGGTCATACCCAACGGGATCAATGTGGAGAGGTTCCTGCCGCTGCGGAGGGAGCACACGGAAGGTGTTCCCCAGGTCCTTGTACTTCTTGGCAGAGTCGTGCCGATAAAGGATATCAAGACATTCATTCGCGCCGTATGCATTGTCGCCGGGCGACTTCCCACAGTGGAAGGGTGGATTGTCGGTCCCGACGACGAAGACCCCGAATATGCGGCCGAGTGCATATCCCTGACGGGGAGTCTCGGGCTCGCGGACAGGATCAAATTTCTGGGCTTCCGCAATCCCATGGAGATTTTTCCGCAAACCGGCGCACTTGTGCTCAGTTCCATAAGTGAAGGGTTGCCTCTTGTCCTCCTGGAGGCCTTTGCCGCGGGTATTCCGGCCGTGGCCACCGATGTCGGCTCCTGCCGGCAGTTGATTATGGGGGAGGGGGCCGAGGATGAAGCCATAGGGCCGGCTGGTGGTGTTGTGGACATAAATAACCCCCAGGCTCTGGCTGAAGAGTCCCTGCGGCTTCTGACGGACCGAGGCCATTGGGAACGCGCCAGGCAAAGCGCGATAAACAGGGTGGAACGGTTTTATACCCATCAGAGAATGTTCGATGGGTACCGGGAGCTGTACCGCCTGGGGATGCTCTGATGGCGGGAATCGGTTTCGAACTGCGAAAGCTGATGAAGCGGGATTCCTATCTTTCGATCCTGCAGGCGTATACCTACGCCGGCATCATAAGCTCTGGTCCGTGGGTACTGTCCATAGTCGCCGTTCTCATAATCGGTATAATATCCATTCCCGCCGTGACGCCACGGGGCCAGGTTTCCCAGTTCCAGGTTTCCATAACCTACCTCATCGCCGTATCTCTCATCTTTACCGGCCTGGTTCAGCTGGCCTTCACCCGCTATTCCGCGGACCGCATTTTCGCCAAGGAACATTTCCGACTGCTGCCGAACCTGAACGGCCTTCTTCTTGTGGTGACGGTCGTCGGAGGGGCGCCTGCCTTTCCCCTTGCGATCATCCTTTTTCCCGGAACCCCCCTCATTTTCAGGATGCTGTTCGCCACATCCTTTGTAGTCCTCTGCTGTGTCTGGGTAACGGCGATTCTCCTGTCCGGATTGAAGGCCTACAAGGCCATCCTGCTCAATTTCGCCGGCGGTTACGGCATTTCCCTGCTCCTGTCGTTCATCCTGCGAAAATGGAATCTGGAAGGATTGATGCTGGCCTTTCTTCTTGGTCAGTTCGTTCTGCTTAACGGGATGCTGCTGGTCCTTTTCCGCAATTATCCTTCATACAGTTTCGTGGAATTTGATTTCTTCAAAAGGGATCGTGTCCACCTTTCCCTGGTGTTTACCGGATTTTTCTACAATCTGGGTATCTGGTCCGACAAACTGGTCTTCTGGTTCCATCCGTACACCGGCAACCATGTTATCGGCCCCCTTAATGCCTCATTTATATATGATCTGCCGGTTTTTCTGGCCTATCTTTCCATTCTGCCCGGCATGGCCGTGTTTCTGGTGCGCATGGAAACGGATTTCGTTGAATACTATGATCGGTTCTACGATGCGGTGCGCGAAGGGGGGTCTCTGTCCTATATCTACGAAATGAAGGACGAAATGGTGCGCACGGCGCGCGTCGGGATCTACGAGATAATAAAAATCCAGGCCATAGCCGCCATTGCCGTTGTCCTTCTGGGGGAAAAGCTGCTTGAATTGGCCGGTATTCCGGTTATTTATCTCCCCTTGCTTTATGTGGATGTGGCGGCCGCCGGTTTTCAGGTTGTCTTCCTCGGCATACTGAATATCTATTTCTACCTTGATCGCAGGGGCAGGGCGCTCTTCCTGACTGCTCTTTTCGCATCTCTGAACATGGCTCTCTCATGGGTCTCCATCCTGATGGGTCCCTATTTTTACGGATACGGTTTCGCCGTTTCCCTCTGCCTCGTTATCATGGGCGGCATGCTGCTCCTGGACAGGGACTTCCGCAATCTTGAGTACGAGACATTCATGCTGCAGTAAGCGTATCCGGCGCCGCCCGCTTTCAATGGCCGACAATGTCTTTCCCTGGCTTGACTCCCTGGCGCGGGACTGTCCGCGCCTGCCCGCCCGTTGCCGTCAGCCCCCGTTTCGCGCCAATTTTCACTTGCCTTGATGGGGCAATTGCTTTACCCTGTAACGAATTCAAGGGCCATCCGGCCCGGTTTCCGGAGTATGACATGCCACATGAAGCCGGCTCAACCAAGTTCCAGATTGACCTCCGCCGTCACCTGCGGGAGCAGAATATCTGTGACAATCTCATCCACCTCATCTGCGAGATAGCCGAAGCAGGAAAGTATGTTATCAACGCCGTTCGCACCGGTGACCTGGGTGTCGCCGGTACTTCGAATCTGTACGGTGAAGAGCAGCTCGCCCTCGACGTATTGTCGGATCGTATTATAAGAAAGAGGCTGATCCACTCAGGGGTTGTAAGTTCAATCCTTTCCGAGGAGATGGACGATGTGCTGTCGGTGAAGCCGGCAGGGAACGGGCTCTATTCCGTGGCCTATGATCCCCTTGACGGCTCTTCGCTCGTTGATGTAAATCTGGCCGTGGGAACCATAGTATCTATTCATTCGGGTTCCGACCTCCTTCAGCCCGGCCGCAGGCAGGTCGCGGCCATGTATATCCTCTACGGTCCGAGGGTATCTCTGGTTTATTCCGTAGGGAAGGGCGTCCATGAATTCACCATGAATCATCTCATGGAATATACCCTTACCCGTGAGAACATAACCATGCAACCGTCGGGAAATATCTATGCTCCCGGAGGCCAGCGGAACAAATACAGCGAGGGAGTGGAGAGATTCGTCCGCTATCTGGAAGCCAAGGGTTCCAAGCTCCGATATTCAGGTGGATTTGTCCCGGATATCAACCAGATACTGATGAAGGGAAAGGGTCTGTTCATGTATCCGGCCCTTAACGATTCTCCGGAAGGAAAGCTGAGGCTGCTCTTTGAACTCAACCCCATGGCGTATCTGGTGGAAGAGGCGGGAGGCGCCGCCAGTAACGGCGTCATGCCGATTCTGGACATGGTTCCGGGATGTTTCGACCAGCGAGCCCCGGTCTTCATCGGGTGCCGCGAGGATGTGGCAAAGGCGTTGGAGCTGATTAACGAGAATTAGGACCTTCTACGGGCCGCGTGCCCGTAGGGAGCGGAAGGGGAACGAAAAGACTATGTCGGCGGGTGAGAGTCCAAGGAGATTGTGCAGCGAGATACAGCTCTTTGATCTGTGCATGAAGAGCAAATGTGGCAAGAAAGACGGCCGATTCTGTACGGACAAAGATGTGCTTGCGCGGTTTGAGGCAATAAGCCAGGAAGATGATTTTCCGCCTGATCAATACGTTTCCGAGGATGCCGGTGAAGATGGGGAGGATGAAGATTTCTTTTCAGCTTCCGACGCCGATTTTGAGGATGAAGATGATTACTATGGCGAGGAATCCTGAATAAAGGGAGCAAATCGCGATGTCTGAATAAAAAGGCCGCTCTTTTTGAGCGGCCTTTTTGCGTCCTGAAGGGATTTCAGGCGTTTTATGCTCCGGTCCGGCGCAGTTTATCAAGCGCTTTTTTGAGGGAAATGGCATGTTCGTCATCGGCGGCCATCATGGCCTTGAACAGGGATGCGCCGGCCTTGTCGGAAAAACGGACCGCTGTGTCCATGTGGAACCGGTTGAATATGGTCTCGCAGTTAATGGATATGCGCAGGGCTTCTTCGACGGTCGGGGTTCTTTCCTGGATTTTACGCAGGATATTACGTGTATAGGCTAGATGTTTTTCTGTTTCTTGCAATGAGACATTCAAATCGCTGATCAGGGGGGTACAGGATTTTATGGCCAACCTGAACTGGAACTCGTGGTTTCGTTCTTCAGCCGCGGTTTTCGCGAACAAGTGAGTAATCTCCTGTTCATTTGGGTAGGAAATGGAGAAAAATTCGTATACCTGCGCCAGAGTTGATTCGAGCTCGGCGCACATATGAAGGATGTTCAGTGTTTCCATCTGAGGCTTCAAACGTTTCACCTCTGTTGATTATTATAGTCCAGTGAGGTCGAGAGATGGTGGCGCTTACTCCCGGCACCGTAACTGTCTACTTTGTATATCACATAGGGCGATAGTCGTGAAGAGATGATTGGATTGAAATATGCTTAGAAATAAAAAATTAATGATGATATTATCACGCCATGTCTCCCTATCCTCTGGCGTTACCCCTTTTTTCGATGATTGCCGGAATATCCTCGGCTTGCATCGAGGAATTCTCCCTTCCCCTTTATTCGCTGCCGCTTTTCCTGGCGCTTGCTTCCATTGCCGCTCTGTTTGCCAGGAGGGTCGTTTTCCAGGGGGCGCTGGCTGTCTGTTTTTTTGTCTGGGGAAATCTGTCTCCTCGACCATGTCTCAAGCCCGTTTTTCCACCGGATTCTATTGTCAGCCATGCGGATGGAGAGCCTCTTGCCATTGAAGGTATAATCGACGGCCGTCCGGACTGGAGGGCAACGGGGTGCCGTCTCCTGGTGCGTTGCAACAGGATCTTCCGCGGTAAAACTTCGCTCCGTGTAAGCGGCAGGGTCCTTCTGTATGTGGACGAAGGCAGACCGGAGCTGCTTGCCGGAGACCTGGTGAGATTTGTCTCCCGTATCCGGAGGCCAAGAAATTTCGGGACACCGGGAGAGTTCGACTACGAAAGATATCTCTCCTTGCGGGATATCCAGGCAACGGCATTCGTCGCGTCCGCGGATGACGTCATATTGATCAGGGGAGGCGCCGCTTCACCACTTCGTCGCCATGTGGACCGCATCGCGCTGGATATGGGGAAACGCATAGGCGCGATCATCCCGGGAGAAGAGGGGGCGGTGATTCGGGCGCTGATCATCGGGGAGTCGGGCGCCGTCCCGGAAGGACTTCGTGAGCTCTTCACCCGCACCGGGGTCAGCCACATACTTTCCATCTCAGGTTTTCACGTGGGGGTTATCGCGTTTTTCCTGTTCCACACGGCTTTCGCTGCGGCGCGCCGTAGTCGTTTCCTCCTGCTTCATCTCTGCCTTCGTCGCCTGATCCTTCTTCTCACTATTCCTGTTCTCCTTCTTTATCTCTTTCTGTCCGGGGCCGCTCCGGCAACCGTGCGGTCCGTTGTCATGATATGCGCCTATATTGCCGCGCTCCTTCTTGAGCGTGAGACGGACCCACTGAATCCACTTATCCTGGCCGCATTTCTTATCCTTGCTTTTTCTCCCGTCTCTCTCTTCGACATATCCTTTCAGCTTTCATTTTTCGCCCTATGGGGGATCATTGTCCTTACTCCCCTCCTGACGGCGCCCTTCGATGCCATGGGCAAGGGCCCGCTTCGCTGGCTGCTCCTTTTTTTCATGGTTTCCGTTTCGGCCACCGCTGCTACGATTGTGCCGGTCTCCTGTCATTTTCACCGTGTCACTCTCACGGGGCTCATTGCCAATTTCCTCATCGTTCCCATACTGGGGTACGGCGCTGTTGTGGCCGGATTTTCGGCACTTGCCTCCCTCTATCTCTTGCCTTCTCTGGGCGGGATACTTCTCAAGATCGCCGCTTTTCTCGTGAAACTCTCCATCTCGATCCTCCTGGTCCTTGATGGAATTCCGCTTCTTCCTGTCTGGAGGAGCACCCGCTTCGATCTGGCCGGCGCGCTTCTGTTTATGATGGTGATTACTTTCGTCCCCTGGAAACCGGCGCGCAGGGCCTTTTGCTGTGGCCTGGTTCTTCTGTTTGCTGTGTCGCGGTTTCCCTGCTGGGATGGCGATTCGGGGAAGCTTCGGCTCGATTTTTTCAGTGTCGGTCAGGGCGAATCGTCCCTTGTGACCTTTCCGGACGGGAAAAGGATGCTGATAGACGGAGGTGGAAGCTACAGGGAAGGCGGTCTGGACCCGGGGAAAATGGTTCTGGCCCCGGCTTTGTGGCGTCGCGGGATCCATCGCCTGGATTACATGGTACTGAGCCATTCCCATCCGGATCATCTTAAAGGGCTTGTTTTCCTGGCGGAGGCGTTCAGCATCGGAGAGTTTTGGGAGAGTGGCGTCAATGATGGCGGGGATGACTATGGGAGGCTCAAGCGCATCCTTTCTGAAAAGGGGGTCAAGATGCGCCGCATCGACTCTGCAACCGGAGCTATCAAAATAGGAAGGGCCCTTGTTGAGCCACTTGCCCCTGATATACTTCATGAGTCAGACGCGGATCTCAATGATTCATCCCTGGTATTGAACCTCAGGTTTGAAGGCGCCAGTATTCTATTTACAGGCGATATCGGCTTCGATGCCGAAGAAAGGCTTCTGGCCGATCCGTCCTCCCTGCGCTGTACGGTACTGAAGGTGGCGCATCACGGGAGCCGGTATTCTTCATCAGAGGTTTTTCTCGATGCGGCGACTCCCCGGTGCGCGCTCATTGGCGTGGGGTATGACAATCGCTTCCGCCTCCCCTCTCCTGAAACCCTTGAGCGTCTGCGGAGACGAGGCGCGCGGGTTTATCGCACCGATTCTCACGGTACCATTACAGTAACCATCGGAGGCGGGAATTGGCGGGTCGATACGTTCAGATAGGGCGGCCATTTCAATTGACAAGATTCCGCCTTCTTTGCTATTTTCAGAACCTCTTACGGTATTTCCCTAATTTATCAAAGGGTCCGGGAGTGTTCGGGGAGAGGCCGAATGGCTATGGAAAAGATTCTTGTCGTTGAGGACGACCGGTTTTTCCGGGAGATGTACTGCCACCTGTTGAGCGGTGAAGGGTACGAGGTCCATACGGCCACCACAGTTGAGGAAGCAATGGCGAGTCTCGGGAACGCGGAGTATCACCTGATCGTTACCGACCTGGTCATGCCCGGACAAAGCGGCATGGATCTGCTTTTTCGCGTCAAAAGACACGACCCTGACATCGATGTCATAATGGTAACCGGCAACACCAATATTGAATCCGCCATCCATGCCCTGAAAAACGGGGCAAGGGATTATCTGTTGAAACCGGTAAACCACGACGAGTTCCGCCACACCGTTGCTCTGTGCATGGAGCAACGCAGGCTTCTGAACGAGAATATCGAGTTGAAAAGCCTGCTCCACCTTTTTCAGGTGGGCCAGACAATATCCAACTGCCTGGAGATGGAGCGCCTCGGCACCCTGGTTGTTGATTCATTCGCCAAGGAACTCTGTACGGACAGGGCGTTGGGAATATTCCCCGATGATGACGGCGCCCTCGCCCTCAAGGATATCCGTGGTTTCGGGATCCAGGAAGGGACGCGGATAGGAGAGATGCTCCTTTCGTGCAACATCGGAGCAATCCGTGAATCCGTGGTGCGAAGGAAGGTGATGTGTCTCTCCGTGAACGAGTCCTTTCCAGGGGAGGGGATTCCTCCCGGCCTGGACGAGGTCCTCATTTTCGTCATCAGGTCCAAGACCGGTCTTCATGGCGTGGTGGCTATCTTCAATCCCGATGGAGATTCTCTGCCGCAAGAGCCGAACCTGAAGAACCTTCTCTTTCTGCAGGATCAGGCGTCACTGGCCTTTGAAAACGCCGCACGCTTTGCTTCCGCCCGGAATCTTCTCTATATCGACGAGCTTACCGGGCTCTTCAACTACCGCTACCTTGACCTCGCCCTTGAAAGGGAGCTGAAACGGGCCGAGCGTTACGGTTCAAGCGTTGCCCTTCTCTTTATCGACCTGGACCTGTTCAAGGGAGTGAACGATACCCACGGCCACCTCATTGGCAGCCGGGTTCTGGGAGAGCTGGGCTCCCTTTTGAAGAATTCGGTGCGCGACGTGGATCTGGTGATACGTTATGGCGGGGATGAATATACCATCATACTGGTTGAGACGGACGCGGAGAGCGCATCAGTGGTTTCCGAACGGATCAGGAGCACCATCGAGAATCATGTCTTCCTCGCCGATGACGGCTATGACATCCGTCTCACCGCATGTATCGGATATGCCTGTTTCCCCGACGACACCCGGTCGAAGCTGGAACTCCTGGAAGTGGCTGACAAGGCCATGTACAGGGGCAAATTCAGTGGAAGAAACAGGGTGTTCCGCGCCATGAGCGAAGAGTAGGCGCGGGAATTGCCCGTGGGGGCCTGATTCAGGCGCCGAGTTCCGCCTGGAGGTAAAGCAAGGGCGAAGCAGGTTTTCTGCTCCGCCCTCCTTTTGTTCATCAGCTTTGCCGTGCCGGCCGGCGCCGGATCATGAAAAAACAACACCAGTTACATTAACATGGACATCATCGACGGTTTGACTGCATGGTCGCGGGATGATGAGAAGGGACTTCGAAATTGGCTCTGACAGGAATCAAGGGGTTTAACGACATTCTTCCGGATGAGGTCAGGAAATGGCAGCATGTGGAAAATACCGCCCGGAGGGTCTTTGAAAGCTGTGGTTTTTCTGAAATAAGGGTGCCGGTCATGGAGAAGACGGAGCTGTTTTCCCGTTCCATAGGCGACGCCACCGACATCGTTGAAAAGGAGATGTATTCGTTCACCGACAAGGGAGGAAATGCCGTTACCCTTCGCCCTGAGGGTACGGCGGGTGTCATCCGCGCCTTTATCGAACATAAGATGCACGTGGCGGACTCGGTTGCCAAGCTGTATTACATGGGACAGATGTTCCGTTATGAAAGGCCTCAGAAGGGGCGATATCGCCAATTCCACCAGATAGGCGTGGAGGTTGCCGGTGTCTCCGATCCGAAGGTCGATGCCCAGGTATTGAACATGCTGTGCCGCTTTTTCGAGGAGCTTGGGCTGACCGAACCCAGGTTGCAGATAAATTCCCTGGGCTGTCATGAGTGCCGGCCCGGATATCGTAAGGCGCTCAAGGATTTTTTGCGTGTGCGGCTGGGTTCTCTGTGCGATGACTGCAAGCGGAGGTATGAGACAAATCCCCTGCGCGCCCTGGACTGCAAGGTGGACGGATGCCGCGATGCGATAGCGGGCGCTCCGTCCGTTCTGGACCACCTCTGTGCTGGCTGCGAAGACCATTTCGCCCGCACAAGGAAGTACCTGGATGCAGTTGGCGCCTCCTACGAGATTAATCCGCGTATGGTTCGAGGACTGGACTATTACACCCGCACCACATTCGAGCTTGTAACCGGTCTTCTCGGATCACAGAGCGCCGTGGCCGCGGGTGGACGGTACGACCGTCTTATCCAGGAGCTGGGAGGGCCCGCCCTTCCCGGCATCGGTTTCGCCCTCGGGGTGGAGAGGGTTGTCCTGCTCCTTGACGGACAAGGGCTGGAAAGGCGTCCCCATCTGTTCATCGCATACCATGGCGAAGCCGCAGGAGACGCGGCATTTGTCCTTATGTGCCGCTTGCAGCGCATGGGTGTGCATGTGGAGATGGACTATGAGGGAAAGAGTCTGAAGAGCCAGCTGAGACGCGCCGACAAGTTGCGGGCCGGATATACCCTCATCATCGGTGAGGACGAACTGGAGAAGGGGGCCGCGGCCTTCAAGGAGATGGACAGCGGGGCTCAGGGAGAGATCCGGCTGGAAGCGGAGGCTATCGCGGCCCGGCTTAAAGCCAGGGACGGGGAGTAATCTCGTTCGAGGTTGATTCTGGCCAGGATACGGTCTCCTCCCGCTAATCCCTGCTCAGAAAATCGCCGATGATTGAGGCGATCCTTTCCAGGGCCAGCAGTTCGTTCCTGGAAAAGTCGGGGCCAGCGCTTGCCATGTCGGGGGCTTTTCGCGAGACCTGGACAACACCAGTGACCTGACCGGCGCGGATCAGCGGCACGCTCATGATCTTCTGGATGGGCAGAGGCCGGGGGGCATTGCCGTGAAACAGCTCAAAGAAGGATGCGTGGGGCGTGACCGCGAAAGAGTTGTTCAGGAAGCCTTTTTTCTCCCGCGCCGTCTTGGCCACCAGGGGATTGGCGGCGGAAACCGGCACTACTCCCGCGTCCCTGAGACGCAGCGGCCAGGCGAAATGGAGGGCTTCACCGTTGGGATCGAGCAGAAAAACGGCCACTTCATCCTGATTAACCGAGAATGCCTTTGCCGTGAACTTTACCGCCGTTGCCAGTCTGCCTTCGTTGGATTTTTCGGCGGACAGCGAGTTGTGTAGCATCTTGCAGAACTCTTCCAGTTTCATGGCGTTTCTCCTGAATGTTCTCCTCATCCTTTAGCACAAGGTCCACGTTCGGGTCAAAAAGAATTGCATCGCTGTAAAAATCGTCTATATATTATCTCGTTGTCTGGAATGCCCTTTTCCTTTCCCGGACGCGCAAGGCTGGCCCGCTGCTGCCGGTCTGGCGTCGCGCGGTTGGACCCAGGCGTTGACCCCACTACATACAAAGGAGTTCTTTTCTATGCAAAACTTGTCTGAAATGCATGAAAAATGCAGTCAGTGCGGGTTTGAGTATGCGCGTATCGACACGGAGCGATGGGTGGACAACAGCGCGCGCCGGGTCATGTGCCCGGTATGCGGATGGACCAGGCTGGAAGAGCATCACTGGCCGGATGGGATCCCCCTTCTGGTGAAACGGACCGAAAGCTTCGGTTTCGGCGCCTACAGGCTCGTGCCTCCCGGCGGCTACTCGGGATACAACGCCTTCCATTCCTCCCCGGATCCGGTTGTTGTTGAGCATATCCGGGAACTCCTGAACAAGAAAGGCTGGAAGGGTTATCTGACGCTCTGGGATCAGGCCGCCGGCCGCGCGCGGCTGGTGGAGGGGAGCCCTTTGCAGAAATTCGACACTGAAGGTTCGAAATAGCACGGCGGCATGCCGTAAGGAATATACGAAAAAACCGGACCTTGAAAGCAATCAGGCCCGGTTTTTTCTGTTCCTGTTTTGTCCATGGAAGGGGTTACCCCAGATTCCAGACAATCATCTCCCACAAGTCCCGCCAGTTTTTTCCCAGCTCCCTTACCACCGAAGGCTCAAATCCGCAATGCATCATGCACTGGGCGCAGCGTTCATCCTTGCCCACGCCGTACTTTTCCCATTGGGTCTTTTCCATCATCTCCCGGTAGGTTCCGTAATGGGTGTCGGTAATCAGGTAGCAGGGGGCCTTCCATCCCATAGGATTACGGGTAGGATTGCCCCATGGCGTGCACTCCAGCTTTTTGTCCCCCATGAGAAAGCGCAGATACATGGGGGTTGAGAGAATCCTGTGCCTCTTGCTCATCTCGAACACATCGCGGAATTTTCGTTCGATCTCCCGGCGCTCCAGAAAGAGTTTTTCGCCGACCGCCTCGTAATCGAAGCCTGGCGCCACCAGAAAGCCGTCTACGCCGATACCCGCCAGAGTGGTGAAGAGCTCGTCAATCTCTCGCAGATCCGTTTCCTTGAAAATGGTGGTGTTGGTCCAAACCCGGAAGCCGGCTTTTTTGGCCGCGCGTATCCCGGACAGGGCGATGGCAAAGGCGTTGGAATGCTCCAGTATCCTGTTATGGGTGGCTTCCATGCCGTCCATGTGGATGTTCAGGGTGAAATTCGGATGGGGCCGCATCCTGGGCAGGGACTCCTCCAGGAGGATTCCGTTGGTGCAGAAGTAGATGTGCTTCTTTCGCGCCAGAACCCCTTCAATGAGATCATAGACATGTGAGTAGAGAAGAGGCTCGCCCCCGGTTATTGTAACGACCGGCGCCGGGCATTCGTCCACGGAGCCAAGACACTGGTCCAGGGACATTTCCCGTGAGAGTGTATCAGCGTATTCGCGGATGCGTCCGCATCCTGAACAGGAAAGATTGCAGAGGTGTGTCGGTTCCAGCATCAGAACGAGAGGGAATCGTTCTATCCCGCGAAACTTGTTCCGCATGATGTAATTGGACAGGTCCAGATTCAGTCTGAGGGGAAAACGCATGGGTAATACTCTTCCTTTCGCGTGAGCAGGGGTGAAGGGGTGTCCTACTTGATACGTGTCAGCGCCGGAGCGCTCAAGCCGCGCCGGGCGAGAAACTCTCTTGCCGATGAGGCAATGCCGGCTGCGTCCAGTCCCAGGTCGGAACGGAGTTGCGCCTGGCTGCCATGCTCGATGAAACTGTCCGGAATACCGATCCTTTTTACCCTTACATCGGATATCCCGGAAGCCTCGAGAAGTTCGAGGACTGCGGAGCCGAAGCCGCCGGCCAGAGCATTTTCCTCCACTGTCAGCAGTGCGCCGGCTCGTGAGGCCGCGTCCAGGATCAGGTCCTTGTCCAGGGGTTTCACGAACCGGGCGTTAATAACCGTGGCGCGGATGCCTTCAGCGGCGAGGATGCGGCCGGCGTCGAGGGCGGGAAAGACCGTTGAACCGATGGCTATGATTGCCAGATCGTCTCCTTCCGCAAGGATTTCGCCCTTGCCGATCTCCATGGAGGTCGGGTCAGTGTCCATGGGAACGCCGAATCCCGCTCCCCTCGGATAACGGAGGGCTACAGGGCGCCCCGAGTATACGGCCGTCTTAAGCATGTGCTGGAGCTCGTTTTCGTCCTTGGGGGCCATTACCGTCATTTCGGGGAGGTGTCTCAGGAAGGAGAGATCAAACACCCCGTGGTGGGTCGGTCCGTCGTCACCCACCAGTCCGCCCCGGTCAAGGGCCATGGTCACCGGCATTTTTTGCAGACACACATCGTGAAAAACCTGGTCATAGGCTCTCTGGGCGAAAGTGGAGTAGATAGCCGCCACGGGCCGGAAACCCTCCGCCGCCAGTCCGGCCGAGAAGGTGAGGGCGTGCTGTTCGGCGATACCTACATCGAAGAAACGGTTCGGAAAGGCCTTGGCGAAAGGCGTCAGCCCGGTGCCGTCGGGCATGGCCGCGGTAACGGCGATGATTTTTTCATCCATCTCGCCCAGTTTAACCATTGTCCGGCCGAACACGGACGTGAAGGAGGGGGGAGCGCCCTTGCCTGCCTTGACGGTCCCGGTGGCGACATCAAAAGGACCGACTCCATGGAAGATATCCGGAGTCTCTTCCGCCGGTGGGTATCCCTTTCCCTTGGTGGTCATTACATGGATGAGGATGGGGCCTTCAACACCTTTGCAACTCCGGAACAATTCGGTCAATTGCCGCAGGTCGTGTCCCTGGATGGGTCCCACATAATCGAATCCCAGCGCTTCGAAAAGTGTCCCGGGCGTAAGGAAGCCCTTCAGGGAGTTCTCCGCCTTGCGGGCAAAATGGAGGATATTGCCTCCGATGGCCGGTATGCCCTTGATGAGAGACTGCATCTCTCTTTTCAGTTCCCGGAAATACTTGCCGGTCAGTTTTCGTGATATGAAGGATGAGAAAGCGCCCACATTTTTTGATATGGACATCTCATTGTCGTTGAGGATGACGATCAGGTTCTTTCTCAGGTGACCTGCCTGGTTGAGGGCCTCGAAGGCCATGCCTCCCGTAAGCGAGCCGTCTCCGATAACGGCTATCACCTTGGCGTCCCTCCCGTTCAGGCTGTTGGCCGCGGCCATGCCCAGCCCCGCTGATATGGAAGTGGAGGAATGACCCGCGCCGAAGGCGTCGTGGGGGGATTCGGTTCTCTTCGGGAAACCGCTGATTCCCTTGTAGCGGCGCTGCGTGTGAAACACGTCCCTGCGGCCTGTAAGGATCTTGTGGGTATATGCCTGATGACCCACGTCCCAGATGATCCTGTCGGACGGCGAATCAAAACAGTAATGGAGGGCGATGGTCAATTCCACACAGCCGAGATTGGAGGCCAGATGACCCCCGGTTTCAGAAACCGTATCCAGAAGAAAACGACGGATTTCCTCTCCCAGGAGGGGAAGCTCATCCTCTTTCAGTTGTTTCAGGTCTTCGGGACCATTGATATTTTGAAGGAGTGGGTACATGTGTGCCCCCGTTAATTGCATGTTTGATGAATCGCGCCGCATGAATCTTCGGCCGGCGCTCCATGGCGTCAGGCTCGTACGTAACCCTCTGCCCGAAACCATTCCACGGCTTTTTCCAGCGCTGCTTTTACCGGTTGCTGGGGGAGTCCCAGTTCCCGGATCGCTTTGGATGGATCAAAATACATCAGCTTGCCCGCCATGCGCACTCCCGCCAGCGGTATGAGAGGTTCCCTGCCCGTGACCCGCGAAATCGCCTCGTTGGCGTATGCAGCCAGAAGGATGGGGGTGTATGGAAGTCTGACGCGAGGGGCCCGTACCCCTGAGATCTCTTCCAGAAGGGAAAAAATATCACGCAGGGTCAGGTTCTGGTTGCCGAGGATGTACTTTTCTCCTGTCCGTCCGTAGCGGGCGGCGAGGATGTGACCCTTGGCGCAGTCCTCCACGTCGATGAGATTGAGACCTGTATCAAGATAGGCGGGCATCCCGCGGTTCAGGAAGTCGACGATGATTTTGCCGGTGGGAGTTGGTTTGATATCCAGCCTGCCCACGGGAGTCGACGGGTTTACAATGACCAGTGGCAGGCCTCGCCGGATGAATTTTTCCGCTTCTCGCTCGGCCAGAAACTTGCTCTTTTTGTAATGGCCCACCATCTCCCTGAAAGAAACGGGGGTATCTTCGGTGCCCGGAGTGCCATCGCCGGGGTTGCCGAGGGTTCCGACGCTGCTGGTGTATACGACTCGCGACAGGTTGCGCTTCAGGGCCGCTTCGAGGATGGCGCGGGTGCCTCCCACATTCACGTCATACATATCCTCCGGGGTTCTTGTCCAGAGGCGGTAATCAGCCGCGGCATGGAACAGGGTGTCGCACCCTTCAAGGCCCTTTTCCAGGGATTCCGCGTCACGGAGATCCCCTTCGTGGAATTGGATGGGAAGTCCCGACAGGTTTGTCCTGACCGACCCCGGCCTTACCAGGGCCTTGACCTCGCATCCTTCCTGGATTAGCTCCCGTGCCAGGGTTGCTCCTATAAAACCGGTCGCTCCGGTTATGATTACTTTTTTCATAGAAGAAATGCCTCGTTTGGCCGGGAACGGCGTCCCATGAAGAAGAGAGGCGGGTTGTCAGTAGTTTTCGCCCAGAAGGGTTCTGTATTTGCCAAGGGCCATCAGAGGGAAACAGTTGCGGTAGATGTGGTATTTGATCATGAAATACTTGGGGAAACCGGTTCCTGTAAAATGATCTTCATCCCAGGTTCCGTCCGGATTCTGGTTTCTGATGAGATGCTGGATGCCGTCCGAGACCGAAGCCGATCTCTCTTCTCCGGCGGCCATGAGCGCCAGGAGAGCCCATGCGGTCTGGGAAGGAGTGGTTTCGCCGATGCCGGCAAGAGAGGGATCGTTATAGGATTCACAGCTTTCGCCCCATCCTCCGTCCTGGTTCTGCTTGGACTTCAGCCAGTTAACGGCTTTTCTGATATAAGGTTGCGCCGGGTCCTCTCCTATGGCCTGAAGGCCGCACAGTACGGACCACGTGCCGTAGATGTAGTTCACGCCCCAGCGTCCCCACCAGGGGCCGTCGGGCTCCTGATTCCTTTTGATGAAATCCAGGGCGCGAACCGCAGCGGGATGATCTTTGGGATAGTCAAAGGTTCCCATAAGCTCCAGCATCCTGCCGGTCAGGTCCGCGGTGGGCGGATCTATGAGCGCTTCAAGGTCCGCGAACGGGATCTTGTTGAGTATGTGCTTGGTGTTGTCCTTGTCGAAAGCGCCCCAACCCCCGTTCTTGCTCTGCATCCCCAGGCACCAGCTGACGCCCCGTTTTATAGCGTCATCCTTGGCCTTGGCGTTCTTGGTCTTGACATCCTTGATGGCCATCATGACGATCCCGGAATCATCCACGTCCGGGTACCAGTCGTTGAGGAATTCGAATGCCCAGCCGCCCGGTTCCAGGTCCGGACATTTGATCTTCCAGTCACCATGCTTGCGCACTTCCCGTTCCAGGAGCCACTGGGTGGCCTTTACCAGGGATGGGTGGTCGTTGGGTACGCCCGCGTCTATAAGACCCTTGAGGGCCAGGGCGGTATCCCACACGGGAGAGATGCAGGACTGGAGGACACTGCTGTCTTCGCTCTCAATGCAGAAATTGGCCAGGGCCTCCAGGCCCTTCTGGATAACGGGATGGTCATTGGCATATCCGAGACAGTGAAGCGCAAGAATGGAATTGAGCATTGCGGGCTGAATACCGCCCCAGTCTCCCGATGATTCCTGGTGATCCAGAACCCATTTTTCGGCAAAGGACATGGCCCTTTTCATCAGAGGCCTTATTGGACTCCGTTCGTAGATCTTCAGAATGTGATCCACGCCGATGAAGAAGTTCTTCCAGGTCAGAATGCCCTCTTCCTTGGTAAAGGTGTAGTCCGTGGGCCGGGGAGGACGGACATAGAGTTCCTGGACCCTGGCGCGCGGCGGCAGTCTGCGGACGGGACGGGTAGCCATCACGATGGATAGAGGAGTGATGGTTGCCCGTGACCAGCTGGAGAGCTCGTACATGTTCAGGAAGGCCCAGTTGGGAACCAGCGCCAGCTCTATGGGCATGGACGGCACCCCGAACCAGGCGAATTCGCCGAAGAGGGCCAGGAATATCTTGGTGAAGACCCTGGTCTTTATGATGCCGCCGTTTTCAAGGATGAAGAGGCGAGCCTTTTCCATTGCCGGATGGTCGGATGAGTATCCCGCCAGTTTCAGGGCGAAATATGCCTCGACCGTAGTGGAGAGATCACCCGGACCATCGTAGTATATGGTCCAGTAGCCACCTTCGGTCTGTTTGCTGAGAATATAATTGGCGAGTTTCTTTTCCCGCGCCTTGTCAACCATGCCGAGAAAATGGAACAGCATGATATACTCGGCGGTTATGGTCACATTGGATTCCAGTTCCGCCCACCAGTATCCTTCCGAAACCTGCTCCCGGAAGAAAAACTCACAGCTTCGCCTGATGGTTGCGTCCAGGGGGTTCTTGGCTTCCGCCGGCTTCTTTTTCCAGATGGTGGCGGGGAGACGGTGAACCTTGGCGCCCGGCTTGTCAGGTTTCCGGGGCTCGGCCCTTTCGGCCAGAGCGCCGTTGAAGGATGTTAATGCATGTGAAATAGGGTATTTGCAGGATTTCATTACAGTAAACTCCGGAGAGGCAAAAATCGGCGCCTTTGCTTGGGCCGCAAAAAGGCATTATGATAAATTTTCGAAAATTTCTAACACATTTTTCTTAAAAGGTATACCCCTTTTCATTTTTTTTGCAATGTTTCCCTGTTGTTTCAAGGTGTTGCGCTTCAAGCAAGAGGTGTGGAGCTGTTGATTTCGCGTAACGGCTATGTTAACCTCATGCCGCTTTTTATCAGGAGGGTTTATTTATTATGAAAAATATTACAGGAAAGGGCGGAGGCTTTTTTGATTTCGTCGCCCGCTATCCGTTGGCCATAGTGCTGGGGGCCTTGCTGCTGTCGGCGCTTTCCATTGTGTACACGAAAAACAATCTGGAGTTTCTCACCGGCAGGGATGATCTGATGCCCAAGAACAGCAAGTTCCACCGGGATTATCGTGAATACAGGCAGGAGTTCGGCGATACGGAGGAGATTGTCATCGTTGTGGAAAGCGATGACCCGGATAAGGCGGGTCGTTTTGGCCGGGAACTTTTCGCCCGCCTTCAGAAACGGAAAGATATGTTTCATGAGGTCTTCTATCCAAACGGCCTGCCGTTCTTCCAGAAGAACGGCATGCTCTTTCTTCCCCTGGAAGATCTTAGCACCCTTGGAAATAATATCTCGATGGCGATGCCGGTGCTGAAGGACCTGTCTGCCTCTCCTTCGGTTCAGACCCTGTTCACCTCTCTCACCGCGCGCATGGAAGAGTACATGAAGGAGCAGCCCGGCGCGCCCGGCGCCGAAGAACGGCTGTCGAGCCTCACCTTTATGCTGGACAGGCTGGGGCTGGGTCTGGACCGTTTCTCAAAACCGGGAGGAGGGACGTTTTCCCTGGACGAGTTTTTCCTGGGCAGCGGGCGGGATGGAAAGTCTTCCCGCTTCGTCGAGGCGGGAAAGATGCATATCCTGACCGTTCTGCCGGTAAAGGAGAGCGGGAGCTTTGTTCCGGCCGAGAAGTCAATTGCCGCTGTGCGGGAAGAGATAAGGCGGGTGTCCAGTGATCCCCGTTTCGCCGGAGTAAAGGCCGGTCTTACCGGTGTGCCGGTGCTGGAATATGAGGAGATGGCAACCAGCCAGCGAGACATTGCGCTTGCGACGGTTATTTCCATCGTTCTAACCGTCGTTCTCCTGCTGTTTGCGTTTCGCGGGGCGGCTAACGCCTTTGCCGCCATGATCTCCCTGCTGGTCGCCATTGCCCTCTCCTTTGGCATGGCCACACTGGTGGTCGGGCATCTGAACATACTCTCCATGGTCTTTGCCGTGATGCTGATAGGAATAGGCATAGAATACGGCATCCAGATAGTGCTCAGATACCAGGAGGAGCTTCGCGGCGGGCGTCTGCGTGTGGAAGCGCTGAGAATCGCCCTGTACAGGAATCTGTGGGCCATCACCATGGCCGCGGCGACTGTGGCGGCGGCGTTCCTGACATTTGTTTTCACCGACTTCAAGGGAATCTCCGAGCTGGGGATTATTGCCGCCATAGGAATAGGCATCTGCGTGCTCGTTACCTTCACCGTGCTGCCGGCCATGCTTATGATTCCGGTAAGATATGGTAAAAAGAACCGCAGGATAGGTGTCCGGGCCGCAATTCCCGATTCCGCGCCCCTTCCGGGTTCCTCCTCAGACGTCTCGCGTGCAGCCAGGCCTCTGCTGTTCGCTCATCCGAAGATGGTGCTGGTTGTCACGGCTCTTCTGTGCCTTGCGTCGCTGTATCCATTATCGAGGATCGATTTCGATTATAACCTGATGAACCTCCAGGCAAAGGGGCTCGAGTCGGTCTCCTATGCCTACAAGTTGATGAAGAGCTCGGAAAACTCCGGATATTTCGCGGTGGCGTCAGCCCGTACCCCGGAAGAAGCCGTTGCCCGTTCAAAGGCCCTGGAGGCCCTGCCCACCGTCGACCATGTGGTCAGTATCGCGTCCTTTATCCCGGAAGATCAGGAACCGAAACTGGCGGAGATGGCGAAAATCCGTTCCATGATGGCGGGTGTGAGGCCGGCGCCCTACGATGAAGACCTGAGCGTAATGGAACTGCCCGTTGTGTTCGAAAACTTCCGCGATACCGTGGAGCGCTTTGTCCAGCGTCTGGAGAGGGAGAGGCGTCCCGAGGCCAAGGACGTTGCCCGATTCCTGGCAACCCTGGATCGCTTCTTCGCGGGGCTGGAGAAGGAAAAGGATCGGAATGCTCTGGGGATGCTGAGGGATTTTCAGGGAAACCTGCTGGCCGGACTTCCCGGGAAACTGGAAACTCTTCGTGACAGCCTCGCGGTTACGCCGGTGCGCGCCGGGGACATCCCCGAAGAGCTGCGCAGGCGTTTCGTTGGAGTGACAGGGCGCTGTCTGCTCCAGATTGCCCCCAGAGACGAAATATTCGACCGCAAACCCCTGGAGGCTTTTCTCAGCGACGTGCGGAAAATCGAACCGAACGCCACGGGAGAGCCGGTGATGGTGTTCGAGTCCATGACCATCATGCGCGATTCCTACCGGGGGGCGTTTCTGTATGCCTTCCTGGCTATCGTGCTCATATTGCTCATAACCTTCCGCAGCGTCCGCTACACCATGATAGGCCTGGTACCCCTGGTGGTCGGCGTACTGTTCATGGTGAGCGGCATGTGGCTGGCGGGTATCCGCTTCAATTCGGCCAATATAATTGTCATGCCCCTCGTTCTGGGCATTGCTGTGGATTCGGGCATATACATCATCAACCGGTTCCGGCGCGAGGGTGAGAGCGGATACAGGGTCATTACCAGCAGCACCGGGCGCGGGGTCATTTACAACACTCTAACTATAATGATAAGCTTTGGCGCCCTGATGGTGGCCGGTCACCGTGGCGTGTTCAGCATCGGAGCTGTCATGTCCCTGGGCATGGTCGCCTGCCAGATCGCCTTCATAGTCACATTGCCCGCCGTACTGGCCATCTTCGGGGATAAGCGGCCGGCGGTGGCTGATTAGTGGCGCCACGGGAGGCGCCGGCAAGGAGAGCAGGTCTTGGCGGGGCGGTGGATTTGTCCCACCACTTTCTCCGGGGCGTCGTGCGTTCCGGGGATGGTGTTGTCGACGCCACCTGCGGCAGGGGGCGTGATACCCTGTTCCTCGCGCGTCTTGTGGGAACTGAAGGGAAGGTCTGGGCCTTTGACGTGCAGGCGCGGGCATTGGAGGCCGCCGGAAAACTCCTTGAGGTAGAGGGTTGTCGGGACCTGGTTCATCTGCTGCATGCCGGTCATGAACGGTTGGCGGAACATGTGCGGGAACAGGTGAGGGCCGTGGTCTTTAACCTCGGATTCCTGCCAGGCGCCGGAGGTGACGTCAAAACCTCTCCCTGCACCACGATAGAAGCCCTTACGCAGGCATCGGCTCTCCTTCTTCCGGGCGGCATAATCACCGTTTCCATTTACACTGGCCATGAGGGAGGCCTGGAAGAGGCCGAGGCGGTGGATTCGTGGGCCCGTCGATTGCCCTTTGCCGGGTTTAATGCCTGGCGGAGCAGCCAGTTGAACCGTTCTCCGGCTGCCCCTTATCTTGTGCTGGTGGAAAAGGCCGGCTGACACTGAAGTGGGCCGCGAGAGTTCTTTGATGCCCGCCTTTTCAACCGGAATTCCGCGGGCCTGTTTTTTCGGGTAACCCATGCTGCGTGCCATCATTCCCTATATACTCATCTCGCTGCCTTTGTGCTATGGTCTTTTCTCCCTTGTTTGCGCCAGGCGGTTCTTCAGCCGGCCGCCGCGCGGGGATGAATTCAGCCCCCCCATAACCATACTCAAGCCGGTCAAGGGTGGAGACGAAGAGAGCTTCGAGAACTTTGCCTCGTTCTGCCGCCAGGATTACCCATGCTTCCAGATTGTCTTTGCGGTTGCTGAAGAAGAAGACCCCGCGGTCCGTGTTATCAGGCGGCTGATGAATGAATATCCCGCGGTGGATATTAGCCTGGTCGTCGACCCTGCCGTGCACGGACCCAACTACAAGGTATGTAACCTGATGCATGCCTATCCGCTGGCAAGGCATGATATTCTGATCGTCTGTGACAGTGATATCAGGGTTGATCCGGACTACCTGCGCCAGGTGGCGTCTCCGTTCCGCGATAATTCCGTAGGACTGGTAACCTCCCTCTACCGCAGCCCGCGGGTGAGAAACATCCCCACGGCCCTGGAGGCCATGGGGTTTACCGCGGAGATGATTCCCAATGTCATGGTGGCGCTTTCCCTGGAGGGGCTGACCTTCG
This sequence comes from uncultured Geobacter sp., assembly GCA_964536305.1. Lineage (GTDB taxonomy): Bacteria > Desulfobacterota > Desulfuromonadia > Geobacterales > Geobacteraceae > RPRC01. Next base: position 168,326 of record CAZHVY010000001.1, on the reverse strand, counting down.
CCCTTGGCGCTTCCATGGCTGTGCGCCGGGAAGCGCTGGAGAAGATAGGCGGTTTCCAGTCGTTGGTGAATTACCTGGCGGACGACTACCAGCTCGGCAATATGATACATCGCGCCGGGTACCGCCTGGAGCTTTCCGCCTTTTTCGTCGAGAGCGTCATGCGGAGGGAAAGCCTGTCGGGGGTCCTCTCCCGTCAGTTGAGGTGGGCGCGTACCATGCGCGCCAGCAGGCCGGCCGGCTATTTCGCCTCGGTCGTCACCCAGCCGGTTCCGGCGATCATTCTGGCCCTTGCGGTGAGCGGGTTTTCCCTGCATGGATGGATCGCGGCGGGAATCCTTGGCGTCTCAAGACTCCTGGTCTGTATGGTTTTCAGCCGGACATTCGTTCGGGACGGGTTGTTTCCACGATTTCTGTGGCTTCTCCTCCCCCGGGATATCCTGGCTTTCGGCGTCTGGGCGCTCTCTTTTCTCGGCAGCCGTGTTGTCTGGCGCTCACGCGTCTTTACTGTCCTGGCCGGGGGAACGATTCGCGATCTGGGAGGGGCCTGACTGGTTTCCCGCGAATCACCATCTTTACTTGTCAATGTTCTTTACCTATACTTCTTGAACGGTGTTCGGAGGTTTTTTTGTGCAATCGATCATTGCCCACATCGGCGGACTTGCCATCTCCCTGCTGAGAGAGATGGGGCGGATGCTCCTTTTTGTCCTTTATGCGTTTTACATGATCGTCCGCGCGCCCGGGAAACCGATTCATGTCCTGAAACAGTTGCATTTCATCGGCGCGAAATCATTCTTCGTAATCTTTCTCACCGCGGCGTTCACGGGCATGGTTCTGGCTCTTCAGGGATACTATACCCTGACGAAGTTCGGGTCCGAAGGGATGCTGGGTTCCGTGGTGGCCCTTTCCCTGATCCGCGAGCTTGGCCCGGTGCTGTCCGCTCTCATGGTTACAGGACGCGCCGGAAGCGCCATGACCGCCGAGATCGGGATCATGCGGATCACCGAACAGATAGACGCGCTGGAAACCATGGCCCTGGAGCCCTTCAAGTATCTGATGTCGCCCAGAATCCTCGCCGCCCTTATCGCTTTGCCACTGTTGTGCGCGATTTTCGACGTGGTGGGGATATTCGGCGGTTATCTGGTGGGGGTAAAGCTTATGGGAGTCAACCCGGGCGCCTACATCCATGAGATGGAAAAAAGCGTTGCATGGAAGGATGTCTACTCAGGGCTCATAAAATCTTTGTCATTCGGTCTCATCATAGCCTGGGTATGCTGCTACAAGGGCTACTTCACATCCCGCGGCGCGGAGGGAGTATCGCGCGCCACCACGGCGGCGGTGGTCATGTCATCGGTTTCGATACTCATATGGGATTATTTCCTTACCTCGGTTCTGTTGTAGAAAAAAGAATATCTTCAAATGCCACCTTGTCAGGGATTGGTCGGATACAGGGTCTGTAGATGATAGAAATGCTGCGGGTCACGAAATCGTTCAGCGGCCAGGTTGTGCTTAACAATCTGGACATGGAAATTCCAGCGGGGAAGATAACGGCCGTCATCGGACCCAGCGGAGAGGGAAAGAGCGTTCTTCTCCGGCACATCATCGGTCTCATGAAACCGGATATGGGGCGCATCATCATCGATGGTGAGGACATTACCCACATGGGGCGGCGGGAACTGAACCGGGTCCGGGAAAAATTCGGGATGCTTTTCCAGAATGTGGCCCTCTTTGATTCCATGACTGTATTCGAGAACGTGGCCTTCCCTCTGGAGGAGAAGACACGCCTGTCGCGGAACGATATCCGGGACAGGGTCCATGAGGCGCTGGAGAATGTGGGGCTGAGGGACGTGGACCGGAAGTACCCGGACCAGCTATCCGGCGGCATGAAGAAAAGGGTCGGTCTGGCGAGGGCCCTTCTTCTCAACCCCCGCATCATACTCTTTGACGAGCCGACAACCGGACTGGATCCCATCATCAGCAATGCCATGCACCGCCTCATAAAGGATACCCACGCGCGATTCGGGTTCACCGCGGTGATCGTCACCCACGAGGTGCCGGCCATCTTCGATGTATGCGACTATGTGGCCATGCTCTACCAGGGGCGGATACAGATGAGAGGCACGCCGGAGGAGATCAGGAGATCCGGAGATCCCGTGGTGCGCCAGTTCGTGAACGGTGAAACGGACGGGCCGCTTCACCTTGTGTGAAAGATCCGGGCGGGCCTTTGGGCGAGGCGCCCATATTTTTGAAATGCGCAGGTGACATATTATGGATACCAGTAAGGCAAGGCTTGAAACAATCGTAGGGATTTTCGTTCTGCTGGGGATCCTCTGCCTGACCTATCTTTCCGTCAGGCTGGGCAAGATGGAAATAGTCGGGGGAGACACCTACCGGGTGACCGCCAATTTCGATTCGGTCTCGGGACTGAGAAGCGGCGCTTCCGTCGAGATTGCCGGTGTGGAAGTAGGGCGGGTGGATCGAATCTCGCTGGACCCAGGGCAGGGCTATACTGCCAGTGTTTCCCTGCGCATCAATTCAGGGGTTGAACTACAGGATGACGTGATCGCCTCGGTGCGCACCCGGGGGATCATCGGGGACAAATACGTTCAACTGAAACCTGGCGGTTCGGACAGGATTCTGAAAGACGGCGCCCGTATCCGCGAAACCGAATCAGCAATAGATTTCGAGGGGCTGCTCAGCAAGTATATCCACGGAAACGTGGACTGACCGGAAGGAGGATAACATGAGATTTCACTTGCATACCATCATGATAGTGATCGCTGTCCTGTTCATTGCCTCGCCCGTCTTCTCCGGGGAGGAAAAGACGGGAAAGCTGGTGCTGGGCCTCGATGAGTGCATACGTCGCGCCCTGACCGTCGCCCCGGAGCTCGGGGAGGCTCGCGCGGACATCGCCCTGGCCGAGGCCAAACTGGAAGAGGCCAAGGCTCACCGCTATCCGCAAATCGAGATTCTGGGGTTGTTCGGGCCCATTTCCAAGGCGCGGGGCAACCAGGTCAATTCTTCGGACGACCTCAACCGGCTCCACGGCGTAACGGTCTTTACGCGTGGTGACGCCACCATAGTCCAGCCTCTCTACACCTTCGGCAAGATAAGCGAGCGCATGAAGGCCGCGACCTACGGCATAGAGGTGGATAAAGCGAAAAAGGACCAGAAGGCCAATGAGATAACCCTGAAGGTGAAGGAATACTACTACGGACTGCTCCTCGCCCGTGAGATGAAGGAGCTTGTCGCCGAGGTTGGAGAGGCCCTGGACAAGGCCAGGGAAAAGGCGGCGAAGCTGCTGGACAAGGGGTCGCCCAATGTGGATGCGCTGGACATCTACAAGCTTGACGCCTTCTCCGGCGAGGTGCGCAAATACACCGAGGAGGCAAGGAAGGGGGAACTCCTGGCCCTCGCGGCCCTGCGCGCCCAGACTGGTCTGCCCCGTGATACGCGTTTGGACATCGCCACCGACAGGCTGACCCCGGATGAAGCGCTTGCCGGTGGAGGTCTTGCCTCCTTCCAGGACACGGCTAAGGCGAGACGTCCCGAATACAGGCAGTTGAAGGATGGGATCAAGGCCCGTGAAGCCCTTGTCAAGGCCGCGAAGGCCGACTATTATCCGGATATCTTTCTGGGCGGCTATCTTTCCGCCGCCTATGCCCCTGGACGGGACCGGGTCACGAACCCATGGGTCCCGGATGAATTCAACCATCTCTGGGCGGGGTTCGCCCTCGGCGCCAGGTGGAAGATCGATTTCGGCATCACTTCGGCGAAAGTCGCCCAGGAACAGGCCCAGTACAACCGGCTTCTGAGCACCAGTGATTATGCGGCGGCGAACATCCCGCTCCAGATTGAAAAGTCCTGGCTTGAACTCCAGGAGGCCGAGAAGAGCATTGCGGCCAGCCGCGACGCGTATTCCAACGCCAAGAAATGGACCGTATCAGCCATCGCCAACTTTGATATGGGGATAGGACCAGCAAAGGAGATATTCGAGTCTCTACAGAATTACGCCAGGATGCGCGCCGCTTATTTCCAGTCCGTATATAACCAGAAGATGTCTCGGGCCAACCTTGCCTATGCCGTAGGTGAGGCGAACCTGAACAAGTAGCAAATATCAGGAGGATAACAGTATCATGAAGAAATGGATTGCGGCATCACTGATGACGTTCTTCTTTATCGGCGCCGGAAGTCTTCCGGCGGAGGCGGCGGTAACCGCTGACGTCAAGAGGACGGTGGATAAGGTCGTTGCCATCGTTGCCGATGAGAACATGAAGAAACCGGGCAATGAGGCAAAGAGGCGCGCCGCCTTGAAGAGCGCCATAAGTACCATGTTTGATTACGGCGAAATGGCGAAGCGTTCCCTGGGGGTGAACTGGAGGGGGAGAACAAAGGCGGAACAAAAGGATTTTGTCAATCTTTTCGCCACCCTGCTGGAGAATTCCTATGCCGGCAAGATAGAGTCTTATGAAAACCAGAGGATTGTTTACGATAAGGAGTCCATTGATGGGGACTACGCGGAGGTGAAGTCCCGCATTGTCACGGCCAAACGGGACGAATATTCACTTGACTACAGGCTGATGAGGCAGGGAAACAGGTGGATGGTCTACGATGTGGTCATCGAGGGGGTTAGCCTGGTATCCAACTACCGCTCCCAGTTCCAGAAGATTATTACGAGCCAGGGATACGGAGCCCTGGTGAAGAAGCTGCGCGCCAAGAGCGATGAGATAAAGGCGCCGTAGCCAATTGCGGATGTCGGCGCGAAAAAGGGGATCGTGGCCTGAAGCCGGCCTCACGATCCCCTTTTTCGCATGCGCCGTACAGGCGGAAAAGCTATTTCCTGATTCTTCTTCTGACTGCCGCCAGACCGGCCAGCCCCGCGCCCAGGAGAAGCATTGTCGATGGTTCGGGCACGGCGGCGGGAGGCTCGTTCTGGGTGAAATTAAGCACACTCGGACCGCCGTCGTTCTTGGCGGTGAATGTGTATACCCCGTTGAAGTGCATTTCTTCACCGGAGGAGAGTTCCAACCAGATGGGATCATACCAGTTACACGCCTCTTCTTTCAGGGAGACATAAAACGCGCCTTCGTTGTCATTGAAGTAATACAGGGGCGCTGAACTGTGGTAGGTTTCATCCCCGGCGGCGGAAACTATGTACATGTCGTTCTCGCTGGTGAATTCAACGTAACCGCCCGCGCCCACATACCCGTTCAGGTACATGGCGTCATACCATGCCGTCGACAAACCGTCCCCGCTCACGTAAAAATCGAATTGGATTTCCATCCGCGCCGGGTCTTCAACCGCCTCCTCCGGATGGGATTGACTCACACCTGTTCCTTCGGTCAGCCACGCGCCCCAGTAATCAGTTCCACCCTGACCCCAGAATCCGGCCTGCGCCGAAGCTGAACTGTTAAGCTGATTTGTATAAGACTGGAAAAAAACAAGCGGGTCGGAGGGGCCGGAGCTGAAGTCGTACTGGGGTGAGGTGTACGTTTGACCGTATCCGGTTTGAAAGGTAACCACATAGCTGCCATATACCTCGTATTCGTATGCCGAAACACCTGATGCGCAAAGCATGAGAAAAAGCAACGGCATCATGACCACGCAAACAAGAAACCGCATTATCCGGGGCTGGTTCCCTGTTACCTCCCAATAGGATTCCTGTCCGTAGTAATGTTTTTCTCTTGGCTTATCGCTCATAATCACTCCCTCCCTTGCTAGAGATAAAGAATTTGATTCATGTTTCAAATAACAGTGACTACAATTAGCATGCGACGTGCCAACCTGATGTTCTGCTGTAATATCATGAGTTTATATTATCCTCTTTCGATTTGACACATTTGCCGTGTAAGGAATTCAGACAATTAATTAGAGATATGTTTAATTAAGCGGTGTAGTGTCAATAAAAATGCTTAGTTACATATCAGTTCCGCTAAACTCGAGATAGTAAAGATCTTCGACACGAATGTCCGGAATATCTCTTTTTTTTCATGTGATCTCTTCAGCACAAAAAAATATGAACCAAGTGTCTGTCATGCCCGGGCGCATTTGCCGGGTATCCATGGCTTTCTATCCATGGCTATCAAATCAATTCAGGATACAAAGCGGCGGGCGTGCATGTCAGGCAAATCCTTTCTATCGCACAATCAACCGCTGAAAACATAAATATCTGAAGCAGGCGCCCCTGTGTTGTTACTGCTCGCTGTGGATTGCGGAATCTTGGCTATACTGTTTCCAGGTAGATGGATGGAACGCAAGCGATTGTGCCCAAGGAAAGGGGCTCTGTCGCTAGACGAATCCCGCATTCGAGGTCGACACGGCGCTGAAGATGTGCATGAAGCTCAAGGGCGCCGGCGTCTCCGATAGCGCGCGGAGACGGCCCGGGTGAATGTGAGAGGATGCCATGGAAAGAGAGAAACTGCTCATCGTCGATGATACTCCGGAGAACATGCCGGCGCTGTATCGGGAGCTGTATGACGAGTATGAAATCTTCAGCGCCACCAGCGGCCGGAAGGCTCTCCGGCTTGCCGCTTCGCAGCGGCCCGACCTGATTCTGCTCGACCTCATGATGCCCGGGATGGACGGTTTCCAGGTGTGCGCATCGCTGAAAGACGACCCGTTCACCCGGGGCATCCCGGTTATCTTCATCACCGCCATGACGGATGCCGACAGCGAGATGCGGGCGCTGTCCGCCGGCGCCGTCGACTTCATTCACAAGCCTTTCAGCGCCGGGGCGCTCCGCGCCCGCGTCAGGCTTCACCTGGAACTGGTGCGGCACCGCGAACACCTGGAAGAGCTGGTGTACGCCAGGACCCGCGAACTGGCCGAAGCGCGTGATGCGGAGGAGAGCGCAATCCGGGCCAAGAGCGCCTTCCTGTCCACCATGGGGCACGAGTTGCGCACCCCCATGAACCAGATCATGGGCCTTGGGCACCTGCTGGCCAAAGACTGCACGGATGCGAGGGCGATGGAGCTGCTGTCGCGGCTGCGGAAGTCCTCCCGGCGCCTGCTCGGTCTGATCAGCGATATTCTGGACTTCTCCCGGAGCGAGGCGGAGCAGATCAGCATCGAGGACATCGACTTCGACTTGAACACCATGCTCGACCAGACCGAGGAGAGCGTCAGGGAGGCCGCATCCCTCAAAGGCATCGTGCTCGCGCGGGATATCGACCCCAAGCTTCCCGCCCGGCTGCGGGGGGACCCGGTGCGTCTTCAGCAGATACTGGGGAACCTGCTGGATAATGCGGTCAAATTTTCTGAGCAGGGCGAGATCACCGTTCGCGTCCGTCCGAGCGAGTCTTGCCATGGCGTGGCGGTGCGTTTCGAAGTGGAGGACCAGGGGATAGGGATTGCCCCCGACGTGCAGTCGCGTATGTTCCAGGCATTCAGCCAGGGGGACAACACGCTGACCCGTACGTACGGGGGGATTGGTCTCGGCCTGGCGCTCAGCCTGCGCCTGGTGTCCCTGATGGCGGGAGAGATGGGTTTCTCCAGTACCGAAGGCAGGGGAAGCGCCTTCTGGTTCAGTGTCCGTCTCGTGGCGGGTGCGGCGCCCTCCGCCGATCTGCCCGAAACGGGAGCGCCCGACTGGCGGAGGGTGGAGAAAACGGTTGCCTACCTGCACAGGCTCCTTGCCGATGACGACCCGCGGGCGGTGAACCTGTGGGGCGATTCACAGCCGGTTCTGGCGCCGGTGCTGCGGGGCAGGGAGGAGGAATTTGCCGCGGCCATGGAGGCCTTCGATTTCGATCCGGCCCTGCGGCTGTTGCGCGAGGCGGTCGCCGCCATACCGGAGATGGCCGCAACGCAGCTCTGCTGGCGGACGGGAACAACGGAAAGACGAGCATGAAAATGGATTCGGAACGAAAGCGGAATGATGCGGAACGGGAGAAGCCCTTGGGCAGACTCGCGGACAGCGGAGTCGGGACGGCGGATTGGGCGTCGAACGCCATCGGCTTGTCCGCTGTCGTCGCTTCCCTCTGTATCGTCCAGGCCTATAGCTATCTTCTCTTTCACACGGTTACGGAACTGCTCACCATTTCCATTGCATTCGCCATTGCCCTTCTGGTCTGGAACTCCCGCGGATACATCGAGAATGACTACCTGAAGGTTGTCGGTATCGGCTATGCCGCCTGCGCCTGCCTGGACCTCATCCATACGCTCGCTTACAAGGGGATGAACATATTTCCGGGCTACGGCGCGAACCTGGCGACGCAACTCTGGATAGCGGCCCGCTATCTCCAGGCCGCGACCCTTATTGCCGCGCCCCTTGCGTACGGCCGCGGAGCGGGGAATATCGCCATCGTGGGCGTCTACGCGCTGATCACGCCCCTGCTGGCCGCGGCTGTCTTCACCGGCGTCTTCCCGGAGTGCTACCGGGAGGGGAGCGGACTCACGCTCTTCAAGATTGTCAGCGAATATGTGATAGTCGCTCTCATCATCATCTCAATCTTTCTGCTTTGCCGCATCCGCTCCTCTTTCGCCGTCGGCACCTACCGGCTTCTCGTGGCCTCGTCCGTCTGCGCAGCCTGCGCGGAAATCGCCTTCACCGCCTACATCTGGGTGTATGACTTCGCGAACATGGCGGGGCACTTCCTGAAGCTTGCGTCATTCTATTGTATCTGCCGGGCAATCATCATAACCGGCATCAGGGATCCCTTCAGCGTCGTGTTCAGGGAGCTGAAGCAGGCGGAAGATTCCCTGCTCGCAACCCGGGAATCCATCGAACAACAGGTCCGGGACAGGACCGCGGAACTGGTATCGGCCCGGGAAATACTGGAAAATGAGCGGCGTCTGTTGGCCGAGCGGGTCAAGGAGCAGCAATGTCTCTATGATATCACCACTCTGACCGACGATCTGGAAGCCCCGCTCCACGCGCAGTTGCAGCGGGTTGTCGAACGCATGGGAGCGGGCTGGCAATACCCCGGGATTACCATGGTTCGACTCGATTATGCCGGCTCGCGGTACTGCACGGCAGGGTTTGCCGAATCCCCCTGGACGCAGGAGGCCGAGGCCTCCTGCCAACAGAACGGGATCATGCGGCTGTCGGTCGCTTACCGAGAGGAAAGGCCCGGCGCGGATGAAGGCCCTTTCCTCAAGGAAGAGCGCGCATTGCTGAACGCCATCCTCCAGCGGCTGGTGGAAGTCGTCAATCGACGTAACTCAGCCCGGGCGCTGAAAGAGAACGAGCAGCTCATCGCCACCATGTTCTCCCAGACAACCGACGGAATCTTGCTGGTGGATACCCGGACGCTCCGTTTCGTCGATTTCAACGAAGCCGCCCACCAGGGGCTCGGCTATACCCGCGAAGAGTTTTCCCGGCTTTCGGTTCCGGACATCCAGGGGGAACACACCGCGGAACAGATCGTCGCGAACAGAGAAAAGATCGTCGCCGGCCAGGCCCTCAGTTTCGAAACCCTGCACCGGCACAAGGACGGCAGCCTCCGCAGTGTGTCGGTGACGCACCGATTCCACAGCCTGCAGGGCATACCGATCGGTATCACGGTATGGCGGGACATCACCGATCAAAAGGAAAGGGAACGGGAGTTGAAGGCTTTAGCCGAACGGATCCGGTTGCACAACAAGCTGCTGGGCCGGTTGAGCGCGGCGGAACCGTCCGTGAACGGCGACGTGGCCGCCTTTGCCGCAATGGCGACGGAACTCCTGTCCACCTCCCTTGACATCGCCAGGGTCTCGGTGTGGCTGTATAACGAGGACCTGACGGAACTCCAATGCCTCGACCTGTACGAATCCGGTTCCGGCCGCCACTCCCGGGGAATGGCGCTGAAAAAAGAGGAATTTATCGACGAATTCAACGCCCTGCTCTCCTCGCGCTATGTGGACGCCGACGAGCCGTATACGGACCCGCGCACGGCTCGCTATGGGGATACCTACCTGAGACCGTCGGGAATAACCTCTATGCTCGACTGCAGCATCATCTCCGCCGGAAGCTTTCGCGGCAATGTCTGTTTCGAGCACGTGCGCCGCCGGCACCACTGGACGGCCGACGAGATTGCCTTCGGCTGCCAGGTGGCCGACCAGTTGGGCATGGCGCTGCTCAACCAGTCCCGGATCGAGACGTCTCGCGCGCTCGATGAGCATCTCCTGCAGCTGGAAAAAGTGGTGGAAGAGCGCACGTGGGAACTGAAAGCCAGCGAAGAGCGATACAAATACGCCCTTGAGGCCAGCTCCGACGGGTTGTGGGACTGGAACATCACGAACAACGACTCCTACTGTAGTCCCTCCTATTTCAGGATGCTCGGGTATGAGCCGTACGAACTGCAGCCGACTACCGAAAGCCACTTTTTCAACCTGCTCCACCCCGATGAAAGGGATTTCGTGACGGCCGCGACAAGAGAGAGGCTGATACGGGACGGGTGGTATGAAATGGAATTCCGCATGCGCGCCAAGTCCGGAAACTACAAATGGATCCTGAGCCGCGGCAAGGTGGTGGCGCGGGATGAAGACGGCCGCCCGACCCGCGCCGTAGGCACGCATATCGATCTGACGGCGCGCAAGCAGCAGGAGCTCGATCTGAAGAATGCCAAGGAAGCGGCCGAGACCGCCAGCAGGACCAAGGGCATCTTCCTGGCGAACATGAGCCACGAGATCCGCACCCCCATGAACTCGATCATCGGCATGTCCCACCTGGCGCTCAAGACCGGCCTCACCCTCCGGCAGCGGGATTATCTGACAAAGATCCAGACGTCGGGACAGCACCTGCTCCGCATCATCAACGACATTCTGGACTTTTCCAAAATCGAGTCCGGGAAATTGGTCGTTGAACAGGCGCCCTTCGATTTCGAAGAAGTGCTGGCCTCCCTTACAGAGTTTTTTTACAGCAAGGCGGCGGGCCGCGAGGTGGAGCTCATTTTCGACGTGGCGCCGGACATGCCCCATACCCTGGTGGGCGATTCCCTGCGCATCAGCCAGATTCTCCTCAATTACGTCTCGAATGCCGTCAAATTCACTGAAAAGGGTGAAATCCGCATCAACGCGCGCGTCATGGAGCGCAACGCATCCCATGCCCTGCTACATTTCGCGGTGCGCGACACCGGCATCGGGATGAGCGTTGAGCAACAGCGGTATCTTTTCCAGAGCTTCCAGCAGGCGGATATGTCCACCACGCGCAAGTACGGCGGCACAGGGCTCGGCCTGGCCATCTCCAAACGGCTGGCGGAACTGATGGATGGCGAGGTCGGCGTCGAGAGCCGGCAGGGGGCGGGCAGCACCTTCTGGTTTACTGTCCGGGTCGGCGTTGCAACGAAACAGAAACGCGTCCTTGTCCCGCACTCCTCTCTTCGCGGTTGCCGCGTTCTGGTCGTGGATGACAACGACACCTTCCGCGAGGTGCTGGGCCGCATGCTGCGAGACATGACTTTTGAGGTCACGGACGCGGCTTCCGGAAAACAGGCCGTAGAAGAGGTCCGGCGGGCGGCATCCCGCGGGGCGCCCGTCAAATTAATCTATCTCGACTGGTGGATGCCGGGGATGGACGGTGTCGAGACAGCGCGCGCCGTCAGGGCGCTGGGGCTGGATCCGCAACCGCATGTCATCATGGTGACCGCCTATGACCAGGATGAGACCCTTGAGGCATGCCGGGGCGAACTGGCAATTGAGGCGGTGCTGACAAAGCCCGTAACGCCGACCGTCCTGTTTGACAGCGCCGTGCGCGCCCTGTCCGGCGAACAGCAGGAGTCACCCGAGGACGATTCGACACTGTCCACGCTGGAGGACCGCCTCTCCGTCATCAGCGGGGCGCGTGTACTGCTGGCGGAAGACAACGATATCAATCAGGAGGTCGCCGTGGGCCTTCTTACGGAGGCCGGCCTGCTCGTTGATATCGCGGAAAACGGTCAGGCAGCCCTGGACAAGGTGAGCCGTGCCACCTACGATCTGGTGCTGATGGATGTCCAGATGCCGGTGATGGACGGCCTGGAGGCAACGGCGGCGATCCGCGCCAACCCGGCGTGGGACTATCTCCCCATTGTCGCCATGACGGCAAATGCCATGCGTCAGGATCGTGTTGCCTGCCTTGATGCCGGAATGAACGATTTCATCCCCAAACCCATCGAGCCCGTCCGCCTCTGGGCAACCCTGCTGAAGTGGATACCACCGCGCGAGGATGCCCTTCATGGACGTCTGGAACTCCGGAAGACCGCAGAAAGGGAAACGGGTTTTCCCGAGGAGATAGCGGGAATAGACATGGTGGACGCTTTGCGTCGCGTTCTGGGCAAAAAGGACCGCTATCTTTTCCTGCTGCGCAGGTTTCTTGCCGATCACAGGGAAACGGCCTCCGAGATTCGCCGGGCGTTGGCGAGCGACGATCCGGAGAGAGCCGACTTCCTGACCCATACCATCAAGGGAGTCTCCGCCAACATCGGAGCGGTTCGCTCGCGGGCGCGGGCAGCCGAATTGGAACAGGGGATCCGGCAGCGCCTTGACCGCGAAACGCTGGGCGGCCTGCTGCAGTTGCTGGATGAATCGCTGCGGGAGCTGTTTGATGAGCTGGATGCGAAACTGCCCCCCGAGGAAGATAGTGCTCCGCGGGCCGTCGACGCCGGGAAGCTGGGGGCAGTTTGCCGCAGACTCGTAACCCTGCTGAAGGACGACGACAGCGCGTCGTGCGACCTGTTCAAGGAGCACAGCGAGCTTCTCAAAGCCGCCTTCCCGCGGTCATTCCTTTCTCTGCGGACGGCAATCGACCATTTTGATTTCGAGGGGGCGCTGGCCGTTCTCGAGAAAGCGCTGGAGACAGAGGGGATGCAGGGTATCCGCTGAATCGGGGAATCAAACTTTTAGAGGCACACAATGGACGACATGGAACAGTTCACCAGACGGCCCACCGTACTTGTTGTCGATGACAGCGCCGACAACCTGTCACTCATGGGGGATCTGCTCAAGGATGAATTCAAGGTAAAGGTGGCTACCAATGGAGAAAAGGCCCTCAGGCTCGCTCGCTCCGATGCCCCGCCCGATCTGATCCTGCTCGACATCATGATGCCGGGCATGGACGGGTATGAAGTATGCTCCCGGCTGAAGTCCGATGCGGGGACACGGAATATCCCGGTTATCTTCATCACGGCGAGAACGGAGACAGAGGATGAGAAGCACGGCCTGGAACTCGGCGCGGTGGACTATATCATCAAGCCGATCAGCCCCCCGATAGTGATTGCCCGTGTTCAGACACATCTCAAGCTCAAGGCTGCCGCCGACTTCCTCCGCGATCAGAATCTGTTTCTCGAGCAGGAAGTCGAAAGGCGCACCCGCGAGGTGAGGGCGGTTCAGGAGGTTACCATTCTGGCGCTTGCGTCTCTTGCGGAGACGCGTGACAACGATACGGGCAAACACCTGCGGAGGACCCAGTTCTTCGTGAGGGCGCTTGCACTGAAGCTGAAGGACCACCCACGTTTCCGTGACTACCTGACGGACGCGAACATCGCCATGCTGTTCAAGTCCGCGCCTCTTCACGATATCGGCAAGGTGGGCATCCCCGACCACATCCTGCTCAAACCGGGCAATCTGTCGCCCGAAGAATTCGAAATCATGAAGGCCCATACCACCATTGGCAGGGACGCCCTGGAACAAGCGGAGCGAATGTTGGGCACAAAAGTGGAATTCCTGGAGACGGCCAAGGAAATTGCCCTGTCACACCAGGAGAAATGGGACGGCACCGGCTATCCACAAAGGCTGTCCGGTGATGATATACCGATCTCCGCACGACTGATGGCTGTCGCGGATTGCTACGATGCGTTGATAAGCCGGCGCGCCTATCGGGAAGGCTTTCCCCATGAGAAGGTGGCGCAGATGATACAGGAAGGGAGGGGAAGTCACTTCGATCCTGATATTACGGATACCTTCCTTGAGATTCAGGATGAGTTCCGGGATATCGCGCTGCAGTATGCCGATTCCGATGATGACCTGGCGAAATTCCGTTGACAGAGATCCAGCTTCTTCCGTTGGATTCGCACGTAGTTTGAGGAATTTCCGGGACAACATATTTTTTCAACTGTTTTCCCCGCCTTATCGCGCTTTCAAGTGATTCAAGCGGCGGGCAACAATTTTATCTTGACATTCCGCCCTGGCTTTATTACCTTTTTCTCCAACAAGGGGAGTAGCTACCGGCTGGAGACATGGCCGGCCCCGTGCCCGTCAATACGGTTGAAAGACCCGGGCCGGGGACGATTGGAATCGTCGGCAAGACCTTTATCCAGGCACTCGAGCCGGGGGTAAAGGTCTTTTTTATTACCCCCGGCGATATTTTCCGTCGTCGGAGGTAAATTGATGAACAGACTAAAGACAACCCTTCTTCTTTCGCTCCTTACCGTTCTCATGGTGCTCATGGGGAGCGCCCTCGGTGGCCAGACCGGCATGGTCTTCGCCTTCTTCATGGCCTGCACCATGAACTTTTTTTCATACTGGTTTTCCGACAAGATCGTCCTCAAGATGTACCACGCCGTGGAGATAGGCGAACAGGACCATCCCGCATTCCATGGAATGGTTCGCCGCCTGGCCGACCGGGCCGGCCTGCCCATGCCCCGGGTGTACATAATCCCCGATGATTCACCCAACGCATTCGCCACGGGACGTAATCCGAACCATGCGGCGGTGGCCGCCACGGAAGGAATTCTTCGTATCCTTTCTCCGGAAGAGCTGGAGGGGGTGATGGCCCACGAACTGGCCCATGTGAAGAACCGCGATATACTGGTTTCAACCATTGCCGCAACCTTTGCCGGAGCTATTTCCATGATTGGAAGCATTCTCCAGTGGGGCGCCATGCTGGGAATGGGGCGCGGGGATAATGAGGAAGGCGGCGCCGGAGGCATGGTGGGCGCTCTTGCCATGGCCATTGTCGCGCCCCTGGCCGCGATGTTGATACAGATGGCGGTTTCCAGGTCCAGAGAATACATGGCTGATGAAGGTGGCGCGAACATCTGCGGCCGGCCGCTGGCCCTTGCAAACGCCCTTCGCAAGCTCCAGGCGGCCTCTCAAATGATACCCATGCAGGAGGCCCGCCCGGCTTCCGCCCACCTTTTTATCGTGAATCCCCTCAGCGGGTCTTCCATGGCGAGACTATTTTCCACCCATCCTCCCATGGAGGAGCGCATTGCCCGTCTTGAAGAAATGGCCGGAGGCGCAATCCGGCAGTCTTTCAGGCGATAAGTCGCGCCGTCGCAAGCTGCCGGCGGAAAACAGGAGGATTTTATGTCCAGACGAAACAGGTTTTATCTGCTTCTGGCGGCTGTTGTTCTGCTGCTCCCCGGATTCATGTCCCTGGTCCATCTCTATACGGACTGGCTTTTCTTCGTCGAAACCGGTTTCTCATCGGTTTTTTCAACGATCCTGGGAACAAAGATAGGAGTTGGGCTGGCCGGCGGAGCGGTCATGCTGACATGCGTCCTGCTGAACCTGCTCGTGGTATTGCGAGCAAAGTTTCCCCTCTCCGGTTTCGCCTTCCAGGGTGGGAACATCTACCAGTTGAAGATGAATGAACTTCAGAGGCTCTGCAAGCCCCTGGGGGTTGCCGCCGCGGTTCTGCTCGCCTTTTTCGCCGGTCAGTGGGCGGCCATGCAGTGGGACAGATTCCTCATGTTCGCCAACGGCGTCACTGTTGGTTCGCTGGATCCGGTCCTGGGAAAAGACCTGGGTTTCTACCTCTTCCGGCTTCCTCTGCTGGAGACGATTAAGACCTTCGCGGGGCTGGCGATTCTGGCATCCGCCCTTCTCGTCGCGGCGGGATATTTCGTCCGGGGCGGTATCTCTCTCTCGGAGCGGGGTATCTCCGTTTCCCGGCAGGTGCGAATCCATCTGGCGCTCCTGGCCGCTCTCCTCCTTCTTGTGGCGGGCTTCGGCTTCTATCTGGACACCTTCCGCCTGCTCCTGTCCGGCGACGGTACGGTTCACGGCGCGGGATACGCGGACGTCAAGGCCCGGCTGCCCATGCTCCGTTTCCTTGCCCTCCTGACGCCCATTGCCGCTGTTGTTATGTTTGCGGGGGTGTGGAAGGGGAAGTGGCGCACGGCCCTTGCCGCGCCCGCTGTCCTGGCTGTTCTCTACGTAGCGGGCGTTTCCCTCTATCCCGCCCTGCTGCAGAAGTTCAAGGTGGCCCCCAACGAGCTTGTCCTGGAGACCCCCTATATTGCCAACAACATCAAATTCACCCGCCTCGGGTACGACCTGGACAGCGTTGAGACGGTTCCTTTCGATGTGGATTACAACCTGACAGCGGCGGAAATCGAGTCCAATGAAGCCACCATCAGGAATATCAGATTGTGGGATCATGCGCCGCTGTTGCGCACCTACAGCCAGTTGCAGCAGATCCGCACCTACTACAAGTTTTTTGATGTGGACAACGACCGGTACACGGTGAACGGCCGTTACACCCAGGTGATGCTATCCCCCCGCGAGCTTTCCTACAGCGACCTTCCCAGCAAGTCGTGGATTAATGAGCGCCTCATCTTCACCCATGGCAACGGACTGACTTTCGGTCCGGTAAGCAGCATCAGCAAGGAAGGACTCCCCGAGTTCTTCGTCAAGGACATCCCGGCGGTCAGCCTGGCGGACATAAAGGTGACGCGGCCGGAGATCTATTACGGCGAGATGTCCAACGACTATGTAATAGTCAAGACAAAGGTTCCTGAATTCAGCTATCCGACCGCCACCGGCAACATCAACACCACCTATGCGGGAAGCGGCGGAGTCGGTCTTGATTCGCTCTTTCGCAAGATCCTGTTCGCGGCGCGCTTCGGAACCGAGAAGATTATCCTCTCTTCCGACATGACGCCGGAGAGCCGCATCCTGTACTATCGCACGGTTAATGAAAGGATCAGGACCCTGGCGCCCTTTCTGCGTTACGACGGGGATCCGTACATGGTGGTCTCATCTGAGGGCAAGCTAAAATGGTTTGTCGATGCCTATACCTTTACCGACCGTCTTCCCTATTCCAAGCCCCTCCGGGGAGGGATCAACTATATGCGGAACTCGGTCAAGGTTGTTGTGGACGCCTATGACGGCGCCGTGGATTTCTACCTGAACGATCCGGAGGATGTGATGGCGAAGGTATACGCTGGGGCCTTTCCCCGGCTGTTCAAGCCCCTTTCGTCCATGCCCGAGGACCTGCGCAAACATATCCGTTATCCCCATCAGTTTCTTCGGACCCAGGCATTCATGTATACGGCATACCATATGACCGATCCGAAGGTCTTCTATAACAAGGAGAATCTCTGGGAAGTGCCGCTTCTGGGCGAGCAGCCCATGGAGCCGTACTACACCGTCATGAAGCTTCCCGGAGAGAAGCAGGAGGAATACATCCTGCTCCTTCCCTTTACTCCTTCCAAGAGGGACAACCTGGCGGCCTGGTTCACCGCGCGCTGCGACGGCGACAACTACGGCAAACTGAGGGTTTACACCTTTCCCCGCGACCGCCTGATCTACGGTCCGAAGCAGGTGGACGCCCGCATCAACCAGGACTCTTTCATATCCCAGCAGCTGACTCTCTGGGGCCAGAGGGGATCCGAGGTGATCAGGGGGAGCATGCTCGTCATCCCCATTGAAAAGTCTCTCCTCTATGTGCAGCCTCTCTATCTGGCCGCCGCCGACAAGTCCGGGCTTCCGGAACTGCGCCGGGTGATCGTCGCCTATGGGGACGAGGTTGTGATGGAAGAAAACCTGGAATCGGCTCTGCAACGGATCTTCGGCAAGGGAAGACCGAGGGTCGTGGAGCAGTCAGTCGCCCGGGAACCGGGTGATGGAGAATCAGGAATCTCCCGATTGGCAAGGGAGGCAATGGTCATCTACGACAAGGCCGTCAGTTCCCAGCGCCAGGGAGACTGGGCCGCTTATGGAGAGGAGCTGCGCAAGCTGCGGGAGGTCCTTCAGAGGATGGCCCGTTAGTCCGATGATGATGGTCCGGTCTGACCGTTCATATTTTCCGGAAGCCGTCTCCGGCGGGGGCATTTTCCCCCTTGTTACCCGTCGATTCTTCATCCGGGCGGTTTTCGGTTTTTTTTTCAACCCCGGCTGCTTTCATGCGTGGCAATACCGGGGTATTTTCATCCCCAATGGAAGAGATACACTTCCGGAAAGAGAGGTAGATTGATGAAGCCCAGCAAAAGCGCGAGAAAACTTGCCGATCTGATTCACGCAGCCATAGAGGATCACAAGATCACCAATTCCGAGTACGAGGAAATTCTCCATACCGCCCACGAGGACGGGATCATTGATCCCGAGGAGAGGGCGCTTCTTGCCCAGTTGCAGGAGATGATAGCCGACAAGACCGTGGCGCGGGTCGCCGGATAGCCGCGCGCCATGATCCTTTTGCGCAAAAAGGGCTTCGTGGCCCTGGCGACTGTGGGAGGACTGTTTCTGTCATCATGTTCCGCGCCGCTCACTTCCGTCCGGGAAGAGGCGGCGCGGACGACGGCAAGCATTCCTCTTTCAGTGAAGCCCCCCGGTACGGGAGTCACAACTGTTAACTCAGCCGGGAGTCTCCCGGCTTCCACACTGTTTCGTCCGGCCGACTGGGAGGATCTGCCGGGATGGTCGGATGACGACCTGGCGGAAGCGTGGCCGGCCTGGCGCATGTCGTGCAAAGCCCTGGTCAAAAAACCGGGTTGGGAAGCGGTATGCCGGAGCTCCGCCCGATTGGATGGCCGTGATTCAGTCGCGGTGCGGGAGTTTTTTCACAGATATTTCAGGCCCCATGAGGTAGTGAACCAGGATGAAACAGTTAATGGTCTCGTTACCGGATACTATGAGCCGATTATCAGAGGGGATAGGGTACGCACCGATCTTGCGAGGTTTCCTGTTTACGGCGTCCCCGAGGATCTGGTCGCGGTTGATCTTTCCTCTCTCTATCCTGAACTGAAGCACATGCGCCTGCGGGGGCGTGTGGTCGAAAACCGTCTTGTTCCCTATTTCAGCCGGGGAGAGATAAATGACGGAAACAGCGGTTTTTCCGGCACGCCCATTGCCTGGGTCGAGGATCAGGTAGAGCTTTTCTATCTGCAAATCCAGGGATCGGGGCGTATCGAGCTTCCTACGGGAGAGCAGATCCGCATAGGATACGCGGAGCAGAACGGTCATCCTTTCCGTTCCGTGGCAAGGATACTCATACAGCGGGGTGAACTGGCGGCGCACGAGGCGTCCATGACCGGCGTCAGCCGCTGGGGACGGAAAAATCCGGGAAAGCTGGCTGCCTTGCTTAACGAGAATCCCAGCTATATTTTTTTCCGGCGCCTCCCTGATTCCCCATCCGGTCCGTTGGGCGCCCTGGGCGTTCCCCTGACGGAGCGGAGGTCAATTGCCGTTGATCCACGTTTCATACCTCTGGGCGCGCCGGTGTTTCTCTCCACGGCCTGTCCCATGTCGGACGAACCTCTGAACCGCCTTGTGATGGCCCAGGACACGGGCGGCGCTATCAGGGGTGCGGTGAGAGTGGATTTTTTCTGGGGATTGGGTGATGAAGCAGGCGCCTTTGCCTCACGAACAAAGCATCCCGGCAGAAAATGGGTCTTGCTTCCAGTAGGCTTCAAAGCCGACGGCCCACCAGGGCGAAATTGACAGGACACTCTCCTGACGTATTACTTGGAGGCGCCTTCCTCTTTTTCGGGCCCCCCCGTCCGAGGGAAATCGCGGGGGCATTCCTGACAACCATGTTTATTCAAGAAAGGACCAGTTTCATGAAAATTGAAAAGAAACCATGGCATGCCCTTTCCGCCGAAGCCGTGCTTGACGCCCTTGGCACAAGGCCGGAGGGTTTGTCGGACGAGGAGGCCAAGGTCCGTTTCCTGGAGCACGGCGCCAATGAGCTGGTCAGGAAAAGCGGCGATACCCCGTGGCGCATCTTCTGGAGACAGATGAACAATCCCATAGGCTGGTTGCTTATCGGCGCCGGTTTTCTTTCCGTGGCGCTGGGCAAGTATACGGATTCGTCCGTTGTATTCGGCGCCGTAATCATCAATTCCATCATCGGCTTCGTCCAGGAATACCGTGCCGGAAAGGCCATAGAGGCGCTCGCCGCGATGGTGCCGGAATCGGCCTCCGTTATCCGGAACTCGGAGACGCTATCCATTCCCGCCCGTGAACTTGTTCCTGGGGATATCGTTAATCTGCAAAGCGGAGACAAGGCGCCGGCGGACATCCGTGTGTTCAGGGCCAAGAATTTTCTTTTTGAAGAGGCCGCCCTGACCGGTGAGTCTCTGCCCGTGGGAAAGAGTATCAATGCCGTGGGGGAAGAATCTCCCCTGGCTGATCGCGTCTGCATGGCATACAGCGGCACAATGGTTCTCCAGGGCGCGGGCGCCGGGGTGGTGGTGGCTACCGGTAACTCCACCGAGCTGGGCCGTATCAATGAACTCCTGAACCAGACCGTGCAGTTGGAGACCCCCCTTACCCGGCAGTTGTCCAGGGTGACCACGGGAATAACCATTGCGACTATTGCCGTGGTCGCGGTTCTTATCGGGTTCGGGATATGGATCAAGAATGCGCCGGTGGGGGAATCTCTTATGGTGGCAGTGACCCTCGCGGTTGCCGCCATTCCGGAAGGGTTGCCCGCTGTGATTACCATAGCCCTGGCCATCGGGGTGCGGCGCATGGCGTCCCGGCATGCCGTGATAAGGCATCTGCCGGCGGTTGAGACCCTGGGCGCTACGACCGTAATCTGTTCCGACAAAACCGGAACCCTGACACGCAACGAGATGACGGTGCAGGTTGCCTGGGTGGATGGTCATGAATACCGTTTCTCAGGCGTGGGCTACGATCCGTCCGGAGAGATTGAGCATGACGGTATCCGTCAGGAGCAACCGCCGGAAGGACTGAGCACCCTCCTGACCATGGCGGTGCTGTGCAATGACGCCGCCGTGCGTCTGGAAGGAGACGTGTGGACGCCGACCGGAGACCCGACGGAAGCGGCTCTGGTGGTTGCCGGAGAGAAGGGCGGTTTTTCGACTCAGTCCCTGAGGGAGCGTTTTCCCAGGCTGGATGTGATACCCTTTGAGTCGGAAACAAAGTTTATGGCAACACTGCACCGGATCCAGGATCGGGGGATGATCCTTCTGAAGGGAGCACCGGAGACAGTTGTGCGGCGCTGCCTCCCTGATGAGACTGATGGCGTTGCCATCCTGGACGCCGTGGAGACCTATGCCCGTCAGGGGATGCGCGTAATCGCCTTTGCCTGGCGTGAAAGCTCGGACATGGAGCGTATTCTTCCAGGAGAAGAAGATTCGGGCTTTACTTTCGGCGGTCTCATGGGGATGATAGATCCGCCGCGAACCGAGGCGATGGACGCCATCCGTGTCTGCCATTCAGCGGGAATAACCGTCAAGATGATAACCGGAGACCATCCGACTACGGCAGAGGCAATAGGCCGTCAACTGGGCCTTCTCTCTCATGACGGCAAGGCTGTGCAGGGAAGGTCGCTGGATGGACTCGACCAGGAGCAGTTGCGTACCATTGCCATGGAAACCAACGTTTTTGCCCGTGTGGCCCCTGAACACAAGCTGCGCCTGGTGGAGGCGCTGCAATCCCTGGGGCACGTGGTCGCAATGACCGGTGACGGAGTCAACGACGCGCCCGCCCTCAAGCGCGCCGACATCGGGGTCGCCATGGGCATCACCGGAACCTCCGTTTCCAAGGAAGCGGCGAAAGTTGTTCTCGTGGATGACAATTTCGCCTCCATTGCAGCCGCCGTGGAGGAGGGGAGAAGGGTATACGACAATCTCATCAAGTCCCTTGCCTTTGTTCTGCCCACCAACCTGGCCCTGGCCGGCATCCTGGCTGTGGCAATGTTCTTTTTCCCTACGGTTACCGTGGATGGAGTCAAGGTTCTCCTGATGGCCATGTCCCCAACCCAGATCCTCTGGATCAACCTGGTGGCGAGCGTAACCCTTTCAATACCGCTGGCATTCGAGATACTGGAGCCCAATGCCATGCGACGCGCCCCTCGTCCGGCCGATGAACCGGTCTTTTCGCGCTTCATCCTCTACCGCCTGATCATGGTGGCGATGCTTATGACAGCCGGCGGATGCGCCCTTTTTCTCTGGGAATACTACCGTATTGCCGGTGACCTGCCCCTTACCGCGGCGCGTCATGCCCTGGCCCTGTCCGAGGCGCAGACCCTTTGCGTAACGGTGGTCACGTTCTCCCAGATATTCTATCTCCTGAATTGCCGTTCCCTTCGCGACTCCATCTTCTCACTTGGCGTAATGTCCAACCCCTCCGTATTCGCCGGAATCGGGATTCTGCTGATACTGCAACTCTGTTTCATGTATCTGCCCCAGTTCAGGACACTGTTCGGTTCCGCGCCATTGGACATGAACGCCTGGCTGACGGCTCTGCTGGCCGGGGCTATGGTGCTTCCGGTAATATCCCTGGAAAAGTGGATAAGGAAAAAGAAGGGGTGGTGATGGCGTAGTATCCGGGTTTTTATGGGCAATAAAAAATAATATCTGTTATTATTCGATACTCTTGCAAAAGTGTCGAATAATACCCCCCCTCCCTTGATGGGAGGGGGTTGGGGGGAGGGTGAAAAGGGGTAACATGGGATATTTCGGCAACTTTCCCCCTCTCCCTATCCCTCTCCCACCAGGGGAGAGGGGACTTCTTTGAGATTTGCAAAATGCTCATTCGAAAAACCCGGACGAGCGGGCCGGTATGGAAGTCTCGGGCTTTTTCCATCTTGTCCGTCCGGGGACGGCGACAAACTTCCGGAGGTGTTATGAAAAAGATTTTGCTGGCTGCTTTGCTGTTTGCTCTGGGTGGGTGCTCGATGTTTGAATCCAACAGGCCGTTTCCCCTGGTTGAAACCGAACCGGTTTACGTTCGGGAGTGCCGTCAGGTCGGGACCTTCCCCGGGCCTGTCGGCAAGCGCATGTGGGGACCTCCCGCCGTTCTGGCGGATTTCAAGTATCAGACGGCCTTGAAGGCAAAGGATATGGGCGCAACGCACATCTTCTGGAGGGAGATCCTCCAGGGCCTGGATGGGCAGACCTTCGGATATGCCTTTGACTGCACCGGGGTGGATACGGAGAAGAACGGAATGTAAGCGGACGATGGTTTCCGGGAAAGGGAGGTGAAGGCGGCAGGCGTCTTCGCCTCCCTTTCATTATGCCGGGCTGGTTGTCACTTGATCTCCGAGGTACAGTTCGGGCAGCGGACGGCCTTCAAGGGGACCGTGGAAAGACAGAAAGGACACTCCTTGGTATCGGGCGCGGCCGGCGCCGGCTCTCTCTTGAGGCGGTTGATCTGACGGATCAGGAGGAATATGGCGAAGGCTACTATTAAGAAGTCCAGTACGGTATTGAAAAAGAGACCATAGTTGATGGTGGCCACGCCTGCTTTCTTCGCCTCCGCCAGGGTGGCGTAACCGGCGCCGGACAGATCAATAAAGAGATTGGAGAAATCCACCTTGCCCATGAGAAGTCCGATGGGAGGCATCAGGACATCACTCACGAACGAGGTCACAATCTTGCCGAAAGCCGCCCCGATAATGATACCTACCGCCATGTCTACCACATTGCCTCGCATTACGAATTCCTTGAATTCCTTCAGCATGGTTCTGCTCCCTTCCTGTAGATGAGATGCCGGGCAAGGCCCGATGGATGCTTTTGTTGATAATGGAGAAAGCGCCGAAAACAGGGAGAAGGGCTCAACAAACCGCTTTTTTCGGTTTTATTGCCTGTAAACGTACGCTTTTGTGTCCTCCCGGGAGTAAATGACTTGACACGGTGTTCCGCTTTTCTGTATTTGTTAGCGAACCATGGGCGAGAAATATTTCACAATTCCCAATCTGCTGAGCGGATTCAGGCTCTGTTCCGTTCCGGTTCTCCTCATCCTCGCCTGGGCCGGGAACGAAAAGGTGTATCTGGCGCTCTTTGTCATTGCCCTCTGCACGGACGTCGCGGACGGTTATCTTGCCCGCAGACTGTGTCAGGAATCCGAGTTCGGCGCCCGTCTGGACAGCTGGGGTGACTTCGCAATCTATTTATCCACACCCCTGTGCGCCTGGTGGCTTTGGCCGCATGTTGTCCAGCGGGAAGCGCCTTACGTCGCGGCGGTGCTGGCCGGTTTTACCATTCCAATCATTGCCGGATTCCTCAAATACCGGCGTCTGACCAGCTATCATACGTGGGGCGCCAAGCTGTCGGCGGTAGTCATGAGCGCGGGAACGGTCATTCTTTTCGCCGGCGGCCCACCTTGGCTTTTCAGATTTTCCACGGCTGTGCTTATTATTACCCAGATAGAGGAATTGGCAATCACCGTTGTGAGCCCCCGGTGGCGCTCCAACGTACCCACTCTTCTTCATGCCTTGCGAAGAAACCGTGAGGCGCGCATGAAGGGAAGCAACTGACCCACCAATTTCAAGAAAGCAGGAACGCCTGTCATGACAAAAGAGACCGATGAACGGAAGCGAACCCATCTGCGGTTGGTGGTAAACAATCCGGAGAAAAGAAATCCGAGAGAAGATGATTATATAGGCCTGGCGGATCTTGTGGAGCGCAGGGATGAAATACGTCCCATGTTTTACCGTGAAATGGACCGTCTTCACCGCAAGGCTTACACCGTCATGGAGCGTTTTCTGCTGGAAAAAGGATGGCCATACGGCCTTGATCCCCATTACGGGCGGCCGGTTGTTCTCCCCGCGGCCCTGGTCTGTCCGGATGCGACGATGCATGTCGTTGATCCCGGGGACGAGGTCCTCCTGTTTGTGGCGGAAGACGTGACGGGAAGGGGGTTGTGCCTTTCTCTTGAAATGATACTTCCTTTCTACAGCGACGACGAAGCCGTGATGGAGGACGCCCTTCTCTATTCTCCCCTTTTTCAATACGGGACCATGTTCCTTGAGGAAAATCGCCAGGACGGTCTGCTGGATCTCATCTATCGCCTTGCCTTTCCCATCTATCCGCCTGCCCTTTCGTCAAGGATCCTCGAGAGACTCTTTGCCGTGGCGGCACAGGAAGTCGCGGATGCGCTCCAGGGGGTTTCCGAGTATCCTCATGCCTAGACGCCCGCGACCCCCCGTCCCGAGGCCTGCGTCACAGGCGCCTGGGCGCCATCCAGAAAATTTCTGAAATCGGCTTCTCCTGATTCGAAACCGAGAATCTTTACCCCGAATCCCGCCTTCCTCATCAAATGAATCATGGTAGGAGGAACCTTCTTTGACCAGCGAACCATGCCATTCAGCTTGATCCGTGTTTCATCCGGCAGGGTCAGTTCAATGACTATCCTGGTGCCTGGAGGATAAAGATTGGTGGTTTTGATAAACATGCCATGGTCCGTGACATCCTCGGTAAAAGCCAAGCGCACAGGGGCATCTACCCCGAAGCGGAGGGAAAGCCTTCGACGGATTCTTCTCATCACCCTTTTTTCCGCCATCCGAGACCTCCTGTGTTATCCAATGGTATGACTGCTTCAATAAGTGCGAAGGATAGCATATGTTGAGGGCGTATTGATACGAATTAATGTGCAAAACGGTAGCGGATTTTCCGGTGGCAGTTGGCTTCTGGGTGGCGGAATTCCTCCATGAAAGAGGCTGCCGCCGGTATCCCATTTTCTTGACAGCGGCGCTTCGTTCATGACATACTTTCGCCAAATTGTGATTTATCAACCGGGAGCCGAGCGCAGTTCAGGCTCCCGTCATTGTATCCGCGGGCTATATGGAAATCTCTAATTTTGTTCATCTTCATGTCCACACACAGTATTCCCTCCTGGACGGCGCAATCCGCATCGGCGATCTGGTAAAGAAGGCTTGCGAGTACGGGATGCCGGCTGTTGCCCTTACCGACCATGGCAACATGTTCGGCGCCATCGAGTTCTATCTGAAGTGCCAGTCCGCTGGTATAAAACCCCTGGTTGGTTGCGAGGTGTACCTGGCGCCGGAATCCCGTTTTACCAAGGAGGCACGGGGTATTGGCGATGCCGCGAGCCATCTTATCCTGCTGTGCGAGAATCTCGAGGGATACAGGAACCTGAGCAGGCTTGTTTCCATAGGCTATAAGGAGGGTTTCTATTACCGTCCCCGCATCGATAAAGAGGTTCTGCGTAAATATTCCACCGGCCTTATTGCCCTGTCCGCCTGTCTGAAAGGGGAGGTGGCTTCCCTTTGCGAGTGCGGCAGGATGGATGACGCAAGGGCCGCGGCCCAGGAGTATGCCGATATCTTCCCCGGACGTTACTTTCTGGAGCTTCAGGAAAACTCTCTGCCCGAACAGGAGCGGGCGAACCGGGGACTTCTGAGCCTGGCAGGCCACCTTGGACTTCCCCTGGTCGCGACAAATGATTGCCATTATCTGAATCGTGTGGACGCCAAGCCCCACGAGGTTCTCCTTTGCATCCAGACGGGCAAGACCATGGATGATCCGGGCCGGATGAGTTTTTCCGCGGACGAATTTTACTTCAAATCCCCCCAGGAAATGATGGCCGCCTTTTCCCATGTGCCCGAGGCCTTGGCTAACACCGTGCGGATCGCCGAGCGTTGCGACCTCCGTTTTGATTTCAAGACCTATCATTTTCCCCGGTATGAGCTTCCCGAGGGGAAATCGCTGGAGGAGGAGCTGACACGCCAGGCCGAATCCGGTCTGGAGAGCCGTTTCGAGCATATCCGCGCCAAGGACCCGGCCTTCTCGACCGAAGATGAGGAGGCGTATCGACACAGGCTGGAGATCGAGCTTGCCTGCATAATCCAGATGGGTTTCCCCGGCTACTTCCTTATTGTCGCTGACTTTATCAACTGGGCCAAACAGCAGGGCATCCCGGTCGGCCCGGGAAGGGGGTCGGCAGCGGGTTCGCTGGTGGCCTATGCGCTGCGCATCACCGATCTCGACCCTATCCCGTACAACCTTCTTTTCGAGCGATTCCTGAATCCGGAGCGTATTTCCATGCCGGATATCGACGTGGATTTCTGCCAGAACCGCCGGGAGGAGGTTATCCAGTACGTAACCAGGAAATACGGCCGCGACAAGGTCTGTCAGATCATCACCTTCGGCACCATGGCCGCGAAGGGGGCGATCCGCGATGTGGGGAGGGCGCTGAACTACTCTTACGGAGAAGTGGACAAGATCGCGAAGCTGGTTCCCAACATCCTCAATATCCATCTTGAGGATGCGCTGAAAAAGGAGCCGAAGCTGACCGAGATGGCCAGGACGGACCCGCGTATCAAGAACCTTCTGGATACCGCCCTCTGTCTCGAAGGATTGACGCGCCACGCGTCGACCCACGCCGCGGGCGTAGTCGTGGCGCCTGACGAACTGGAAGAGTTCTGTCCGGTTTACATGGACCCGAAGAGCAACTCCATAACCACCCAGTTTTCCATGAAGTACGTGGAAAAGATCGGCCTGGTGAAGTTTGACTTCCTCGGTCTCAAGAACCTCACCGTCATAGATAACGCGATAAAGCTCATCCGCGCGGGCAAGACGCCCGGTTTCGACATCACCACTCTGGGTGACGATGACGAGGCCGCCTACCAGCTCCTGCAGGCGGGCAACACCACCGGCGTGTTCCAGCTTGAATCCAGCGGCATGAAGGAGCTTCTGGTAAAACTCAAGCCTTCCTGCTTCGAGGATATCATCGCGGTGTGCGCGCTTTACCGGCCCGGTCCCCTCGGTTCCGGCATGGTGGACGATTTCATCGACCGGAAGCACGGCAGAAAGCCGGTTACCTATGAACTCCCCCAGTTGCAGCCGATTCTCAAGGACACCTACGGCGTTATTGTCTATCAGGAGCAGGTTATGCAAATCGCCCGGACCCTTGCCGGGTATTCCCTGGGCGGCGCCGATCTCCTGAGGCGCGCCATGGGCAAGAAGGACCCCGCGGAGATGGCCAAGCAGCGGGATATCTTTCTGGCCGGGGCCAAAGAGAATGGTATTGACGTGAAAAAGGCGGAGGCGATCTTCGACCTGATGGCCAAGTTCGCGGAATACGGCTTCAACAAGTCCCACTCCGCCGCCTATGCTCTCATCGCCTATCAGACCGCATACCTGAAGGCCCACTACGCCGTGGAGTTCATGGCTGCCCTCCTTTCCGAGGACATGGATTCCTCGGACAAGGTCATAAAGAATATCGCCGAGTGCCGCGGCATGGGCATCCAGGTTCTTCCTCCGGACATCAACGCCTCTGAACTGTCATTCACGGTAAGGGAAAGTTCCATACGCTTCGGTCTGGGGGCGGTGAAAAACGTCGGCGCGGCGGCGGTCGAGGCGATCCTGGATGCGCGTGGCGGGGAAGCCTTCAGGGATCTCTTCGACTTCTGCGCCCGGGTGGACCTGAGGCGGGTCAACCGAAGGGTCGTGGAGGCCCTGATAAAATGCGGCGCTTTCGATTCAACCGGTTTCCGGAGGGCCCAACTGGCCGCGGTTCTGGAAGCGGCCATGGATATGGGCCAGAAGCTGCAGAAGGAGAGGGCCGGAGCGCAGGCCTCCCTGTTTGATGAATCGGAGGTGGCGTTGACCCCCGCCAGCCGCGCCGGTACCGTTCCGGACATAGCTGAATGGCGGGAAAAGGAGCTCCTCTCCTTTGAAAAGGAGGCTCTGGGCTTCTATATAACCGGCCACCCCCTCGACCGTTATGCCGACGACGTAAAGAGATTCGCTACGGCAAATACCGCGTCGCTTCAGGAAAGGGAAGACAGGAGTGAGGTGAGGCTGTGCGGAATTGTCGCGAGCCTTACGGAAAAGATCACCAAGAAGGGTGATCGCATGGCCTTCGCCCTCATCGAGGACCAGATGGGATCGGTGGAGGCGATGGTCTTTCCCGACGTGTACGGAAAGGTGTCCGAGTATCTGAAGGGCGAAGAGCCTCTTCTGGTTACCGGAAGCGTGGAGATCGGCGAAGAGAGCTGCAAGGTGAGGGTCACGGATATCGTTCAGCTGGGAACCTTGAAGGAGACCCGTTCACGCATGGTCAGCTTCACCGTAGACGCGTCCGGTGTTTGCCCGGAGCAGCTTGTTTCCCTCAGGGAGATTATCGGCAGGCATCGCGGTGACTGCCCCGCCAGGCTTCATGTGATAATTCCGGACATCTGCCGTACGGTTATTCGTCTCCCTTCCGCATGCTCGGTCAGGCCCAGTGATGATTTGTCGCTGGAGGTGGAGGAGCTGTTCGGGTATAATGCCACAACCTTTGAATAGGCGACATGCGTTTTCTGCCAAAGGAAACCCAAGGAGAGCAACAGGATGGCCCTGAACCCGTATCTTGATTTTGAAAAGCCGATCGCCGAACTGGAAGAGAAACTCCGTGAGCTTCAGGAATTTTCCACCGACAAGCTGGACCTCAAGGCGGAGGTGAACCGTCTGGAGCAGAAGGTGGAGAAAATGCGCGGAGAGGTCTTCGCGAACCTGACACGCTGGCAGACGGTGCAGCTTGCCAGGCATGTGAACCGTCCCTTTACCATGGACTACATCCGCCACATTTTCACGGATTTCATCGAACTGCACGGCGATCGGAAGTTCGCCGATGACCCTGCCATCATAGCCGGACCCGCCAGGCTGGACGGAGAACCGGTGATGGTTATCGGGCACCAGAAGGGGCGCGACACAAAGGAAAAGGTCTACCGCAACTTCGGCATGCCGAACCCCGAGGGTTACCGCAAGGCGCTTCGGCTCATGGAGATGGCGGAGAGATTCCGGCTTCCCGTTATCACCTTCGTGGATACTCCGGGCGCTTTTCCCGGTATCGGCGCGGAGGAGAGGGGACAGGCGGAGGCTATCGCGAGAAACCTCATGGAGATGTCCCGGTTGAGGACGCCAATTGTCGTGGTGGTTACCGGGGAAGGGGGGTCGGGGGGCGCCTTGGCCATAGCCGTTGGCGACAGGATCCTTATGCTGGAGCATTCCATATATTCCGTTATCTCGCCGGAAGGGTGCGCCGCCATCCTCTGGGCCGACGGGTCCAAGGGTGAACTGGCGGCCGAGGCCCTGAAGCCCACGGCTAAAGACCTGAAGGCCCTGGATGTCATAGATGAGATAGTGCCCGAACCAGTCGGCGGGGCGCACCGGGACCATGAGGCCGCGGCCCGTGAGGTACACAAGGCGATTGCGAGAAGCCTCAGGGAGTTGAGGGATGTCCCCATGGAGAGGCTCCTGGAGGATCGCTATGACAAATTCCGGAGAATGGGGCGCTTTCTGGGGTGAGCGGATGGCGCGACGGATATGATTTCACATGGTACGTGGCGGAAGAGAGGGGGATGAAAGGGATCCCCTTTTCCTTTTTCAGGGACTTGGGAAATGCCTTCATTTCCGACAGGTCTTTTAGGGAGAAAGATGAAAGAGCGTCTGCAGAAGATACTTTCCCGGGCGGGTATCGCTTCCCGTCGACGGGCCGAGGAACTCATCGCCTCCGGCAGGGTGGCGGTGAACGGGACGATTGTCCTTGAGCCAGGGACAAAGGCGGATCCAGGATCGGATTCCATAACCGTTGACGGAAGGGTGGTTGATATGGGCGGCGGGAACGTCTATATCCTTCTGTACAAGCCTGCCGGATACATGTCGACACTGAAGGATCCCCAGGGGAGGCCTCTGGTTACCGATCTCCTCGACGGTGTCACGGAAAGGGTCTATCCGGTCGGGCGTCTGGATTACAATACCGAGGGCCTGCTGCTCCTCACCAACGACGGGGAATGGGCAAACGCCCTGGCCCATCCCCGGCACGAAGTGGACAAGGAATACCATGTCAGGGTGAG
Organism: uncultured Geobacter sp.; assembly: GCA_964536305.1. Taxonomy (GTDB): domain Bacteria; phylum Desulfobacterota; class Desulfuromonadia; order Geobacterales; family Geobacteraceae; genus RPRC01. The sequence goes on along the minus strand of CAZHVY010000001.1, from coordinate 137,659 downwards.
GGGGAAGGTAGCGCCGGCGCAGTTACGACGACTGGAGAGCGGGGTCGATCTTGAAGAAGGAGCGACGGCGCCCGCTGAAGTCCGTATTGTGAAGGAGAGTGATAACAATACATGGCTTTCCATCACCATCCACGAAGGACGATATCGCCAGGTGCGCCGCATGTGCGAGGCCGTCAGTCTTGTCGTGGTCAGGTTGAAGAGGGTGAGGTACGGGTCTCTCGGACTGGAGGGTCTGAAAGCGGGTGAATTCCGTTTTCTCAGCGTCGAAGAAGCCGAACGGCTGCGTCTGCCGGGAAGGAACCCGAATGTCAGGCGGAAGGAGGCGCCTTCCCGGGAAAAGCCCGTTGATAATAAACATGGCAAGGTAAAGCCGCTTGAAAAGGGTCCTGATGAAAGGCGGCGTGAGACGGTCCGGGCGCCGCGGAGGACAAAATACAGCTAACCGGACAGACCCTGTTGTTCCGAAACAAGAAAAGCCGGCGCCTGGATGGGCGTCGGCTTTTCTTTCGGTCTGTCCCGGGATGGAAAAATCCCCTTACTTGTGAAGAATCCCTTTTATCGCGGCCAGAAGGTCCGCGGGAAGGACAAAGGTCTTGGTGTTCTGGGAAGACGCCAGCTTCTGCATCGAGCCGACATAGCGATCTCCCAGCAGGAACATCGCGGGCAGCTCCTTGTCTCCCACCGCCCTGGCGATACTCTCAATGGCCTTGGAAGACGCTTCGGCCAGGGTAACCTGGGCTTGGGCCTCTTTTCTCGCCGCTTCCAGTTTCCCTTCAGCGTCCAGGATTACGGCGGCCTTGCGTCCTTCGGCTTCGAGAATCGCGGCGCGTTTCGTTCTTTCCGCCGAAGCCTGTTGCTCCATGGCGTTCTGCATGGATGCGGAGGGTTTGATGTCCTGAATTTCCACGGATTTAACCGATATGCCCCAGTCCACCACATCTCCGGAGATTATCTCCCGGAGGCGAGCCTTGATGGTGTCGCGGGAGGAGAGGGCTACGTCCAGTTCCATTTCGCCAATGATGGCCCTGAGTGTTGTCATGATCAGGTTCTGGATGGCGTATTCGAAGTTAGAAATGCCGTAGACGGCGAGGACCGGGTCGATGACCTTGATGAAGGCGATGGCGTTGCAGACGATAACAGCGTTGTCCTTTGTAATCGCTTCCTGTGAGCCGATTTCCAGAGGCATGTCCTTTGTCGAGATGCGGTAGGCGACGGTGTCGATATAGGGGATGATGAAATTCAGGCCTGGTTTCAACGTGACATGGTACTTGCCCAGACGCTGGACCACGTATTCATAGCCCTGCGGGACGATCCTGACCCCCATCATGATGGTGGCCGCGACCGCCAGTGAAAGGATAATGAAAATAACTACGCCTGCCATAATACCTCCTTTAAAGACCAGTACATGTTATAGAATCAACCCTTCTTGAGGACCAGTTTGTCACCCGCGATGTCGATGATGATCCCGCGATCACCAACCTGAAGATGTTCGTCCGAGATGTAAGACCATTCATCCGAGCCGAGAACCGCAATGGGAAAGCGGACAACACCCCCTGGAAAAGTGCCTTCGTTGACCTTGACGATGACGCCGGCCTTTCCTACGATGGCGTCCTTGCTCTGCCCTGACAGCGTCTTTGTCTGCTGCCGGAAGAATCTGAACCAGAAATAGGTGAAGGCGCCGGACAGGATGGCCCATAGTGCAAGCTGCACGGTGAGGGATTCCGTGCCCACTATGAAGGATACAATCCCTACCACGATTGCGGCAAGGCCGAACCAGATAATGGTGAAAGAAGGAACGATAAGTTCCAGAGCGGTAATGGCGATGCCGGCCGCGATCCAGATCCAGGGTTTCACTCAGAATCCTCCACAATATTTTTCTAATCAAAGGAAGCGCAAGATACTCGCATATTAGTTTGCCTTACCGGCCGTTCGCTGTCAAATGGATTGTTTTTCATCTTTCTTTTCCGTCGACGCCGTCACGCCGGGGAGGGAGGAAACAGTTTTACAAAGCAGGGCGGATATGTTACTTCCTTAGTCGTCAACCGATTTGTTTGTTATTGGTTGACGAGACGCTGTTTCATCGGAGGCGCCCTATGGGTTCATTTGCCGGGGAGTTGGATAATCTGCGTGAAAGAGGGCTGTACCGGTGGCTGCGCAGGGTGCGGGATGCGCGGAAAACCGTGGCGCATATTGATGGCAAGGAGGTCTTGCTCCTCTGTTCCAACAATTATCTCGGTCTTGCGGATCATCCCCTGTTGAAGGAGGCGGCCATCCTGGCCATTAACAGGTTTGGCGTCGGAACGGGCGCTTCACGTCTCGTTTCCGGGACAACGGATCTTCACTGCCAGCTGGAGGAGCGAATCGCCCGTTTCAAGGGGACACAGCGGGCCCTTGTTTTCAATTCGGGTTACGCCGCCAATACAGGCATCATCCCTGCCCTTGTTGGAAAAGGCGATATGGTGTTCTGTGATCGCCTGAATCATGCCTCCATTGTGGACGGATGTCTCCTGTCACGCGCCCGCCTGGAGCGGTATCCCCATAATGATATGTCCGAATTGCGGCGGCGCCTGGAGGAGGAAGGGGGGAGAGGGCGATCGCTTATTGTTTCGGACGGTGTCTTCAGCATGGACGGAGATCTTGCCCCTCTTCGGGAACTGGTTGCCCTGAAGCGGGAGTTTGGCGCCATGCTCATGATCGACGATGCCCACGGCGCCGGAGTGCTTGGCCGGACAGGGAGAGGGACGGCGGAGCATTTCGATGTCCAGGCGGACATTGATATCCATATGGGGACCCTGGGAAAGGCCTTTGGGTCCTTTGGCGCCTATGCCGCCGCTTCGGAAGAGATAATCGACTATCTTGTCAACCGGGCGAGGAGTTTCATTTTTTCCACCTCCCTGCCGCCTTCGCAGATGGCCGCATCCCTTGCCGCTCTGGACATAATAGAATCAGCGGAAGGGGAGGAACTGCGTCACCGCCTGGCGAGCCATTGGGAATTTTTCAGGGACGGGCTGCGAGACGCCGGCTTCGATACGCTGAAAAGTGAAACCCAGATAGTCCCGGTTGTGACAGGGGACCCGGAAAAGACCATGCGATTTTCCGCGGAGCTCTTTGAGGCAGGGGTATATGTCCAGGGAATCCGCCCTCCCACTGTGCCGACGGGGGGGAGCCGTCTGAGGTGCGCTCTCATGGCCTGCCATGAACGTAAAGAGCTGCAAAAGGTTCTGGAGCTTATGGAGAACACGGGCAAGAGGCTGGGCATAATATGAAGGAACGGGTGGGGACGTTTTGCCCACCTTCCAAGGGGGACCCGGTTATGCGTTTTTTCACGGCAAACGACTCCGTAAACATCCATTACGCTGATGAAGGCGCCGGAAGACCCTTGGTATTTATTCACGGTTGGTCGTTCTGCGGGGCCGTGTGGAAGCGGCAGGTCGACTGTTTTTCCGGCCGTTACCGGTGTGTTGTTCCGGATCTGCGGGGACACGGCGATTCCGATGCGCCTTCATCCCGCTATGGTATCAGCGACCTGGCCGGGGACGTATCTGCTCTCCTGTCCTTTCTGGAACTCCGTGAAGTTGTCCTGGTGGGCTGGTCGATGGGGGTTCTCGTGGCGCTTTCCGCCCATGCCGTTGTAAAAGAAAGGCTTGCCGGAATGGTCTTTATTTCCGGTACGCCCAGGTTTACCGCAAGCGATGATTTTTCCTGCGCTCTTTCCCCCGAAGAGTGCAGGGGCCTTGCTCTCCGTTTCAGGAGAAACCGGGAGAAGACACTGGCCGATTTCAGGCGAATGATGTTTTCGCCTCTTGAATCGTCCCAACGGTGTCTTGAGGCGATGGAGCGGAATGCCTTGACCGGCAAGCCCCCGGATACCGGTGGGGCGCTTCATTCCCTGGATGCCCTGGCGACAGCCGATCTCAGGTCCGTGCTTCCCGGGATCACTGTTCCGGTCCTGCTTGTTCATGGAGCCATGGATTCTATCTGTCTTCCGGGCGCTTCCCGGCACATGGCGGACGTTATTCCACGCTCGTATCTCTGTGTTCTGGATGACGCGGGCCACGCCCCCGTGATCTCCAGGCACGAGGAACTGAACAGCGTAATCGATAGTTTTCTGGAAGGTGTGTATGGCTCTGATTGACAGGCGCGTGGTTAGGCGGGCATTTGACAGCCAGGCGGTCTTCTATGAGGAAACGGTTGTTGTCCAGAAGCGGGTAAGGGAAAAGATTCTCGGCCAGCTAATGGAAATGGGCGACGGAGACGAGCTTCGGCGAATTCTCGATGTGGGCGCGGGCACGGGGATGTTGCTTCGCGCCTTGCGTGGTATCTACCCTGAAGCGTTCCTTGTGGGCATTGATCTGGCTCCGGGGATGGGAAAGACGGCAATGGCAACTGTCGGAGATGGCTGCTGGAAGTTATTTGTCGAGGGCGATGCCGAGCGTCTTCCGTTTGCCGATTGCTCCTTCGACCTGGTTATTTCAACCTCCGCGTTTCAGTGGTTGAACTCTCTCAAACCGGCTTTTTGCGAAGCGATGCGTGTCCTGTCCCCCGGAGGAACGTTCCGTTTTGCCCTGTTTGGTTGCGATACGCTTCATGAGTTAAGGACTTCGTACCAGAGAGCGACCTGCATTTCAGCACGTGACGGTGGTGACAGGACCCACAGGTTTTTCTCCCTTCAGGATGTGGAGGCCGCGCTGAAATATGCGGGATTCAGTCAATGCCGGGTCGAGAAAGATACCGAAAAAGAGTTTCATCCTGATGTCTCCTCCCTGCTGCGTTCCCTGCGGCGCATAGGGGCGGGTAACGCTTCGAGCATGGGAGATCGCGGGCTTGCGGGAAAAAGGGTCATGACGGAGATGATGGAGATATACCGGAGAGAATTCGGGTGCGATCAGGGGATTCCGGCCACCTATGACGTTGTGTATGCCGTGGGGATCAAGGCGTAGACACTCGGCAGGCGCCTGAAAAACGTAAGGCCGTACCAATGGTGATACGGCCTTACGTCGAGAGTCAGTTTTGATGGAACATGCCTATTTGGCTTCCGGAGCGGCGGTCTCCTCCGGAGCGGCTTCCGATTTTGCCTTGGCTTTTGCTTTGGCCTTCTTCGCTTTCTTTTTGGTCACCTTTTTCTTTACCGCTTTTTCCACATCCTGCTTATCGGTCGAGGCTTCCTGCTGTTCAGCGGCTTCCTTTTCTTTTGCCTTCTGAAGCTCTCTGTACTGCGTCGCGGTGTCCGCGCCTTTCGTGGTGTCGGTAACCACATCCTCTTTCACGACTGTGCCGTCAGGGGTCGTAACGGTAGTCTTGACGGTAGCGCCCTGGGTGGGGAATTTCTCCTCGGCCACGACGGCGCCGGCAAAGGCAACGACGGCGAGAGCAACGACGGCGGTGGATACTGTTTTCTTCATGGTGTCCTCCTCTTGATAAAATTAAAACCTTGCCGCAAAAACCTGCCAGGTCGGGAAACACTATGGCATCAAATGTTGAGAATAATAGCACCTGAAAAAAAAATTGCAAGGCGCTTTTGGTCTCAGCGAAACCTGGATGTGATTGATGGTTGAATCCGTTTGAGTCATTGCTTTCCATCAAACTGGAATCGCGTTAAAGTTCTCATGTCTGAATCTTTTATGCTTACGCGGCATTGGGCTTGATCTGTTTCTTGCAACTGTAGCAAGTGATCTCCGATTGATCCTGTCGCACCATAATTATGGCGTTACAGTCCGGACAGTTTTCCATTCGTTGCATGTCCGGTGGAGCAGATTCGTTGTAATATGCATTCCAGTCCATTTCACTGATTATTTTAAGCTCTTCTTCTGATACGGTTTTTTGCGCTTTTATAACGTTTTGCATTTTTCAACCCCTCTTTCGTCAGTATTCGGAATTGTTGCGCAATAGTAGCACAAGATTGCCTGAAACTGAACCCGTAACCTTTGGTTTTCATTGTCCAGGAATATCTTGGCAAGCGAGACAAAACCTGTTGACTTTGCCCGGTCGTTCCGGATAATGGGCACATCGGGATGACAATTGAATATGTGTTTGATATACGATACTACTAAACCATCCGCGAGGATGGGGCGGAAAACCTCAAGGGTCTCAAGCAGACAGCCGGGTTGCCGAAATATCAGCGGATATTTTGCCCCGGTTTTTTATTTTCCAGGGTATCAGGGGGAAAGAGATGTTTATAGAGGATGCTTCTCTGCAGTTCGTTGAAGCCGACGCGCAGGATGTGATCGCCATATACCGATCTGCTTCCGATGTAAATATCAGCATAGGCGGGAAGCAAAACCAGTCTTGCGAAGCATTTGTCTGTGTGGTGCAGGAAGGAACTTTCGCCACTGCGTACGTGGCGTTTTCCTCCCGGAAAGCCAAGAGTTTCGTCATATATACCCCTCAGAGGCCCCCTGGGGACAAGGCTGAATCCGATAATGTCGTGCGTGAAGCCATGGCTTTTGTTAAGGATCTCGGATTTGATATGCAGGGCGTGAACCTTAACTACAGCAAGGCGCTGAGGGAGGTGGTGCTTAACGACCTCAGGGTTGTCCGTTCCGCCGGCGCCTCGAAAAAGGGCGTGCATAAGAAATCAGGGCTGGAAAAAGGCTCGAAACAGCCGGATGGGGCCGCGAAGAAGGATTCAGGCGCGGTTACTCCCGACATTGAAAAGGCGGCAAGTTTGGATAGTTCGGAGGCAAAAGCCTCTGAAGACGGGAAGGGCACGGGCAAGGGCGCCCTCCAGGAAAAGGTGGCCTCTCGGGAAGCCCGGCCCGTGCAAGGCATGGCCTCCAAGCAGGAAATAGCGGACATGAGGGCGGCAAAGGAACAATTGCATGCCTCAAAGGTAAAGACGGAAAAGGACGCATCAGAAGAGATCGCGGCGCTTCGCGCGGAGATAAAAGGGATCACGAAAGAAATTGATTCCATCAATGCCGCGAAGTCAGCCGGGACAGCCGCCGCCCGGGATGAACTGGAACGTCTTGTCAGGGCCAGAAATGATCTGACGGTGGCCGTGGCCGATGAATCATCTTCTCTTTCCTCGGAGATCGAAGGATTGAAGAAGGAAATTAAGGCGGCGCGGGAAGCTTTCTCACGGGAGAAGGAGTCTTTGAAAGGCGAGATTGAGAGACTTTCCTCAGAGAAGACTGAAACTGAAAAGAGCGCCGCCGCGGAACTGGCCGCGTTGAAGTTGGAGCGGAATCGACTTTCCGAAGAGAAAAGGGCGATCCGGGAGGGGAATGAAAGTGAAATAGCCCTGCTGAAAGCCGAACTGGAAACCCTTTCATCTCCTGAACCTACCCCGGAGGAACTGGTAGGTCTGAAGGCGGAGGTTGAGAGGATTGCCTCCGAGAAGTCGGATGCCCAGAAGAAACAGGCTGCGGAATTGTCCGATCTGCGCATGAGGATCGCCTCGCTGCAGGAAGAGAAAAAGCGGGAAAGAGAAGATGGCGACAGGGAATTGACGCTTCTCAGGGGAGAGATAGAGCTTCTTCAGGGTGAGCGGGAGGCCCTTTCCACGGAGACGGCCAAAGAGCTGGAGTCCGCGAAAGCCGAGGTGGAAAAACTGCGCGAAGAAATAAAGGTCGCCGGCCATGTTTCATCTTCCGAACTTTCCTCTCTCCGGGCGGAAAAGGAACGTTTGCTGCAGGACATGGCCCGGATGGAAGATTCATCCTCAAACGATATCCAGCAACTCAGAGACGAAATAGCGCGTCTCTCCGCTGATAAGGGGGCGGCCGAGGACTCCCTCTCAAGCGTTCTTTCAGAATTGCGCCGTGACATGGAACGTCTTACCTCCGAACTTGATCTGGCCAGGAGGGAAGGAGAGAAGGAGCGTTCCGTGCTGGAGGACGATGTTCGCTGCCTCCGGGAAGAGCTCGCAGGTTACAGCGAATCCTCGGAGCGGCAAATCACCCAGCTGAGTTCGGAAAAGGAACGCCTGTCCGCTCAAGTCGTCGCGGATAGAGAAGCGGCGGAATCCCTCTTGTCCAAGCTTGCCAAAGAGGTTGACAGTCTCCGCCAGGAGGCTTTGACCTCCGCTGAACACGCTGAAGAGGAGGTGTCCTCCCTCAAATCTCAAATTCAGCGGATGTCAGCGGAACAGAAGGCGGCAATGGAGAAGCATGCGCTGGAGCTGGCTGCGCTGGAAGAGGAGAAACGCCGCCTGTCAAGGGAGAAGGGTGAGGCCGAGTCCCTGGCCGCGGAGCAACTGGAGGCCGAGCGGACCCTTGTGGTGAAACTATCGGAGGAGATAGCGGAACTGGAAGCGGCTCACGCGGAGACGCTCTCGAGACTGAGGGCGGATTCAGAGCGGATGATGGAAGAAAAAGAGTCTCTTGAGCGAAAGGCGGCGCAAGCCGTTTCCTCGGCCAGGGAAAAAATCGAGCAACTCGCCTCAGAGCTTCTCTACAGCGGGAATGCAATTATGGAGACAATATCTTCGACCCATACCGCGATTCTGGGGAGATGGGGCCTTTCGCCTGAAAGCGGGTTGTCGACGTTTTCCTCCGGACAGACTCGTACAGAGAAACCGGCCATTTTCGGGCCCTTGGTGAAAATGGATGAACTTGACGTGGGGGAGGAGGATTTTGCCGACCTGAAGATTATGGACCTGTTGGAAGACGTGAGCAATGGGTTGCCGGAAAGGTCCGCGACCCATGAAACTCAGGCCGGTTTCGATCCTCTTTCATCGCGTGCCCGGTCACGAGACGCAGTTGCGGGTAAACCGGATCTGGGTTTGTCTGCCGGGAATGAGCGGCACACCCTGACAGATCATGGTGAGCAGCCGGGAAAAGGCGACGAAATCGAAGGCTTGTCCATGGACGCCATTACAGCCCTTGATACCGAATCTTCCATTATTGACGCAGCCGCGGCCGATGCCGATGGCCGCGCGGCGCCGGTAGAGCTGAATGCGGAACATGAACAGGAATCCTCTGATCCCTTTGCTTTTCTGGGCCTTGAAGAGACAAGCATCGAGTCGCAATTCGGTCCTGCTGAAGGAACTATGGGCTTTTCGGGACCCCCGGTTCAATTCACCATAAATAAATCCATTGAGGCCATCGAGTACCGGGCGCCGCAAGACATCCTGGAGATGCATAAATCACTCAACAGGACGCGTGTCGCCATGGAAGACCACACAACCGCAACCTGTGATGCCTATATGTGCGTTGTGTTAAATGAGGGGATACATTCTGTATATATTGCACTCTTCCTCGTGGACAGCGGGCGGACCATGGTATTCACACCTGATGTGCCGCCGGGCTCAACGGATTCTTATCAGAAGATTTTCCGGGATGGCATGGAGTTCGTGGAGATTGTCGGTTTTATGATGGACTCGGTTGATTTGGGAAAGAGTGATGCGCAAAGGCGCAAGGCGCTGGAAAAGATACCGGTTCTGCGGAGGGTTTCCTGATAAACCGACCGTGGCGAAACATGGAAGGGACCTCAGGATTCGGGAGAAGATTCCATTATTTCTACAATACGGATGGCCAGCGGGTTGACGACGCTGTAGTGGACCTTGACGCCGTCACGCTTTCCTTCAATGATTCCTTTGTTCTTCAGCAGGGCAAGATGCTGGGAGACCGTGGCCTGGGGAAGCCCGAGACATTCCCATATGTGTTTTACGTTGCACTCCCTGGAGCAAAGCCCGGCAACGATTTTCAATCTTATGGGATGGCCCAGTACCTTGCATATCTCGGCCTCGTTGTCATAATCCCTGCTCTTGTCAAACTTCATATATTCAATCCTCCCTAAACTTTATTAACCAGGATTTGGCAGTTGGAGGTATCCTTAGTTCCCGCCGGACGCCCTTCTTCCTCTGCTCTCAACTGCTTTCGCCAGGAGAGGCAACGAATCAGGCGAGATCGCTCCTCTCGGAGGGCTCCAGGTACCACATTCATTGTTAATTCATATATATCTATATTTTAGGCAAGGCGTTTTGTCAACCTGGAACTAAGCAAATGCGAGTGTAGCGGAAATATATCTCGACTATCCATTCCAGTTTCAAAGGAACAAATCCCCGCTGTGATGGCAGGCAGCGAAGTGCCCTGGAGATTTTTCCTCCAGATGGGGGACGAGCCGGTCGCATTCACCGGGCCTGGCATAAGGACAGCGCGGGTGAAAGGGGCAGCCGGGAGGGGGGGAGAGAGGGCTGGGGATATCTCCCTTCAGGACTATCCGACTTTTCCCCGGGACTTTTTCGACATTGGGGACCGCGGAAAGAAGTGCTTGCGTGTAGGGATGCATGAAGCCGTCGAAAACATCCCCGGTCTTTCCCGTTTCCACTATCGAACCCAGATACATAATGGCGATTCGTTCGCATACATGTCGGAGAACTGAAAGATCGTGGGCGATTACGAGGAAGGATAGGGAAAATTCGTTCTTCAGGTCCTGGAGTAGATTGATGATCTGGGCCTGGATGGACAGATCGAGAGCGGAAACCGGCTCATCGGCGATAACAAGGCTTGGCGACACCGCCAGCGCCCTGGCAATTCCGATTCGTTGTCTCTGTCCTCCGGAAAATTCATGGGGATATCGGGTGAACATTTCCGCGGACAGTCCGACCCTTTCCATAAGGGCGACAACCCGTTCACGACGTCCCTGAGGGGTTGAAAGCCCGTGTATGCGCATCGGTTCTTCGATAATGTCACCGATTCGCATCCTTGGGTTCAGGGATGAATAGGGATCCTGGAAGATCATCTGAACCGATTTGCGGAAGTCCGGAAGCTCCTTTGCGGAAAAACCGGAAAATTCCTTTCCCCGGAACAGTATTTCACCTTTGTCGGGATGCAGCAATCCCAAAAGGAGTTTCCCCAGGGTTGATTTGCCGCTGCCTGATTCACCGGCCAGGCCAAGGGTTTCGCCGTCTCGCAGGCTGATTGATACGCCATTCACCGCCCTCAGGGCGGCCGGCCTGACAAAAGGGCCGGTTTTTACGAAAAAATCTTTCCTGAGATTCCTTGTTTCAATAATGGGTGTATTCATGTGAATTTCCAGCAGCTTACGCTATGGCCTTCTTCCACTTCGCGCGAAGGCGGAGGATCTGTCGCGCATCTCGATTCCGCGTATGGACAGCGATCGCGGAAATCGCATCCAGAAATTGTCGAACCCGGTTTGGGAACGTTGCCGGGGATAACCGGCAATGGTCTTCCAGGACGGGCATTCTGGGGGAGAGAAGCGAGCAGGCCCTTTGTGTAAGGATGGCAGGGGTTTTTAAGGATATCGCGGGTGGCGCAGGTCTCGACGATCCTTCCCGCGTACATGATGGCGGTCCGGTTGGAACGCTCGGCTACGATCCCGAGATCGTGGGTGATAAGTAGCAGTCCCATGCCGAATTCCGCCTGAAGATCATCGATCAGTTCCAGGATTTGAGCCTGAATCGTCACATCAAGGGCGGTGGTGGGTTCGTCCGCTATAAGAAGCTTCGGTTTGCAGGAGAGGGCCATGGCGATCATTATGCGCTGGCGCATGCCGCCGCTCAACTGATGAGGGTAATCATCATATCGTGACGCCGGGGAGGGGATGCCGACGCAGCGCAGGATCTCGACGGTTTCATCCCGCGCCTCACGGGCGCTCAGGCCTCGGTGAAGCCGTAACCCCTCCGCTATCTGGTCTCCGATTCTGAAGACCGGATTGAGGGATGTCATCGGTTCCTGGAAGATCATGGAAATCCGGTTGCCGCGGATGCGGCGCATCCGCTCATCCGGCAGGTCAAGCAGATCCTGTCCCTCAAAGAGAATTTCGCCTGATGTTATCATTCCGGGAGGGGGGACCAGCCTCATTATGGAGAAGGCCGTCATGCTTTTGCCGCATCCCGATTCACCGACAAGGGAGAGGGTCTCCTTTTCGTTGATGTGCAGATTCAGGGAATCAACGGCCCGAACCGTTCCATCCGGTGCTGGAAATCGGGTAGAGAGTCCGGTTATCTTGAGCAACGTCGACAAAGTAATGTTCCCCATAACGGTAGTGTCAGGTGTGGCGGCAGTGCTAGTCTATAGCACGATTTCCCTGTCGCGGCAAATCATTTGCCTGCTCTAAGTGCTTGACAAGGGGAGCGCCTCTCCCTATGATACCCGCTTCCTTCGCGGCGCCGCGAGGTATGGCGGGGAGCGTTTAACCAGCACCCGACAAAATCATTGACTTAGAATATTTTTTTTGTTTTTATCAAAAAGTTTTGGAAGCCTGGATGTCTACGGTGAGATTATTTCCGGCATTGCTTCTTTTTGCCCTGCTTTTCGCGCCTTTGGCCGAAGCCGCGCCTGCTGGAACTGGATCCATACGGGTGGCCATAATAAAGGGTGCTGAAAGGATCAGGGTTGAGGGTTACGGCCTGGCCGTCACCGATGGAAGGGGCGTCCGGCTGGCTGTGTCTTTTCCGGCTGTTATCAGACGAGACAGAGGCGGGTTGTCTGTTGGCAGGTACCTGACCCACAGGCTTACGCTTTCATCGCCGGGCGTAATTCGCATAAATGGCAAGGGATACAGGGGAATAATCGAGGTTGCCTCATCTTCCAGGGGGCTGCTGGTCATTGATGAATTACCCATTGAAGATTATCTCATCGGCCTCATTAACTGTGAAATCTCCTCTCAATGGCCAATGGAAGCGGTAAAGGCCCAGGCTGTAGTCTCCAGGACCTTTGCCCTCTACCAGAAGGAAGCGAGAAAAAACTCTCTCTATCATCTGGAGTCCAGTGTGATTGACCAGGTGTATGACGGGAGTGATATTGAGGACAGCCGCGCCGCGCATGCGGTTGAAGAGACGCGGGGAGAGGTGCTTACCTTCGCGGGCGCCATAATACAGTCCTTTTTTCATTCCAGCTGCGGTGGGCATACGGAGGATTCGGAATACGTCTGGTCCGTAAGCTATCCTTACCTGCGTGGTGTCGTATGCGCCAACTGTTCCGCTACTCCGTCAGTGCTCTGGGAACAGACCATCGGCCGGGGAAAGCTGGAATCCCTGTTGAAGAGGAGGGGGTATGCCGTATCAGGCCTCAGGGTGATACGCCCTGTTTCCCGCAACCGGAGCGGAAGGATTGTCTCCCTGGAGCTGATATCCGATTTTGGCGCCAAGACCATTCCTGCCGTCAAGTTTCGCGCAATTGTCGGATACGGCGTAATTCGAAGCACCGATTTCGAGGTAACCTCGGTTGACGATAATTTCGTATTTATCGGGGTCGGCTACGGACATGGTGTCGGCATGTGCCAATGGGGCGCCAAACAAAGGGCCGAAGAGGGGTTAAGCTATCGGGATATCCTGTCCTACTATTATCCGGGAACCCGCCTTGAAAGATATCACACCGACTAGCCGATGCGTTTCAGTGAATTCAACTATTTTCTCCCGCCGGAGCTGATAGCCCAGACACCTGCCGACAGAAGGGAGACATCGCGCCTGATGGTTCTGGACAGGCGGAAGAAGTCCCTGGATGAAACCCTGTTTTCCCGTGTCGGGGAGCTGTTTCTGCCCGGAGATCTGCTAGTCCTGAATAACACCAGGGTCATTCCGGCCAGGCTGTTTGGTAACAAGGAGAGCGGCGGACGCGTCGAGGTGTTTCTGGTCAGGAGGCTGCCGGTTTCCGGTCAGGTGTGGACATGCCTCCTCAGGGTATCGAAGAAGCCGGCGCCCGGTTCCCTTATCCGCCTGCCCGCTGGCATGACCGCGCGGGTTACGGGGAAAGACGGCGAGGATACCTGGACCCTTTCCTTTTCTCCAGATGAAGGCTTTGACGGGTGGCTGGAGGAGCAGGGAAATCTTCCTCTTCCACCCTATATCCGCAGAGAGGTTGAACCTTCCGACCGTGCGCGCTATCAGACGGTATTCGCCAGGGAGCCGGGGGCTGTCGCGGCGCCTACGGCCGGGCTTCATTTTACCCATGAGCTCCTAGCGGGACTTGAGGAGCGGGGAGTAGAGATAGCTCCCCTTACCCTGCATGTTGGTCTCGGGACCTTTCTTCCGGTGCGGGTTGAAGATGTCGGCCAGCATCGAATGCATCGCGAGCGTTACTTCATCCCGGAGAAGACGGCCGCGGCCGTAGCGGAAAGAAAGAGGGGCAAGGGGCGCGTCATTGCCCTGGGAACAACCACGACCAGGGCCCTTGAGCACTCCGCCCTTTCAGACAGGATCGTGCGTCCGGGAGAAGACGAGGCCGACATCTTTATCTACCCGGGCTACCGTTTCCGGATAGTGGACGCCCTCATTACCAATTTTCATCTCCCCTGCTCGACTCTTTTGCTTCTCGTTTCGGCGTTCGCGGGCAAGGAGTTTCTTTTTGAGGCCTACAAGGAGGCCGTGCGCGGGAAATTTCGTTTTTTCAGTTATGGCGACGCCATGTTTATTTCATGAAGCCTTGGCGATTCAGGCCGGCGCATGGGAAGTTTACTCTCATCAGGGGATGGTTGGCGGATTTTGACGGACTCGTTGCGGTTATTTGAATATCGTCTGGAAAAGAAGGATACGTCGTGCGCGGCGCGTCTCGGGTCTCTGGCCACATGCCATGGCGTGATACCTACTCCCATATTCATGCCGGTGGGCACCCAGGCCACGGTAAAGGCGATGACCCCGGATGAACTCTGGGAGGTCAAGGCCGGGATTATCCTCGCCAACACCTATCACCTCTACCTCAGGCCGGGTCATGAGCTGATCGGCCGCATGGGAGGCCTGCACGGCTTCATGGGCTGGTCAGGCCCGATCCTCACGGACAGCGGCGGATTCCAGGTGTTCAGCCTCGGAGAGTTGTGCAGGATCAAGGAAGAAGGGGTCACTTTCCGCTCCCATCTTGACGGTTCCCCCCACTTCATCTCCCCCGAGGTCTCCATTGATATCCAGGAGGCTCTGGGCGCCGACATTATCATGTGTTTTGATGAATGTCCTCCCGCAACGGCTGACTATAACTATGTGCGGAAATCCATGGAGATGACCTCACGCTGGGCGGTGCGCTGCAGGGAGGCCAGGCGCCGGAAGGATCAGGCGCTTTTCGGTATTGTGCAGGGTGGGCGGTTTCCGGACCTTCGGGCGCAAAGCGCCCGGGATCTGCGGGAGATCGGTTTTGACGGGTATGCGCTGGGTGGGCTTTCCGTGGGCGAGGAAAAGGAGGTAATGTACGGGGTCATGGAGACCTGCGAACCCCTTCTTCCCGAAGACCGCCCCCGCTACATCATGGGGATCGGAACCCCCGAGGACCTGATAGAGGGGATTTACCGGGGCTACGACATGTTCGATTGCGTCATGCCCACGAGAAACGCCCGTAACGGGATGCTCTTCACCTCCAGCGGGAGTCTGAATATCAAGAACGCCCGGTACGCGGAGGATCGGGGACCCATTGACCCGGAATGCGACTGCTATGTGTGCCGCAACTATTCCAGGGCGTACCTGCGGCACCTTTACCGGGCCGGTGAAATACTCTCTTCCAGGTTCAATACCTACCACAATCTTTACTATTATCTGAACCTGATGGCAAAGGCCCGCGACGCCATAGCGGAGGGGCGTTTCGCCCGCTTCCGTGAAGAGTTCTACGCAAAAAGAGCCGTATCAGTCTGATTCGCGACACTCGCTCTCAGTTATCGCCGGCAGGTGCCCGGCGGTGAAAGAAACCCGCAATCAAGATCAAAATCTTCAGGAGGTTTTTCATGATCGACGTAGCATACGCAATGGGCACTCCCCCGGGTGGCGGCGCCTCCGGCGTCGGAGCTTTTTCCAGTTTCATACCCCTTATTTTCATGTTCGCCATCTTCTATTTTCTGCTCATCCGGCCCCAGCAGAAAAAGGCGAAGGAACACAAGGCGCTTCTGGAATCTCTCCAGAAAGGTGATCAGATCGTCACGGCAGGGGGTATCCATGGCAAGGTTACCGCGATAGATGACGGTGTTGTAGTCATTGAAGTGGCGACCGGAGTGAATATCCGCATCAACAAGGGTTTTATCTCCACGGTAGCGAAAAAGAAAGACTGAAGAGACTCTTGCAAAAGTGTCGAAAAATACTTCCCCTCTCCCTATCCCTCTCCCACCAGGGGAGAGGGGACTTCTTTGAGATTTGCAAGATGCTCTGAAGTGGCGTGCATTACCGTAAGTGATTATTCCTGAAAGGAGTTTTCCATATGCCCAAAGGACTTACCTGGCGCATAAGCCTGATCCTGATTTTTCTCATTCTCTCAGTGGTGTATCTCACACCCACACTGATGCCGAAGCTCCCTTCCTGGTGGGAAGGGTCAATCTTCCCCAAGGACAAGATAAATCTCGGCCTTGACCTGCAGGGTGGCATTCACCTGGTGCTGGAGGTGGAGACCCAGAAGGCGGTGGAGGGCCAACTGGATATCGTAGCCGCTGACCTGGAGGATACCCTCAACGGGAAAAACATCCGCTTCAAAAACATATCACGGCTGGGCGGCGACCGGATCGCCGTGACGCTTTATGACAAGGGAACGGTGGAAACGGTCCAGAAACTCCTCAAGGACAAGTATTCGCGGTTTGAGCTCCAGGCCCCCTTTGAAGAGGGGGGATACCAGAATCTCCAGCTGCGCATGGCTGGGTCGGAGATTAAGAGCGTCAAGGACAAGTCGGTTCAGCAGGCCCTGGAGACTATCCGCAACAGGATTGACCAGTTCGGCGTTTCGGAGCCGGTAATCCAGCGGGAAGGGATCAGTAATATCGTCGTGCAGCTGCCCGGTGTCAAGGACCCCAAGAGGGCCATAGAGCTCATCGGCAAGACCGCGCGTCTGGAGTTCAAACTGGTTGACGAAGGCGCGGATCCGACAACGGCAACCCCCGGAAGTCTTCCCGAGGGGGATGAGCTTCTGATGGAGAAGAGGACGGACCCGGACACCGGCGCCGTGAGCGAGATACCCTATGTCCTGAAAAAGAAGACCATGATCACCGGCGACCTTCTCACGGACGCCCAGGTGCGCCTCGATTCCCAGTTCAACCAGCCATATGTGGCCATCGAGTTCAACTCGGTCGGAGCAAAGCTCTTTGACCAGGTTACGGCCGCCAATGTGGGCAAGCGGTTCGCCATCGTGCTGGACAATAATGTCTATTCCGCGCCGGTTATCCGGGAGAGGATCTCAGGGGGGAGCGCCCAGATATCCGGTTCCTTCACCGAGAAGGAGGCCAGCGACCTGGCCATCGTGCTGCGGGCAGGCGCCCTTCCTGCGCCGGTGAAGATCATCCAGAACCTGACGGTCGGTCCCTCCCTGGGACAGGATTCCATCCACAAGGGACTGATAGCAGGTCTGGTGGGTGTCTTGCTGGTGATCATCTTCATGGCCATCTATTACAAGCTATCGGGAATGGTGGCCAACATGGGGATGGTGCTCAACCTCGTCTATCTCATGGGCGCCCTGGCGGCCCTCGGGG
Organism: uncultured Geobacter sp.; assembly: GCA_964536305.1. Lineage (GTDB taxonomy): Bacteria > Desulfobacterota > Desulfuromonadia > Geobacterales > Geobacteraceae > RPRC01. The sequence continues at coordinate 120,331 of CAZHVY010000001.1, read as the reverse complement.
CTACTCTGACGCTGCCGGGAATTGCTGCCATCGTGCTTCTCGTGGGCATGTCCGTGGATGCCAACGTCCTCATCTTCGAGAGGATTCGCGAGGAGCTGCGCCTGGGGAAAACGCCGAAGGCGGCCCTGGACGCGGGCTACGACAAGGCCTTCCTGACCATCATGGACTCGCACGTCACCACACTGATCACCGCGGCCGTGCTCTTCCAGTTCGGCACCGGACCGGTAAAGGGGTTCGCTGTTTCCCTGAGCCTCGGTGTCATCATCAACCTGTTCACCGCCCTCATCGGCACCAAGGTGGTGTTCGATTACTTCCTCGGCAGAGGCCGGGCGAAAAAAATAAGCATATAGGCTGACGGGGGATTTCATGGAAATTATCGGAAAAACGAAAATTGATTTTATCGGCAAGAGGAAGATATGCTTCACTATTTCGGCGATCATCTCCCTTCTGGGATTCGTCGCCATTGCCCAGATTGTATCGGGATCGGCCAACCTGGGCACGGACTTCACCGGCGGAACCGTTCTTCAGCTGAAATTCGAAAACAGGGTGGATATCCAGGCGGCCCGCCATGCCTTGTCGAAGAACGGCATACCGGCGGATCTGCAGGAGATCAGCGATGGCAACAAGCTCCTCATCAAGGTGGGCAAGACCAATCTTGCCCTGGGGAAAGTGGCCGGCGCGGTGGAGGAGGTCTTCCGCAAGGAATTCACCGCCAACAAGTTTACCGTGGAGAGTTCATCCGAGATCGGTCCTTCCGTCGGGGAGAAGCTGCGCAAGGACACCCTTATAGCCGTCCTCATCTCCATCGTCGGCATCATTATTTACATTGCCTGGCGGTTTGATTTCAAGTTCGGGGTGGCGGCCGCCATAGCGACTTTCCACGATGTGCTTGCCATATTCGCCATCTTTTTTCTGCTCAACAAGGAAGTGAACCTCCTTCTGATAACGGCCGCCCTCACAATCGCCGGCTATTCCCTTACCGACACGGTAGTGGTTTTCGACCGGATCCGGGAAAACCTTCATAAAAACATGAAGGATTCCCTGGCCACCATTTTCAATTTCAGTATCAACGAGGTCATGTCCCGGACCATCATTACCGCGCTCACCACACTCCTGGCGGCGCTTTCCCTGTTCCTGTTCGGAGGCGAGGTGATCCACGATTTCGCCTTTGCCCTGGTAGTAGGCATTCTGGTGGGAACCTATTCGTCCATCTTCGTGGCCAGCCCGCTGGTGCTGGTATGGGAAAACAGGGCGAAACAGCGCGCCGCCTGAAGGAGCGCACCGGAAAAGAGATCATGCCCCCACTCGTAATGGGGGCTTTTTTTTAGGCTCTGAATTGTCGCGCAACAGAGGTTGTTTCGAAATGAAGTTGGAGGGGCAATAGGGATGAAGCCGGTACGAGAGCGACGCTGGAACATGGCGATCCAGGAAAACGAGAGGGTGGCGAAACTGGCGCGGGAGTGCCGGGTGTCGCCACTGGTCGCCTTGCTGCTTTTGAACAGAGGAATTGAAGAGCCGGAAAATGCAGGAAGATTCATCGTTCCCGCGCTGGGCTCACTCCATGACCCGTTTCTCATGAAGGACATGGACAAGGCGGTGGATCGCTTGCGGGATGCGGTGCTTGCTGATGAAGCCATCTGTGTCTATGGAGACTACGATGCCGACGGCGTAACTTCCGTTGCCGTGTTGACCGGTTTTCTTCAGGAAATCGGCGCCAGATGCTTTTATTATATCCCTAACCGCCTGGAAGAGGGTTATGGACTGAGCCGGAGCGGGGTAATGAACGCGGCCCAAGAGGGCGCGCGCGTTATCGTTACCGCTGATTGCGGCATTACCGCCTTCGCGGAGGCGGAGCTGTGCGCATCCATGGGAATAGACCTTCTGGTTTCCGACCATCATACCCCGGCTGAGACGTTGCCGCCGGCCCTCGCTGTAATAAATCCCATGCGCAAGGATTGTCCTTTTCCATGCACTTGCCTTGCCGGCGTAGGCGTGGCCTTCAATCTGCTGGTGGCCCTTCGCGGCAGTCTCAGGGAGTCCGGTTATTTCTCGGAGCGCACGGAGCCGGATCTGCGGGAATACCTGGACCTGGTGGCCCTGGGGACCATCGCGGATATCGTTCCCCTGGTGGACGAGAACCGGGTGCTTGTCTCCAACGGACTTCGCCGTCTCTCCGCCTCCAAGAGGGCAGGGATCGTTGCTTTGAAGAAAGCCGCGGGCATAGCGGCCGACGTTGACAGCGTGGCTGTCGGCTTCCGTCTGGCTCCCCGGCTGAATGCGGCGGGCAGACTGGATGACGCATCGCTTGCCGTAGAGCTCCTTCTGACGAGGGATCCGGAAAAGGCCGTAGCGCTGGCAGCGGAGCTGAATGCCGGCAATGAGGAGCGCCAGGCCGTGGAGCAGGCGATTCTGAACGATGTCCTGCGGAAGATTGAGACGGACGCCTCTCTGAAAGGGCGGAAAAGCATCGTCCTGGCATCCGAGGCCTGGCATTCCGGTGTCATCGGGATTGTAGCTTCACGCGTCGTGGAACTCTATCATCGCCCCACGATCCTCATTGCCCTCCAGGATGGAAACGGCAAGGGATCAGGCCGTGGCATACCGGGGTTTCATTTGCACGATGCGCTCCGGGCGTGTTCCGAGCATCTCCTCCGCTTCGGAGGACACAAGTACGCCGCCGGGTTGGCCATTGACGAAGAGACCCTGGCCGAGTTTGCGGACAGGTTTGATGAGGTAGCGGCGGGCCTCCTTTCCGAAGAGGACCTTCTCCCGGAGATCAAGATTGACGCTGAGCTTTCCCCCGCGGAGATATCAATGGATACCGCCATGGAAATCGCCTCCCTGGAGCCTTTCGGCAGCGGCAATCCCCGGCCGGTGTTTCTCCTGCGCGGCGCCAGGGTGGTGGACAGAACCGTGATGAAAGGTCGTCATCTCCGCCTGAAAATACTGGCGGGGAAGACATGCCTTGAAGCCGTCGGTTTTTCCATGGCCGGGAGAATGCCTGACTCGGATCTGCTTGATCTGGTCTTCTCCCTGGAGATCAATACCTGGAACGGCGCGCGGAGCGTTCGCCTCCGCCTGAAGGACGCAAGGCCGTCGGCGCCTGTTCATTAGAACATCGGCTCTCATATGGAAATATATCGCGCCGGTGAGAGGCGCATTTCCGGTTAGCTGGTAGAATGATAATCTGAGCGGATTCGCGGAGGAGAGTGTGGTTAGAGAAGAAAGGTTTGCCGGAGCGGAGAGGGTCATCCGCATCGCTTTCTGGATAAACGCGGTCCTGATGATCATGAAGCTCTCCGCCGGATACTTCGGCGGCTCCGAGGCCGTGTTCGCGGATGGTGTGGAAAGCGCCTGTGATTTTGTCGCCCTGCTGTTCAGTCTGATAGCCATCCGCATCGGCCACCAGCCGCGGGATGGCAAGCACCCTTACGGGCATGGCAGGGCGGAGAGTATCGCGGCCATCGTGGTGGCCCTGATTATCATCCTGACCGGGGGGGTGATCCTGGCGGGGGCGGTCATGACAGTCTGGAAGGGAAGGCTTGTCAAGCCTGAACTGGTGGCCATTGCGGCCGCCGCGATCACGATAGTCGTGAAGGAGTATCTCTATCGTTTTTCCGTACGCGTGGGCGCCAGGCTGGAAAGTCCGGCGGTCCTGGCCATCGCCGGAGACCACAGGAAGGATGCCCTCACCTCCATAGCTACCCTTGTCGGCGTGGCAGGGGCCTACTTCGGTGTCTTTATCCTGGATCCGCTCGCGGCCGGTTTTACCTCCCTGCTGATCTTTCGAATCGGTTACCAGACCTTTCGCGGCGCGGCTCACGATCTTATGGATGGAAAACCCCCGGAAGAGCTTATCTCGGGCATTCGTGGACTGGCGGAAGGTGAATCCGGGGTCGAGCATGTGCACGATATCCGTGCGCGCCGCTCGGGCCAGTATATGATTGTCGATCTGAAGCTGGACATGGATCCGGAGATGACGGTCAAAAGGTCGCACGATATTTCTCTGAACGTAAAGAAACGTATCTTCGCAAAGTATCACAATGTGGGTGACGTTATGATCCATATCAATCCCCACGACGAGCGGCACCGGGATATGACGAGACTTTGAACGTCTCGATTATCAAATCAAAGGAGGAAGAAATTATGTCCCAGAAGACCATGGAAAATCTGCAGGAAGCGTTTGCCGGGGAGTCCCAGGCAAACAGGAAGTATCTGGCCTTCGCAAAACAGGCGGATAGCGAGGGTTTCGCGCAGGCGGCGAAGCTGTTTCGCGCGGCGGCGGCCGCGGAAACGGTCCATGCCCATGCGCACCTGAAGGTGATGGGTGGTATAAAGAGCACAAAAGAGAATCTTCAGGAAGCCATCGAAGGCGAAACCCATGAATTCAAGAGCATGTATCCCGCGATGATCGCCGAAGCGGAAAAGGCCGGGGATGCGCCTGCGCTCCGTACCTTCAGCTTCGCCAATGAGGTTGAGAAGGTCCACGCCGGCCTGTATCAGAAGGCCTTGGAGAATCTCGGCAAAGAAGGGGAAACCTTCGACTACTTCGTCTGTTCCATCTGCGGCCACACGGTGGAGAAGGCCGCGCCTGAGAAGTGCGCGGTATGCGGGGCGGGCAGCAAGGCCTTTTCCCAGATTTCCTAGTACCATGTAACATTTTAAACCAACCCCCCTCAGTCCCTCCTTCTCAGGGAAGTCTTTGAGCCTCCACTGAGAAGGAAAGGTTTGGAGGGGGTAGACTCGAAGGAATAAACGTTACAGAGTACTAACCATCCGGAAACGAAAGCAGATACCTTCCGCCGTTGCCGGCGCCCGTCGGCGCGGCGGTTTTTTCCGGCCAAAGCGCTTTTCTATCGGATATCCCTGTGCTACTATGCCTTCCGCTGCTGTATTGGATGGGCGTCAGTCTTTTCCAGCCTATAATATTCCACAAGAGGAAACCGGCCCCGCGTGAAAAATCAGAGAAGGATTCCGAGGAACACCAGAAAGACAAAGGGCGGTTTCCGTCCCTTTGCGTATCTCCTGTTGACGGCCCTTATTGCGGGGGTGGTTTTTTTCATTCTTGAGCGGACAGAGAAGACCCCGCGTGAGAAGCTGGTTGTCAAGCCACCGGTAACGGCGGAAAAAACCTCGCCCCGGACGGCTGAAAAGCCGGCTAGACCCGAACCGGTTGTGAAGCCGGTCCCTCCGGAGAAACCGGCCGTTCCGGAAAAGTCTGCCGAACCGGGGCCTGGTAAAAAGGTTCCGCTACCACCGGTTCCTCCCGTGCACAAGCGATACTCAGCGCCGGCCGTCGCGGTTTCCCCGGTCAAGCCACCCAAGGTTCCTGCCGGAAAAGGGACCGTTGCTATCATCATCGATGACATGGGCGCCAGTGTCAGGGAGGCGCGTGTTCTGATGGATATCGGCGTCCCCCTGACCTTTTCCATTATCCCCGGACTGAAAGACGCACGGGAAGTCGCTTCCGCAGCGAACCGCAACGGATACGAGGTGATGCTTCACATCCCCATGGAACCACGGGACTATCCCAACCGCCGTCTGGAAGGAAACGGTCTTCTGCTGTCCTACGATGATGACGAGATTCAAAAAAGGATGGCCGGATACCTGAGGATGGTGCCCCATGCCGTTGGCGCCAACAACCACATGGGTTCCCGTTACACGGAAGACCGGGACAGGATGCGCAGTGTTCTGGGTATGCTGAAGGAAAACGGCATGTTCTTTGTCGACAGCATGACAACGCCGAAATCAGCGGGAGTCCAAGTGGCGCGGGAGCTGGGACTCAGGAGCGCGGTCCGCTCCGCCCCGTTTCTCGACAATATCCAGGATGTGGCCGCCATCAAGGCTCAACTGGAGACGCTGGCGAAGATTGCCGTGAAAAGGGGCAGCGCCATTGGCATCTGCCATCCCCATCCGGCCACCATCAGGGCCCTTGCGGAGGCCTTGCCTGCGCTTAAAAGCCGCGGCATCCGGTTTGTCCATGCTTCCAGGCTCGTCTCGTAGAGTCCCTTATCCGGTCTGCTCCTCGGCAATGCGTCTCATAAGTCTGCCCAGACGCTTGTAGCTTTCTTCCGCCAGGATCGACTCGGGTTTGACGGGGTTTGTGGGGTGGACCAGGAGAAACGCGTCGCGCATCACTCCCGGAGGTTCTCCAAGGCTCTCCATGAGGAAGGAGTAGAGGGCGTTCCTGGTCCGGGTAAAGGCGGTTTCGTCGTATTCGCGAAGGGGGAGAACCTTCTTCAGCACCGGTTCCCCGTCCCTGGTGAGACGCCTGATATCGACGCAAGGTCCGTTTCCATTGACGAAGGGGCGGAAGACAAACACCGATTCCCTTGCAGCCTCCCGGAACATCAGGAAAAGAGGGTCGTCCGCCGCCGGCGCTCCCCGCGTCGCATAGAGGCAGGAGAGGAGAAGTCCTGCGCAGCATTTCTCTTCCAGGAAACCGCATGCGCCGCCGTCCGACGCCTCGTAGTAGAAAGAGCATGCGTCTTCCGCCGGTTCGGGAAACACCGGCCTGTCGCAGAGAATGCAGCTGGTTTTAAGCCGTGAGAGGCGGGTCTGGTAGGCCTCTTTTTTCCGCTCTTCTTCGGAGAGGAGCCACTGGTGAAAGAGGAGCGACCGGGGTTCGCGCGTCGCCCGGTAGTCTTCCAGCAACCCATTGGCCACTTCGGCGTACTGATTGTATACATCGGTTCCTCGAGCGTGGGTTAGGATCGGGTATATCTTGCCCTCGGGATTGGTGTTCAGGCTCTCCACCTTGGGACTTTTCGAGATGTGGCCGTCCAGGCATCGATAGCCCCGGTTGATGGCGAAGGCCCTGAGAAGAGACTTGTGATCCTTGAAAGGGCCGTGGTATTTGATCCGGGCGTCGATGAGGCAAGGCATGATGGAGAGGCTCTTCTTGTCCAGGCCGCGTTTGTCGAACAGGTCGAATATGTTGCGGCAGTTTTCCAGGCTCGGCATGTCCTTTACCGGGATAATCACCCGATCCGCCGCATAAAGCGCGTTCTGGGTAAAGATATTCAGTTCGGGACGGGTATCGATGATGAGGATTCCAGGTATGCCCGACAGGGCCAGGAGCCTGGGTAGCACCATGGTTCCGCGTATGGCGTCCCTCAGATCATCCAGCGCCATGGATGAGGGTATGTAATTTACTCCGTACTGTCCCGTTGCCAGGAGGTCGCATCCCGGGGTTTCCAGGAGAAGGTCAGCCACGTCACCGTTGGTCTGCTGTCCCTTTATGGCGAACATCTTGTCGATGGTGAAGTGGTTGTCCAGGGAAAAGATGGAGACAGGGAGGTCTTCGGACAGGGCTTTCAGGTAAATGGCCAGGTTCGTCGCCAGGGTGGTCTTGCCGACCCCGCCCTTTTCCGAAGAGATAGTGATAACGAAGGGATACCGTTCCATGGGTTGAGATGGTACTATAAAGCCCGAGTCCCGGTCAATTGATAGTTCTCCCGTCTTTCATACGCAGGGAGTGGGATGCAGACCAACCGTACGTTGATGTTGCGTGAAGCCTGACAGAGGGGGTGGCGTGGAGCTTTACAAGGAAAAGAGAATCCTGACGGTAACCGGTCTTACCCATCTGATCCGGGGCGTGCTGGAAGAGAATTTCGAGCATGTCTGGGTCGAGGGGGAGGTGTCCAATCTGGCCATGCCCGCTTCCGGGCACCTCTATTTTACCCTGAAGGATTCCGGGGCGCAGATTAGATGCGTTCTCTTCCGCGCCTCTTCCCGCGCCCTGAGGTTCCGGATTGCCAACGGCATGGGCCTGGTCTTGCGGGGCAGGGTTTCCGTTTACGATCAGCGGGGCGAATACCAGTTTGTCGCTGAATACGTGGAGCCCAAGGGTGTCGGCGCGCTCCAGCTGGCATTTGCACAATTAAAGGAGAAACTGGCAAAGGAAGGACTCTTCGACGAAGCCCGAAAAAGACCCATCCCGGCCCTACCTCGCGTGCTGGGGATTGTTACCTCCGTGAGCGGAGCAGCGGTACATGATATTCTGACTGTCTTGCGGCGCCGACATGCCTGCGTCGATGTCCAGATCCTTCCCGTAAAGGTGCAGGGAGAGGGGGCCGCCGAGGAGATCGCGCAGGCCGTCAGGGATTTCAACCGCTTGCGTGAAGCCGATGTCCTCATCGTTGGCCGGGGAGGCGGATCCGTCGAGGATCTGTGGGTCTTCAACGAGGAGGTGGTCGCGCGCGCCATTCATGCGTCAAGGATTCCCGTTATCTCCGCCGTGGGCCACGAAGTCGATTTTACCATCGCCGATTTTGTCGCTGATCTGAGGGCCCCTACTCCTTCCGCGGCCGCGGAGATGGTGGTGAAGAGCAGGGAAGAACTGGATCTGAGGATTTTCCATCTGGCAAGGCGTCTCGACCTTGCCGCGGAGCGCGGGCTCTCCGGCGCCAGAAGCGCGGTTGAGGCGCTGGTCCGCGCGCTCAAGGACCCGACGCTTTTTATCGGCCATATGAGGCAACGTGTGGACGAACTTGCGGAACGTCTCGCCGCTGGAGTCCGCAGACATCACTCCCTTCGGAGAGAGAGGCTCATGTCAAGGTCTCACCGTCTGAGGATCATGACTCCGGAGGTCCAGGTGGAGCGTTTCCGCGAGCGTCTTCTGACCCTTTCAGCCACGATGGAGAGCGCTGCGCGCCGCATCCTGGATTCATCCAGGGAGAGTGCGGCCGTGAGCGCGGCCAGACTTTCGGCCCTTTCCCCCCTGGCCACCCTGGACCGCGGCTACTGCATTGCGAGACTTTTGCCCGCCGGAGAAACAGTAAGGGACGGTGGCCTCCTTCAACATGGCGACCGGCTCGACCTTGCCTTCAGGCGCGGCGCGGCCCGGTGCGTGGTGGAGTCCAGTGAGGTTGAACCTTGAAACGGCATTTGGAGCATGCGAAGACGTAAAGACGCAAAGAAATCCAGAGAGAAGAGAAACAAGCCGGTATCACCGCTGAGGTGAATTTCTTATCCGGCAAGTTCCTGATTTTTCTTGGCGTCCTTCGAGGCTTTGCGTGAGATTGCCTTTTCCGGGTTGAATCATGATATCCTCGCGGCATGCCCGGGACCCCTCATTCTTGACTGGGGCGGGGGATTCCGTATAATGGCACAACCGAAAACAGGAGAATGGACAGGCATATGGCGACAGAGAAGTTTGAAACGGTCCTGAAAAAACTGGAAGAAGCGGTGCGCAAGCTGGAAGGTGGAGAGCTTTCCCTTGACGAGTCGTTGAAGGTCTTTGAAGAAGGTGTCCGTTCAGCCAATTTCTGTTTGAAAAAGCTTGACGAAGCTGAACGAAAGGTTGAAGTTCTGTTGAAACAAAAAGACGGCGCTTTTGCGAAGAGGGATTTTTCTCTGGAGGAAGGCGCTTGAAACTACCTGAAATGAGAGAGACTATGGACTTGAAGAAGTACCTGACGGATATGCGGCAACTGATTGATGACCATTTGGGAAGGTATCTTCCGCCCGACGATGAGCTTCCTTCTTCCATTCACTCATCCATGCGCTATTCCGTGTTCGCCGGAGGAAAGAGGGTCCGCCCGATTCTCATGCTGGCCGCCTGTGAAGCCGTGGGCGGAGACAGACGAATGGCTATGCCAGCCGCCTGCGCCATGGAGATGATACACACCTATTCCCTGATCCATGACGACCTTCCGGCCATGGACAATGATGACTTCAGACGAGGCAATCCCACCAACCACAAGGTATTCGGCGAGGCGACCGCAATTCTCGCCGGTGACGCGCTTCTTACGGAGGCATTCATCCTCCTCAGCAGACCTGAGAACGCCGAAACCGCCGGGCCGGGCGTCCTTGCGAAGGTCATTCACGAAATAGCCCTCTGCTCCGGTTCCCGGGGGATGATCGGCGGTCAGGTTGTGGATATGGAGAGCGAAGGACGGAAAGAGATAGACCTGGCAACGGTCCAGTACATCCATACACACAAGACGGGCGCGCTGATACGCGCTTCCGTGAAGACGGGCGCGCTGCTGGGAGGCGCCGGGGACGAAGATCTTGCCGCCATGGTCCGTTATGGCGAGTCCATCGGTCTTGCTTTCCAGATAGCCGACGATATCCTCGATATAGAAGGGACAACCGAACAGATAGGAAAAGACGCCGGAAGCGACCAGGCGCGGGGAAAGGCGACATATCCCGCCGTGATGGGTCTGGCTGAATCGAAGCGCAGGGCCGCGGAACTGGTGGCAACGGCTCTCGACGCCCTGTCTTCCTTTGATGAAAAGGCTGAGCCTCTCAGGGCGATTGCGTCATACATCGTGCAACGGAAATCCTGATGCCCGAAATACTCGCATCCATAGATTCACCGGAAGACCTCAAATCTCTTTCAGTTCCTGATCTGGAGAGGCTTTCAGGTGAGGTCAGAGAGACAATTCTCAGGGTCTGCGCGGAAAACGGCGGTCACCTGGCCCCATCCCTCGGTGTCGTGGAGCTGACCATCGCCCTCCACCGCGTGTTCAATTCACCGCGCGACAGGATAATCTGGGATGTGGGTCATCAGGCGTATGCCCACAAGATTCTTACCGGCAGACGTGACGCTTTTTCCACATTGCGCAGGCTGGGCGGTGTAAGCGGTTTTCCGAAACGCCGTGAGTCTCCCCATGACGCGTTCGATGCGGGGCACTCCTCCACATCCATTTCCGCCGCCCTTGGTTTCGCCGTGGCCCGCGATCTGAAGAAAGAACATGACAAGGTCATTGCGGTAATCGGTGACGGATCCATGACGGGCGGCCTTGCCTATGAGGGCCTGAACAACGCCGGCCACCTCAACAGGGATCTGATCGTCATACTCAATGACAATGAAATGTCCATCGCGGAAAACGTGGGCGCGCTATCCTCCTTTCTCAACCGGACCATGACCAGTGAGTTCATTCACCGCATCAAGAAAGAGCTGGAAGGGTTTCTGAGCGGGGTGGACAGCGGTGTCGGGCGCGGGATACTGCACCTTGCCAGGAAGGCGGAGGAGTCCCTTAAAGGTCTGTTCACACCGGGCATGCTCTTCCAGGCCTTCGGATTTGATTACATCGGTCCCATTGACGGTCATAACCTGGAACGGCTCATCGAGACGCTGGAAGGCGTGAAGAGATTCGATCATGCGGTCCTTGTCCATGTAATCACCAAGAAGGGAAAAGGGTACGGGCCCGCCGAGGAAAACCCTTCCCTGTTTCACGGTGTCGGGCCTTTTGACCGTGAGAGCGGAGAGGTCCGTTCGACAAAGGGGGCGCCCCCTTCTTATACGGCCGTTTTCGGTGAAACCATCAGAAGCCTTGCCGCTGAAGATGAGAGTATTGTCGCCATTACCGCGGCAATGCCTGAAGGAACCGGCCTCACGAAGTTCGCCGGAGAATTTCCAGACCGGTTTTTTGATGTGGGGATATGCGAACAGCATGGAGTCACCTTTGCCGCCGGGTTGGCCGCTGAAGGCCTGAGGCCTGTCTTCGCGGTCTATTCCACATTCCTGCAGAGGGCGTATGATCAGGTCTTTGACGTCTGCCTGCAGAACCTTCCCGTTGTTTTTGCCATTGACCGGGCAGGTGTTGTGGGCGCTGACGGCCCTACCCACCACGGGGCCTTTGATCTCTCCTATCTCCGAACCTTTCCCAATATGACGATTATGGCGCCGGAGGATGAAAATGAACTCCGCCACATGCTCGCCACGGCCTTGCGGATGGAAGGTCCCGTTGCCGTGAGATATCCCAGAGGGAGCGGTCGGGGCGTGCCGCAGGATGATGCCTTTGAATCTCTCCCCATCGGAAAGGCGAAGATGCTCCGGCAAGGCTCGGACGGGGCTTTGCTGGCGGTGGGCGCCATGGTCCGTCCGGCTCTTGAGGCCGCGGAATCTCTGGTGGACGAAGGAATCAGCCTGTCGGTTGTTAACGCGCGATTCGTCAAACCCCTGGACCGGGAAACGATCCTGGAGTCGGCCCGCCGCACCGGCGCCATAATCACTCTCGAAGAAAACGCCCTGGATGGAGGCTTCGGTTCCGCGGTGCTGGAGCTTCTGGAAGAAGAGGGGGTGGAGGGGGTCAGGGTCCGGCGCCTGGGTTATCCGGACCGCTACCTCGAGCAAGGAGAGCAGTACGAACTGCGGGCCATGTGCGGGCTCGATACGGAAGGGATAATGAAGTCTGTCAGAAATTTTATGGGAGCGAAAGACTGAGTCGGGTATGAATGGGTTTCCTTGGTTCCAATTATGTGATAAGAATAAACAAAATGCTTATTGAAGAGATCTCGGGGACGTATGAAGTAACGGCCTTGATCAGGTTTTCCTGTCACCATCTATTTCTTTGGAAGGGCGGAAAAATGGATAAATCTAAATATTCCGATATGACGGTCGTGGCGGCCTTTGTCGCTGGCGCCGCGCTGGCTGCCGGTTTCACGCTTCTTATCAATCCGTGGACAGGTCGAAGAATCCGGGAAAACATCGGAGAGGTAAAAGAGGGGGCTCTGGAAAAGCTGAAGGAATGCGCTCGGGAGGCAAGGTTCAAGCTCGGCCCGAAAACGAAGCAGGACGACTTTCGTTATGAGGGTGGCGACTGCTGGATATGATGCCGTACGGAAGCGTTTCCGGGTACTTTGATCCGCTTCCCACGCTGTTTGCGCATATTCGAAACCAATAAACAGAGGCAATGTAATGCAGAGAATCCCTTTTTCATTAGCGCAACCCGGGATGGTGCTGGCCAAGGATGTGGTGCGTGGAGATAATCCCAACGGTCCTCCCATATGCGGCAAGGGTCTGGAACTTAATGAAACACTGATCGAGCGTCTGCGGAACATGGGGATCCAGTCCATTACCGTCGAAGGTCATCCAGTGTCCATGGATGGGGACAAGACCCTGGATGATTTGCTGAAGGACCTGGACAGGCGCTTCCGGCGGGTTGCCGATGACCCTTTGACCGGGGTCCTGAAGGATATTTACCGGAACCGCATCATTCGTTCCATGGGAGAGTAGCTTGGCAGAGCATCGAGACGAAATCAGAAGTTTCATAATGGATATAAGGACACTCCCAACGCTGCCCGGGATTGTCACCAAGCTCAACTCATTGGCTGATAACGAGAAATCCTCCATTCAGGAAATGGCGCGTCTGGTGTCGTCCGACCAGGTCCTTTCCGCCCGGATCCTGCGACTCGCCAATTCGCCATCCTACGGTTTCTACCGGGTGGCGACCATATCCAACGCCATGATCCTTCTGGGAGTAGATGTTGTAAAGAGCCTGGTGCTCAGTTCTTCAATCTTCGAGATAATGGAAAAGAGCGTGCTCGGTCTGTGGGAGCACTCTCTGGGCGCCGGTGTCGCCGCCAATATCATCTCAAAACGTCTGCACTTGCCCGAGTGCGAGGAAATATCCACCGCGGCGCTCCTCCATGACATAGGCAAGGTTATTATTCACCTGAAGCTGGAGGGCAGATACGCCGATATCCTGAAGATGACGGAAGAAAAAGAGATTCCCATGCATGAGGCTGAAAGGGCCGTTACCGGCACCGACCATGCCGAAGTGGGAGGATGGCTTGCGAAAAACTGGTTTCTGCCGGAGAAGCTAGCGATTCCGGTAACATGCCATCATGACGTGGAATCCACCGTTGTTCATCAGGCAAAGACGGCCGTTGTTCACCTGGCGGATATTCTCATCAAGGCGGCGGGGTTCGGCTTCAGCGGCGACGAGTGCGTGTCGCGCATCCAGCCGGCGGCCTGGAAGAGTCTTGGAATGACGGAAGCCATCCTGGCTGAAATCGTCGAAGAGCTGGAGGATAAACTGATAGACGCGAAAAACTTCAGTCTGGAGATCCAGTCGGCCGATGAGCAGCAACTATAGGATTACGGTTTTTTCCCATGACGCATCTCTCAGCGGCCCCCTTGAAATACGTCTGCAGAGCAAGGGATACCAGGTTCTGACCCAGAAAAAAACAGCGACCTTCCTGGGGTTTGTCTATTCCGATCCCCCGGACCTGGTTGTCATCGACATGTCGGCGCCTAACACCGAGATCGGCAATCTCATCAGAAATCTCAAGACAGACAGCTACTTCAGTGTGGTTCCCATCCTCGGTCTCATCAATGCCGCTGACGCGGGTTCATTTCCCTGGGCCGAATTGCCGCTGGATGATTTTGTTTTCCTTCCGATAAAATATGATGAACTTTTCGCCAGGATTGACCTGTCCATACGCAGGATCCACCGGGTATTCGACAACAATCCCCTGACGAGGCTGCCGGGGAATACTTCCATCCAGCAGGCCATCAATGACGCCATCGGCAAGCCCAAAGCGGTCTGCTATATCGACATCAATCACTTCAAGCCATATAACGATGTGTTCGGGTTTTCCCGTGGTGACGAGGTCCTCCGCATGCTTGCCCGCATCATGTCCAACGCGGTGAAAGAGACAGGAGGGGGGTTCGCGGGTCATATCGGAGGCGACGACTTCGTTTTCATAGTGCCCATGGAGAGGGCTGAGAAGGTCTGCAGGATCATCATTGACAATTTCACCACGATCGCTCAGGACCTGTTCGATGAGCCGGAAAGGCGCAATGGCTACTACATCGGCACGAACCGCAAGGGCCAGGAAGAGCGGTTTTCCCTCCTGTCCATAGCCATAGCCGTGGTGCCTACAGAGGTTGCCAAGATCAGGCACTGTGGAAAGGTGGCCGAAATGGCCGCCGAGTTGAAAAAGCTGGCGAAGAAATCCGACAAGAGCTGTTTTGTGGTGGATCAGCGAAAAAAATGATTCACCTGGACCATGTTTCGCCCGACCGCCGGCGACCTTGCCGGGCTTGTGCTGGTTCCGACTCCTCCGCGCCCGGTCGCGCCTCGTCCGGATGTCCTCCCTTCGCGGACAGAATCAGGATTTAATGCGCCTCCTCTTGGTCACAATACATGCCTTCCCCTCGCCACAGGCGGTTCCTCTTGCAGCGGCTTGCATCAAGGCCTTCCTGGACTCTCGACCAATGACTTCCCATCGGGTTCACGTCACCCTGTCTGATTTTTTCAGCGGCGATTCAGTGAACGCCATGCTCCGTGTCATCCTTAAGGAAAAGCCGGATCTGGTGGGGTTCTCCATGTATGTCTGGAACCGGGAACAATGCAGCCACCTTGCTAAGATGCTGCGTCGTGAGCTTCCTTCCCTGGTTCTGTTCGCGGGAGGTCCCGAGGCGACGGCCGATCCCGCGGGCGTGCTTGCTCAGGCGCCATTGGATTTTCTCGTTGCGGGAGAAGGTGAAGTGACCTTGAGCGAGGCCCTGGATCGCATCGCGGCGGGGCTTCCCCTGGAAGGTCTGGCCGGTGTCGCCGCGCGGAAAGGCGTCCCGGTGGGGAGAACTCCCGTTGTCGAGCCGGATTTGCTTCCTTCACCATATCTGTCGGGAATTCTCGACGGCTACATGACTCGCGGTATCCCGTGGCAGATATCCAGAGGGTGTCCCTACGGCTGCGAATTCTGTTTCGACGGCATGGGAGACAGGTCGGTGCGCCGCTATAGTATGGGACGTCTGGAAAAGGAACTGGACTACCTTGCCGCCCGTGGCGTGAACCAGGTATTCGTCCTTGATTCCACCTTCAATATGGATGCGAAACGCGCCAGGGCCATTCTCAGGTTGATTCGAGAAAAGGCGCCCCATGTCCATTTTCACTTCGAGGTCCGTTGTGAGTTGCTTGACGCGGAGCAGGCGCGGCTTTTCGGAGAGATTAAGTGTTCCCTGCAGATAGGTCTTCAGACCGCTGATCCATCGGTGTCGGCCGCTGTGGGGCGTTCCCTGGACCGTCGGGTCTTCTCGGAGAAGATCCGCCTCCTCAACAGGGAAGGGGTGGCCTTCGGGTTAGACCTGATATACGGGCTCCCTGGAGACGACAGGATTCGATTTCAGGAAACCCTTGATTTTGCCTTGCGCTTATACCCGAACAGCCTGGATATCTTTCCCCTGTCGCTCCTTCCAAGCACACCCCTTGCCGCCAGGGCGGCGAGGATCGGACTTCGTCACATGAAGGGCCCACCGTATACATTGACTTCTTCCCCGACCTTTCCGGAGGAGGATATGGCCGTGGCGCGGCGTCTTGGGGCTGCATGCGATATCTTTTACAGCCGGGGCAAGTCCGTTGCCTGGTTCAACGGCGTCATTTCCTCTCTGCGCATTACTCCCTCTTCGTTTCTGGCGGAATTCGCGGGATGGTTGACGGGGAGGGCCGGCGGCGGGTTTTCGGAGGCGGAGTATGGTGATGAGGATATCTGGAAGATGCAGCGGGACTTTCTCGCGGATATATTTCCACGCAGGAAGGCAAGAAGGTTTCTGGCCGCTGCCCTGGACTTCGTTGATTATCACTTCCATTACGCGGCCGCTCTGATGGCTGTTTCGCCAACGCTTCCCGCAAAAGGGGAGCTGAGACGCGCCGACATACTGCAAAGGCCGCTCGCGACAGCCCGATCCACGCGTCTGGCCGCATTCAGCTACGACATCCTGGACCTTCTGGAAAGCGGCGAACCTGATCCGCGGCGTATCTGCGGAAGCCTCCGGCCGGCCGGTTCGTTCGCCGCCATCTATCCGTGTCGGGGCCAGGTCTTTACCGAGTCCCTGGCTGAATCATATTACCGGCTTCTTGAGAGCCTTGACGGAAAATCCCCGGCAGGCGAAACAGCCGCGCGCCTCGGGATACCGGCAAAAGAGGCGCGGGAATTTCTGTTCTTCGCGGCGGCTGAAGGGATTGTTGAATTGCGCGGGTCCCTTTTCAATCCGATGACTCCTTGATCCCGTCGTTCGGGTTCAGGAGGGGAATGAGTAGTTCTTGGGAACCACGGTAATGCCGTCGGAGACCTTGAATCCCCGGGCCAAGTCCTCCTCCTCCGAGAAGCCGATGCGCGCGTGAGGCGGGACATGGACGTTCTTGTCGATTATCGCCTTTCTTACCTTTGCGCCTTCACCGATGGTTACGTCGGCGAATATGACGCTTTCCCGCACCATGGCGCCCTTTTCAACCCGGACTCTCTTGCTTATCAGCGAATTGCTGATTTCGGCCCGGGTTACGATGCAACCGCCGCTTATAATGGTATTGTCCACCAGCGACTGGCTGAGAACCCATTTCGCCGGAGGAGTGAAGTCTGGTGAAGTCTTGATGGGCCAGAGTTGGTTATAGAGGTTCAAATCCGGCCTGACGCTCACCAGATCCATGTTCGCTTCCCAGTATGACCTTATGGTTCCCACGTCCCGCCAGTATACCTGCTCTTCTCCAGGCACTTCGTTTTCCCCGAAATCATAGGCATACAGCTGATTATCCCTGGCCAGCATCATCGGAATGACATCTTTTCCGAAATCGTGGGTGGACCATTCCTTTTTGGAGTCTTCGATCAGCGCCTCCTTGAGCGCCTGTATTTCCGCAATATAGTTTCCCATGGAGGTCAGGCAATAGCCGGGCCTGCCTGGAATTTCCCTGGGATTAGCGGGTTTTTCCTCGAAACCGACGATTCTGTTGTTTTCATCAACCTCCAGGACTCCGAACCTTCCAGCGTCCCCGGCCTTGATTGCCATGGCGGAAATCGTGAAATCCGAACCTTTTTCCTGGTGATAACGATCCATCTGTCCCACATCCATCTTGAAGACATGATCCCCGGAAAAGATCGCCACGCGCCGGTAGGATGGATTGTCGGCGAAGATGTTCATGTTCTGGAAAACCGCATCCGCCGTGCTTTTGTACCAGTCTTCGCTGACCCTTTTCTGTGCAGGTATGGCCTGGACGAAGAAGTTGTATACGGGAACGGAAGGCCACAGGCTGCTCAGGTGATTGATCAACGGCTGTGAAAGCGTCTGCACCAGGATCTTCACATTCTGAATTCCGGAATTAATGAAATTGTTTACGACAAAATCGATGATACGGTATTTCCCCCCGAAGGGAACGGCCGGTTTTGCCCTTACCTGGGTCAGGGGTTTAAGACGTTCGCCGGCGCCGCCGGCCAGAATGATTCCCAGCAGATCTCTCATGTGCGTTCTCCGTATAGCCAGAAGTTGTATGAGCCCTTTGTTGATGCAGTCTGGCGCATGGCGGACAGTTTACCATGATTTGCCGCGCATGCCACCCCGGCATGTTGTTTCCACGGTCTGAAGCATGTCTGAAACACCCTCCCCAGCGCCTTTTCCCGGAGACCGGATCCCCATGCGCCGGCGCGGATGAAAATATTTTGACTTTGCAACAATATGTGATACTAATTAGAAAAAAATTTTACTGATAATGGTCAATGCGGAACCGGCCTGTGCTTGCAAACCCCTTTGAAACGCTGTTGACGATGTGGGGAAAGTCATTCCAGATGCGGTTTTGAACGGGAGTCCAGCCTCCAAAATCATGAAATCATGGATGCCCGATAAAACTGACCGGGCGTGACGAATCGAATTCGCCGATGCATCACAATTGGTTTCCGTATGCAAGCTAATTGGCGGTTGGCGGTCAGGTAGATTCAGAAAATATCCGGAGGGAGAGAGATGAAAAACGGGAAGTTGCTGGTACTGTCGGCTTTTTTGTGTTCTTGTGTCCTTTTACTGTTCTCCAGCGCCACAGGCCTTGCCCAGGAAGATGCCGAGCTGCAGAAGCTCCTTCTTCGCCTCAAACCGGCGGTTGTTCTCATATACAGCAACTGCCAGGCCCAGGTGTCAATTGAAACGCCCCAGGGGCGAAAGACCCTTGAACCGGACCCTATTTCCTCCGGCGGCACCGGTTTTATCGTCACCCCGGACGGATATCTGGTGACAAACGGCCATGTGGTCGAGACCTACCATGAATCCAATGAAAAGAAGCTCCAGGAACAGTTTTTCGTCAGCGCCCTCCTGAAGTATCTGGTCCCGAAGGATGACGGAAAGGGAAGGCAGCTGACCGACCAGGAAAAACAGAAGATACTGATAGAGCTCTATCAGAAACTCCGTCCCTCGGCAAAAATACTGATTAAAAAGGATCTGTATGCAATACTCTCAAATGGAGAACCCTACGCCGCTGAGATCAAGGAGTACAGCCCTCCCATCAGCTCCATGCCGGGCAAGGTGTCCGTTCCCGGCGCCGATGAGAAGGTGGAGACCGGAAAGGATGTCGCCGTTCTCAAGATCGAGGGGAGAGGGCTGCCGACCGTCCGGCTTGGTGATTCGGGGAATCTTCAGTTGGGGGAACCCCTCCATGTCATCGGCTATCCGGCGGTCGTAATGTCTCACGCCTATCTCAGCAAGAAGACAAGCCTGGACGCGACCGTCACCAGAGGCAATGTCTCGGGGTCCAAACTGGATGTTAAAGGCACTCCGGTAATCCAGACCGACGCCTCCCTCACATGGGGCAACAGTGGAGGACCCGCCTTCAACTCCAAGGGCGAGGTGATCGGTATCGCCACCTTTATCAGTATCTCCCAGGCCCAGGGTGCTCCGCAGGCCATACAGGGCTTTAATTTTCTCGTCCCCTGCAATACGGCGAAGGAGTTCATACGCGCGTCCGGCGCGGACCTCACCGCGGAGAGCCTCTTCAACAAGTTGTGGACCGAGGCCATCGAACTCTATTCCATTCCTGATTATGCGAAGGCGCTGAGCAAGATCGATGAGGTAAACCGCCTGATCCCCAATCAGCCGGATGTGAGGAAGCTCCAGCTTGCCGCTCAGGAAAAGCTGTCATCCCAGAAACCGGCCGGTCTGCCCGTGGTTCCGATCCTGTTAGCGGCGTTGGGCGCCGTCCTTGTCGGCGGGATCATACTTTTCGTGCTGATGCGTGGCAGGGCCAAGGGCAAGCCCGCTGCCGTTTCTTCCTCCCCTTCTCCGGTCCAGCAGCCAAGGGCCGCCGCTATGTCATCATCACTGACCTGCGCCGAAGGCCCCCTTGCCGGCAATTCATATCCCATTCCTCCGACAGGTTTGAAGATAGGAAGAGACCCCCAGAAAAACCGGGTTGCCATAGAGAATGACGGGGTTTCCCGGGAGCATGTCTGGATCGGGATGGAAAACGGGGTGATGACCGTCAAGGACCTGAACTCCCTGAACGGAACATATCTCAATTCGACGGACACGGACCGCATAAAAAGCGAACCTTTGAAAGACGGTGATGTGATCATTGTCGGCAAAGGAAGGTTCTCCGTGTTCAGCTACAAGGCATAAAGCAGCGCAGGGGTCCTGGTATGATAGGAAGAGAGATCGGCCCGTATCGAATCATCGAGAAGATAGGCCAGGGGGGGATGGGAATCGTCTTCAAGGGGCTGCACGTCAAGCTGGAGCAGGAGGTCGCAATCAAGGTTCTGGCCCCTGAACTCTCCCAGGACCCTTCCATGAGAGAGCGCTTCATCAACGAAGCGAAGATACAGGCCAGGATCTCCCATCCCAACGTGGTAAACGTTCTCAATTACGTCGAGGAGGGCAGCAACCTGTTTCTCGTGATGGAATACATCCCTGGAGAAACCCTGGACACCCTGCTGAAAAGGACCGGTTGCTGCCCCAATGCCGTCAATGTCTGTATCAGTGTGCTCTCCGCCCTCGAATTCATGCATGCGCGCGGCATTGTCCACCGCGATATCAAGCCGGGAAACATCATGTTTCTGGAAGACGGCACGGTAAAGGTCATGGATTTCGGCATTGCCAAGGTGGCCGGGGAGAGGGGACAGACAAAGACCGGCATGAGGCTCGGGACCCTGTGGTACATGTCGCCTGAACAGATAATGGGAGAGGAGGCGTCGGTGGCCTCCGACCTCTATTCCGTGGGAGTAACCCTGTACCAGATGCTTACTGGCAGGATCCCTTTCGGAGGTGACTCCGAATACATGGTGATGAAGGCCCACCTGGAGGAGCGACCGATTCCCCCGTGGGAGATAAATGCCAATGTTTCCAGGAATATGGGCGCAGTTATCCTCAAGTCGATGGCAAAGAACAAGGGTGAGCGGTATCGCAGCGCGCGGGAGTTTGCCGATGATCTCGCCTCAGCCGCCGGAAGCCCATCCGCCGCGTCTCTCTCTCCCCAAGCTTCTTCCTCCGATTCATCTCCAGTCCCGGTTGCCCGAGGGTTTGCCTTTCCCGGGGGGGCCGGGATGTTTTCCGGGCTGGACAGGAAAATTGTGCTTATTATACTGTTCTGCGTCGGTTTGTCTCTGGTTATAATCGGAATTTTTCTTGCATTTCAGGACAAGAAAGAGAGTGTATTCCCGGTAACAAAATCGTTGCCGTCGGTTCCCTCTTCTTTGACATCTCCACAACCCTCAAGGATAGAGGGAGAACCCGCCTTGCCCGCAAATCCGGAAGGCAAAGCCGTGGTAGAGGTGAAAACCGTTCCTGATGAGCCGCTGAAGAAGAAGGAAAGGCGTTTCGCGAAAAAAAAAACCGGACCGGCCCGCGCGGAAGCTCCCTCACGGAGTTCTCGTAAGCAAAAAGAAGAATCATCCCGGAGATCTTCCGAAAAATCCGAAGAAATGGATGAATGGAAAGTATCAAAATGAGAAGCTCATTATTTTATCCTCTGCTTATGGTTTCCGCTTCCATGCTGTTTCTTCTGTCCGGTTGCGCCAAGATCAGGCCTGTCTGGACTGATCTGAAAAGCTCGTTCAAAAGCGAGGAACAGCCCCTTTCAACCCTTGAGCAGACCCGCAAGCGTTACTCGTGTGCCCAGGGAGATACCCGTTTTTTTGTGGAGAAATCCGATATCATCCCGAGTCAGGTGGAACCGGGGGACAAGATTAAACATGTGGTGCAGTATGCTCTCTGCGCTCCATCGGACTCTGTTACCTTCCAGGGGATGGTTTCCAGGAAGATCAAATTCAAGGGGAAAGAGCGGAAAATCACATCCGAGGCGGAAACGGAAACCTTCAAGGCAGGGGTCTGGACCTTCACCGCCTATATCGAGGTTCCCGATAACGCGCCTGACGGCGTCTATACCCTTGAGACGATCATCCGTTTTGAGGACAAGCAGATAACAAGAAGCGGAGTGTTTACCGTTCGTGATTAGGAGGTTCGGTTATGAACTGCAAGAGATGCGGCGCCTTGATTCCTGATGGCGTCGGGATTTGCGGAGGTTGCGGCGCCCCGGTTGTGGCTGGTCCGGGAGAGACAAAATTTCACGGCAACATGGGCGCTACCGTGATTTCGGGAGAAACCATGGCCAGGCCTGACATGGGGGTGACAAGGATATACCAGGAAAAGGACCTGGGCAAGACGGTTGTTTTCCAGCCTAAGGAAAAACGAGTCCCCATATTCGGTTGGCTGGTGGTTATGGAGGGTCCGGACGCGTGGCGGGAGTTCCGGCTTTCCGATGAGGAAGGCCAGCTTTTTCTGGGAAGCGGCGTCGACTGCCAGTTGAAGCTGGAGGACCTGAAGGTGGAAAAGATGCACGCGAGCCTGCGCATCAAGGACGGAATGATCACGATTACCGATCTTGATACGCTATCGGGGACCTTTGTCAACGAAGAGGCCGTGACGAAATGTGAATTGAAGGATGGCGACATGGTAAAGGCCGGTGAAAGCGCCATCAGATTCCGCAAATGCTGACTCCCGGGATAAAGGTCACGGATTCCTTTGCACATACGGACAGAGGACTGGTAAGGTCTGAAAACCAGGATTCCGTGCTTCTCCATTTTCCCGGTGATGAAGGCGCCTTGCTGGAAAAAGGGGCGCTGGCGATTGTCGCGGACGGCGTGGGTGGCGGAAGTGGAGGAAAAACAGCCAGCTACATGGCCGTGTCTTCGATCAGAGACTGTTACTATTCGTCCATGGGAGACGCAGCTTCTTCTCTGAGAGGGGCGTTAGTAACGGCAAACGGAGAGATATTCGCTAAAGCCGCCGGCGATCCTTCGTTACAGGGTATGGCCACCACATGCACGGCCCTGGTCCTCATCGGTGGAGAGGGTTTTCTGTGCCATGTGGGAGACAGCAGGGCGTATCTGTTGAGGAAGGGCGCGCTCAGGCAGATTACCGAAGACCATACCCTCGTAGCGAGGCTGCTGTCAGACGGTCATATATCGGCCGAAGCGGCGGCCAATCATCCCCAGAAAAATATCATCATGAAGGCGCTCGGCAGCGAGCGGGAGCTTGCGCCGGACACATATCGCATTCTTTTTGAGCCCGATGATATCGTCATGCTGTGCAGTGACGGACTCCATGGGCTTGTGGGAGTTGAAGAGATCGCCGCGCGCTTGGAGAGCCTGTCGCCGACGGAGGCCGGACTATCTCTTGTTGAATCGGCAAAGGCAATGGGCGGGACTGATAATATTTCAGTTGTCATCTTGAGGTTGAGCCAGGTTGGTGGGGTGTTCGCTGATACCACGAAGCCTTACCCGGTTCAGCGCCGGGAGATGGGGGCGCGGCGCTCGCACAGGGATGCCCTTATCCTTGCGGTTGTCGCGGCGCTGATTTTAGGGGGCATATTCTTCTACTGGGTGATGCATGGTCTGGAGAAGTCTGTTCAGCCTGATCTTGGCGATCTGATCAAGGTCGTCAAATAAGTTATTCAGAAAACCGTGCTGGCGCCTGTAATGCCTGATATACTCCATAACCGGGAGGAGAACAGATGGAAACCAAATCTTCGCGGACGCTCGCAACTGTGATGGTAGTTGATGATGAGTTGTTTTTCAGGAAGCTTCTTCGGGACATCCTTGAAAAAGAGGGTTTCAAGGTCGTAGCCGAGGCCTGTGACGGGAAAGAGGCCGTTGACAAATTCAGTTTGCACAGGCCTGATATTTCATTTATCGACATTTATATGCCGGAGAAAAACGGCATAGAAGCCACAAGGGAGATATTATCCATGGACAAAGACGCCAAGGTCCTGATATGCAGCGGTCTGGGCTACGATGAGGATGTGGCCATGTCCTTGCGGATAGGGGCCAGGGCCGTCATCCAGAAGCCTTTTATTCAGAGTGAAGTTCTGGAGATTGTCGCCAGGACGCTTGCTCAAAAGTAGCCAGTTGGTCCGTATTTATCCCGACAGGGAGGGGACATAGAGTGTTTAGAACAGAGAAGGGGGCAGTCATGTGGCTGTCCCCTTCTCTGTTGGTGCATCAGGTCTCTCGTTGCTCGTTTCAGACTACTCTTCTGTTCTGGTTGTTCGAACCGGCGACTCGATGTTCAACGGTAACCGGTTTGGAGGCTTTCGGCGCCCCCCATTTGCGGATACGTGATTTGCCGTTGGAGAATTTTCTCCCTTCGTCCGTTTCCCCGCGGCGCGTCACAGCCGGACCCGATGTTCCTCGCCCCTTTGCCCAGGGGCGGCGACCCGTGCCTTTGGGGGCGCGCCTCAATTCATGGGTCGGTTCCAGTCCAGGGATCACATGAAGCGGAAGAGATTGACCGATGAAGCGCTCGATTCTGTCGAGATAATTGCGGTCGTCGATGGAGGCAAAGGAGATGGCAATGCCGGAAGCGCCGGCGCGGCCTGTCCGGCCGATACGGTGGACGTAATCTTCCGCAAACCGTGGCAGGTCGAAATTAATGACGTGGCTGACGCCGGTCACATCCAGCCCTCTTGCGGCGACATCCGTCGCCACAAGAAGCCGTACCTTGCCGCGGCGCATGTCGGCGATGGTCCGGTTCCGTGCGCCCTGATTCATGTCGCCATGAAGAGCCGCAACCTTGTGTCCCTGTTCCTGAAGCTCGCGGGCCAGCGCGTCCGTGTCCCGTTTGGTGGCGGAGAATATTATCGCCTTTGTCAGCGATTCGTCGGAGATAAAATGCTGGAGAAGAAGATTTTTGTGCGCCGGGTTGTCAGCCACATGCAGCCTCTGCTCGATATTTTCCAGGGTGACCTTTTCCGCGGCTATGGCGATTCTCTCCGGATTGTTCAACAACCTGCGGGCGAGCCGCTCCATGGTATTGTCGAGGGTAGCGGTGAACATGAGTGTCTGGCGGTTCTGGGGCGAGGCGGCCGCGATTGTGTCCACGTCCTCCGTGAAGCCCATGTCCATCATCCGGTCCGCCTCGTCAAGGATCAGCATCTCGAGGCGCCCCAGGCTTATGCGCCGGTTATTCAGGTGGTCGATCAGGCGGCCTGGAGTAGCAATTACTATATCCACCGGTTGAGAAAGGAGGCGCAGTTGTTCCCTGTAGGGCATTCCCCCGAGAATCGCGCAGCTTCGCACCTTCATGAATTTTCCGTAGGCGCGTATGGAGTCGGTAATCTGGTTGGCCAGTTCGCGGGTCGGGGTGAGGACCAGCATTCGTGGGCCCTTTCCTGGCGCCGCTGGAGCGTGCAGGCGCTGGAGGGCGGGGAGGACGAAAGCGGCGGTCTTCCCGGTTCCGGTCTGCGCGGTGGCCATAAGGTCTTGTCCGGCAATTGCCGCGGGTATGGCCTGTTTCTGGACAGGGGTAGGGGTGTTGTACCCCCTGGCTTCAATGGCCTTGAGGATGGACGGGTGGAGATTCAGTTCAGCAAAAGACATAATGATTCCTTTATTCGTGAGACGAACGCAAGAAACAGCGCTATCGAGATTTCCACAATGCCTGGAAATTGGCGGACCTTTCAGTATCGCCGGCCGCAGTGTGAAATAATCAGGTAAATCGAAATTGCGTTTGACTCAATTGACAGAGATTGTATGCACAGCCGCGGGGCCAAGCAGTTGACCCTCGGAGAGGACGGCGGCAGCATGTGATGACCGTGATCGATACATCGTCGCCAACCGTTATTGCTGCTGCGTTTTCAGGGGTATGAAACTGAAAGCAGGGGGGGTCAGTGATCGATGAAACAAAAAGTAGTCGGTATCGGCAGGCAATTATAATATGAGCCAGATTACCTGCTGATTCGATAGGCTGAATGTTTTAATATATTGATCCATATCTTGAATGTCAACGGTTATTTTGCCTGTTGCGTTTTAAAGTTGGTATGATCATCCGTCAAACGGAAATTGTTGCCAAATACTGCCGTCATCTGGCAGAGTAAGAGACTGGCAATATGTCGGGATAATAAGTACGGATGTGTTTCAGGAGGATAAGAAGATGCGGATTCCGGTTCAATACTTCGACGGCCAGTTCGACTTTGTCGAACCTGACAGACTCGATCGTCTGATTACTTCCAGGATGATAACGGGGTTCCGCCGTTCCGATGGCTGGGTCAGGGTTCCCCACGGCCCTCTGAGGGGAAGGAGCAATGGTCGGAAGAATTACCCGGGCCCGGAAAGAAGAGGGAGGGAATCGCTGTGATATGGAAGAAAAGGAAGATGGAAGAGACCTCACTGTGAAAGAAGAAAGAAACACTCTCATTGCGGCGGAACTGGTGGAGCAGATTATTGCTTCCCTGGAAACGAAACGCATCGACCTTATTCCTTCAGCGACGGCGAGGCTTGCGCGTCATCTGTGCTGTGAACTGCTGTGCGAAGGCAAGTCGGACATTGACGATGAAGATGCGGTTTTTGTTGACCTGGACAGGGTGGAGAAGGTCGTCCTGGAGGTGGAGACCTGGCTTGAGCTGAATAATATGCGGATGCACCCGATGGATAAGGCGGAGCTGGTGCGTTCAGTCTGCGAGGAGACAACTCTTGCAGCCAGGGATATCCAGAGTCTGGTCTGGAGGAAGCTGTCGGTTTATTCAGCGGGTGAATGAAGCCGGGGGGCTTTTGCGCCTTCCTTGGATAGTGATGGCGCCATTTTGGCGGGAGCCTTTTTTGATTCAAGGTAGATGGTCGATCGCTGGAGGAAGTTTGAGATGATGTCCGGCCCGGTGGCTGCCAGTTATATTCTTTCCGTGATATCCGTTTTTGTCGTGCTTCGTTTTCATCTTGTCCCGGCCGTCTTCGCGGGCCTCGCCGTTCATGTTCTGACCGTTAAACTCGCCCGCCGCCTGCCGGCGAACTGGGGTGGATGGGCCCACGAGATTGCCCTTGCCGCATTGGCCGTTCTGGTAATTATGGGGCTGACAGGCTCCGGTATCGGTCTATGGTCCTTTTTGAACGGCAACGGCGGCATGGGCGCCCTCCTGGATGCGGCCGCCGGGACTCTGGAAAAACTTCGCGGAGCGGTACCTGCCACCATAGCCGTATATCTGCCTGCTACAGTGGACGAATTGCATGCCCAGTTGGCCGCGATGATGCGCGAGCACGGGCAGAAAATATCGTCGGTGGGCATTGCGGGCGTGAAGTCGCTGGCGCACGTGCTCTTGGGCATGGTGGTCGGTGGGTTGACCGCTCTGCATCATTTCGGCGACAGCAGCGCATGGCCGCCGCTTTCATCAGCTCTCCACCAAAGGTCCCGGGCCCTTGCCAATGCCTTTGACAAGGTTGTGTTCGCGCAGGTAAAGATCTCGGTCCTGAACACCTTTCTGACAGCGTTGTATCTGATGGTCATCCTGCCCCTCTGCGGTATTTCCATGCCCCTCCTTACGGTTATTATTCCCCTCACCTTCGTGGCGGGCCTTCTGCCTGTCGTGGGAAACCTGATTTCCAATACCGCCATAGTCCTGATCAGCCTGGGAATATCCCCTGGCGTGGCCCTTGCTTCACTGCTTTTTCTCGTTTGCATCCACAAACTGGAGTATTTTACAAACGCCCGTATCGTGGGTGGTGAGGTGCATGCAAGGGCATGGGAGCTCCTCTGCGCCATGTTGACCCTGGAGGCTTTCTTCGGCGTGGCGGGGCTGGTTGCGGCGCCGGTGGCGTATGCCTGGCTCAAGTCTGAGATGAGGATGCGGAAACTGATATGAAAAGGCGCTGAAATTTGATTCCGGCGCCAGGCGGCGCGAGCTCCGGCAATTGCTCTGATTGTGATTGCGGAACACGTGCAGACTAATAAATGAGGGGAGCGGAATGGCTGACAATATGATGATGGGCGCCGGCAGTCTTCTGGCTTTGATGGAACTGTCTTCGCTGATAAATTCCACTCTGGATGGCAGGGAGATCCGAAAGCGGGCCATAGAAGCGGCGAAACAGCTTATGAACGCCGAAGCGGCCAGCCTTTTACTGGTGGATAATGAAAAGCAGGAGTTGTATTTCGAGGTTGCGCTTGGAGAAAAGGGGAGCGTGATGAAGGAGATCCGTCTCCGATTCGGTGAGGGGATAGCCGGATGGGTAGCGAGCAACGGCGAGCCGCTTATCATAGATGATGCGTACAGCGATCCCCGTTTTTACCGTGGCGCGGACAAAAAAAGCAGTTTCGTTACCAGGGACATGATCTGCGTACCTGTAAGATTCAGGGAACGAATACTGGGCGTTCTGGAGGTGATTAATAAAAAGGACGGGAGGTTTGGTGAAAGCGACCTGCCGCTGCTGCTGGCATTTTCGAACCAGGTGGCCATAGCCGTGGAGAACGCGAACCTTTACGATCAGTTGCGGGAAACATTCTTCGGCACGGCCCTGTCCCTGGCCGAATCCCTGGAGAAGCGCGATCCCTACACCGGGGGTCACACAAAGAGGGTCAGCGCCTATAGCGTCGCCATAGGAAATGCTCTGGGACTGGACTCCTCCGAGATGGAGATTCTGACACTGGCGGCGATTCTGCACGATATTGGAAAGATTGGCGTAAGGGACAATGTGTTACTGAAGGAGGGAAAGCTGGATGACGGTGAATACGCCTCCATGATCCGCCATCCGGGCTACGGCGCGGAGATACTGAGCCATGTGAAGGGATTGCGGGAGGTAATGGCGGGAGTAAAGTGTCATCACGAGATGTATGACGGCAGCGGATATCCCGATGGCCTGAAGGGAGATGAAATCCCCCTCTTCGCCCGTATTATCGCGGTTGCTGATACCTTTGACGCCATGACCACCGATCGTCCCTATCGCAAGGCGCTTGACTTCCAGGACGCGTTCGCCGAGCTTTCCCGGTGCAGCGGGGGCCAGTTTGATCCCCGAGTGGTTGATGCCTTTATCCTTGCCCATAAGGAGGGGATGTTTTGAAAGTACGAGTCCTTGGCTGTGGCGGGGCGGAAATGCCCGGCTTCAATCCGCCTGCCTTTCTGCTGGATGGCCGGTTGTTGCTGGATGCAGGCACCATAGGCGCGGTTCTTCACGCGGAAGAGCAGGAAGAGATAGAGTTGGTGCTGGTGACCCACGCCCACCTGGATCACGTTCGAGGGATACCCTCTCTCGCAGATAACCTGGTGGTAGCCGGTTCACGCCGGAAAGTCATTATCGCGGGCCTGCCCCGGGTCATTGGAGACCTGCGCAGGCATGTGCTGAACAACGCAATCTGGCCCGATTTCAGCGCCATACCCACCGAGGAAGAGGCGGTGATCGACTTTCTGGAGATGGAGGCCGGCCAGGTCCTGTGCTGGGGCGACCAACGGATTTCCCTCTGGCCGGTAAATCACTGTGTCCCCGCAGCGGGGATTATTGTCAGGGGTAGAAAAGGCAACCTTCTCTATACCGGAGATACCGGCCCTACGGAAAGTATCTGGCATGCCGCGGATGGCATCGATACCTGCATTGTCGAAGTATCATTTCCCAATTCCATGGAAAAACTGGCCCTTGCGGCCGGGCATCTTACGCCGCGGCTTCTGGCGCTGGAGATGCTGAAACCATCCAGGATGCCGTCGCGCATTTTTATCACCCACCCTAAACCGGGATGTCTGGAGGTGATTAAACGTGAACTGCTGGAACTGGGAATTCCCGGTTTGGCCCTCTTGACGGACGGCATGCGCTTTGACGTATAATTGCCTGCCTGAGTTTCTTGAAAATCTCTGAGAAGTCTCCTTCCCTGGTGGGAGAGGGGCAGGGCGAGGGAGAAAGTAGTTGCCGCAGGGAATCCGCTCACATAACCCCCAGCGGGTAAGTTTCAGTTTGAGGAGAAACTTCTTTATGGCTGTTTCGGGAGAGGTAATCAGGAAAACGCTCCTTGTTTCCTGCGTCTCGTTCGTCCTCGCGATTGCTCTTTATGCTTCAGGCCTGCTCAGTTTCTTTGAATTGAAGGCCTACGACCTGTTTTCCCGCGGACTTAATCCTCGTACATCCGCCGGTGATACGGTCATTGTCGCCATCGACCAGCAGAGCATAGACGCCATGAGCGGACAGTCCGTCAACTGGCCCTGGCCCAGGCAGGTCTATGCGCCCATATTCGATTACCTCTCCAATGCCCAGGCGGTCTTCTTTGATGTCCTTACCACCGAACCGTCTTCTTACGGTGTGGAGGATGACGCTATTCTGGCGGAGGCCCTGAAAAAGGCGGACAACGTTTTCCTGCCGGTATTTCTCACCATGAACGGCGTGGACGCTGATGCCTCGGCCATGGATTTTCTTGCCGGGATAGCCCTGCCTGACGCGGTTGACGGCCCCGTTCTCTCCTACAGGTCGGCCATCCTTCCCATCTCCGAGTTACGGAAGGCGTGCCGGGGCGCTGGAAATGTGATGATCCGGCCCGACTCCGACGGGGTTTATCGAAGGATTCCGCTTAATTATGGGGTATATGGAAAGAATATTCCTCAATTCGTGCTGGGTTATCTCTTGGCGGAGGGTGTGGTTACTTATGAGAACGGCCGGTTCATGTCTGGTGGAACGCGCCTTCCGTTGCGGGACGACAGACTTCTCCTCAGATTTTTCCGATCCGGCTCACCCTTTCCGGTCATTCCGGCCGTTGACCTGATCAAGTCCTTCGTTGACGAAGGGGAAGGAAGGAGGCCGGCAATTGAAAGATCCTTTTTCAAGGGGAAGAAGGTTTTCATCGGACTTACCGCCGCGGGTCTATACGATCTCAAACCTACCGCGGTATCATCCGTGTCAACTGGGGTTGTTGTTCACGCGACCACCCTGGACAACATTATCCACCGCAACTGGATGACCCCCCTTCCTCCAGTCGCTGTAATTCTGTTCATGGCGGCCATCTGTTTCGGCGCTTCCTGCTTCATCCTTACCCACTACTCACTGCCCGCCAACCTGGCCTTCATGTCGGCGGCCGCGGCGATTGTTCCGGGCATCCCCGCCGTTCTGTTCGCCCATGGTCTCTACATGCAGATCATTCCACCCGTAGCGGCTCTGGTTTTCAGCGCGCTGATGGCCGCCGCATACAGCTATGCTACGGAGGGAAAGGAGCGGCGTTTCGTGCGGAGCACATTTTCGCGGTACATGGATGAAACCCTCGTCCGGCATGTACTGAAAAACCCTTCACTGATCCGGCCCGGCGGAGAGAAGAGGCGTGTGACGGTCTTCTTTGTCGATATCGCCGGTTTTACCCCCATTGCCGAAAAGTTGCCCGCCGAAGAGACCGCCGCTATCCTGCACAGGATTCTCAATGAGTTCACGGAGGTCATCATACGCAATCACGGTGTGATCGACAAATACATTGGAGATTGTATCATGGCCTTCTGGGGCGCGCCCCTGCAAACCGGCCGGGATGAAGAGGATGCATGCCGGGCGGCCCTGGAATGTCTTGAAGCCCTCGACGGGATCAACCGGGAATTTATTGCGAGGGGGTTGTCGGCGATCGCCGTGCGCATCGGAGTACATTCAGGGGAAGCGGTTGTCGGAAACCTGGGCAGCGACCGAATCTTTGACTATACGGTCCTCGGTGATACGGTAAATCTGGCGTCGCGACTCGAATCGGCCAACAAGTATTTCAAGACCAGGATCCTGATGAGCGGGGATACCTTTGAGAAAACCGGGGAATCGTTTATCGCGAGGGAGTTGGGACCGGTTGCGGTAAAGGGGAAATCCCGCCCGGTGAAGGTCTTTGAGCTTCTGGACAAGGCGGATGTCCGTGATAAATCAAGCTTGGAGAAAGCCTCCCTCCATAAGGAGGCGCTGTCGCTGTTTTATGAAAAACGCTGGGCGGACGCCGCTCGACTTTTCCGGCGCATACTGGAACTGGCGCCTGATGATGGTCCGGCCGCCTGGTATTGCGAGCGTTGCGGGGCCATGGAGGCTTGCGGCCAACCGCCGGAACAATGGCAGGTCATAACCATGAAGGAGAAGTGAAATGGGAAGGATAGCAATCATTCTGGCAGTAGTGTTTTCCGCCGGCCTGCTCCATGCCGCGGAGATCGTGCGGGTTGTCACCAAAGAAAACGCCATGAGGCAGCAATGCAGGTTTTTCTCTCCCGTAAAGCTGAAGGTCCGTTATAACGATCCTCTGACGATACTCGCAAGAAGCGGTGATTGGTACAAGGTCTCGTTCAGGGGTGTTTCCGGATGCATCCACAAGGGCGCGGTTGTCGCGGGAATGTATTCTCCGGGAGGAGGGCTCAGGGGTGGGGGTGGCGCTTCGGCGGAAGAGGTCTCGCTGGCGGGGAAGGGTTTCAATCCACAGGTGGAGGCCGCATATAAAGGCAGGCATCCCGGTCTGAACTTCCGAGACGTCGATCTGGTTGAACGGTTTCAGGTTTCGGAAAATGTGCTTGAGTCATTTTTGCGCAAGGGAGGGCTTACAACACCATGAAGATTAGAATCTTGATTACTTCGGCCGCTGTTCCGCTCCTTCTGCTTGCCGGATGCAATATCCCGGGTGTCCTGCCTGATCAGGTCGCGGGGCTTCCAGGGGTGCTTCCATCAAACTTGAGATCCGAGCATGTGGAGATGGCCGCCAGGTCGGTGCGGGCGGTATCCGTCGCCTCCAGGCCAATCTCGGATTCCGAGGAGTATTACGTGGGACGAGCCGTGGCGGCGCGCATACTCCAGCAATATCCATTGTTCAAAGACTCCAGGCTGACACAGTATGTCAATCTGGTAGGGCGTACTGTAGCCCTTAATTCGGAGAAGCCGAATACCTACGGCGGTTATCATTTCGCGTTACTCAACAGTCCGGAAATAAACGCCTTTGCCTGTCCCGGCGGCGCGGTTTTCATAACCCTTGGAATGCTCAGGTCCGTTCATTCCGAGGATGAACTGGCAGCGGTCCTCGCCCATGAAGTCGCGCACGTCAACTTCCGCCATGGAATTGACTCTATCTCCAAATCCCGCTGGACGGACGCCCTCGCCATTATCGGGACGGAAGCGGCGAAGACTTACGGTTCCGCTGATGTCGCCCGTCTGGCCGGGATCTTCGAGGCCTCCATCGATGATATCTTCAAGACACTGGTGGTGAACGGATACTCCAGAGGGCAGGAAGAAGAGGCTGATCGCGCCTCCCTGGTTTATCTTGCCAGGGCGGGATACAATCCGAAGGCCATGGCGGACTTTCTGGATCGTCTGAAGCAATCGGGAAGAGGTTCCTCGGGCGGTCTGCTTGACACCCATCCCGCGGCTTCGGACAGGCTTGCTGAAGTCCGCGGCAGCATGCCGGACCGGACCGTCAACCCTTTGCTGGAGCAGGCCAGGACGAGAAGGTTCTCCTCAACGGTATTATTCTGACTGACTGCCGGCATGGAAGGTTATCCAAGAGGCCACCGCGTGTGACGGCCTTGTAAATCGGGCGCTGGAGGGACAAGTGGTTAATGGTAAAACAGACGGACAGGCGGCCGGAAGCGCCGAACATCGCGATATTGAATGGCCGGCGGTTGACGGGGCCTGTCTTGCCGCTGCGTCGGCGCCAGCGAACGCTCTTTTTTCCCTGGACGATCTGAATTTCATATTTCTGAATAAATTTGTCGTGCTGACGGTGGTATTTCTCTTTTTCTCCGGCACATGGCTCTATTACCGTCTGTCGCGAAAGACGGATCCTCCGGGAAGGGCGAGGCTGACCACCAAGCTGGCCCTGTTGGGATATCTGCTTCTCCTGCTGGAAAATTACCTGAAAACGGTGCCGCACTACGGGCCGCTCCTTTCGGGAGTCCAGGGTCTTATAGTTCTGTTCTGCCTGGCGAACCTGGTGATTTATCTGCTTGTAGATATCTATCTTCTCAACCGTTCAGGGAAGGAGACGCCATCTCTTGTGCGCGAACTTCTGAGCCTGGCGGTCTACCTGTTTTTCGCCATCGTCTCCCTTCGGGTGATTTTCCACATCGAGATATCCTCCATTGTAACTACCACAACCGTGCTTACCGCCGCGGTCGCATTCGCGATGCAGAATACCCTGGGCAACGTTCTCTCCGGATTTTCCATACAGATTGATCGTCTCCTTCGCCTCAGGACCTGGGTGTCCGTGCAGGAAAAGAACATCTTCGGCCAGGTGCTCAATGTCGGATTTCGATATACCACGTTGCGCAGCCTGGATAATAATCTGGTGCTGGTGCCTAACAGCGTCCTTACGCAGAATATAGTCACCAGCTTCGGGAGTGGCGAGGATGAAAACAAGGTGGCGGTGAATCTTATTGTTTCATTGGGTTACGACCTTGCCCCGGAACGGGCCAGGGGGATACTCATGGGGATACTGACCGGAGATGATTCCATATTGAGCGACCCTGCCCCCCTGGTCCGGCTTCGGACATTTGCCGAGAGCAGCATCGATTATCAGATGAAGTTCTTTCTTGATGACTACTCGTGCAGGGATGCAGTCAGCGACAGGATCTATTCCAGGGTCTGGTATGCGGTGACCAGGGAGGGATTCAGCTTTCCCTTTCCCCACAGACAGGTTGTTGAGACCCATTACGATCCGCCTTTTACTTTTCCCCTTGAGACTGTAACGTCGGGAATCGCCAAGGTTGAGCTGTTTTCCATGCTTGAGGAAGAAGAGGTGAGGCAGCTGGCTGAAAAGGCTCGTGTCCTTGTTTTCGGCCCCGGTGAAATCGTAGTGCGGCAGAACGATGGGGGCGATTCGCTGTTTCTGGTGATGAAGGGGCGGTTGCGTGCCCTGGTGAACGAAATCAGGGTTGGAGAGATTGTGGAGGGCGGTGTGTTCGGAGAGATGTCCCTTCTTACGGGAGAGCCCAGAAAGGCCACGGTCGCGGCTGAATGCGAGGTTGTCCTCGTTGAGCTTTCCCGGGACATCGTCGGGCCGCTTATCCGGCGTAAACCCGAAATCATGGAGGCGCTGGGCGCGATCCTGGCCCATCGGGAGATGGTCAACGAGCAGAGTCTTTGGGAGGCGGACAGCGCCATGCGGGAAGTTACTAAATGCGCGGAATATGTGCAGCGGCTGAAACGTTTTTTCGGTCTTTAGCCGGCTGGATTCCCGCTTACACCCTCGGGAATGACGGAAAAAACTATTTGTTGAATAGCAACGCGCGCCGCGCAGCGGCGTCTTGTCATTGAGTAACTTCAACAAATGCAAAGAACGGCATTTCAGGAACTTATCTTGAAGTTACTCAAGAGTTACTCTTCAGATTCCCTTGCGGAACGGGGCGGCGGTTTTCCTCCAGGTTTGCGCACATTGTATTCAGGATAGTGTCGGGCGAGGCATTCGGGACACAGACCGTGGGAGAAAAAAAGGTCGCTGTGTTCCGTGATGAAGGCGTCTATCTGCTGCCAGTATCCCTGATCATCACGGACTTTTTTGCAGTGGCTGCAGATAGGGAGAAGGCCGCTCAGGGTTTTGACCTCGGCCAGGGCCCGGCGCAGGCTCCGGATGAGTCTCTTGCGTTCTCCTTCCTCTCTTTTCCTGCCGGTAATGTCCGACGCGATCCCTTCCAGGGCGATTATCTTCCCATGGTGTTCGCGGACAATGGTCGTGCGCAACAGGATCCATCTGGTCTCCCCTGATGTGTGGAGAATGGGGAATTCGTGGGTCTCCGCCGCCTTGCCGCGAAGGACTTTCTTGAACTCCCTGTCGAACTTTCCCCTCCATCCCGGCGGCAGGATCTCTCGAATGAGTTGTGGATTGCCTCGCCAATGTCCCATATCCCGGCCGGTTACTTCACGGATTGCCGGACTGATGAATTCAAAGGCGCCGTCAGGCAGGGAGACACGGAAGACAACGGCGCTCGTGTCGACGGCGACGAAACGGGTACTCTGTCCGGCCGGAATGCTCCCGGACGCCTTGCGCGCGGGATCCTCCAGCACCTGCAGATATCCGTTGACGCGTGTGACGACGCCATCAGGGCCAGTAATAGGGATGAAAACATGACGGTGGTTCAGTTGCTTGCCTTCCAGGGGGGATACGGTTGCCGTTATTACCCGAGTCTTGTTGTGGTTTATGGTGTCGACAAGGGCTTCCCTCAGTATTTCGGAATCGCCTGGAGCATAGTTGAACAGGAACTCGTCAAAGGTGGGATGCCGGCGCCCGGTTGAGATTCCCAGCAGGGTAAGGACCGCGGGAGACCATTGGATGTCTCCTTTAGCCACATCGTATTCCCAGTCTCCGATGCGCGCCAGCTTCTGGGTCGTATCGAGGCGCCGTATTACGTCGCAACGGTTTTCTCCTGGACATTTTCCTGTTCCAGCGTCCCGCGCGTTATCGGAATGGGAAAGATTCAGTGAATCGGACGATTCATTGAACAGGGAAGGCGAAAGCCGTTTTTCATACATGGGGATGTCCCTCGATCTGTGCGGGGAACGAAAATAGCAGGATGGAAGAATCTGGAATGTATAGACCAGGATCGCAATAAATGCAACAATAATTTATTATGATTAGTCAATAATTGTGTAGGCGGCCTTTAGGCATAGATCAGAAAAGGCACTCCAAAGGAAGCGCCTTTTCATAAAAACAGACTGGTGTTGCTTCGTTATCCGGGATCAGTCGGCTATTTTCCCAGGTTGTAGAAGACATCCTTTCCTTCGAAGCGGGCCGAATCGCCCAGTTCGTCCTCAATTCGGAGCAGCTGGTTGTACTTGCAGACACGATCTGTCCTGCAAAGTGAGCCTGTTTTTATCTGTCCGGCGTTTACCGCGACAGAGAGGTCGGCCAAGGTGGTGTCTTCCGTCTCCCCGGAGCGATGGGAGACAACCGCTGTGTAGCCAGCTCTCTTGGCGGTCTCGATGGCGTCCAGTGTTTCACTGAGGGTTCCTATCTGGTTCAGCTTGATAAGAATCGAGTTTGCTACTCCCATCCCTATCCCCTGGCGCAGGGTCTTTGCATTGGTTACGAACAGGTCATCTCCCACCAATTGAATACGGCTTCCCAGGCGCTCCGTGAGTTTTTTCCATCCATCCCAGTCGTTTTCGGCCATTCCATCCTCGATGGAGATGATGGGATAGCGGGTCACCAGATCCTCATAGAAATCAACAAGCTGCTCAGGTGTCTTCTTTGAGCATTTCTCGTTTTCCAGAATATAATGACCATCCTTGAAGAGCTCGGAGGATGCCACGTCAAGAGCCAGCAGTACGTCTTCTCCAGGCTTGTATCCCGCGGAGCTGATGGCTTCTACGATAACCTGGAGCGCTTCTTCGTTTGAGCCCAGGTTGGGGGCGAAGCCACCTTCGTCGCCTACAGCCGTGTTGTACCCCTTGCTTTTGAGGACCTTTTTCAGGGAGTGAAATATCTCGGCGCCCATGCGAAGACCCTCGGAAAAGGTTTTGGCGCCTACGGGCATTATCATGAATTCCTGGATGTCCACATTGTTGTCGGCATGGGCGCCGCCGTTGAGGATGTTCATCATAGGGACCGGCAGCTCTCTCGCGTTGGTACCGCCGATATAACGATAAAGGGGAAGTCCGAGAGATTCGGCGGCGGCTCTGGCAACTGCCAGGGAGACGCCAAGCACTGCGTTGGCGCCGAGGTTGCTTTTACTTTCGGTTCCGTCAAGCGCTATCATTCTGGCGTCGATGGCGGCCTGGTCGGTTGCGTCCATACCGATGACTTGGTCGGCGATACGTGAATTGACATTTTCGACTGCGGTGAGGACACCCTTGCCCAGGTATCTACCCATATCGCCGTCTCTCAATTCCAATGCTTCGCGCTCGCCCGTGGATGCCCCGGAAGGGACAGCGGCCCTGCCGGTTATGCCCGATTCCAGAAAGACTTCCACTTCCAGTGTCGGGTTGCCGCGCGAATCAAGAATCTCCCGTGCATACACATCCGTGATTGTATTCATTATCAGTCTCCTTTGCTAAGGGGCTTGTGCTCCTTGGAAATCATTGGGCTTATAACATATTTTAACAAAAATGAAAACCATTCAAGCCCTGCTTTTCGCGGGCTTGCCGGCCAATTCTTTCAATTGACGGCTCAAAGGATAAGGGTTATAGTTGATTGCGATTTTCAGCGTCCCGGTATGCCGGTGAGGTTTCAGAAACAGGGTATGCCTCCAGACTCCACAAAAGGCAGTACGAAAACAATGAGCACGGCCACTCTGGCCGCGCGCGGCAAAAGACTGTTCAACTCCTTCCAGGACAGGTTCGCCGATGCAGGCAGCCGGAAACTCAACGAGACGCTGCTGCTCATTCTTACCGCGCTTTTCCTTACTTTCCTTATAATCCCCAGCCAGCACTTTCGCTCTACCAGATATATCGCCGGCGATATTGCATCGACCGACATAAAGGCAACCCAGACATATCTGCTGGAGGATCATGCCCAGACCGAAAAGATGAGGACTCAGGCCGAACAAGCCGTCCCCTTCGTCTATAATTTTTATACCGCCAGGGCTGATGAGATAAAGAATCGCTTTTCCCGGGCGTTTTCCCGGATAGTGGATGCCCGCGCCAGAGGCGAAGCCTTCAATGATGACCTGAGGAGTTCGATTTCCGGGATACTTGGGTTCGAGGTTTCTTCCGCCGAGATGGAATCACTGGAGAAGATCCGCAATTTCCGGGCTGTTCTGGCTGAAATCTCCCATGTTATCGACGGGGTATACAAAAACAGAATAGTTCCTGACAGGGTTGCGTTCTACGCTGACAGAAAACAGGGAATTCTCCTTTTTGACGGTGAAAACGGGGAACTCATAGGCGGAGGCGATGGGACGGTATCCGCGATTGACCTGAAGGAAGCCGCCAACAGGATTAGCGGCATTCATCTCAACGGGGGCGATCGAAACCAGCAAAACTACATAAAGACCCTGATGCTGAAGTCATTGAAGCCCAATCTTCTTCCCGACCCTGTTGAGACTGAAACAAGGCGCAAAGAAGCGAGAAATTCCGTGCGTCCGGTTGTCTATCAGGTAAAGCGCGGAGAGATGGTCGTCCGTGAGGGGGAGCGGATCTCCGCGGAGCAGGCCCTAAAACTGAACAGGATTTTCGAGGTTGGAAGCGGAGTGAACAAGTTTCTCCTGGCCTCCGGGATCTTCGGGCTGATCATCGTCCTCTTTTCCTTTCCCTACCGGTTCGCAAAAAAAAACATCCGAAAATTCAACCCCGCCAGCAAGGATTTGCTGCTTCTGGCACTGGTCACCATCGGATTCTTCCTGCTTCTTAAAATCGCATATACCATTTCAACAGCGATGGGAATCCTGTTTCCCCGGATAGCAACGGAGAACTATTTCTATCTGTTCCCCTTCGCCGCCGGGGCCATGCTGGTGAGAATCATCCTCAATTCAGAAGTCGCCCTCGTGTATTGCGCCGTGAGCGCCCCTCTCATAGGGATGATGTTCAACAACAGTATTACAGTGGTAGTTTACGCTCTTCTGGGGGGGATTATCGGGGCCCATGGCGTCAGGCAATGCCAGTACAGGGGGACGATCTACACCGCCGGTCTCAAGGTAAGCGCGGTGAATCTTGCGCTTGCTTTGCCATTTCAGATCCTTACCGATAATTTCTTTACCTCTCAATCTCTTTATATTATTATTTTCGCCCTGATAGGGGGGATGGTGAACGCGGTCATCGTCGCGGGTACCGTTCCGGTTGTGGAGAACATTTTTCACTATACGACTGATATCAAACTTCTGGAGCTGGCCAGCTTCAATTCACCCGTGCTGCGCGAGTTGATGATTCGCGCGCCCGGCACTTACCACCACAGCATCCTGGTTGGCACCATGGTCGAGGCCGCCGCGGAAGCGATTCACGCCAATCCGCTTATGGCCAGGGTTGCGGCCTACTACCATGATATCGGGAAGATCAGCAAGCCTCTCTATTTCATCGAAAACATGAAGCCTGGCGAGAACCGCCACGACAAGCTTTCCCCGAGCATGAGCGCGCTCATCCTCATCTCTCATGTCAAGGAAGGCGTGGAGCTGGCCAAGGAAAAACGGCTGGGACTGCCCATTATCGATATCATCCGGCAGCATCACGGCACGGCCCTCATCAAATTCTTTTTTGAGAAGGCCAAGGCAGGAGAGGATCCTGATGCTACAAATGTTGAAGAGCGGGACTTCCGCTATCCGGGACCAAAACCCCAGACGCGGGAGGCCGGTCTGGTCATGCTCGCCGACTGCGTCGAGGCGGCATCCAAGACCCTCACGGATCCCACTCCGGCTCGGATCCAGGGGATGGTGCAGAAAATAATCAACAATATATTCATTGACGGCCAACTGGAGGAGTGCGAGCTCACCCTGAAGAATCTGCATGATATCGCGAAGAGCTTCAACCGGATTCTTTCCGGCATTTATCACCACCGGATCGATTATCCCGAGCCTGCATTCAAGGTTTACGAAAGGAAAAAACCCGTTGAAGATAGTGATCGGGAACAGACAAAGGCGGCGCCCAATAGAGGTGAGGAGGTTAAGAAATCTGGCTCTGAGGATCTTAAGCGCCTTGGGATCCACCGATGACTGTGAGTTGTCGGTATCCATCGTGGGCGACAGGGCCATGCGCCGTCTCAACCGGGAATACCGGGGAATGGACAGGCCGACTAATGTCCTGTCGTTTTCCATGGGGGAAGGCGACTTTGCCGGCGTCAATCCGCACCTGCTGGGCGACGTGGTCATTTCCGCGGATACTGCTATGCGCGAGGCGGAAGAAGAGGGGATAACGCTAGGCGAACGAATTGCCTTTCTCCTTCTGCACGGCATCCTCCACGTTGTGGGTTATGACCATGAAAGATCGGGCGAGGCCGAGGCGCGGAGAATGGAACGCCAGCAAAGGAAACTCTTCGCGATGCTGAAGCTTGAGGGCCTGATCTAGGTGAGCCAGCTTAACGAAGCCCCGGAAGGCCGCCCGAACCGGCGCCGGTATACGGATTCCATAAACAATGCGCTGGAGGGAATCCTCTATGCGGCAAAAAGCCAGAGGCACATGCGTAACCACTTTCTGGCCGCGCTGGTGATACTGGGATTTGTGCTGTTTCTGAAAGTATCCAACCTGGAATTCATCCTGCTGGTCATATGCGTGTCCCTGGTTTTATTCGCGGAAATGATGAACACCGCCATCGAGTTGTGTGTGGATATCGTTTCTCCCGGATATCATCCGCTGGCGAAATACGCCAAGGATGTGGCGGCCGGGGCCGTGCTTCTTGCAGCCATCGGCGCCGCGGTCATGGGGTGTCTGATCCTTTCGCGCTATATCTTTCCTCCTTACCATGAAGCCCTGTCCATGGTCGGGACCCCGACTGAAGTTGGAACTCTGGTGGCTATTCTCACGGTGGTGATATCAGTTGTCATTCTGAAGGCCCTGGCAGGCAAAGGAACGCCCATGGAAGGGGGAAGCGTCAGCGGCCATTCCGCGGTGGCCTTTTCTTTTGCCACGGCCGTCTCGCTGACCACCAAGGACCCGGTCAGTTCTCTCCTTACACTGATCATGGCGCTCATGGTGAGCAACTCACGTATAGTACTCCGCTTTCATACGTTCCGCGAGGTCCTCCTGGGGGCTTTGCTTGGAACGGTTCTCACGCTGACGGTGCTGCTTCTCTTCGTTAATCTGAGATAAAGGATCCGCGACTTGCGCTTTCCGCAGAGCCATCGTGGTCCTTTTCCGGATGCCGTGGCTGGTATTCATGTAATAAACGGAGGTTGTGAAGCTTTGGAAGATGGAACCGGTAACAGAAGGAAGTCCGGAATATGGGATATCCTGGGAAGGCTTGTATCCGGACGCAGAAAGATAACCGAGGAAGAGATTCATGAAATCATAACCGCGGGGGAGGAGGAAGGTCTTATCAACCCTCGTGAAAATGAGATGATACAATCCATTTTTCACCTCCGCGAGACAGTCGTACGGGAGATCATGGTTCCGAGGATCGATATGGCATGTATCGACAGCAGCGACACAATCCAGGACGTGCTGTCCAGGATTATCGGCTGCGGCCACTCCCGGCTTCCGGTCTATGAAGACACAGTGGACAATATTATCGGACTCCTCTACGCCAAGGACCTTCTCAAGTGCTGGGGGGCGGACTCCAACTCCTTTGACCTCAGGAAACTGCTCAGGGCGCCTTATTACATTCCGGAGACGAAGAATCTGGAGGAGCTACTCCAGGAATTCAAGAGAAAGAGGGTGCATATCGCCGTTGTTATTGACGAGTATGGCGGAACTTCCGGCATTGTAACCATCGAGGACCTGCTGGAGCAGATTGTCGGTGATATCCAGGATGAATATGATACGGAAGAAGAGTGGCTCATTTCCCAGCCTGACGGCGCCGTCATTGTGGATGCCCGTCTGTCCATCGAAGAGCTGGAGCAGTACTTCGGAATAGAGGTGGAGCGTGAGATGTTCGACACCGTGGGAGGTCTGATCTTCCATCTGACGGGAAAGATTCCACGTTCAGGGGAAGAGATAGAAACGGATGATATCCATATGACCGTCCTTGACGCGGATGAACGGAAGATCCGCAGGGTAAGGATTACGAGAAAGGGTGAAACAAAGGAGGCGGAGGTTTAGTGGACTATTCCCGATTCAGGATGCCGGACTTTCATTCGGCGCGACGCCGCGACTATCTTCTCGCGTTGATTTCCGGGGTCATGCTGGCTTTGTCGTTTCCCAAGGCGGGACTTTCCTTCATGGCATGGTTCGCCTTTGTCCCGCTTCTTCTGGCCTGTGGCAATAAGGACGCGAGGAAGGCCGCAAAGCTCGGTTTTGTAACCGGTCTGACGTCGTTTGCCGGGATCCTCTACTGGATCAATATAGTCGTTACCACATACGGCAAGCTTCCCCTTGCGGTAAGCATATGCGTTTACATGATCCTTGTCATCTATCTGGCGGCATTCTTCTGGGTCGTCTTTTTTCTCATGCGCCGGGGCGAGGAAAAGGGGATTCCCGCTGTTTTTTCCTTTCCCTTTCTCTGGGTAGGTCTGGAATATGTCCGTTCTTTTCTGCTTACGGGGTTTCCCTGGGCGAGTCTCGGCTATTCCCAGCATGGCTTTCTGCCGCTGATCCAGGTTGCCGATATCACGGGGGTATATGGCGTCAGCTTTCTCATTGCCATGGCCAACGTGATAGTGTACCTGTTTATTAAGGGATTTTCCCATAAGAATGAGGGCGAGGCGTATCCAAGGCGCGCCGCCGCGGCCTTCCTGCTGTTGCTCTTTATCGTTTTAGCGTACGGATTTCACGGAATGGGCCGCCAGTCAAGCGGGACTCGGCTTACCGTCTCTCTGATCCAGGGAAACATAGACCAGGGGATAAAGTGGGATCCTGCCTTTCTGGAGGCGACACTCACCATTTATGAACGTTTGACCAGGCAGGCCGCGGCCGGAGGAACTGATCTGGTGGTGTGGCCGGAGAGCGCGGCCCCGTTCTTCTTCCAGGAGGGAGGGCTTCCTTCTTCGCGCATAACGTCCCTTGCCGCAAATGTGAAGAGTCCTGTTGTTTTCGGCAGTCCGGCCTATGAGGACGGTGGAGGGCCGCGCAGGTACCTGAACAGCGCCTACCTTGTTTCCCCTGACGGTTCAGTCATCGGCAGGAGCGACAAGATGCACTTGGTGCCGTTCGGTGAATACGTTCCC
Organism: uncultured Geobacter sp.; assembly: GCA_964536305.1. Classification (GTDB taxonomy): domain Bacteria; phylum Desulfobacterota; class Desulfuromonadia; order Geobacterales; family Geobacteraceae; genus RPRC01. The sequence continues at coordinate 76,943 of CAZHVY010000001.1, read as the reverse complement.
TTCGCGAGATTTCTTCCGTTCGTTAAAAAGCTGGTGGTTGGGGTGGGGGACTTCTCGCCGGGCGAATCCATTGTCCCCCTGGATCCGGGCAAGGGTAAAATAGGCGTTCTTGTCTGTTTCGAGGGAATCTTTCCCGAGTTGTCCCGCCGCTACGTCAGGTCCGGGGCGCGGATTCTGGTCAATATTACAAACGATGCCTGGTATGGCAGGTCCTCCGCCCCTTATCAGCACCTCTCCATGGCGGTTTTCCGCGCCGTTGAGAACAGGGTGCCCCTGCTGCGCGCCGCCAACACCGGGATAACCGCCATTATTGATGAAAACGGGCGCATTACCAGCGAGACCCGTCTTTTTGAAGAGGCTTTTCTCAACGGGGAAATCCGGACGGGAACGGCAGGCACGATATATACCCGGTTCGGAGACTTTTTCGCGGTTATCTGCCTGATAGTCAGCACGGCTGTAGCCGTATCCGGTTTTCTCAAGACCCCGCTTGGCCGGAGTCGTGTCGCTGCAACAAAGAAAAGGAGTCTGTAATGTTTAGAGAAGAAATATCCCGAGTAGAGAACCTGGAAGAACGTCTCCATTCCCTTCGGGGGTCTCTTTGAAATAGATCGCAAAAGGGAGGATATCCAGGAACTGGAGGCGCGCATTGCACAGGCGGGTTTCTGGGATGACGCCGATGCCGCCCAGAAGGTTCTGAGGGACAGGACTGTTCTGGAGAAGACGGTTGATGGCTGGGACCGGCTGCAGCGGGAGCTGGATGACGCAAGGATTCTCATAGAACTGGGGAGTGACGCCGAGGACGAGGATACCCTCGCCGAGGTCAGGTTGCTGGTCGACCAGCTGGAGGCAGGGGTCGCCAGGGCGGAGTTCAGGAAGATGCTTTCCGGTCCCCACGATCGAAACTCCTGTTTTTTCACTATTACGGCTGGAGCAGGTGGCACCGAGGCCCAGGACTGGGCCGAGATGCTGCAACGCATGTATCTGCGGTATTGTGAGAAGAAGGGGTGGAAGACGGCGATTACCGACAGCCAGCCGGGAGACGAGACAGGGGTCAAGGGGGTAACGTTTACCGTCAATGGCGAGTACAGCTACGGCTACCTGAAGGCGGAGGCGGGTATTCACAGACTGGTGCGCATATCTCCTTTTGACAACAATGCCCGTCGCCATACGTCGTTCGCGTCGGTCTTCGTCTTTCCGGAGATCGACGACGACATTGAGGTGAAGATCTCGGAGTCCGACCTCCGCATTGACACCTACCGTTCCAGCGGCGCGGGCGGACAGCACGTCAACGTTACTGACTCCGCCGTGCGGATTACCCATATCCCTACCGGCATTGTGGCCGCATGCCAGAGTGAACGGAGCCAGCACATGAACAAGGCTACGGCCATGAGGGTCCTGCGCGCCAAGCTTTACGAAAAAGAACTGGAAGAGCGGGCAGCGAAGGCGGCCGAGCTGGGGGGAGAGAAGAAGGATATCGGCTGGGGAAGCCAGATTCGCTCCTACGTCCTCCACCCGTATCGCATGGTCAAGGATTTGCGGACCGGCGTGGAGACAGGCAATACTGATGCCGTACTGGACGGCGATCTGGAGGAGTTCATCGTTGCCTTTCTCATGGGTGTCCGGAGAAACGTGCAGGAGGACGCGTAAATGATAGCCGTCAGAATATGCGTGCTCTCCCTTCTCCTTGTTCTCGCGGCGACTGGGACCGGCTGTACCGCGCCTGGTGAGGCGATTACCAAAATCGGCTATTCCATCCAGGTAGGCGCCTTTTCCAATGTGGAAAACGCGGAACGGCTTGCCGGCAGGCTCCAGGAGCAGGGCATAGACGCCTTCTATTTCAAGAGGGAGAACGGGTTGTTCGCGGTTCGTTTCGGTGATTATCCCTCCCGCAGGGCTGCTCAACGGACGGCCAGGAGGGTGACCGCTGAGCAGGGGATAGAATCCTACTTTATCGCTCCCCCACTGAGGGGTCCTTTCCATGAGCCCCGAGCCGAAGCCCCTCCTTCCCGCCAGCATCAGAAGCTCAAATCAAGGTCCAGGGACGGCATGGGCGCTATTGCCGCGCGCACCGCTGAAAGGTTCGTCGGCATTCCATACCTGTGGGGCGGAAACACGGTCGTGGATGGGATGGACTGCAGCGGATTTGTCCGCGCCGTCTATAATCTGTGCGGTGTGAATATCCCGCGCACTTCGCGCGAACAGTTCAATGTGGGTCGTGAAGTTGACAGGCCGGACCTTGCCGACGGCGACCTGGTTTTCTTCGGGGCTTCGGAGCAAAGGATCACCCATGTGGGTATCTATGTGGGAAACGACACGTTTGTGCATGCGCCTCGCAGAGGCGACAAGATTCGGATATCCTCTCTTCGGGAGAACGGTTACGCCAACAAATACGTGGGCGCAAAGCGGTATTTTTGATTAACACGAATTGGCTTTTGGAAAGGAAATTATGGCACTGATAAGACCATTCAGGGCATTGCGGCCCGCAAGCGATTTGGCGCATCTGGTAGCCGCGCCGCCATATGATGTGATGAACGTTGAAGAGGCCAGGGAGATGGCCCAGGGAAATCCCCTGAGTTTTCTTCATATATCCAGGCCCGAGATCGATCTTTCTCCGGAACTGGACCCCCATGACGAGACGGTGTACCGGAAGGGGCGGGAAAACCTGGAGCGATTCATCCGTGAAAAGACTCTGATTCAGGATGCGGAGGAGAAGTTCTATATCTACAGACAGAAGATGGGCGCCATTGTCCAGACGGGACTCGTGGCCTGCGCGGGGGTAGATGATTACCAGGGTGGCGTGATCAAGAAGCATGAACACACCCGGGCGGACAAGGAAGAGGACCGGGTAAGGCACATCGACCTCCTGGACGCCAATGACGAGCCGGTTTTCTACGTTTACCGCAACCGGCCCTCAATAAACGCAATCATAGAAGGGTGCGCCAAATCCGATCCCATCTATGATTTCACCGGAAAAGACGGAATAAGCCATACGGTGTGGGAAGTAGCTGACCGGGAGGCCGTTGACGTCCTTAGCCGCGAGTTCGCCACCATCGAAACCCTGTACGTGGCCGACGGTCACCACCGGAGCGCCGCAGCCAGCAGGGTCCGCGACCTGCGCAGGAACGCAAACGCGGACCATACCGGCAAGGAGGAGTACAATTTCTTTCTCAGCGTTGTCTTCCCTGACCATGAGATGAACGTAATGGCCTACAATCGGGCCGTGCGCGATCTGAACGGGCACACCATAGCGGAATTCATCAACCTGGCGGGAAAGAGATTCGAGATCACCCCGGTGGCGGAACCCGTCAATCCGGAGTCGAGGCATCAGTTTGGAATGTACCTGAAAGGAAAGTGGTATTCGCTTTCCGCCAGGCCCTCCTGCGTGGACGAATCCGACGCGGTCGGCCGCCTGGATGTCTCCATACTTCAGGACCAGCTTCTGAGCCCGGTCCTCGGCGTCCGTAACCCCCGCACGGATCAGCGCATACACTTCATCGGCGGCATCCGGGGAATCGAGGAGCTGGTCAGGCTCGTGGATGGTGATGAATATCAGGTGGCTTTCTCACTGCACCCCACATCGCTTGAGGATTTGATGGCGCTTGCCGATGCGGACAAGATCATGCCTCCCAAGTCCACCTGGTTCGAACCCAAGTTGAGAAGCGGACTCTTTCTTCACCTGCTGTCATGAAGTATTGAACCTGAAAACGCGGTTGGAGTTGTCCGGAGAGAACGAAGGATGACTCCAGCTGCCGAATATGGAATTGAATTGAAAGAGTGGCCAACAGGTGTGCGGAGGATCTTGATTGCCGAGAAAGCGGAGATACTGGTTGTTCAAATCCGAACCATCCTGTTTTTCCATTGACGACCTGGAAGGGAGGCCGGACCGGACCGAGCCTTGGGACGGTGTAAGAAACTACCAGGCGCGTAACCTGTTGCGGGACGAGGTGGCCGAGGGGGATGGAGTGCTTTTTTACCACAGCAACATACCCCGGCCATGTGTGGTCGGGATTGCCGAGGTCGTGAGCGGCGCCTATCCCGATGGGACCGCGCTGGATCCGCACAGTGAACATTTTGATCCCCGCTGCGCCCCGGATAACCCCATCTGGTACATGGTTGATGTCCGATTCGTCAGACGCTTTCTACGCGAGATAACCCTTGAGGAAATCAAGGCCACCCCCTCTCTCTCCGGAATGGAGCTGCTCCGGCGCAGCCGTCTCTCCATACAGCCGGTTTCAGACAGCGAGTGGGAGACAATCCTTCATTTGGGCGGGGTGGATAACGGAGAGTGAAAAAAACTGTTTCGGGAGGGGAGTATGAGGATTCTTCTGTGCGTCTTCATTCTATTCACCTTCGGCGTCCCTGCGTCTGCCGCGCCGGAATCTCTCGTCATCTATCTTGACGGAGCCTTGGTCGAGAGAGAGGCTGTCGCCCGCAAAGGATACGTGGAATTTCCTTTGCCGGATAGAACCCTTCCCGATTCCCTTCGCATCAAACCAGTGGGAGATTGCTCGGTGCTTCGCGTCCAGGTTGAGAAGGTGGAAACGGCGAAACGTCATGCCAGGGATCTGGCCGTCATGATGGAAAGGAAGGCCCACTTGACGGACAGGCTGAAGGAGCTGGCGGACCGGGAAGGGATTTTCCGGGCCGCGGTGAAGTCCCACAGCAGCAGGGCTCTGCGCAAGACCAGGAACAACCCTGAACCGCTGGATACAGCGCGCAAGGGTACCGCCTTTGCCGTCGCCCAACTGGAATCCGTTCATGCGGCCCGCAGAAGAACCGAGAGAGAACTGGCCTCTGTGGAAGGGAAGATAGCCTCCCTGGAGAAAAACACTTCCGACGGTAAATCGGCCCGTGTCTGGCTGTCGCGCCAGGACGGACGAATCCGCTACTCCTGTCTCGTTTCAGGGATTGTCTGGACTCCGTGGTATGATTTTCGCCTTTCGGGCCAGGGGAGCGCGGAAACGGTCATGCGCGCCAAGCTTCCACCTGTCGCGCGTTCCACAGCTGTATCGGTGGTTCCCGCGATGCTGGCCGACGCCTACGGAACGGATCCGCTGACCTATCCCGTCGCGGCTGACCTGGCCGCCGTTGCCTCCTTTAGACTCCCTCTGGACGGTGAAAAACTTACAAAAGGGCCGGCCCCCTTTCTTTCCTTCACCATCAGAAACACCTCAGGCAAGAGCCTCCCTCCGGGTGAAGCGGTCGGTTACTGGGAGGGTCAATACCTCGGGAGATCCCATTTCAAAGGTTGTATCGCCGGCGGTTCTCAATCCCTGGAGATCGGCAGGCGCTGAATCGGCGCCCCGTGCCGTAAGTCCGGCGATTGGGTAAATACCGCGTAAACGGTATCCCCTGGAAACCAGGAGTCGGTCCCGTGCGGTATCCATGCCGCTGCCGGACCATTTTGACCAGCGGTCCTTTTTGCTTGATTAACATCCTGAAATGAGTTAATTTGCCGGTTTATTAAGCATGCTTGAACTGTTATCCGTCAAGGTTCAGAAAGGTTTGTGACTATTGGAAGAGCTCAGCGAACTTTTATTGCAGCGAAGAAAAAAAGTCGATTCAATGTGGGAGTCGGGGGTTAATCCTTATCCCAACGACTTCAAGCCGCTTCACACTTCGGAAGACCTGTTCAGAACATACGGTCATCTGGAGTCCATCACGGAAGACCCTTCGGACAGGCTTGTTTTCGCCGGACGGATGATGGCGCGCAGATCCTTCGGCAAGGCGGCGTTCATCCAGATCCAGGACAGGAAAGGCAGGTTCCAGGTCTATGTCAGAAAAGATACCCTGGGAGAAGACGCCTTCGCCGTTTTCGAGACCCTGGATATCGGTGATATCGTCGGTGTGACGGGGCATCCCTTCAGGACAAAGACCGGAGAACTTTCCATCAATGCCCAGGAAATACGCCTTCTCACCAAGTCCCTGCTTCCATTGCCGGAGAAGTTCCATGGCCTGACGGACGTGGAAACCCGCTATCGCCAGAGATATGTCGACCTGATCGTCAATCCGGAAGTAAAAGAAGTCTTTTACAAGAGGGCGAGAATAATCCAGCTCATCCGCGAGTACATGCTTGGTCAGGATTTTCTGGAGGTGGAGACGCCGATGATGCAGCCCATCCCGGGCGGCGCCACTGCCAGGCCCTTTGTCACCTTCCACAATGCCCTGGACAGGCAGCTCTACCTGAGAATAGCTCCGGAGCTGTACCTGAAGAGGCTTGTAGTCGGCGGTTTTGACAAGGTCTTCGAGATCAACCGAAATTTCCGCAACGAGGGGATTTCCGTTCGCCATAATCCGGAATTCACCATGATGGAGTTCTACCAGGCCTATGCCACATATGAAGACCTGATGGATTTTACGGAAGGACTTTTCCGTCACGTGGTCAACAGCCTTTATGGGACCGAAGAAGTTTCTTATCAGGGTGAAACCATCAGTTTCAAGAGCCCCTGGAAGAGGCTCTCCGTCCGTGAAGCCATTCTGGAGTATGGAGACATAGACGCCAAGTCTCTCGATGACCGGGACTTGGCGCTCAGTTATGCCAGGTCCATCGGACTCGACCTTCCTGATGATATCGGCTATGGAAAGCTGATCACGGAGATCTTCGAGGAAGTGGCGGAAACGAAGCTTATCCAGCCGACATTCATCACCTCCTATCCCACCGAGGTGTCTCCACTTTCCAGAAAGAGCGATAAGAACCCTGATATTGTGGACCGGTTTGAGCTTTTCTGCGCAGGCCGGGAGATTGCCAATGCGTTTTCCGAGCTGAATGACCCGGTGGATCAGAAGGAGCGGTTCCTCGCGCAGGTGGCGGCGAAAGACAAGGGTGATGAGGAAGCCCATTTCATGGATGAGGATTACATCCGGGCCCTTGAGCACGGGATGCCGCCTACGGCAGGTGAAGGCATAGGTATCGACAGGCTGGTCATGCTGCTGACGGACTCGCCTTCCATCCGTGATGTTATCCTCTTCCCGCAGTTGAGGAAAGAATCCAGATAATGTCTTACGAGCTTCTCATCGGGTTGCGGTACCTGAGGGCAAAGCGCAAGTCCACCTTCATTTCCATAATAACCTTCATATCAACGGCCGGTGTCGCCCTTGGGGTAATGGCCCTCATCGTCGTTCTGGCGGTAATGACCGGTTTTGAGCAGGACCTCAAGGAAAAGATCCTGGGCACTAACGCCCACGTCGTGGTTCTGAAAGGCGGGGGCGAGATTGAGGAATACGCCGGGGTTATGGAAAAACTGAAGAAGGTCCCCGGGGTCGTCGCCGCCACGCCCTTCGTCTATAGCCAGGTCATGCTTTCCACGGGTTCAAATGTGTCTGGCGTCGTCTTGCGGGGTATCGAGCCCAAAACCGACATCCAGGTGACGAACCTGAACAAGTCGCTGGTGGAGGGGCGGTTGATGGACCTCGAAGGAGGCCAGGCTGGCCCTGACGCCGATGTCCTGCCGGGTGTCATCCTCGGGAAGGAGCTGGCAAAAAACCTCAACCTTTTCCTGGGGGATCCGGTAAATATTGTGTCTCCACTGGGAAATCTGACCCCTTTCGGCATGGCGCCCAAGATGAAAAGATTCAGGGTCGCCGGACTCTTCAACACGGGCATGTTTGAATATGATTCGACACTGGCCTATGTGGGACTTCACGAGGCGCAGGAGTTTCTTTCCCTCGACAAGGCCGTGACCGGGATTCAGCTCAAGGTGGCCGATGTCTATCACGCAGACAGGATAGCCGGTGAGATTAACCGGCGCCTGGGTTACGACTATTTTGCCCGGGACTGGATGCGGATGAACAAGAACATCCTTTTCGCGTTGAAGACGGAAAAGATGGTCATGTTTATCATTCTGACCCTGATTGTCCTGGTGGCCGCCTTCGGGATCGCCTCAACCCTGTTTATGGTGGTCATGGAAAAGACCAAGGATATAGCTATTCTCAAATCCATGGGCGCCACAAACCGGAGCATCATGAAAATCTTCATTCTGGAGGGTCTCATCATTGGGACCGCCGGAACGGTGATCGGCGTGTTGAGCGGTCTTCTGGTTGCCTTGAATCTGGAGTCTATCGTCTCCTTCATACAGAAGGTTACGGGATTCGAGCTCTTCAGCCGCGATGTCTACTATCTGGATCGCTTCCCGTCGCAGGTGGTTCCCGGAGATGTGCTACTTATTTCGGTGACGGCCGTATTCATCTCCTTCATAGCGACCCTCTATCCCTCGTGGCAGGGTTCCCGCCTGCCCCCCGCTGAGGCTTTGCGCTATGAGTGATGTCCTCCTTCGGGTCAGGGATCTGCGCAAATCCTTCCTTACGGAGAGGACGCGCATAGACGTTCTCAACGGCATCGACCTGTCGGTGGCGGAAGGGGATACCATCGCCCTCGTGGGCGCTTCGGGCGCGGGGAAGAGCACCCTGCTGCATGTCATCGGCACACTGGATCGTCCCACGTCCGGCGAGGTGCTTTTCAGGGGTAACGACGTTTTCACGATGGGTAACGGTGAACTGGCCTCCTTCAGGAACAGGTCCATCGGATTTGTGTTCCAGTTTCACCATCTTCTGCCGGAGTTCACGGCTCTGGAAAATGTAATGATGCCCGCTCTGATAGGCGGTGCGGCAAAGGATGAGGCCCTGGAGTCAGCGGCCGGTCTGCTCAAAGACGTAGGACTTTCCCACAGACTGACCCACAAACCAGGGGAATTGTCCGGCGGCGAACAGCAACGGGTCGCCATCGCCCGCGCCCTTGTTATGTCTCCCGCCCTGTTGATGGCGGATGAGCCCACCGGGAACCTGGACAGGAATACCAGCGAAGAGGTACATGATCTTCTGTCGGGTATCCAGGAAAGAACAGGATTGACACTAATCATCGTAACCCACAACGAACGGTTGGCTGACAGGATGGGCAAGACTATCCGCCTGGTGGACGGCCGGATTCAGGAGAATGATAATCCGTGAAACCCATAATCAATTCTATCGGAAGGATTCGAGAAGATTTCATGTCCTGTTTCGGCAAGGCTTTTATAATTCTACTGATGGCGGCCTTTTTCCCCGGCGTCCTTTCAGCCGGCAACGAGCCGGTAACGGATATCGTAATCAAGGGGAACCGGACACGGGAGACATCGGCCTTGATGCCTGTTCTGAAGAGCAGGGTAGGGGAGCCGTACTCGCCCGATAAGGCAAACGAGGATGTCAAGGCCCTGTACCGTGTAGGAATCTTCCAGGATGTCAGAGTAGAGGCGACCAGCGCCGCGAACGGGGTGTCACTGTTGTTTGAGGTCGTGGAGAAGCCTTACGTGGAAGGCGTCAAGATCACCGGAAACCAGGAGATCGCCAACGACAAGATTCGTGATGCAATCGGTTTCAAGGCCAACAGCGTTTTTTCCAGCGGCGAGCTGGCAAAAGGTGTCAGGAAAGTCAAAAAGCTCTATACCGACGAAGGTTACTACCTGGTTGATGTAAAGGCGACCACCACAAAATCGAGTGAACGAGGCGTCAGGATATCCCTGAATATCAAAGAGGGGGAAAAGGTCCTCATCAAGAACATCCGTTTTGAAGGCAATAAGGTCTTTTCCGCCAAAAAGATCCGCAAGCAGATGGAAACCAAGGAGAAATGGTTTCTTTCCTGGATCACGGGGGCGGGAACCTACAAAGAAGAGGCCTTGAAGAACGATGTGAATCGCATTGCCGATCTGTATTTCAACAATGGCTATGTTAACGTCAAGGTAGGAGAACCCCGCGTTACCCTGCTTCCCGACAAGAGTGGTCTAGAGGTAAATATCGCCATAACCGAAGGGGAGCAGTTCCGCACCGGCGCCATAGAGTTCAAGGGTGACCTTCTGGAAACAAGGGAGACCCTGGCGAGCAAGATTAAGCTGCAGAAGGGAGAGGTCTTCAGCCGTGAAGTCCTCCGCAACGATGTAATAGCTCTGACCGACATTTACGCCGACAGAGGATACGCCTTCACCAATGTAACCCCACTGTCCAAAATCGACGTGGACAAGAAGACCATCGACATCACCTACGAGTTCGAGAAAGGTGATCTGATCTACATTGAGCGCATCAATATCAGCGGTAATACCAAGACCCGCGACAAGGTCGTTCGCAGGGAGTTCAGGGTTGCGGAAGGAGAGCTGTACAGCAGTACGGGACTGAAAAGGACCAAGCAGAACATCGAGAACCTCGGCTTCTTTGAAAGCGCGAACATTGCGACGGCAAAGGGAAGCTCGCCAGATAAACTGAATCTGAACACCGAGGTGAAGGAAAAGTCAACGGGGCAGTTCAGCGTCGGCGCCGGATACAGCTCCTCCGACGGCATCATCGGCCAGGGCTCTATCCAGCAGAACAACTTTCTCGGACTTGGTCTGAAGGGAACCCTGGCCGCGGCCCTGGGCGGGAAAACCCAGTTGTACAATATCGGGCTCTCCGATCCGTACTTCCTGGACTCCAACTGGACCCTTGGTTTCGACATCTACCGTTCGGAAAGGGAGTATGAAGACTATACCAGAAGGGTCACCGGCGGAGATATCAAGGCGGGTTACAAGATCTCCGACCAACTGTCCACCTTCTGGATGTACAAATACGAAGTGAAGAGTCTGTTCGATCTCTCGGACGCCTATCAGAAGAATCCCGTTCTCCTGGGCGAGACCAGCGGTACGGTGGGTTCGCTGTACGGCAGCATCAGCCTGGACACCACCGATTACCGCCTGGATCCCAGCAAGGGCTTTACCGGCACATTTTCCGCTGAGTATGCCGGCCTGGGTGGTAACCAGCGCTTCACCCGTTTCATCGGGCAGTCCGGATATTATTTCCCCCTGTTATGGAAGACGGTCCTTTCCGTGCGCGGAGAGCTGGGTTACATGATGCGCGACGGCAAGGAGATTCCCATAGACGAAAAGTTCTACCTGGGCGGCATCAACACCATCCGCGGTTACTCTTCACGTACCGTCAGCCCGATTGTTAACGGTGTGTATGTTGGCGGTGTAAAGGAAGCCATTCTGAATGTGGACTACATATTCCCCATAGTGAAGGACTTTGGCCTGAAAGGGGTTGCTTTCTTCGACGCGGGTAATTCATATGCCCCGGGTGAGCAGTACTTCTCGAAGATGCTCATGAGCTACGGACTGGGAATCAGATGGTATTCTCCCATGGGGCCTCTGCGACTGGAGTATGGCTTCCCGGTCAATCCCAGGGATGGGATCGATAACAAAAGCGGGAGATTCGAGTTTTCCATAGGAGGCTTTTTCTAGAGACGTTATTCATCTCAGGCTTACATCCGGACGAAGGAACGGTTTGCCCGGATGAAGAAATTAATCCGGTATTGCAACAGTAATTATTCAAGGAAAAGGAGAATGGAAATGAAAGGGATTATTACGGTAATGGCTGTTTCTCTGGCAATTGCCATTCCCGCGGGGTGCTTCGCCGCGGACAACGCGAAACTGGGATACGTGGATATTCAGAAGGTCTTGAATCTTTCCGCCGCTGGTAAAGACGCAAAGGACCAATTGACGGCAAAGGTCAAGAAGTACCAGGAGGACATCAACCGCAAGCAGGAAGAGATGAAGAAGCTGAAGGATGTATTAGAGAAACAGGGTCAGCTCCTTTCCGAGTCTGCCAAGAGCTCCAAGGAAAAAGAGTACCAGCAGCTCCTCAAAGATCTGCAGCGGCTTCAGAAAGACGCCCAGGATGATCTCCAGGCCAAGGACGAGGAACTGACTCGAAGGATCCTGACCGATATCGAAAAGGTGGTGCAGGAGTACGGCCGGAAGAATGGATACACCTTTATTTTCATCAGAAATGACAGCATGATCTTCGCTGACGAAAAGGTTGATCTCACGGACAAGGTCCTTGCTATGGTCAATTCCGTAAAACGATAGGGGGGAGTGGTGGAAAAGAGCCTGAAAGAACTTGCCGCCATTCTGGGTGGAAAGGTTATCGGAGATGAAAACGCCGTTGTGTCAAGCCTCGGTACTCTGGATGAGGCTGCGGAAGGGCAGATAACATTCCTCGCGAATCCTAAATACGCGGGAAAGGTGGCCACCACAAGGGCTACCGCCGTTATCGTTTCCCACGGGGCGGAAAGATATGGACGTAACGTCATTGAGGTGAAGAATCCTTATCTCGCCTTTGCCAAGCTTCTCACAATATTCCATGTAAACCCGGTTGTACCCAGGGGCGTGATGGACGGCGCCTTTGTGGGTAACAACGTTACGCTGGGGGAGGGGATTACGGTTTATCCAGGGGCCTACGTGGGCGACAACGTGAAGCTGGGCAGAGGTTCGGTCATTCACCCGGGCGCTGTCCTTTACGAGAACGTCGAGGTCGGAGAGAACACCATAATCCATGCCAATGTCTCCATCCGGGAAGGGTGCCGCATAGGTAACCGCGTTATCATCCATTGCGGCGTGGTTATAGGGAGCGACGGTTTCGGCTATGCGCCGGACGGTAAGGCATACCAGAAGATACCCCAGATCGGGGTAGTGGTCATCGAGGACGATGTGGAGATAGGCGCGTGCACCACCATCGATCGGGCTGCCCTGGGGTTGACCCTCATCAGAAAAGGAACCAAGGTCGACAACCTGGTGCAGATAGCCCACAATTGCGTAATCGGGGAAAACTGCATTATTGTCTCTCAGACCGGAATATCGGGCAGCACCAAACTGGGGGAGCATGTCACCATCGGCGGGCAGGTGGGCATCGTCGGCCACCTGGAGATTGGCGACAATGTCATGGTCGGCGCGAAATCAGGGGTTCATAACAGCATTCCGTCCGGTCAGATACTCAGCGGTTATCCGGCCTTTCCCCACAAGGAATGGCTCAGGGCGGCGTCTGTTTTTCCCAGACTGCCGGAATTCCGGAAGACGGTGAACGCTCTTGAGAAAAAGGTCCAGGAACTGGAAGCAAAACTGGAATCCATCAAATGAAAGACAAAAAGGAGTTCCTGATGCTTGACATACAAGAGATAATGAAGATCCTTCCCCACCGCTATCCGTTTCTCCTGGTGGACAGGATACAGGAATTGGACCCGGGCAAGCGTATTGTGGGTATCAAGAACGTCACTATTAACGAGCCGTTTTTTCAAGGGCATTTTCCTGGGCACCCGGTCATGCCGGGTGTCCTGATTATTGAAGCCATGGCCCAGGTCGGGGGCATACTGGCGTACCTTGCTTCAGATGACGAAATCCGGAAGAAGGTGTGCTATTTTCTTGCCGTTGACGCCGCTCGGTTCAGGAAACCGGTCTTTCCGGGCGATGTCCTGCGCCTGGAGATGGAAACGACCATGAATCGTCGCGGTATATGGGGGTTCAACGGGAAGGCCTATGTCGGTGAAAAGCTGGTCGCGGATGCTGATCTGAAGGCGACCTTCGCCGACAGCTGATCCGGTCAGGAGAAATTGATGATACATCCAACCGCCATAGTACACCCGGACGCCTTGATTGACACGGACGTGGAGATTGGTCCGTACGCGGTGATAGGCGGGCATGTGAAAATAGGAAGGGGCACCAGGATTGGACCCAGCGCCGTTATTGACGGATGGACGGAAATAGGCGACGACAACCAGATATTCCATCTCTCATCCGTAGGCGCGGTACCCCAGGATCTCAAATACCGGGGAGAACAGACCCGGTTGAAGATCGGAAACGGCAACATAATCCGCGAGTTCGCGACAATCCACCTGGGGACCGTGACAGGTGACGGCGAGACCACCATCGGGAACAACAATCTGTTCATGGCCTATTGTCATGTGGCCCACGATTGTCATATCGGAAATCACGTCATCATGGCCAACGGTTCCACCCTGGCGGGTCATATATGGGTGGAGGATCACGCCCGCCTGGGAGGCCTTTCGGCAGTCCATCAGTTTGTCAGAATAGGCGCTCACGTCATGGTGGGAGGTGGCGCAATGGTTGGTCAGGATGTGCCTCCCTATACTATTGCAGCCGGAGACAGGGCGACCCTCCACGGTCTCAATCTTGTGGGCCTCAAGCGTTCCGGGTTTTCCGACAGGGTCATCTCTGACCTGAAAAAGGCCTACAAGATCCTGATCCGTTCCGGACTTCTGGTGGAAGAGGCCCTCTCCCGCATCAAAAGCGATATTCCCCAGTCTCCGGAAGTCGCGCATTTCGTTGAATTCGTCGAAAAATCCGAAAGGGGTATTTGCCGGTGAGCCGAATAATCAGGACCGCCGTGGTCGGTGTCGGATACCTGGGCGGCTTCCATGCTGAAAAGTATGCCGCTCTTGAAAACTCCGAGCTGGTCGCGGTGGTGGACGTAGACATGGATCGGGCTCAATCCGTTGCCGGAAGGCTGGGGGCAGGCGCCTTCACAAACCATCGCGAGATCATGGGCATGGTCGACGCCGTGAGCATTGCCGTGCCGACCCAGTGTCATTGCGAGGTTGCCAGGGATTTTCTTCGCAACGGGGTGGGCGTTCTCCTGGAAAAGCCCATGACAACTACCCTGGAAGAGGCGGACGAACTTATCCGTACCGCGAGGGAATCCGGCGCGGTCCTTCAGATTGGTCATTTGGAGCGTTTCAATCCGGTTTTGGTAGCCCTTGATGGTATCCTGACTGATCCGCGCTTCATCGAATCCATACGCATCGCGCCGTTCAAGCCGAGGGGAACCGATGTAAATGTGGTTCTGGACCTGATGATCCATGACATCGACATCATCCAGCATATCATCCGCTCGCCCATAAAGCGCATTGACTCCATCGGCGCCCCGGTATTTACCGAAGAGGAGGATATTGCCAACGCCCGCATCCTCTTCGAGAACGGATGCGTCGCCAACGTCACGGCCAGCCGCATCAGCCTGAAAAGCGAGAGGAGGATGCGCATCTTCCAGCCGGACGCCTACATAACCATGGATTTTCAGAATAAAAAGGTCGCCGTATTCCGCAAGGGGAACGGTGAGATGTTTCCGGGTGTGCCAAATGTGACCATAGACCAGCGGGAGCTGGGGCAGGGCGATGTCCTGAAGGATGAGATAGAATCCTTTCTTGAAGCGGTTGCGGGAAACAGGACGCCCGAGGTAACCGGCGAAGACGGAAGGCGCGCCCTGGAGACGGCTCTCCTGATCAACAAAAAACTCTGATATCCGTATTTTTGAAACTCCTCGGATTTGCCGGGAATATCTTCCTTCCGCGAAATTATCCTCTATTACAAAAAATCTTTCTTGCCAGGTGTTTATTATGATTCCAATGGTTGATCTCCATACCCAATACAAGCAGTTTCAGGATGAAATTGAGCGCGGCATTCGTGACGTGCTGGAAAATTGCCAGTTCATCCTTGGCCCAAACGTCGCAGCCTTTGAGAAAGAGGCGGCCGAATTTCTGGGAGTCAGGCACGCTGTCGCCGTGGCCTCGGGAACCGACGCCCTCCACCTGGCTCTGGCTGCCGCCGGGATAGGCCCGGGCGATGAGGTGATAACAACTCCCTTTACCTTCATCGCCACAGCTGAAGCCATCCGCTACCTGGGCGCGACGCCGGTTTTCGTGGACATCGACCCGCGTACCTTTAATTTGGATCCGGCAAAGATAGAAGAGGCCATTACCCCTGCCACGCGCGCTGTGCTTCCGGTTCACCTCTTCGGACAACCTGCGGACATGGCGCCAATCCTCTCCCTGTGCCAAAGGAACGGTCTCCTTCTGGTGGAAGACTGCGCCCAGTCCTTCGGCGCCGCATATGGCGCCAAAATGACCGGCGCTATGGGCGATTTCGGCTGCTTCAGCTTTTTCCCCAGCAAGAATCTCGGCTGTTACGGTGACGGTGGCATGATTACCGTCTCCTCGGAAGAACATGCCGACTCCGTCCGGATGCTTCGCAATCATGGCAGCAGGGAGCGTTACCATCATGACGTTATCGGATACAACAGCCGTCTTGACGAGATTCAGGCGGTTGTGCTGAGGACAAAATTGAAACGTATCCAGGAGTTCAACAAGGGACGCCGACGGGTCGCCACCCTCTATAACCGGCTTCTGCGGGATACGGAAGTGGTCATTCCGTTTCAGGACGATAAGGGAACCCATGTGTTCCATCAATACACCCTGCTGACAACAAAACGTGACCGGATCATGGCGGCTCTCAAGGACGCGGATATTGCATCCGCTGTATATTATCCCATTCCCTTGCACCGTCAGAAGGTGTTTGCGGACGAATATCGATCAGTATCTCTTCCCGTGTCGGAGGCGACCGCCTCACAGTGTCTTTCTCTCCCCATGTTTCCTGAAATGACGGACGAACAGGTACGCGCCGTGGCCGAGGTAGTGAAAGGCGCGCTTTCGTAGAGATCCGGCCACCGCTCTTGCCATGCGGAGGTCCAGGCCGGAAAACCATCGAGGAGTATGTTTTGAGTAAACGGGTCATGATTGTCGCCGGCGAGGCATCCGGGGATCTGCACGGGTCCGGGCTGGTAAGGGAGGCATTGGCGATCGACCCTTCACTGACCTTTTTCGGCATGGGCGGCCCTTTGATGCGCCGCGTCGGAGTTGATACGCTGGTGGATGCCAGGGATATGGCCGTGGTGGGACTTGTCGAGGTCCTGGCCCATTTCCCTACGATCCTCCGCGCCTTCCTGAAACTTAAGGAATGCCTGCGAAAGGCGCCCCCCGATCTCCTTGTCCTCATCGATTATCCGGATTTCAATCTCCGTCTGGCGGCCGTAGCCAGAAAAGCCGGCGTAAAGGTGCTCTACTATATCAGCCCGCAGGTATGGGCCTGGCGGAGCGGCAGAGTCAAGAAGATCGCGCGGCTGGTGGACCGGATGGCCGTGGTCTTTCCCTTTGAGGTACCCTTCTACGAGAAGGAAGGGGTGGCGGTTTCCTTTGTCGGCCATCCCCTGGTGGACGCCGTCCGTCCTGAAATGGGCCCTAAAGAAGCGCGTCGCGCCTTCGGTCTCGACGCGAACAGCCGCACTGTAGGTCTCTTCCCAGGCAGCCGGACCCAGGAGATTCGCGCCCATCTGCCGACAATAATTGAAGCGGCGCGTATTCTGAAGAACCGGTTTCCCGACCTTCGCTTTATTCTCCCTCTGGCCTCCAGCCTGTCCCGCGACGATATCGAGCCATTTCTCCATGCGAGCGTTCTGGACGTCATCGTGGTTGAGGGAAAGAGCCACGACGTGATTCAGGTGTGTGACGCCATCATTACGGTATCCGGTACGGTGACCCTGGAAATAGCGTTACTGGGCGTCCCCATGGTGATCATCTACAAGGTTTCGCCTTTGACCTATTTTGTCGGCAAAAGGCTTATCCGTGTTGCCCACATCGGTCTCTGCAATATAGTGGCAAGCAACCGGGTGGTAAAGGAGCTGCTTCAGCATGAGGCGAATCCGGAATTCATAGCGGAGGAGATAGGGAGGATCCTGGCCGATACCGCCTATGCGGACGGCATCAGGGATAATCTGAGGATTGTCTCCGAACGGCTGGGCGAAGGTGACTGTTCATCCCGCGTAGCCGGCATCCTGATGGAAATGATAAGGTAATATGGGAAAATAAATGCCGCTTTTTCGACGACTCCTGAAATACAGCAGGCCCTACTGGTGGCGAATGGTGATAGCGATCTTCGCCACCCTGGGTGTTGCCGGGCTTGATGGCGCCATTGCCTATATGGTCGAACCGGTCTTGAAGAAGATATTCACCCAGAAGGATATGACGATCTTCGCGCTCCTCCCCCTGGGAATAATCCTGCTGTTCCTGGTGCGGGGTATCTGCCGGTTCACTTACGAATACTTTCTGGGCACGGCCGGACAGTTGGCCATCCAGTCCATCCGTGACGACCTTTATCGCAAGAACATGACGCTCTCCCTGGGCTTTTTTCATCGCCACCGTTCCGGCTCGCTCATGTCGCGTGTTCTGAACGACGTGAATACCATGCAGGAGGGGGTGGCCAACGTCATTACCGGAGTCATGCGCGAAGGTGTGACCGCCATTGCCTTGCTGGGAGTGGTATTCTACCGCAACTGGCAACTGGCTATCCTGGCTTTTTTCGCAATCCCCCTCACCATATATCCGGCCCGCAAGATAGGGAAAAGGATCAAGCGTCTTTCCGGAAAAAGCCTGGAAAAGCTGGGAGACATCTCCAAGATATTGCAGGAGACCTTTTCCGGCATCAAGGTTATCAAGGCTTTCGGTCTGGAACCGAAGGTCGTGGCGGAGTTCGGCGCCGTGAACCGGGAGTTTTACGGTTTTGTGAGAAGGACCATCAAGTACACTTCCCTCTCTACGCCGGTCATGGAAGTCATAACCTCCCTGGGTATAGCGGCGGTTATCTGGTTCGGAGGGACACTGGTCATGCGGGGCGCCATGACCGCGCCGGAGTTCTTCTCCTTCATCGCGGCCATGGTCATGCTCTATACGCCTGTGAGGAAACTGCTTTCTTCCTACAATATTCTGCAACGCTCCCTCGGCGCGGCGGAAAGGGTTTTCGAAATACTGGATGAGGCGCCGGAGATCAGCGACCGCTCCGACGCCGCGCCGTTGGGCACGGCCAGAGGTGAGGTCCGTTTTGAGGAGGTATCCTTTTCCTATCAGGATGAATACGTTTTGCGCAACGTGAATCTTGAGGCGCGAAAGGGAGAGGTCCTCGCCCTGGTGGGGCCGTCAGGCAGTGGAAAGACCACCCTGGTTTCCCTTATCACCCGTTTCTATGACGTGTCGGAGGGAAAGGTCCTGATAGACGGGATCGATGTCCGTTCCATAAGGATGAGGGATCTCCTCCGGCAGATTTCCCTGGTGGACCAGGAAACCACACTATTTAACGACACCGTTGCCAACAACATACGATTCGGCAGACCGGAGGCTTCGGACGAGGAGGTGGAGGCCGTGGCAAGGGCGGCCTTCGCCCATGATTTCATCATGGAGATGCCGCTGGGATACGAGACATGCATAGGCGATCGCGGTGTGCGTCTTTCCGGGGGGCAGAGACAGAGGATATGCATTGCCCGCGCCATTCTGAAGGATTCGCCCATTCTCATCCTGGATGAGGCCACCAGCGCCCTGGACACGGAAAGCGAGCAGATGGTTCAGCAGGCCATAAATAACCTCATGGCCAACCGCACCACATTCGTCATTGCCCATAGATTGTCCACCATTCTCCATGCGGACAAAATTGTGGTGCTGGAGAAGGGTGAAATTGTCCAGCAGGGAACCCATCATCAGCTTCTGGAAGCGGGCGGGACATATAAGAAGCTCTATGAAATGCAGTTTGCCGCGGAACAACGGCACGACACCGGGGAACAAGATCCTGATGGGGATTGATCGCGGTTAAGACTTCCTTACATCCGTCCACCTTTTCCCCCTCACCCGGCCTTCGGCCACCCTCTCCCGCTGGGAGAGGGCTTGATTTTACCCCTCGCCCTCCGGGAGAGGGGCAGGGGTGAGGGGTAAACGGGAAGGCCCGGCGCTGACATCACCGATTTGAAGCAAGCCGGATTATGAAATGAGCATGCTCTACCTCGTTTACGACATACTTCTAATCCTTGCCGTTCCCCTTCTTGTTCCCTTCTATCTCATCCGCAGTCTCCGGAGGGGGAGGCTGAAGAAGGGAATGGGAGAGCGTCTTGGCTTTTTCTCAAGGAAAAAGACCGCTTTTCTCGCCGGGCGGGACACCATATGGGTGCATGCCGTTTCGGTAGGGGAGACCATGGCGGCCCGGCCCCTGTTGAAGGCCCTGAGATCCCGCTATCCGGATCACCTCATAGTCCTTTCCACTGTCACGGAGACCGGTCAGGGGATCGGCGAGGGTATCCGGGACGTGGATCTATGCATATACTTTCCACTGGACCTCAGCCTGTTTGTCAAAAGGACGCTGAAGATCGTCCATCCTTCCCTGATAGTGGTGGTCGAAACCGAGATATGGCCGAATTTCCTCAGGCAGGCCAGACTCATGGGCGTACCGGCGCTTCTCGCCAATGGACGTATTTCCGACAAGTCTTTCGCGGGCTATGGTCGTTTTTCCGCCATATTCCGTTCCGTATTGCCGGATTTCAGCGCCCTGTGCATGCAGACGGAAGAGGACGCGCGCCGCATCGTCGCCATAGGCGCGCCGGCCGGCCGGGTCTACGTTGCGAAAAACCTCAAGTACGACCTGGATGTGTTCACTCCCCCGGATGAGAGAAAGGACGAACTGCGGGCCAGGTACCGGATTCCCGGCCATTGCCTGATCCTTACCGCCGGCAGCACCCACCAGGGTGAGGAAGAATCCGTTCTGGCAGCGTATCAAAGTCTCATCCAGCAGGGTGTTCAACTCATTCTCATTCTGGCCCCCCGCCATCCGGAGAGGTCGGAGGAGGTCGCGGCCCTTCTGGAGCGCCACGGCATTTA
This sequence comes from uncultured Geobacter sp., assembly GCA_964536305.1. Classification (GTDB taxonomy): domain Bacteria; phylum Desulfobacterota; class Desulfuromonadia; order Geobacterales; family Geobacteraceae; genus RPRC01. The sequence goes on along the minus strand of CAZHVY010000001.1, from coordinate 56,635 downwards.
TCATGTCCGGCGTTCGTCCCTTGCCGAAGCTCCAAGGGGATTGCAGCCCGGCGAGGCCCTCCTCATGGACTGCGTCGGCGAGCTGATGGATATTTATGCCATTTCCGGTCTGGTGTTCGTAGGCGGCAGCCTGGTTCCCGTGGGCGGACACAACCTGCTGGAGCCGGCGTCGCTGGGGGTTCCGGTCCTCTTCGGCCCTCATATGAACAATTTCCGTGAAATCGCCGCCAAGGTCCTGGAGGCCGGGGCAGGCGTTCAGGTCGCCGACGCCGGAATGCTGGCTTCTTCGCTGCAGGGACTCCTTGACGACCAGCCGGGCCGTGTGTCAATGGGCGCCAACGGCGCCCGTCTTGTGACGGAGAATGGGGGGGCGACCTCGCGGCATATGGAGGTCATAGCTTCCTTCCTTCCTCATACTGACGGGCGCGAGGATGCGAAGCAGTGAATGCTCAAGGTTTAAAGTAATGTTCTCCTTTGAAAGATTCATCCGCGACGTGTGGGAGGGGAAACGCCAGGGGCCGCTCGCCGGGTTTCTGGTGGTTTTTCTTGCTCCCTTTTCCCTCGTCTACTCTTTTGTCATGAAAGTCAGAGAGCTCCTCTACCGGAAGGGGATACTCGCTTCCCGAGTCCTCCCGAGGCCTGTTATCTCGGTGGGCAACATCTCTGTCGGCGGCACGGGCAAGACACCCGTGACAATATTCCTTGCCCGCCTTATCATGGCGAAAGGGAAAAGGGTCGCGGTCCTGTCCCGGGGATATGGAGGGCGGGGAGGGAAAGACGCGCGCGTTGTAGCGGACGGCCGGGACATACTCCTTTCATCAACGGAAGCAGGCGACGAACCTTTTCTCATGGCCGCCTCGGTTCCGGGACTGATTGTGGTAACGTGCTCCGACCGTTATCGGGCAGGGTTGGAGGCCTGTGAAAGATTCCGGCCGGATATCCTGCTGCTGGACGACGGTTTTCAGCATCTTCGACTCCATCGGGACCTGGATATTCTCCTCCTCGACTGCCGCAGACCCTTTGGAAACGGCTTCGCCCTTCCGGCGGGACTGCTGCGCGAAAACCGTGCCGCTGTCCGCCGGGCTGATATGGTTGTGTATACAAGATGCGGGGGCGCCATGCCCGCAGTTTCCCTGCCAGGCCTTCCCTCATGCCGTTCCGACCATTCTCTTCGGGGGGTCGTAACCATCGGGGGCGGGCCTCTGTTTCCTTTCAGCGACCTCAGAGGGATTCGCGGGGTGGCTTTCGCGGGCGTGGGTGATCCCGCCTCTTTTTTCGCCGCCCTTGAGGCGGAAGGCCTGGAACTGGCGGCGGCAGTTCCATTGCCCGATCATTGCCGCTATGGGGGGAGGGAAATTGAAATCCTCCTGGCTCTCTTGAGGGAAACCGGCGGTGATTATCTGATAACAACGGAAAAGGATGCTGTAAAGATATGGGAACTGTTCCCGGATACGGAGGTCTACGCGGCCGTGCTGGAAATAGTTCTTGAGGACACGGCTATCCTGGAACGTGAGGTGGAGAAACTGCTTTAATTTATGCCGTGATTTGTGACACTATAGCCGGCATCGGTTGCTGGTCGTCGAACAGCCTTGCCATTGCCGCCGCTTGTAAGGCGCTTCGGGAGTCAATCAATGAAAATATGCGAAGAATTGCTGAAGATACTGGCATGTCCCTTGTGCAAGGGGCCTCTGCGGACCGATGAATCCAGCCTGGTGTGTGAAACATGCCGGCTGCGCTATCCCGTTCGGGACGGAATCCCGGTTCTTCTGGCGGAAGAAGCGGAGCAAATCGGGAAGATAAGGAATTGAAACGCTCCGGACCGGGACGTTGCGGGCCCGGTTTATGAGGTGGAGACATGACTGCCATGCTGGACAGGGAACAAATAAACAGAATTCTCGTCAGGTCCACCAACTGGCTGGGCGACGCGGTCATGACCACCCCGGCCATCAGCGCGATACGTGAAAGTTTTCCCGGCGCTCACATCTCTATTCTCGCCACGCCCCTGGTGGCGGAGATGTTTTCGCGCCACGCGGATGTGGATGAAGTGATCGTCTATGACAGGAGGGGGCGGCACGGAGGCTTTCGGGGAAAATTCCGTATTGCCGCGGAACTGCGCGAAAGAAAATTCGACCTCGCCATCCTTCTTCAGAACGCCATAGACGCGGCAATCATCACCTTCCTGGCGGGCATTCCACAACGCATGGGATATCGAACCGATGGGCGCGGCTTCCTGCTGACTCACGGCTGTCCGGTCACCCCCGAAACGGGAAGGCTGCACCACGTGGATTATTACCTGGCCATGCTCGGGATGTTCGGGATTACCACTTCCGTGAAACGTCAAAGGCTGACCGTCGCACCTGAGGAGAGCGACTCCGTTGACGGACTGCTGTCGGCCAACGGGATAGCAAGAAGCGATTTTGTGCTGGGCGTCAATCCCGGCGCGACCTATGGTTCGGCCAAGAGATGGTATCCGGATCGCTTTGCGGCGGTGGCCGACCGCCTGTCTGCTGAGTGGGGCGCCAGGGTTGTTATCACCGGCGGGCCCGGCGAGGCGGCCATAGCCGCTGATATCGAAAGGGAGATGACGCATCCCTGCCTTAATATGGCCGGCAAGACCACGGTCAGGGAGCTGATGGCATTGATTGAACGATGCGACTTCTTCATATCCAACGACTCGGGACCGATGCACATGGCCGCAGCTTTTGACGTTCCGGTAGTCGCGGTTTTCGGCCCCACGGATCATGCGACTACCTCTCCATTCAGCTCAAAAATGTTTATAGTAAGGAAAGAAACCGCTTGCGCGCCATGCATGCTGAGGGAATGCCCCACGGACCACAGGTGCATGACTGCCGTGACGGTGGAGCAGGTAGTTGACGCTGCCGCTGAGCTAAAGTCGAAACAGCGAGTGATTGATGCTTGATATTTCCATAGTGATTGTAAACCGGAATACCAGAGATCTTTTACTGGATTGCCTCGGCTCCGTTTATCTTACCGTGCCTCCAAGGTCTTTCGAGATCTGGCTTGTTGACAATGCAAGTTCAGATGGAAGTGTTGAGGCAGTCCGCAATTTCTTTCCCGAAGTGAAATGCATTGAAAACAAAAGCAACCTGGGCTTCGCGAAGGCCAATAATCTGGCTCTTGAGAAGGCTCTCGGCCGTTATGTTGCGCTTTTGAATACAGATACTGTTCTTACCCCTTCTGCGCTTGAAAATATCATTTCATTTATGGATGACCATAAAGATGTTGCCGTCTGTGGCGGGCAGTTGCTTAACAGCGACGGTTCATTGCAGAACTCCATAGCCAATATCCCAACACTTGCGACTGAATTACTTAATAAATCATTGTTAAGGCGATTTTTTCCAAGTCGTTACCCGGGTAAGGAAAGCAGGTTTGCCCAACCTACGGAGGTTGAGTCCGTCATAGGAGCATGTATGGTGGTAGCGAAAACGGCAGTTGACAGTGTTGGGTTGATGGATGAAGCCTACTTCTTTTTCTTGGAAGAAACAGACTGGTGTCTTTCGATGAAGAAAAGAGGCTGGCGGATATTTTTTCATCCGTCGGCGAAGATTTTCCATCTTCAGGGCCAGACCGCAAAAAAAGATTTGATTGCCGCTCGAATTGAGTATTGGAGATCTCGTTACATATTCTTCAGGAAGCACAATTCTCTGATGGTGAATGCGTTACTTCGGGTCGGACTTTATATCAAACTTTTTTTATCTCTCTTGATGCAATGCTTAACCGCCACGGTCAGCGGCAGGGCCAGGAACAGGCTGAAAGTCAATGCTTCCTTGATTTATTGGCATCTGCTCGGTTGTCCAACGAGTTGGGGGCTGGAAAAAAAGGCTGACGGCTCGTAAGTACATCAGGAGGATACATGGCTAAAAAAGAGTCGCATCCTGTTTCGGCGGTTATTATTACGCGCAACGAGGCGCACAGACTGGCGGAATGCCTAGACTCCATTGAATGGGTAGACGAAATAGTGGTGGTTGATTCAGGATCCGAAGATAATACGCTGGATATAGCGCGCCGTTATACCGACAAGGTGTTTGAAATACCGTGGAGGGGATTCGGACCGCAAAAACAGGCAGCGGTAGACCTTGCCTCCAATGACATTATCCTGAGCATCGACGCCGATGAAAGAGTAACCCCTGAACTTGCGGAAGAGATAATTGCCATTCTGAGACAAGGAATGGGGGCCTTCGGGTATTCCGTGCCCAGAAGAACGTTTCTGGGGTACAAAGAGATTCGTCACTGCGGCTGGTACCCTGATCGCACCATCCGGCTGTTTGACAGGCGGCGCGGCGGATTTTCCAACGATCCCGTACACGAGCGGGTTATTGTGGAAGGAACCATCGGTTGCTGTAAATACGACCTTCTCCATTATTCATTCGCGGGTATAGACGACATGCTTGGAAAGATGCGGTTTTATACCGACATAGCAGCCAGGCGCTTGTTTGAAAAAGGCCGTCGTTGCCGGTTCTCCGACATCACCGCAAGACCTTTGTTTGCTTTTTTCAAGACATTGATTCTCAAAGGCGGGATTCTGGATGGAGTTGATGGGTTAACCGTGGCTGCTGCCAACGGAATTTCGGTTTTCGTAAAATACATAAAGCTGAGGGAAATGGAATCTGTCTCGAAATGAGTTTAGAGCAGCGGAAAGACGGCAATCGGAGCGGACGGAGGATGCCTTCAACTGCCGAATTCACATAAAACAATGGAGCGCCATTGCTATGGAGCAGTTTCAGATTCTGGAGTGGGATACGGGGTTTTTCGGAATGACTGTAGCCAGAATACTCCCGCACCGGCTTATCCAGGAAGAACTTGAAAGAACCATTGCCCTCCTCAGGAAAGGGGGGGTCTCTCTGGCATACTGGGCGTCCGATCCGGCCCATGAAGGTTCGCAACAGGCTGCTTTGGCGTGTGGAGGCCTGCTGGCTGACCGAAAGGTCACGTATCTTGCCGAGCTCGGCGATATCCCCGAACCGGTGGGCGGATCAGGTTGGATGGTCGTGGAATTTGAGGATTCGGCGCCGGGATATGATTTGGAAGACCTTGCCGTTCAAGCCGGTTGCTGTTCCAGGTTCAAGGTTGACGACGGAATATCGGTTGACAAGTTCGTAGACCTTTACAAGCTGTGGATCCGCAATTCAGTGAATAAACTGATAGCTGAAGCGGTATTTGTGATTCGACGGGACAATAGAATTGTCGGCATGGTTACGGTTGGATATAAAGGCGGCCGTGGCGACATCGGGTTGATTGCCGTTGATGGACGCATGAGGGGAAATAACATGGGAGCCGTGCTTGTTCACGCGGCCGGTAAATGGGCGTATGGAAAAGGTCTCACCCATATGCAGGTCGTTACACAGGGAGGAAATCTCGCGGCGTGCGCCTTGTACGAAAAATGCGGCTATAAAATAGAGAAGGTTGAAAATCTATACCATTTCTGGATTATGAAATGAAGATACCATTTAACAAGCCATATCTTACCGGTAATGAAACCTCTTATATCAAGGATTCCGTTGCGACAGGGAAGATTTCCGGTGATGGTCTTTTTACAAAAAAATGTCACGATTTTTTTGAAGCACGCTACAGCTTCGCGAAGACACTCTTGACAACTTCCTGCACTGATGCGCTGGAAATGGCCGCAATACTTTGCGGTGTTCAACCAGGAGACGAGATAATTGTTCCCAGTTTCACTTTCGTATCCACTGCCAATGCATTCGCTTTGCGAGGGGCGAAGATAGTGTTCGCCGACAGCGAGGCTTTGACTCCGAACATCGATGTTGCAGTGATAGAGGAGCTTATAACACCCAGGACACGAGTCATCGTGCCGGTTCATTATGCTGGCGCGGCTTGCGACATGGATCCCATTATTGCGCTTGCCCAAAAACATGACCTTCTTGTTGTCGAAGACGCTGCTCAAGCGGTTGATTCATGGTATAAGGAAAAACCTCTGGGATCGATTGGAAACCTGGCGGCTTTTTCTTTTCACGAGACCAAAAACGTCATCTCAGGTGAAGGCGGGATGCTTGTAGTCAATGATGGAAGGTTTGAAAAACGTTCTGAGATCATAAGGGAAAAGGGCACTAATCGCTCGGCGTTCTTTCGTGGGGAAGTGGATAAATACGGTTGGGTGGATATAGGTTCCTCGTTTCTTCCGTCGGACATTATCGCCGCTTTTCTGTATGCCCAGCTTGAAAATATTGACGACATACAGGCAAGGCGGAAAAGAATATGGAACCAATACTTTGATGGTTTGCGAATCCTGGAAAAGAGGGGGGTGGCAAGAATGCCTCATCTTCCTTCCTATGCGACGAACAACGGCCATATGTTTTATATGGTATGTGAAAATCTTGCGGAACGAAGCCGCCTTATCGAATATTTAAGACATCGCGGCATTCTGGCCGTATTTCACTACCAATCATTACATGAAAGCCCTTACTACAGAGATAAGCATGATGGAAGAAAGTTATCATTCTCTGAAATGTATTCTGATTGCCTGATTCGACTCCCCCTGTATTATGAGTTGGATGATTCTTCCGTCGAACAGATAGTTGAGGCCATACTTTCATTCTACATACAATGATTGAATGTTGGTTTTTGTCCCTCTCTTTCAGGAATCAGAGTTATGATATTCATCATGCCGAAATTGGGAGGAAGCTGAACTGAAAAACCGGGAGAATTTACCAGATGCAAATCTTGTTAATATCATTGCCCTTTGTTCCGAGCCAGAATGATTTCAAGTAGGTTCTGTCAAGCCTCATATTCATAAAAATATTCAATGTCGTTCCGACGTCAATGTACGTATTCCTGTCACAATGTTCGAAGAGTTGGTGGATCGCCATCTTGCTGAAGGAAGATGCGGAAAACAGGAACAGATGACCTTCCACATTGTTCTCATCAATCCAATCCTTGATTTTCCTGATAAGATCATAGTCATTGATCATCGCGTTGTATCCGACTCTGAAATCTTTGACTATGAAAGGCATTACCGACAAATCCGCTTTTTGATTGCATATGAATACGGTTTTGTATTCATTGAAAAGAGGATACATCTCCCGGATAAATCTCCCATAATTTCCGTTGACTAGAAGATTGGCCCAAGTAAAGTTTTCATCATATTCACCGTGAAAATCAAGCTGCCATCTGAAATTCTCATCTCCGACACAACATCTGCAACTTAATCCCTTGAAATAATTATGTCTGGTGAATCTGTAGGCATCGACCAGCCTGTCCCTGTAAAAGGAGTGTTCGAGGGGGTTGAACCTTTTGTGATCCTCTTCTTTGTATATACCTTCCGTAACCTTGTTACCAACCTTGACCTGGGTAACATCAAGAATAAGCTCTTTGTCCTGTAATATATACAATTCACCATCAGAAAATCTGTTGAAAGCGAATGGTTCCTTATTCTTCAGTAAGGTATGCAGTTTGTAAAAGTCATCTATGAAATTCTTCATATAATCATCCAGTGTCGGTTATAGTTCCAAGTGAAGTTTCCAGATATCCAGAATGCTGTCATTTGTCATCATAATATTTTCTTCAGATGCGCCTGGTCCATGATAAAGTGTGCCCGTCAAACTGCATTCATGTTGAACCGGGCTCCAGGGTTTTTTGATTGCACAATAGACATCTGATACTGAATCGTATATTTTTTGTTGTGAGTCAACAAATCCCGCGAATTGGATTCTTCCCCGGTATTTTTTTGCGAGGGGTTCTATTGAGGTGTAATAATAAAGGGGGTCCGCCAGATAACCATACACAATGACGGACTGCATTCCATCATTCAGGGCGTTTTCGATGGCTGAATCGGTCTTGTTTTCTTTCCGTATGGTTCCAATAACTCCTCCGACATTGACCGGCTTTTGTCTTGAATTGGTCAGTTCTTTATGGAAACCTGGACATATAAAAAATGGATGCGTAATGTTCTGGTTCTGTTTGATGGTACCGCAGGGATAGTGGACTTTGTCAAACAGGGAATATTTTGTCTGTCTCAAGCTGAATGACTCATTCCCCATGCGTGTTAGAATCAGCCTGACGCCGGGCGGTTTTCCGGTGGCTGGAAGTAGTGAAACGATCCTGTCTTTTAATACTTGAACCCATTCAAAACTTCTTTTTTCAGCGGTTTTTGCTCTTAAATTATATAATTCCAAGCCTGACATTAACCTGATGTTGTGTATGATGACTATGTCGCAACTTTCCGGATGAAACTCTTCGATTCCGCCTGAATTACATTTGTCAAGATGCCATTTGTCCGGTCCATAAAAGACACATTCATGGCCTTTGGCATTCAATTGGTTGCACATGTTCACCAGTGAAACGGTTGAACCAACGGGAACACTGGTTCCGGACACTATTTTAATCATTGCGTGACTCTTTCAGTTAGTATTGTTGCGGGAATCCCACATTCCGTGTGAGTAAGCGCAACCCTCAGGAACAAGGGTTCAAAGGGAAAAACTTGGAATCAGCTTGAAAACGATCCGCAAGCATCGGTATGAAAGCTGCTTTCGGGGATCATGCGTACATAAGCTTCCAGCCGTTTTTTACTTCGTAGCGCAATACTTCCGCGTATTCTTTTGAACGGTCTTTGCTGCTGATGGCTACCTTGTCTTTGCCAAGTTTTCCATTAACTGAGCCCCATAAAGACATGTCACCCTTTGGGTGCGGAGGACATGCCACGCGTATTCCGTGACGTTGCAGCATTGCGCAGAAGTGGATGTCTTCCCCAAAGGTCTGATGCAAAGGATCTAATTCCCAGAAGTGGCGGGCCCATTCCCGTTTGAAAAACCAGCTGTGTCCCACTAGGTCAACAAATTCAATCCCTTCGTTGCATCCATCCCATCCCATGCGGGGCGTCTCGGTTCTGGGCTCCGTGTCGGACAGGAAGCGCAGGCCGATGGTTCCGCACATTGTCTTTTCACTGTCTGTAAACCTCAGGCAATTCTCGAACCATTTCTCTCCGGGCATTGTGTCGTCATCGAAGATGCAGACGTAATCTCCTTCCATTGCAGGCGCCAATGAGAATCTCGGAATGATACCGAAGTTATAGTCGCATACAATCTTTTTAACCTTTTCGGCGTTGCGGAAATCCAGCAATTGTTTTCGCTTAAAAAATCCCAATGCTTTTGGAGGCTGGTTGTACCAAAGTACTATTTCATGGGGAGGGACCGTCTGTTTCAGGACGCGGTCAACTTGTTCCTCGAGTAGCTGTGGTCGTTGCCAGGCCGTAAGGATAACCGAAATTTTGGGCATGTTAATATCCGCCTTTTTGCAATAATATTTCGTTATATACTTCGCTTACCTGCTTTGCCAATCTGTCCCAGGAATGCGCCACGGAAGTATTTCTAGCCTCGATTCCCATCTGTTCCCGGAATCTGTTGTCCAGCAAGTGGACTATTCTTTCCGCTGTCGCATCGTGATCCGGGCCATGGGAAATAACGAAACCGTTGATTCCGTCTTTGATTAAATCCTTTGCGCCAACATTAGAGCTCACAATGACCGGAAGTCCGGATGCCATTGCTTCCAGCACTACCATGCCGAATGTATCGAAAACCGAAAGCATGGTGAAAATATCCGCGGCCTGATAGTAGTTTTCAATGCCTGTATTTAGAGTTCCGGCAAACGTGATTGCATCGGCTATTCCGCATGCGCGGGCTAATTCTCCGAACTTTTTCTGGTTTCCTTTTCCAACGACCAGAAGTCTTATGGAGGCTTCCGGTCTAAGGGAACGGGCTTTTGCCACTGCGGTGATTATGGTGTCCAGGCCTTTAATTTCGAAATTCATGCCGACAAACAGAATCAGAAAATCAGTATCCCGAATGCCATGACGTTGTCGGATTGTTCGCCGACAGTCGTTGCGTTGCGATAATGGAAATTTTTCAATATCGACTCCAGGGTGAAGGATTCTCCATTTGCCTGGTAATTGTGAATATTCTTGTGTGAACGCGTTTTGAGCGATGGAAGAAACAGGCATGAACCAGGAGTTGGAATTTGCTTTGATCATCCGCTTTTCTATTTGCATAACCGAGCGATCAAAGAGAGTGGGCCGTTTCTTTCTTACATCCCGGACCCAGCAGGCATGGGGTGTGCAATGCACGGAAAATGCATCCGCACGGAAGATTCTTTCATGGGAATGCACTATATGAAACCCTGATTTGTCAATCATTCTTTGTGCGAGTACCGCGAAAGCAAGGGGGCGGAGGAAGCGGGGAAAGTGGATTTTGGGAATTCTGTGGAATGTAACGAGATTGGAGTTGGAAACCCAGCGATTGGCGAACACATGGAAATCAAAGTTTTCGTTCAGGGCCAAAAGGCCGGTGATCTTGCTTGAAAAGCGCTCGCCGCCGCCAACAAGGCCATATTTGGGCACGACTATGGCGACCCTGATTTTTTCTTGCTGCGTGCTGTTTTTAGAAACCATAAATTTTCCAGAGTCCTTTTATATACACTGTGACCTTAACCATGTCAAACTAGTTTGTCTCCATCCGGAATAACAGGTGATTGTCAAGTATGGAGAAAAATGATAAGTAGTTTCCATCCGGAAAGTCAGCCGAATGCCGGAATAAAAGGGGATGTTCGTTGATAAAAGTGCTTTCCATTTTCGGTACCCGTCCGGAAGCTATAAAGATGGCCCCTTTGATTGGAGAACTGTCCCGACATCCGGATGCATTCAGGAGCCTGGTTTGCGTGACTGCACAGCACAGGGAGATGCTTGATCAGACCTTGAGCCTTTTTGATATCAGGCCGGATTTTGATCTTGATATCATGAAACCGGGGCAGGATCTTTTTGATATCACATCCGGTGTCTTGCACGGATTGAAGCCGGTTCTGGAGCAAGCCATGCCTGATGTGGTGCTGGTGCACGGCGATACCACAACAACCATGGCAGCCTCTATGGCTTCTTTTTATCTGAAGGTCAGGGTGGCGCATGTTGAGGCGGGGCTCCGCACCGGAAACATGCATGCTCCATTTCCCGAGGAGATGAACCGCAGGATAGCGGGCGTGCTGGCGGATATTCACTTCGCCCCGACAGAGACGGCGCGTCAGAACCTGCTCCGTGAGGGAATAGCTGAGGAAACCGTTTTCATTACAGGAAATACCGTCATTGACGCACTGTTTTCCGTGGCGAAACGACTGGAAAATGATTGGGTTCTGAAGGACCAACTGGATAAGTTTTTTTCATTCCTTGACAAAAGCAGGAGAATGATCCTCGTTACAGGGCATCGGCGGGAGAATTTCGGTTCAGGTTTCGAAAATATTTGCAATGCCCTTGTGGATATAGCAAAACAGCACCCTGATACGGAGATTGTCTATCCTGTTCATCTGAACCCTAATGTCCAGGCGCCTGTGAGAGCAATTCTTGCGGCAAGCAGACTTGATAATATTCATCTCATAGAGCCGGTTGATTATCTTCCGTTTGTATACCTGATGGCTCGATCCTATCTTATTGTCACCGATTCCGGCGGTGTTCAGGAGGAGGCGCCTTCACTGGGAAAACCCGTTCTGGTGATGCGTGAAACTACCGAGCGCCCTGAGGCCCTAGACGCCGGAACAGTCAGGCTTGTTGGCGCGGACAGGCGAAAAATCACCTCTGAAGTATCTTTGCTGCTGGAAAATCCTGATGAATACAGGGCCATGAGCTGCGCCCATAACCCTTATGGTGACGGTCATGCCTCTGAACGTATTATCAAGGTCCTGAAAAGCGCCTTTTGTTAATGTTTTTGAAAGTAAGAATTTGCAAATATCTGGCTAAGGTCATATACAGGATACTCCATCTTGTATTTTACTTGATTTAAACTCTTTTCCCGCTTTGTATGGAAGAGTTTGGACCGTATCATATCAGTGAATTCCGGCTTGAACCCGGCAGACGTCAAATGTAAGCGAAAAGACAAGTATGAATATTCAATTCCAAAGAACCGTCGACCGCTGGCTCGGCATACCCATATGCGCTCTGTTGTCACTGCTGGATCGATTGCGGGGCGCGCGTACTCTGGCAGCCGAGCCTCGGCGGATACTGGTGATCCTTCTTTCCGAGATGGGGAGCCTGGTGCTGGCCCAGCCCATGTTCAAGCGCCTGAAGGAACTTTATCCATCGGCTTCGCTGCATGTGATGCTTTTTGCCAAGAACCGTCAGGTACTGGACCTGCTGGAGGTGGTTCCGCCGGAAAATGTCATTACCGTCAGCGACAAGTCCCTGGGAAAGATGGCGGGCGAATGTCTGAAAGCCTTGCGCGTCTTCCGGAATGCGCCTTTTGACGTGGTGATAGACTGTGAGCTCTTCGCCAGGGTCAGCGGCATTTTCGCATACCTTTCCGGCGCGAAGGTCAGGGTGGGTTTCCATCCCCACACCCAGGAAGGCCTCTATCGAGGTTCTTTCATTAACCGTCGGGTGCTGTATAATCCCTACCGGCATCTGACCGGGCAATTTCTGACCATGGCCGCCGCCATAGATTCCGCAACGGTTCCCAAGGCCAAGGATAGCGGAAATATCCAGTTCGCCCCGCCGCCACCAGTGCGATTCGCGGAACATGAACTGGATGATGTCCGCAAACAGTTACTGGACGATTTTCCCGCGCTGCGGGACAAGAGGCTGGTGCTGGTGAACCCCAGCGGCGGCATTCTGCCCATCAGGGCCTGGCCCCTGCCTTCCTATTTCCGGCTATGTGACGAACTGCTCCGGGAAGGGTATGCCGTCGGCGTCATCGGTCTTCCCCAGGACAAGGAATACGGCATGGCGGTAACCGGGCACTGTCGAAGCGGGTATTGCGTCGACCTCACCGGTTATACGAAATCGGTGCGGCATCTGCTGGCGATCTTCCACTGCGCCGATCTCCTCATCAGCAACGACGGCGGCCCGGGCCAGTTCGCGGCCCTGACGTCCCTGCCGACGATTGTCTTTTTCGGTCCGGAGACGCCACAGCTCTATGGGACTCTCAACCCTAATTCCTACAGCTTCTATTCCGGTTGGCCCTGTTCCCCCTGCCTAACCGCTTACAACCACCGCAACTCGCCGTGCGACGGCGACAACCAGTGCCTGAAAAGCATAACGCCCGAAGAGGTCCTGGACAAGGCGAGGGCAATGCTCGGCCGCTCCGCTGCGGGGGAGGGCTGCCACCCATGATTTCCACCGTCCAGCAGATAACCATGCCGATAATAAATCGAGTCTATCAACGCCGTTTCCTGAGATTCTGCACCATCGGCGCCTCCGGTGTCCTGGTAAATATGGCCGTGCTGTACGCGGGAAGGGAATATCTTTTCAGGTCCATACCCTGGCCCCATCTCAGCCTGAACCTTTCACTGGCCTTTGCCATCCTGTGCGCCACCATCAGCAACTTTGCCGGAAACCGCCACTGGACCTGGCGGGATCGCAGGCAGGACCATATGGACAAGGCGATCCCGGTTCAGTTCGGCCAGTATGCCCTGGCATGCTGGATCGGCATTGCTCTCCAATTCATCTTCACCAACATCCTGGCGGTCTTCTTCTATTACCTGGTCGCCAACCTCCTGTCGATTGTCCTCGCCAGCGTCTTCAACTATCTGGTGAACGACCGGTGGACATTCGGCAAGAAAGTGCGGGAACAGGCGTAATGAAATCGGACGATATTGCCGGAGGGATTTCCCTGCCCCGGCTGTCATGGTGCGCGGCCGCTCTTTTGTTTGCGGTCTTTGTCTATTTCCATGCCCTGGACAGCCAGTATATCCCGAAGAACGGCGACGAGTATCCCTATACCCACATTACCAGGATGACGGCTGAGAGCGGGCACATGCTCCCTCTCAGGTCCGGGCTCAATCAGATGCGCAATACCAAGCCTCCGCTCCTCTTCTGGCAGGGGATTGCAAGCACGGACTGGGGAAGCGACTGGACCCTCTGGAACCTGCGTTTTCCAAGCGTCGTCTATACCCTTCTCACCGCCATGCTTGCCCTGCTGCTGGCCTGGAGGCTTTCCGGCCGCATGGAGACCGGGGTTGTGGCGGCCCTTGCCTTTCTGGGCTTTTTCAGCTCCTACCGCTACGGCCGGCCCTTTCTCACGGATCCCGCCCTGGTCTTCTGGCTCTTCCTGCCGTTTTTCATTATTCTCCAGAGGCGTCCGGAATCCTTCAATTCGCGTCTGGCCGTGCCCCTTGCCGTCGGATTGTCGGTGGGGATCAGTCTCCTGTACAAGTCTTTTGTCCTGGTAGTTCCAGTCTGTATAGCCCTTGCCTGGTGGTATCTGCGGGAGCGGAACTACTGCGTGCGCCGATTCCTGCTCGGGGATGGCTACAAGGTAATTCTGACAGGAGCGCTGGCCCTGGGTGTCTTCAGTCTCTGGTTTCTCCTGGACCCTGATCCGGCGTCCATCTGGAAGGAATTTATCGTTGGCGAGAATATGGGAAAACTGGATCCCCATTCAGCCAGTTACCTGAAAAAGCTTATATGGGGCTCTTCCAGTATCTGGAGCCTGGCCCTGGATTTTCTCGCCAATTCCGGACTTCTCATCTTTCCGGTGGCGACCCTGTTTTTCTTTGCCTTCAGGGAGGGAAAAGCAATGCCCGGCGAAAAGAAGCTGCTCTGGATATGGATTGTTACCCTCTTCATCGTCTTTGCCATTCCCAGCCAGAGGTCCGGCCGCTACCTGCTGCCGGCCATGCCCGCGGTTGCCGTACTGCTGGCCCTGGAAGGGGAGAGAATCGGCCGGCGGATGTTCATTGCCCCCCTGGTCTGCGGTGGAGCGCTTCTGGCCGTCGTCACCGTCCTCTCCATAAGGCTTTACTCTCACATCGGCGGCAGCGCGTCTTATCCCATTCATTACTGGCTGCTGCTGGCCGCCTGCGCCGTGTTTATCACGTCCGGTGTTTTCATTCCCAGGTTTACCCGCCCTCTGGCCGTGACGGTCCCGCTGCTGCTCTATCTGGTGTTCGCCTCCTTTGTGCGCCCTCTGGACATCCGTATGGGAGTTTTTCCCGTGGAGGTCCGGGAAAAAATGCGTGGCCGGCAGGTATGGGTTCCGTGCAACTTCCGGGCAAAGGACGAGAGGATCCGTTTTCTGCTTCCAGGCGCGGACATCCACAGCTATCAAACGGGCCTGAATCTGGACATCAGGCAGTTGGCGGAGCGTTATCCGCTGTTTGCGGTCCAGGTACCGATTCTGGAGGGTAAGCGCCGCTCGGTGCTGGACCGATGCCCCGGCTGCGTCATCGTGGGCGAACGCATGGACATGCGGACCAGGCACAAGGGGAAGGAATTGCGGGCGATGTTTCTGGAGGGGAAGCTGTTCGAACTTCTGTTCGTGCGGGAATTCCTGGTGGAGTCCCCCCTGGCGCCCCGTGACGTGGCTGAACGTTGGGCATCCGATGAGTGCCGGTAATCAATCCATGAAAAAAGACAAAAGGAAAAAAATACCGTTCCTGCTTTTGACAGTCGCTCTTCTGTCGGCCGCATACCGGGTCCATTACGGGAGCGTGCCGGCCCTTGCGAACCGCCAGGTGGCATACCAGGCAACCGCCGCCGGCGCCCCCGTTGTCCCTTCGGGCAATCTCTCATTTCTCCCGGCCGTCGCTCCATCGGTGCATGCGGCTACCCTTGCGCTGCTCAGGGACGGTACGGTTGCCTGCGCCTGGTTCGCGGGTTCGCGCGAGGGCGCCAGGGATGTGGCGATCTATTATTCCCTGCTGAGAGACGGCCGATGGTCCTGGCCGTTGATAATCGCCGATCCCGCCCAGACCAGCCGCGATACCGCCAGGTACATCCGCAAGGTCGGCAACCCGGTTCTGGCATGCGACGCTGCCGGGCGACTCCACCTCTGGTATGTCAGCACCTCCGTGGGGGGGTGGAGCACCTCCGCCCTGAATCACCGGGTCTCCGCTGACGGCGGCGCAAGCTGGTCCAGGGCCAAAAGGCTGGTAACGGCGCCCTTCTTCAACCTGAGCACACTTGCCCGCACGCAGCCTGTGCCGCTCCTGGATGGCGGGTTTGCCCTTCCCTCCTACCACGAGCTCTTCACCAAACATGGCGAGATGCTGCGCCTGGATGCGCAGGGCAGGGTTCTGGACAAGGAGAGGATGCCGGGCGGCGGGCCGCTGCTGCAACCGGCCGTTGCGCCGATCCCGGAAAAGGGGGAGTTTCTGGCCCTGCTGCGGAACGCCGGCCCCAAACCAAGGCGGATTGCCGTAGCGGTCCTTCGTGACGGCGAGGGCCGCTGGTTCGCCCGTCCACACCTGCCGCTTGCCAATCCCGACTCCTCCGTGGCCCTGCTGCGCCTGAGTGACGGCAGGCTGCTGCTGGCCTGCAATCCCCTGGCGGACGGCCGCCGGAAGCTGAGCCTGTTTCTCTCTCCTGACTTCGGCCGCAACTGGCTGGAGGCTTTGTCCGTTGAAGACAGCCCCGTGGAGGGTGGCGAGTTTTCCTATCCGTCACTCCTGCAGGACAGGGAGGGCATCATCCATCTTGCCTACACCTGGAACCGCCGGAAAATCGCCCACAGGATGATTTCTCTCCCGGCCCCGGCCGGCCTTGAAGCGAGGAAAAAATGATGGATCCGCGCGATTTGTGGGGATTACTCGGGGCGGCGCTTGTCCTTGTATCGGGAATGATTGCCATTATCCCCTTGAAAAAAACCGGACCGCGGCTGCTGTTGGCCATTGCGCTGACGGGAATGGCCTTCCTGCCGCTATGGAAAGGCCTGCCCGCGGCCGCTTACCTGCGGGGAGTCATCGGCGATGTCAGCGCAGCTACGCTTATGCTGACCACGATGTATCTCTTCGGAGGGAAAGGCGCAAGAAGCAATGACCGCGACTGGTTCCTTGGGATGATCCTCCTGTCCGGCCTGACGCTCTATCCCCTTTCCCTGGGACCTTTCCCCATTGATCCCTACCAGTGGGGTTATCAGCCCTGGGGGATTCTGGCGGCTATCGCCTTTGCCGGGCTCGTCGTCCTGCGCGGTCATCCGGCTGCGGCATATTATCTGGCCTTTCCCGCAGCCGCCTTTGCCCTTGATCTTTCGTGGTCCCGTAACCTGTGGGACTACCTGCTCGATCCCTTGCTTTTCGGGTATGCGCTGATACATCTGTTGCTTCTTGTATTCAGGAGCTCCGCGCCTTCCGAAGGACGTTTGTTCCGCAATTAATCTTGCCATCAGGTGGCAAACCGGATAAATTCAAGCGGACGCTTTCTCCGGAGTTGGGGGGGATCCGTATTTTCATAATTTTCTGAGATTTCATCCGAGACTCCTGCAAGTGTCAGAATAACTCCCCTCTCCCCTGTTGGGAGAGTGTCAGGGAGAGGGGGAAAGGCGCCGGGATATAGCATGTCGCCCCTTTTCACCCTCCCCCCAACCCCCTCCCATCAAGGGAGGGGGAGTGTCTTTCAGCGCTTTTGCATGAGGCTCATATCAGTATTTCGAATAAAGACAGGAGAAGAGAATGCCTTGTGACTCAAAGATTACCATTTCCAACGGGGTCCTTTCCGTTCCGGACCGGCCCGTTATCCCGTTCATCGAGGGGGACGGCACCGGCCCCGATATCTGGCGCGCCGCGTCGAGGGTACTGGACGCAGCGGTGGAGAAGGCCTATGGCGGCGCCAGGGAGATTGTCTGGAAAGAGGTCTATGCAGGTGAAAAGTCCTTCAACATGGGTCTGGGATGGCTTCCGGACGAGACCCTGGCCGCCTTCCGCAAGTATCTGGTGGGTATCAAGGGACCGCTCACCACGCCCATCGGCGGCGGTATCCGCTCCCTGAACGTGGCGCTGCGCCAGGAGCTGGACCTGTACGTTTGCCTCCGGCCGGTGCGCTACATCAAGGGCGTGCCGTCTCCGGTAAAGAGGCCGGAACTGGTGGACATGGTGATCTTTCGCGAGAACACCGAGGACATCTACGCCGGCATCGAATGGGCCGAGGGGACGCCGGAGGCGAAGAAGGTAATCGATTTCCTGATGAAGGAGATGGGGGTGAAGAAGATCCGCTTCCCCGAAACCTCAGGCATAGGCGTCAAACCGGTTTCGCGGGAAGGGTCGGAGCGGCTCATGGAGGCGGCCATCGAATATGCCCTGAAGAACGGCAGGAAGTCGGTGACCATCGTCCACAAGGGCAATATCATGAAGTTCACCGAAGGGGCCTTCAAGAACTGGGGCTACCAGCTGGCCGCCACCCGCTATCGGGACCGGACCGTTTCCCAGAGAGAGTCGTGGATACTGGGCAACGTGGAAAAGGACCCTGGGATGTCGCCGGAGGATAACGCCCGTTCCATCGAGCCCGGTTTCGACAACATGACGCCGGCCCAGCGGGGAAGCGTGATTGCCGAGGTGGAGACGACCCTCGCCCTCCGTTCCACCCATGGAGACGGAAAATGGCGCAACATGCTCCTGATCAAGGACGCCATTGCCGACATCACCCTCCAGCAGACCATCACCAGGGCCGACGAATTCGATGTTCTGGCCACCACCAACCTGAACGGTGATTACCTTTCCGACGCCCTGGCGGCCCAGGTGGGAGGCATCGGCATCGCGCCCGGCGGCAACATCAACTACCGCACCGGCCACGCCATCTTCGAGGCCACCCACGGCACCGCGCCCAAATACGCCAATATGGACAAGGTGAATCCCGGCTCCGTTATCCTGTCGGGTGTGATGATGCTGCAATACCTGGGGTGGACCGAGGCTGCGGACCTCATCAACTCGTCTCTGGACAGGACCATCGGGACCCGCAAGGTGACCTACGACTTTGCCCGTCTCATGAATGCGGAGGGGCTGGACGGCGTTGAAGAGGTGAAGTGTTCAGGATTCGCCGACGAATTGATCCGGAACATTCGTTCATGAATCTACCGAGGCGGCATGCATTGAGAAAAGCGGCTTCCCTGTGGGGGATTTCCTCGAAGTGTCAAACCCTGCTCGAATATCATTACGAAACGTCTGGACTGTGGAGTGATCGGAGGAGACAATGGCACGCAAAAAAATAGCGCTTATCGGCGGCGGACAGATTGGCGGGGCGCTGGCGCACCTGATGGCCCAGCGGGAACTGGGGGATATCATCCTCTTCGATATTGTTGAGGATCTTCCGAGGGGCAAGATGCTGGACATCATAGAGGCGTCGCCAATCGAGGGATTTGACGCCCGTCTCCTTGGGACCAGTTGTCCGGAAGACATTCGTGGCGCGGATCTGGTGGTGGTGACGGCCGGGATTCCCCGAAAGCCGGGCATGAGCCGTGACGACCTGGTTATCGTGAATGCGAAGATTGTCAAGTCCGTGGCCGAAATGGTCCGGGACCTGGCGCCCAACGCCCATGTCATCCTCCTCACCAACCCCTTGGACGCCATGGTGACGCTTTTTCGCAAGGTCACCGGCTTTCCGAGGAACAGGATTATGGGAATGGCCGGAGTGCTTGATTCAGCCCGATTCTCCTCCTTTATCGCCCTGGAGCTGGGGGTGGCGGTGCAGGATGTCCATGCCCTGGTCCTGGGGGGGCACGGGGACGATATGGTGCCCCTGGTCCGTTTCGCCAATGTCGGCGGCATACCGGTTTCTTTCCTTCTGGAGCGGAAATATGGACCCGCCAGGGCGGTGGAGGTCATGGAGACGCTGGTTTCCAGGACCCGCAGGGCAGGCGGAGAGATCGTGGGTCTCATGAAGGGGTCCGCCTTTGTTTCTCCGGCGAGCGCGGCCCTGACCATGGCTGATGCAATCCTGCGTGACCGGAAGCGCGTCCTTCCTGTTTGCGCCCTTCTGGAAGGTGAGTATGGGGTGAACGGCTACTTTGTCGGCGTCCCTTGCGTTATCGGGGCGGGTGGCGTGGAGAAGATTCTGGAACTGGAGCTTACCCCCGATGAGCAGGCCATGTTCGACGAGTCCGTTTCCCATGTGAGATCACTGGTGGATGGCCTGGAACTGTAGATTCATCTTTGCGAAAGGGAAAGTCTTAATGGAAAAGAAACAGCCAAGGGTTGAGATAAATGTGAAATACTGCAAGGGGTGCCGCATCTGCGTGGAGTTCTGCCCGGCCAAGGTCTTCGAGATGCGGGGATTTGTCGCCACGGTGAAGAACCCCGAGGCATGCATCGCCTGCATGCAGTGCGAACTGAGGTGCCCGGATTTCGCGGTCACCGTTACCCAGTAACGTCTGAGGGAGGTATCGTGTCACAGAAGGTTGCATTCTTACAAGGAAACGAGGCCTGCGCCCACGGCGCCATCTACGCGGGGTGCCGTTTTTTCGCGGGCTATCCCATCACACCGTCCACCGAGGTGGCCGAGGTGCTGTCCAGCGAGCTCCCCAAGGTGGGAGGCGTTTTTATCCAGATGGAGGACGAGATCGCGGCCATGGCCGCCGTAATCGGCGCCTCGCTTACCGGAACGAAGGCCCTGACCGCCACCTCGGGCCCCGGTTTCTCCCTGAAGCAGGAGAACATCGGCTACGCCTGTATTACCGAGACGCCGTGCGTCATCATTAATGTCATGCGCGGCGGCCCTTCCACGGGCATGCCCACCGGCCCGAGCCAGTCGGATGTGATGCAGGCGAAATGGGGGACCCATGGCGACCACCCGGCCATCTGTCTCGTTCCCGCGTCGGTGCAGGAGCTGTTCACGGAAACGGTGCGCGCTTTCAATCTGGCCGAGAAATACCGGACCCCGGTCACGGTTATGCCCGACGAGATCCTGGGGCACATGCGGGAGAGAATAGTCTTCCCGGAACCGGGCGAGCTGGAGGTGATCAACCGCACCCCCCCTTCGCTGGCGCCGGGTGACTACAAGCCCTATGATACCCGTTTCGGCGATGTCCCTCCACTGGCGGCCTTCGGTTCCGGTTACCGTTTCCACGTCACGGGTCTCAACAAGGCGGAAGACGGTTTTCCGACGACCCGGGCCGATCTGGTGCAGGCCGAGGAGGAGCGCCAGGTCCGCAAGGTGGAGAGCGCCGTTGAAGACATTGTGACCTTTGAGGAATACATGCTGGAGGACGCGGAGATAGCGGTGGTGGCGTTCGGTTCCATCTCACGCTCGGCCCGTTACGCGGTGAACCAGGCGAGGAAGCGGGGGATCAGGGCCGGTTTGTTCCGCATCATCACCTACTGGCCGTTTCCGGAAGGCCGGATTCGCGCTCTGGGGAAACGGGTGAAGGCGATTATAACCCCGGAGATGAACCTGGGGATGACCATACACGAGGTAAGGAGATGCGTGGAAGGGAGCGCGCCGGTAAGCGGGATATTCCGCGTGGACGGCGAGCCCATCAATCCAGGGCAGATCCTTGCCGCCATACAGGAGGTGCGCTGACCCATGGGTTTCGACTACGAAAAATACATACGTCCGGGCAAGCTTCCCCATATCTGGTGTCCGGGATGCGGTCACGGAATAGTGATGAAGGGACTGATACGCGCCATTGACGCCCTTTCCCTGGACAAGGACATGACCGCCATAGTTTCCGGTATCGGGTGCGCGTCCAGACTCCCGGGCTACCTGGATTTCTGCACCCTGCATACGACCCACGGGAGGGGTGTCGCATTCGCCACCGGCATAAAGATGGCGAAGCCGGAAATGAATGTCATCTGTGTCGGCGGGGACGGAGACGGTGTCGCCATAGGCGGCAATCACTTCATCCACGCCTGCCGCCGGAACATCGACATCACCTATCTCATAATGAACAACAACATATATGGCATGACCGGAGGGCAGTTTTCACCCACAACCCCTTACGGGGCCAAGGCCTCCACCACGCCTTACGGGAATCCTGATCCCCCGTTCGATATCGCCCGGCTCGCCATCGGGGCGGGCGCCACTTTCGTCGCCCGCGGGACCGCGTTCCATGCCTCACAGATAGACAAGCTGCTGACGGAGGCCATCAGCCACAAGGGGTTTTCAGTGGTGGAGATAATGGACAGCTGCCCCACCACATTCGGCCGCAAGAACAAGTTCAAGTCGGTCATTGAGATGATGAATCACCTGAAGGAGATAGCCGTTCCGGTTGCGGCGGCGGATAAGATGCCGCCGGAAAAGCTCCAGGGAAAGGTTCTGACCGGGGTTCTCCACAGGGAAGACAAGCCCGAATATGTGGAGGAGTATGGCCGCCTCGTGGAACGGGTCCGGGAGTCCATGGAAGGCTAAGCCGGCAGGCAGGGAACGAAGTAATTCAATCGAAGGGGCAAACCTGGTGTTTGCCCGAGGGGAGGGCGGTCACAAGGATCGCCCCTACCGTTTGACGATGCAGATAGGAGACTATGATGTCCGCCAACAGATATGAGATACGATTTTCCGGGGCCGGGGGGCAGGGGCTTATCCTGGCCGGGATCATCATGGGAGAGGCGGCCGCCATCTATGACGGCAAGGAGGCAGTGCAATCACAGAGCTACGGTCCGGAGGCCCGCGGTGGAGCTTCCAAGTCAGAGGTCGTCATTTCCGATGCGCCCATTGATTTTCCCAAGGCGACAGCCGTTGACGCGCTCCTTGCCCTTACTCAGGAGGCTTGCGATAAATATTCCCGCGACCTGAAAGAAGGGGGCGTACTGCTAGTGGATTCCGACATGGTGCAGAGGATGCCCCAAGGAAACTTCTCCGTGGTGGGGTTTCCCATAATCAACACGGCTAAAAACGACATCGGCAGGGCCATTGTGGCCAATATTGTCGCCCTGGGGGCCATGGTCGCCCTTACCGGCGCCGTAACCAGGGAAAGCGCGGAAAAGGCGGTGCTGTCACGGGTGCCCGAGGCCTTCGTCGACCTGAACCGCCGCGCCTTCCTCGCCGGCTATGAAAAGGCCCTGGCGGCAAAGGGGCAGGGGGGCTCTCCGGCATGACGCCGGACAACTTACCGGCCTATCCGTCCACGGAGGCACGTCGGATTCTGGACAGGGTCCATATCGTGCTCGTTGAGCCGCAGAATTCCGGAAACGTGGGCATGGTCTGCCGCGCCATGAAAAATATGGGCCTGCAGAGCCTGCGCCTGGTGAAGGGATGCCGGACGGATCAATCGGATGCCCGGCGCTTCGCTGTTTCCGCCCGGGATGTCCTGGACTCGGCGGTGCGTTTCGAGTCACTGGAAGATGCTCTGGCAGATACCGCGATATCGGTGGCCACGACACGAAGGTTCGGCAAATACCGGCAGGAGATCATGGATCCGGTGGAAACCGCTGCAAAACTCCGTTCACGCATGGGTGAAGGTGAAGTCGCCCTTGTTTTCGGGCGGGAGGACAGCGGCCTGACAACCGATGAACTGTCCCTGTGCAGGTGGCAGGCAACTATTCCCACCTCTGATGAATACGGCTCGATGAACCTGGCGCAGGCGGTTCTCATCTTCTGCTATGAACTGTCGCGGGGGCTGGCCGATGGAGTCCTCCCGGTTTCGCGGGAACTGGCGGAGACGGGCGAGATGGAAGCCATGTACCGCCATATGGAAGAAACCCTGCTGGGCATCGGTTTTCTCGATCCCCTGAATCCCGCGCACCTCATGCGCACCTTGCGGCGCATCTTTTCCCGCGCGGAACTGGACTCCAGGGAGGTTGCGGTACTGCGGGGCATGATGTCGCAGGTGGATTGGGCGGCCTCGGCGGTTGCCGCTTCGAAACAGTCCGAAGGGGTTTGAGTTTTTTTTTGCCCCTCGGCCCTCGACGGATTTCGTGACACTGATTATACTGAATACCTCAGGCGTTCGTCGCTCGACGCTTGATGGACTTAAAAACGATGTAAAACCGGTTGAACAACACCTGAATAAAAAGTCAAATGGAGGTACCATGAAAAGACTGTCACTTTGCTTTCTTGGCGTTTTTCTGTTAGCGGCCCTTTCCGGATGCGGCTACAACACGATACAGGCCAACGAGGAAGCGGTATTCGCCGCATGGGGTGACGTGGAGGCTACCTATCAGCGGCGCGCTGACCTGATACCAAACCTGGTGGAGACGGTTAAGGGTTATGCGAAGCATGAGGCGGACACCTTCAAGGCGGTCACCGAGGCGCGCTCCAAGGTCGGATCGATGCAGGTGTCCAAAGAGATGCTGGACGATCCTGCCACGCTCGCTAAGTTCCAGAAGGCCCAGGGAGAACTCTCCAGCGCCCTTTCCAGGCTTCTGGTGGTGGCGGAGCGCTACCCTGACCTGAAGGCGAACCAGAACTTCCTTTCCCTCCAGGACCAGCTGGAAGGGACGGAAAACCGGATCAATGTCGCCCGAGTCCGCTACAACAAGTCGGTCGAGACGTTCAATGTGAGTATCAGGACCTTCCCCAACTCCCTCACCAATTCCCTCCTTCTCAAGCTGAAGCGGAAGGAGCCGTTCAAGGCGGAAGAAGGAGCAAAGACCGCGCCGAAGATCAAGTTTTGATCAGCAATGTCCGGTTAGCTTTTTGCAATACGTCAAGATCCCCCTCATCCGCCCCTTCGGGGCGCCTTCTCCCTCAGGGAGAAGGGATACTGACCAATCCCTCTCCCAGCGGGAGAGGGTGGCCGAAGGCCGGGTGAGGGGTTAAGGCAGGGTTTTAGGGCCTGTGCAATTACCTAACCGGGCACTGCTGAGTTTTGATGGAAACAAGACCCGAACAGCCTGAAGGTGGAAATCCATGAAGACCTTTCTCGCATTCCTCCTGCTTTTATCGCTCCCCTCTCTCGGCGTCGCCCTTGATGTGCCGCCGCTGCGCGCCCATGTGAACGACACCGGGGGGATGCTCTCCTCATCCGCTGTGAGCAAGATGGAGCAGGAACTGGCCGCATTCGAGAAGAGCGATTCCACGCAGATCGTGGTCCTGACGATTCCGAGCCTGGAAGGGGAGAGCCTGGAAGAGTATTCCATCAAGGTGGCCGAGTCCTGGAAGATTGGTCAGAAGGGTAAGGACAACGGGGCCATCCTGCTGGTTGCGAAACAGGAAAGAAAGATCAGGATTGAGGTGGGGAGGGGGCTGGAGGGTAAGCTCACCGACCTCCTTTCCGGACGGATCATCCGCGGAGAGATTGCGCCCCGCTTCAAAGCCGGTGATTTTGACGGAGGGGTCCATGCCGGAGTCTCCGCCATGATGGCCGCCGTAAAAGGTGAATACACCGCCTCTTCGAACGCGGAAGGCAAAAACGCCCCAAACTTCCTTACTTTGTTTCTGTTTCTTTTTATCGGCTGTCTTGTCCTGGGCGCTGTCTCCAAGATACTGGGAGGACTCGCCGGGGCGGTGGGGCTTCCGGTTGTGGCATCTATTCTCTCTTCAGGCCTTGGCCCGGTGGTTCTCCTTATCCTGGCCGCTGTCGGCTTTCTCGGCGGACTTTTAGTGAGCCTTCTTTTCAGCGGCGCCGGACGCCGGGGCGGCGGTTCGGGCGGCGGTCCTTTTCTGGGCGGGGGATATGGCGGTGGTGGTTTCTCCGGAGGCGGCAATGTCTTTTCCGGTGGGGGCGGCGATTTCGGTGGAGGCGGCGCTTCGGGAGACTGGTAGTTTTTCAGAAGACAGGTGGGGTTTATGAACGGAAAAAGGTCCGAGGTCTTTTTCAGCGAAGATGAAAACACCAGGATAAGGTCCGCAATCAAGGCCGCGGAAGAGGGGACCTCCGGCGAAATCGTCGCCATGGTTGTGGATCGGAGCGACGCTTACCGGGAGGCCGAGACCCTTGGCGCGGTTCTGATGTCGGCGCTGGCGGCTTTTTTTCTGGAGCTTGCTTTCCGTATCTGTACCTTGTGGGGCCCGGCTTCCGAGTGGGGTTATGGGGGCGGTCCGGAAGTGGAGCTGGTCCTGCTGGGAGCGTCCATCTGGACCTATATCCCTCTTGTTTTTCTCCTCTTTTTCCCTGCCCGATATCTCTTCCGTCGATTCGAGCCGCTGAAGCTCCACTTTGTCGGCCGGAACAGGGTTGAAGAGGCGGTGCGGGAAAGGGCTGTGCGGGCCTTTTTCGAGAAGGGCCTGTACCGCACCCGGGATGAGACGGGCATCCTCATCTTTCTTTCGCTCCTGGAGCACAAGGTGTGGATACTGGGAGACCGCGGCATTGACAACAGGATATCCCATGAAATATGGCAATCACTGGCCCGGGAGCTTTCCCTAGGCATGCGGGAGAAACGCGCCTGCGATGCCCTGTGCAAGGTGATTTCCGCATGCGGCGGTGAACTGGCCTGTCATTTTCCCAAAAGGCCCGATGACACCAACGAACTTGCTGACGATGTTATCCTGTAGTGCGCCGAAGAATGCTCTGAACCGGGAGGATTTCTGGATACCACTGTCCTTGCGACTACCTTTGGCATAATCTTTCTCGCGGAGTTGGGAGACAAGACACAGTTGACGGCCATGGCCCTCGCTGCCCGCTATCCATGGAAAAAGGTTTTCATCGGCATTGCCCTCGCCTTTACGGTTCTGAACGTGGCGGCCGTACTTCTCGGCAAGGCGCTCTTCGCCGTCTTTCCCGTTTTCTGGACAAGGCTGGCGTCAGCCGGGCTTTTCTGCTATTTCGGGATTGCCACTCTGCTGCATGCGGCTGAGCCGGACGGAGAAGAGAAAGGGTTTGTTGCTTCGGATGCCATCAGAACAGCCTTTCTGATGATCCTCCTGGCGGAACTTGGAGACAAGACCCAGATTGTTACCCTCAGCCTGGCGGCCCAGTACGACGCGCCTCTGACGGTTTTCTGCGCATCAACCCTTGCTCTCTGGCTGGTTTCTCTCCTGGGAATATTTCTGGGAAGGCAGCTTCTCCGTTTTATGCCCCTTCACTACATCCATCGCGCCGCGGGAGTCATGTTCCTCCTGTTTGGAGCTGTATTGCTGTACAAGACCCTTGCATAGTCCCTCGTTGCTTTTATTCGGGTATTTTCCTGAAATAACCGGAAACTTTCATTAAACCCACCGAAGAGAAAAATGTCAGATAAGTACGTCGAAAAAGCCTTTCTCTATTTCCTTACGCTATCACTGATAGCTCACCTGGCGATTTTTGTCTTGGTATACCTGTTTCCGGAGAGCAAGCGAGAGGTAAAACAGGAAGCATATATGGTTGAATTGTCGGATATTCCCGAATTGAAGCAGGCGCCTCCTTCAAAGGCGCCGGCCAGGAGGTTTGCGGAGCGAAAGCGGCGGGTCGTGAGGGAACGCGCGCCCCGTGGACAAAGGGAGCGGGACAGGATTGCCTCTGCTCCGCGAAGGGAATCCCGCCCCGAACCGGTTCGTCCGGCGGCGAAAGAGCAAGAGCGGGAGAGGTCTATCTCGGATGAACCCGTATCCAGGGCCGAAAACGGCGCGGTATCGAAAGAGGGCGCGGAGAAAAAGAGGGCAGGTGAGGCGGTAAGAAAGGGAAAGGACCTTCCGGACCTGGCAAAACTCTATCCCAGCGCGGGCCGGTTGGCCCGGCTGGAGGAGTCTTACCGCAAAAAATACGACACGGAAATCGATGAGGGTGACACCAAGTTTCTGAACACGGACGACATCCAGTTCGGTTCGTTTCTCCGCCGTTTTGAAAGCGCGGTCTATGGGGTGTGGCGCTACCCGGATGCAGCGGCGCGGTCGGGTATACAGGGGGTGACCCCGGTAAAGATTACCTTTAACCGCAGGGGAGAAATCGAGAATATCCAGTTGCTCCAGTCATCGGGGAGCAAGATTCTTGACTCCGAGGTTTTCCGCGCCCTCAGGTCAATCGGACCCCTGGGAGGTTTTCCCAAGGCCTACCCCAAGGAGCAGTTCAACCTCATAGCATTTTTCCAGTATGGGATCAGCCAGGGAGGAATTCACGGCCGCATCCGCTAGACGGATGGAAACGTCTCTCATCGCGTTCCGGACTAGTCCATCCGTCAGGGCGTGTTTTCAGCACAGGCGTTTCTTCAGGTACTCCTCCAGTTGTTTTCCCAGCTCGTCCCTCTTCAACGCCATATCCAGTGTCGCCTTCAGGAACCCCAGCTTGTCTCCACAGTCGTAACGGGTTCCTGCGAATCTGCAACCATAGACGGGCTCATTACGGGAAAGTCTCAGAATGGCGTCGGTAAGCTGGATTTCTCCGCCTTTCCCAGGCGTCTGCCGCTCAAGGATTGGAAAGATTTCCGGAGTAAGGACATAGCGGCCGATGATGGCCAGGTCGGAAGGCGCGTCTTCCCTTTTCGGTTTTTCCACCAGATTCTTCACTTTGTAAACCCCGCGGGAAATCTCTTCCGCGTCGACACACCCGTAAGCGGAGATGTTTTCCATGGGCACCTGCTCGAGGGCCAGCACGGAGCCCTGGTGTCTTTCATGAACATCCAGCAGCTGGCTCAGGCACGGTCTGTCCGAATCGATGATGTCGTCGCCAAGGAGCACGGCGAACGGCTCATTGCCCACGAATTCCCTGGCGCAGAGGATCGCATGACCCAGACCCAGCGCCTGTTTCTGGCGGACGTAGAAAATGCTTACCATCTCCGCGATGTCGCGGACCTCCTTGAATTCATCCTCTTTGCCCTTCTCTCGCAGAACCGACTCCAGCTCAAAGGCAATGTCGAAATGGTCTTCAATGGCCCGTTTGTTGCGGCCGGTTACGAAAAGGATCTGCTCAATGCCGGCCGCTACCGCCTCTTCCACAACGTACTGGACAAGGGGTTTGTCGATGAGGGGGAGCATTTCCTTGGGTGATGCCTTGGTGGCGGGGAGAAATCGGGTTCCGAGACCGGCGACGGGAAAGATCGCCTTTTTTATCTTCATAGGTCCTCCATAGTTGTGAAATGTCAATGGCCGTTCACCGCTTGTTTTGCAAGGTTTCCAGGGTCATTTTCGCGGATTGAAGGGTATTCTTGAGGAGCATGGTGATGGTCATTGGTCCGACGCCGCCTGGGACGGGCGTTATGTGGGAGGCGCGCCGGGAAGCCTGTTCGAACTCCACGTCGCCCACGAGCCTGTTGTCGGGAAGGCGGTTCACGCCCACATCGATGACCACCGCTCCCTCCTTTATCCATTCTCCCCGGATCATCTCCGCTTTGCCGGCCGCGGCGATCAGGACATCCGCCGCCCCTATCTTTGCCGGGAGGTCCACGGTCCTCGTGTGGCAGATGGTCACGGTGGCATGCTGGCTCATGCACATGAAAGCTACGGGTTTGCCCACGATGTTGGAGCGGCCCACCACGACAACCTCCTTGCCCTTCAGATCGATGCCGGTCTCCCGCAGAAGCTCCATGATCCCATAGGGTGTGCATGGCTGGAAAACCGGTCGGCCGATAATGAGTCTTCCCATGTTGAAGGGATGAAATCCGTCCACGTCCTTTTCCGGTGAAATGGCTTCCAGAATTACGAGGTCATTCATGTGTTTCGGAAGCGGCAGTTGCACGAGGATTCCATGTATCCTTTCATCATTATTCAGTTTTTCTATGAGAGACAGAAGCTCCGCCTCAGGGGTATCCGCGGGAAGGGTGTATTCGGCGGAGAAGATTCCCACTTCACCGCAGGCCTTTTCCTTCATGCTCACATAAACCCTGCTGGCAGGGTTTTCTCCCACCAGAACCACCGCGAGTCCGGGGCGGACTCCCTGGGATGTTAGGTGTTGGACTTCCGATGCAATGTCGCCCCTGATTTTTTTGGCGATGGCCTTTCCGTCGATAATTTCAGCCATTTAAATAAGCTCCTCCGGAGATTTTCGTAACGCGCCACCGCTTCGGAGACGCTTCATGATGGATTACCCGGTATGTGAATGGTCAGGTTCCCGGGGCAAAAAAAATCCCCCGTTCGGGGGATTATGACAAGGCGTTTCAGGCCGCCGCCGAAGGGCATGAGGCACAGGCGCCGTCTTTCGGACAGATGGCAGGGGTACTGGGTCGGGAGTCCTTTGAGTAACCCTCGCTGTACCAGCCGCTCCCCTTCAGGGAAAAACTTGTTCTGGAAATCATCTTTTCAATGGCGCCGCCGCAGGCGGGGCAAACGGTGGCGGGAGCGTCGGAAAATTTCTGGCGCAGTTCAAATTCCTTGCCGCAATCTGAGCAGTGATATTCATATAATGGCATTTTTACTACCTCCTGAGACATTATCAGGGTAACTATAAGAACTGCCCCCCGTGTTTGTCAACCCCTTATGGCCGGTCAATGCTCATGGACTGGTTATGGATATTTCGCAATTTCGATCCGGCATCCCCGGTTGATTCTATCGGGCATCCATGATTTCAGGGAGTTACAGAGTGGTTCCCGACCAGAACCGCTTCGGGAATTATTTCTTGCGATATTGCAGTCTATTTGAAGAGACTGTTGGTCATGGCGAACAGGAGGGGGGTCCGATAGATGATGCCCACCACCTTTTTGTCCCTTACTACAGGAATCCTCTGAAAACGGTATTTTACGAAAAGTGAGGCGATGTCTATGAGCAGGGCGTCTTCGGTTACTGAAATGGGTTCTCTCTCCATTACGTCCTCAACCAGCTTGTCTTTGATTTTGTCGCACAAATGCTCAAAACTGCCCATGTTCTCCTTCGTGGATGGATTGGCGGAGGTGGTATCCTCGAGGAGAGCCTGCATAATAGTTAAAGGCATCAATACACCTGACAGCTCGCCCCATTCATTCACGACGACCAGGCCGGGCGCGGCGTTAAGGAAGCTCTTGTCCCCATAGTTCTTTTTGAGTTTCAGGACCGCGTCCTTGAGAGATGTCTTCCTGGAAATAGTAGGCACATCCGTTATCATTATATCTCTGGCTTTCATTTGTTACTCCGTGCTGATATTGCGAGTTTATGGACTGCTTCACCGGTTATGCCTTCAATTCTGATGGTTTTGTGCCTTGATTTTTCTCCGGAGATTATCTGAATGTTCGATTTGGCGACATGAAGCAGTTTGGCCAGGAATTGACGGCAGAGTTTATTGGCGGCGCCCTCAACCGGCGGGGAGGTAAGGCGTATTTTTAATTCATTTCCGCTTGGCCCGATAATCTCATTGCGGCTGGCGCCTGGTTGGACATGGATGGAAAAAGTGACGCCTCGCTCTGTTTCGGTTACACTGAATCCATCTGTTGTGGAGTTACTCATCGGTAACGGCCAGCATTCTGGAATAGGAGTCGAGCAGGGCGCGGAACGAGGATTCAAACTGTGCTTTTTGTCGGCGCAGTTCCTGTATTTCGTTTTTCAACTGAACTGCCCGGTTCCGGGCGTCGGCGACAATGTTTTCCGCCTGGACTTCAGCTTCCGCAATGACCAGATCGGCCTCTTTTCTGGCGTTGTTTTTCATTTCATCGGTTATCTTATGGGCGGAAAGGAGCATCTCGCGCATCTCTTTCTCCCTTTGGACGAGTATCTCCGATTCTGACTGGCATTTCTGGATCTCTTCGCGCAGATTCGTGTTCTCTCTGTTCAGGCTTTCCATTTCTCTGGAAACTGCCTGGAGAAATGAGTCGACGTCATCCGGATTCAGTCCGCCGAAAAGTTTTCCCTTGAACTGCTGTTGCTGTATGTCCAGTGGCGTGATTTTCACTGAATCCCTCCTATGCCGAGTTTTAGCCGGTATCCGAGATCGATGATAGATGTTACGACGAATTTCTTCAGAAAATATATGACAAGGAGCGCGACAAGGGGAGAAAGGTCCAGACCGCCCAATGGGGGAAGTCTTTTTCGCAGACGGTGAAGAAGGGGTTCGGTGGCGCGGCGGAGAAAGCTGACGATGGGGTTGTACGGGTCTGGATTAACCCATGATATCAGCGCGCCGGCGATAATCATGTACATGTAGATTGTCAGTACAAAATCCAGTATCTGCCCGATGGCGACAAAAAAATTGGCTACGATAAACACAATTTTCTCCCTGCTGTTCCTTTGTCCTGAACAGTGTCCAAGTTATACAGAAAAGGGTATTTCCTGTCAAGGTCGCCACCTTCCGCCTGTTAAACCCGCCGGGATTTCCCGATGTCCTGATGCAATCCCGGCAGTGAAAAGTTCCGAAGGGAAAGGATTCCGCCGCGATTTTTTGTTGTATCAACGCTGATTATCGTTATACTGAACCCCCTGAATGAAAGGAGATGATTTGAATGTCCTTATCAAAGACGTGGTATACGGTGGAAGAGGCCGAGTCCAAGTTCGGAGTTTCCAGGGCGCTCATACTGAAATGGGTTGATGAGGGTCTGGTGCGGAGTGAGCAGAGTGAACGACGGGTTCATGTGGTGAACGGTGACGACCTGGAATTAAAGGTCGAAGAGTTGATCAAGGGGAAGTAAATGGTTTCCGCCCCTCGTAAATGGTAACGATGCCGAAGCTGAGATCGGTGTGCCGGGCGTGCGAGAAACCCGCCCCGGTCATCAGCGCCTCGAATGCTCGTCGGTCCGGAAAGGCTTCGACGGACTCCGGCAGATATCTATAGGCGCTGAAATCCGACAGGAGACCTCCCACGGCGGGCAGCAGCCGTCTCAGGTAGAAGCTGTAAAGAGGCCTGAAAAACGGCGAGACAGGCTCGGAAAACTCCAGTACCACCAGAACGCCTCCCGGCGCCAGTACGCGAAGCATCTCACGAAGGCCCTGTTTTCTGTCCCGGACATTCCGGATGCCAAAGGCGATTGTCGCGGCGTCAAAAACACCGTCACGGAAGGGAAGGGCTTCGCAGGAAGCGACCGCCAGCTTTATTCTGTCCCGATACTCCGATGCGCCGATTTTCGTTTCAGCGATTTTCACCATTTCACCGCAGAAATCAACGCCCACAATCCGGGTGTCTTTGTCAGCGCGTGCAGCCGCCAGGGCCATGTCTCCGGTGCCTGATGCCGCGTCCAGGATGACGCCGCCTTTCGGGCCGGCAAGTCTTGCTACGGCCGCCCGGCGCCATGATTTGTCTATCCCGAAACTCAGGAGCCTGTTCAACAGGTCGTACCTGGGTGCGATGACTGCGAACATGTCGCGTATGCCGGTTCCTTTTGGAGAAGTGTTTTTCATGTAATCGGGATCCTTACGAGGCGTGCAGCCGCCTGGGAATTAATGTCCGGTTTTCCTGACCGGTCCTTGGCCGAGAATAACAACATTGTGCCTTGCCGGAAAAGTCAAATCTTCTTTTCCGTGGAAAAACATACATATTCAGAAAGGTTTTTTCGTGGTACCCGTCATCCGCTGGCAGGACATCGCAGATATCGTTATCATGAGTTTTCTGGTCTATCACCTGTACGGCTGGTTCAGGCACACCAAGGCGTTTCAGGTGGTCATCGGTCTGGGCTCCCTTGGTGTCGTGTACCTCTTTACCAAGAATCTCGGATTTTTCATGACGAGCTGGATACTCCAGGAGCTGGGCACCGCTCTTTTTGTTCTCATTATCGTAATCTTTCAGGCGGAGATCCGCCAGGCCCTGTACCGCATAAGCCCGTTGCGCAGCATCTTCGGAAGACCGGAGCCAGGGCATCCCGTCGACCTCGATGAACTCGTTAACTCCGTTTTCTCTCTGGCGGAGACCCGAACAGGCGCCATCATCATACTCCAGCGTGAAGAACCGGTGGACGAATATCTTTCCAACGGGGTAAGTGTGGAAAGCGGGATATCCGGTGAACTCATCGGATGCATCTTCAAGGATGGTTCTCCACTTCATGACGGGGCGCTTCTGATACGGAACGGAAAAATCTCCCGCGCTTCCTGTCATCTTCCCCTCTCCACGAATACCGGGATACCCCAGTATTACGGGACGCGCCACCGTGCCGCACTGGGTCTTTCGGAGCGCTCCGATGCGGCCGTGATAGTCGTTTCCGAGGAGAGGGGCGAGGTGTCTCTGGCCCTCTCCGGCAATCTGGAAAAGATGGCCGACACGCGGCGGCTTTCCGAAAGGCTGGCCGAGCTCCTGTCTCCGCCTCCTTCCGAGGCGGCCCATATTTCCCTTGCCAGACGCCTTTCCAGGAATATCAAGCCGAAAATATGCACATTCCTGCTGGTATTCATCTGCTGGCTCGCCATAACGGCCAGGCAGGGAGAGATAATATCCGTTTCCGCGCCCCTTCAATTCAGGAATCTGCCGGAGAGCATGTTGCTCGGAAAAAGTTCCCCGGATACGGTTGAGTTGCAACTGAAGACCCTTTCAAGCCTTATTCCCCTGCCCAAGGAGGGGGATGTTGTCGCGGACATAGACCTGTCCGGCGTAAAGGAAGGGAGCAACAAGATTCAATTCCGGAAAGAGGACTTCAAGCTCCCTTCAGGGGTTGTTATCACCAGCATCAAGCCGGCGGGAATGAAGGTCAGTATAGAAAAGCGGGCCAGGAAGATGATCCGGGTGGAACCGGCGTTTACAGGCGGCGCTGAAGGGTCTTCACGTCTGAAAAAAATCAGGGTTTCTCCCGCCATGGTCATGCTGGAGGGACCTTCTTCCCTTCTCTCCAGGGTGGGGTCGATCCGCACCGAGGATATCAGCCTGGACGTGCCCTCCGGGACGGTAACGGTGGAGAGGAAGCTTCTTGTGCCGGCGCAACTCAGGGTGGCTGGTCGCGATACTGTTTCGGTACGATTCGTCGTTGGAAAGTAAGATGAATATTTCGCGATGGTTCGTTTAGGTTGACATTAACGCGTTTCCTGTTGTATATATGCAAAAATTCAAAATCATGTTTTGTATTATAAAACAAGCAAAGGAGGGAGCATGAATAGAGGTTTATCCATTGTTGTCGCATCAATATTCCTGGCCGCCTTCCCGTCACTTGCCCTCGCCGCGAAGACCCACGTAGTCAAGAAAAACGACACTTTGTATTCACTTGCGAAAAAGTATCATGTGACGGTACAGGACATCAGGTCCGCCAACAACCTTGTCGGCAAAAACCTGAAACCGGGCAGCAGACTGGTTATCGCCCCCAGGACGGCTGCTTCCGATGAACGGGCATCCCAGAAGAAGATTAATGCCGCAAACTACACCATCCGCAAGGGTGACACCATTTCCAGGATCGCTAAAAAGACCGGAGTATCCATTGCCGAACTGAAGCGCCTGAATGATATTCAGGGGAAGAAAATGAAACCGGGAAGGGTTCTGGCCTTGCGCGAAGCAGCGCCGGCGGAAGAATCCCAGGCGAAGCCCGTGAAGAAGTATGTGGCGCGCAATGCCGAACTCTTTTCCAACGAAGAATATGAGCGCACTCTGGCGGAGCTTACCGACACGGAACCAGCTAAGGCCATTGACCTTGAGAAGAACATAGAGCTTTCAACGGATGCCTCGAAGCGCCTCAAGAAAAGCGCGTTCAGTTTCCTCGGCACCCGCTATCGTTTCGGAGGCAACAGCAGAAACGGTCTGGACTGCTCCAGTTTTGTCCAGCATGTATTCCGTGAGCTGGATATTAATCTGCCGCGGACCGCGCGCGAGCAGTTCTGGACGGGAGAGCCTGTCACAAGTTACGATCTTCAGAAAGGTGATCTGGTCTTTTTCAGAACCTATGCCTCATTCCCATCCCACGTGGGGATTTATCTCGGGGAAAACAAGATGATACATGCCTCTTCCCGGGACAGGAAGGTGGTTGTCTCTTCCATGAATACCCCCTATTACCGGTCGCGGTTCATCGGCGCTAAGAGGTATCCCCAGTTGAATCCGGATACGATGCGGCTGGAAGATCTGTTTTTAGGCACTGATATTATTGAGGAAAATGATGATGATGTCGTGAAGAATGATACTCTGGGATTGCAGGCAAGCAATTAACGGAATCCGCGGTCATCCGGAGGGAACAACAGAGCCGGCGCCCCTAAAGGGATGCCGGCTTTGCTGTATCCGGTATTTCCGATACGGGTACGGGATATTTTATATCTCTGTTATTGTTGTAGATCTCATCGAAAACAGGGGCCAGCTGGGAGAATGCCTCCAGAACTTTTGGATCAAAGTGCTCCGGCTGTGTCCTGCCGTCGCCTTCGGTTATTATCTTCACGGACTCCATATGCCCCGCCGCATCCTTGTAAGGCCGTCTGCTCCTCAAGGCGTCGTACTGATCAACAAGCATTACTATGCGTCCTTCCATGGGAATATCCTCCCCTTTCAGTCCGCGGGGGTATCCGCTTCCGTCCCACCTCTCATGATGATTGAGAGCGATGGAGGACGCCATCTGCAAGACGGGATAGCATGATCCCGAAAGCATTTTCTCTCCTATGATCGTATGGGCCTTCATTACTTCAAACTCTTCTCTGGTAAGGCTGCCCGGCTTGAGCAGAATATTGTCCGGGATACCAATCTTCCCCAGATCGTGCATGGGGCTGGAAAAGGTGATGTTCTCCACGAATTCCCCGGGGAGTTTCAGGTATTCGGCGATTTTGCTGGTGTAGAGGCCTATCCTTCCGATGTGTGAGCCTGTGTCGGTATCCCTGAATTCGGCAACCGCTGTCAATCTCTCGATAATTTCCACACTGATGTCCTTGACCATCAGAAGCGCGTCGGCAAGTTCCCGAGTTTTCAGTTCCACCATGTCCTTCAGCATGAATTTGTAGTTCTTTTCCATCTGAATCAGGCGGTTGTACTTGACCCCTTTTTCAATGGAATGAAGCAGATAGGTGGGCTTGTAGGGTTTGATTATGAAATCGAAGGCCCCTTTTTTGATCGCTTCCACGGCAATATCCAGTTCGGCATAGGCGGTCATGAGTATTACCGGGATGTCCGGATTGAGGTTGTGGATAATTTCAAGAAGTTCTATCCCGGTCATGACAGGCATCTTGATGTCCGTGAGGATAGCGTCGAATTCCTGGTCATGCATCTTCTGGAGGGCTTCTTCACCGTTGCGGCAAGGTATGACCGAGTATCCGAACTGGCTCAGCAGGGCAACGACCGACTCAAGGACGTACATGTCATCATCTACAACCAGGACGGTTGTCGTCTTCTTATCGTTAATCATCATCCGGGACCTTTCATTATGGCGATGTATCTGTAGTGTAGAGGAATTTTGCATGTCGTCAACGGTTCCTGGAATCCGGAAAGGCGACCACATGCGGGTTATTCAGTATCACATCCGGAGTTTTCCGATGGACAGCGTCTCTCTCGTCGTCGGGTGAGGCCCAGTGCTTTTCTGTATCCGCACCCGTCATGCAGCCATGAAAGCGACCTCACAAGGTCTTCCGTGAGCTGAATGCATTCAGGGTATATCTGGAAGCGACGATGGTAAATCCGGCATTTTCTTGTTACCACATCCAGATAGCGGCATGGTGTCGAGGTGAAAAAAACCGTGCCCTTTTCGTCTTCAAGCTTTTCGAAACAACAGAGCCCGCATCTCAGGCACAATTTTTCCCAGGCATCTTGCCGATTCTCTTGAGTCATTGACAGAGGATACCGAAATTACTTTATTCCTGTCAATCTCTTTACCAATTGTTTCCCGGCTCTGGTGGGGATTGTGTTCCCCGGCATCATCCGGCGCGAAGCTTTTGCTTTTCCCGCGTTGAAATGATCAGCGTTTGCGGGTACTATTTCCCACGTGTACTCCCTGAGCGCATCATGCCTTGCTTCACCAGCTCCATCTGCTTTACGGCAAAGCGGAGTAGCGGGCGCCACTGAAACGGGTCAGGGCAGACGATCGGGAAGGAGGAAGGTGTGAATCAGACTGAAATCGCCAGACTGAAAGGGATTGGCCCTGTTCTTTGCCGGAGGTTGCTGGCTGCCGGACTTGATTCCTGCGACAAGATTGTCGAGGCCGGCGAGCAGGGATTGCAAGGCATCCAGGGTTTGAGCAACCGGATGATTCCCTCGATTCTCTCCCAGGCAGCCGCGATAAAAGCTGAAGCCGGGGCTGCCGGAGAAGTCCTCCAGCCGGAGGCGTCAAGCAAAGCGGAGTGTCTGTCCGATGATTTGCAGGACATGGTGTCCCGTCTCAGGGAGCGCTTCGGAGAACAACTGGCCGGGAAAGATGGCAGGAAGATAGAGAAGGATATCTTGACGATCCTCGCTTTGCTGGAGAGCCTTCCAGGAAAGGGGACCGCCGGGGAAAAGAGGCTGGGGAAAAGGATCAAACGCGCGCATCTTCTCCTGAACTGTCTGGATGCCGTGGAATTGAGCGGGGTCCGTAAGGGTCTGAAAAAGACAAGAAAGACCCTTGAAAGAATCTTCGATTGAACAATGGAGACCCTATGAGTCTTAAAAAGAATACCCCTTTGTGGTTTGCCGCTCGCCGTATCCTGGTCGACCGTGGTTCGGATTTTTTCCGTTGCTGGAAACAGACGGCCGAGACCTTTGATCGGGAAGACATCCACGACCTGAGGGTGGCGTCGCGACGCCTGCGGGAGGGTCTGA
Organism: uncultured Geobacter sp.; assembly: GCA_964536305.1. Classification (GTDB taxonomy): domain Bacteria; phylum Desulfobacterota; class Desulfuromonadia; order Geobacterales; family Geobacteraceae; genus RPRC01. The sequence continues at coordinate 18,623 of CAZHVY010000001.1, read as the reverse complement.
CGCTTTTTGCGCCATGCTATCCGGCAGAAAGGCTGTCTATCCTTCGCCGTAAGGTCCGCAAGGTAACCGCCCTTCTGGGAGATCTCCGGAATATCGATGAAGCGCTGGCTTTTTTCAGGGACGAGGCGGTTGAGTTGGGTGATGGGTATGGGGAAGAATTGTCCGCTTGTATCGGCTTGTATGAGAACAGGCGTGAGGAAGCCCGGTTGAAGCTGAAGCGGAAGATGAAGGGAATGAAGCCGGGCGCTTTCAGGAAATCGTTTTCCGTGTCGATTATGTTTCCGCATCTCTTCTCTCCCCCTGCCGAAGCAGCGGACCCCTTTGCCGCCATTGAGGATTTTGCCCGCCAAACTATCGATATCCGTCTGGCGCCGGTGCTTGCCCTTGCTTCCCTTGCCATGCAACCGGGAGAGTCGCTGCTCCAGCACCGCCTCAGGATTGCCATCAAACGATACCGTTACCGGATGGAAGTGCTTTCGCCCCTCATGGGTGAAGGATACCGGGAGACCCATTCTCATGTGAAGTCATATCAGGATATCCTGGGCCGGCTTCATGACCTGGATGTATTCATGGAGTTGAGCGCGGGTATCGATCTTACCGACGGGGCCAGGCGCGCATTGACGGAGCTGATAACAGGCAAGAGGGAAAATGTTTTCGGCCGGTTTCTGGACAAACTGGAGGAAGCGCCCCTTGATGTCATAGGCGCGCGGGTCAGGGAGCTGCTGTGAACAAGAAGAATAAGCGGCTTGCGGCCATCGACATCGGAAGCAATTCCATCCGCTGTATCGTGGTAGAGGTTCTTGAAGAGTCAACCTTCCGGGTCCTTACCGATGAAAAGGCAACGGTTCGTCTGGGAGAAAACATGACTTCATGCGGACGCATCGCGGCCGCGCCATGGCAACGGGCCATGGAGAGCCTGCTGCGCATGAAGAAGATTGCCGATGGTTATGGCGCGGAACTCGTGGAGGCGGTTGCCACGAGCGCCGTTCGCCGCGCCGTTAATGGCGGGGACTTCGTGCGCGCCGTGGAGCGGGAGACAGGCATCCGCGCGGCGGTTATTTCCGGCGAGGAGGAAGCGAGGCTTGTTTCCCTCAGTGTCCTGAACAACTTCGATATGGAAGGGGTGCGTTACGGGATGGTGGATATCGGCGGCGGCAGTCTTGAGATTGTCACCGCTTTCGGCGGTCATGTGGAGGAATTCTACTCACTGGAGCTTGGCGCCGTCACCATTACGGACAGATTTCTCCGCCGGGACCCTGTTGCCCCTGGGGATCTGGCAAGGGTTTACAAGCATGTTCGCGCATCCCTCAAGGCCGCCTTCAAAGGGGAGCAGGTAAAGGCCCAGGTTATCGTGGCATCCGGAGGCACCATAACCAGTATCGCGTCCATGATTATGGCAATGCGGCGGGAGAAATATGACACGGCTCACGGCTACGAGACGCTCCTTTCCGATATAGTCCATCTTCTGGCCATGTTGCAGAGGAAGGACCTGAAGGGACGCGGGACGCTGCCCGGACTCAATCCGGACCGGGCGGATATCATTGTCGCGGGAGTCGCGGTCATCAGTGAGGTGATGAGGTTTTTCGACGTCAATATCCTTCGCGTCAATGAACGGGGCATCCGGGAAGGACTCATTCTCGACATCCTGCGCAAGCATGAGCTTATCCGGCAAAAGGGACGTCGACGCACCTGGAGAGAAGCCGTTCTTGATTTTGCCCGTTCCTGTCTGGTGGATGAAGAACATGCCGGGCATGTGGCCAGACTTGCTCTGGAGATGTTCGATGTGTTGTCCGGGCCCTTTGCCCTGGGGGATAAAGAAAGGCGCATCCTGGAAGCCGCGTCGCTGCTGCACGACGCTGGATACTTCATCAGTTACACCAGCCACCACAAACACTCTTACCACCTGATACGTCACGCGGATCTCCTTGGTTTCACGCCCCGTGAACGGGAGATCATCGCCAACACGGCCCGCTATCACCGGAAATCTCTGCCAGGGAAAAAGCACGACAGCTTCGCCCGTCTCACGGAAGAGGACCGCCTTCTGGTGTGCCGTCTGGGAGGCATCCTGCGCCTGGCCGACGGGCTCGACAGGCGGCGCGGAGGTGTCGTGAGGAGGGTCAACCCCACCTTGACACGGACTGTTTTCCGGCTTCTCCTGGAGAGCGACGAAGACCTCTCCGTCGAACTTTTCAGCGGCCGTCAGAAGGGCGTTCTCCTGGAGGAGTCTTTTCAGAGAAAACTTGTAATGGAAGAGGGAAAAGGAAAACCTTCTGTTCAGGAAAAGTGACAGGATATCCGGAGATGTGACGGCGAAAACTTTCCGGGTCGGTTACGGTTGGAAAGGTCCGGCCATGCCCGCGGAAAGGACGTGCCCCCAACGGCTCACGGTTTACGGTTTCAGGCAATTGGCGTCGCCCCGTGCCCTGCACATGACGTAGCGTATCCTTTTCGCCCAGTATTTCAGCGCCTCGTCGGCATTGTACCAGGTATCGATGATCCCCTGTGGCGTCTTGTCTCCCACGCGGTGGTCGAGCGCGGCCCCCAGCAACTCGCCGGTCATGGCGTCGGTTGCCTTCATCTCCGCAGTAATCTCTCCGACGCCCGTCGGTTTGCCGGTTGCGCCGTACTTCACGATGGTGAGACCGATACCGATGGGAGTGGCAGAGGAAAGGAGGTTACGGACCGGTTTCGAGCTGTCGGCATCGATGATGGCAAACTGGAGCCGTATGGTTTCTTTTTCCGGCGACTTCACTATACGGTAATCTCCGCCCAGTTCGGAGGTTAGGTAAACATATGCATTATCAGCCAGTTTCTGGTAGTTCACCCGTTGGTCTGCTTCCAGTTCCGCTTCCTTGACGATGATGACAGGGTCGACAAGGACCTTGGTGTATTTCTTTATGTGGACGTTCGGTTTCACGTAGCGGTAATTGGCCTGGTCGCCGCTTCCCTCCTTGTACACCGATGGATTCACCAGGAAGGCTTTTTTGATATCCATGTTTCGCGCCTGAATGCTTCCCCCACATCCGCCGAGCGCCAAGGCAAAGGTGAAAAGTCCCGCCAGGATGGCATACTTTTGTATGATTCTCATGCTCTCTCCCCCCCCCTTTTTTTCTCATTTACACGGATTGCCGCAGCTGACGTCAGTCAACCATACCAACCCTTTGCCCATGCGTCAACATGGGCAAAAGGCTTCATGCAGGATAACCGACAAGCGGGAATGGTGTCATGACACGCGCCCTTAGCGGAGAAACAGGATCAATTGCGATGGCTTGCTGTCGGGTCAGGCGTAATAAAGCGCCGCGTCAGGTCAAGCGCCTCCCGCAGGTTGAGGGCTACCTGGCAGCCTTCAAGTTCCCCCGGCAGTTGCTGGAGCATCCTGAACGCGCCGCCGCCAAGCATGATGCGGGGAGCTTGCTCGCCGAATTCTTTCCTGACCGTTTCCACAAGGTGTATCACCTTGGGAAGATTGAAGAACATCGTTGACGATATGCCGAAGAGGTTTGCTCCGTTATTGCGGATTGCTTGAATGACGCCTTCCGGCGGCACATTCGTTCCCAGAAACATCACATCCCACCCTTCGGACTCGAGGATGTCGGCAACCATGTTAGCCCCTACCTGGTGCAGTTCTCCCTGTACTCCGGTAATCACGGCCTTTCCACGGGTCGTATCGCTTGGTTCAAGGTGCTGGTAGAGGTTGGACATCACATACTGGGTAATGGCGGTGCCCATATGCTCGTCCGCGACGGTTATGCGGTTACTCTCCCAGAGCCTGCCGATCTCGTAGAGCGTTTCCTGGAAAACATCGGTGTAGATGGCGGGAATAGAATAGCCGCCACGGTACGCGTCCATGATCATCTCCAGCGCGGTCTTTCGTTTCCCGGCCAGGATCACTTTCAGGTAATCCCGCATCAATTGAACGGCTGGAACCGGTCTATGATGCGAGGTGGTTTCGCCTGTTTCCGCGTATCTCATTCCGGATCCTCCTCCTTTTTATTCTGTCCGAACCATTGGCGATTCATCTTTTCCGCACACTCAGGGCAGTAGCCATGGCTGAATAACAGCGCGTTGCTTTTCAGATAGCTCACCACATCCTCCCAGGATGTCTTGTCCATTTCGCCAAGAGCAGCAATGAATCAGACCGAAGTCGTTCTCTCCAGACAACTCCAACTGCCTTTTTCAGGTTCAATCATTACACACTCTCCGTTACCCGACCCTGGTCCAGAACTTCACGGACTTTAGCGGTAAAACCCATCAGGGAGAAGGGCTTCTGGATGAAATGAACTCCTTCCTCCAGCACACCCCGACTGCCGATTACATCGGCGGGATAGCCGGACATGAAGAGGCAGGCAAGGTGCGGATGAAGGCTCTGAAGGTTGCGGGCCAGTTCACTGCCTTTCATCTTCGGCATGATCACATCGGTGATCAGCAGATCGACCTGTTCCCGGCTCTCTCTGGTAAGCCGAATCGCTTCAAGGGGATCGCCCGTGGACATCACCCGGTACCCGAGACTCTCCAGCAGCACCCTTCCGATTTCCAGCACCGCCGGTTCGTCCTCCACGAGCAGAATCGTTTCGTTGCCTCCCTCGAGCGCACCAGACGACCCATCCTTCGGCGCGCTTGCCCCGGATTTTTCCCGGGGCAGGTAAATCCTGAATGTCGTTCCCTGCTCTGGTTTACTGTGAACGCTTATGAAGCCGTTGTTCTGGCTGACGATGCCGTAGACCGTAGCCAGGCCGAGTCCGGTACCCTTGCCCATCTCCTTGGTGGTGAAAAACGGTTCGAATATCCTGTCAGCGGTCTCTTTATCCATGCCGCAGCCGCTGTCGCTCACCGTCAGTTGCACGAATTCTCCGGGGCTTAAGCCGCTGTGAGTGGCACAGTAGTTGTCATCGAAAGTCATGGTTGCCGTTTCGATGATTACCCTGCCCACGCCGTCAATGGCGTCCCGCGCATTGACACACAGATTGATCAGAATCTGGGTGAGTTGGGAGGGGTCGGCCTTCACCAGGCAGCCGCTGTCCCCTGGTTTCCAGCAGAGCTCGATGTCCTCGCCCATGAGCCTCTGCAGCATCTTGATCATCTCCCCTACGGTCACGTTCATGTCGAGTACCGTGGGCTCGTTGGGCTGTTTGCGTGCAAAGGCGAGCAATTGCCGGGTCAGTTCCTCGGAGCGATGCGCTGCCTTCAGAATTTCCCGCAGGTCGGTAGCAAGGGGATGATCCGTGTCGCTTTTCATGAGGGCCATCTCCACGCGACCGACAATGACACTGAGCATATTATTAAAGTCATGGGCAATTCCGCCCGCGAGCCGGCCCACCGACTCCATCTTCTGGGCCTGTGTCAGCTGTGCCTGGAGCTTTTGCTGCTCCTCCTCCGCCCGTTTGCGTTCGGTGATATCAAAAATGATGGCCAGGAATACGCGGTCGTTCTCCGCGTCCACCAATTGCAGGTTAACAGAGACGGGATACAGACTTCCATCGGCCCGGCGATGAACGGTCTCGAAAGTAATTGCTTCCAGCTCATTTGCCAGTAAAGGCCGGATCATGCCCCGAAATTCTTTCTCGGAAAGTTCGGGTTTCAGGTTCAGCGGAGTCAACGCCTTGATTTCTTCCAGCGTGTAGTGAAGATTTTTCAATGCGCCATGGTTGGCATGAAGAAAGGAGAGGGTATGCGAATCGAAAATATAGATCTCGTTCAGACTTTTTTCGATGATGTCGGAAAGCCGGCGTCTTTCCGCCTCGGACTGCTTGCGTTCGGTAATATCCGTAGCCACGCCGTCCCACAGGACCTGCCCGTCTGATTCTCGCCTGGGCCGGGAGCATAGCCGCATCCAGCGCCATTGACCGTCGCAACGACGTATGCGCAGTTCCATGGTGAAGTCGGTCATGTTCCGGAGACTGTCCTCCACAGCCGTTTCCAGCATAGGCGCCTGTTCCGGCGCTGTCTGGCTGTGCAGCACGGCGGCGTCGCGCAGCGCATCTTCCACTGTGACACCGTGCAGCTTCTCTACTCCGGAGCTGAGATAGAGAAAACGAGGGGTACCGTCTGTGTCCCGAGTGTATTGGTACACGTAGCTGTCAGGCAGGTTGTCTCCCAGCAGTCGCAGTTGTTCCTCGCTGTTGCGCTGTGCGGCCTGGGCTCTCTTGAGAGCTCCCAGTTCGGCGGTAAGTAGCCCCCACAGAAGAAGCGCCGTGACCAGCACAAAAGCCCACCCCTTGTAAATGGACCATTGGGTGTGCGTGGCTGCATCAAGCGATAGAATATCCAGCAGTGTGTCGGACAGGAATATCCATAAACCGGAGAACACAATGTAGGGCAGGACGATGCGAAGGATCGTCAATGTGGTTTGCGTATTCGTGGTCGGAACTTGTTTCCAACTTGTCATTTGCTCACCAATCCCAAGGATCCGCCATCCTGTTCGAGTAGTCCTGGGGCCGAATCGCCTACGGGGAGTCAGCTGAGGTATTCCCGTCCAATTCTACACGGTTTCTGCCGTTCTGCTTTGCCCGGTAGAGGGCATTGTCGGCACGCTCAAACAGGGTGTCAGCCGGTTGCCCGGGTTGCAGTGTCGCGACACCGAAGCTGGCGGTCACCTTTCGGGGGAAGCCCTCGATACTCATGACCTCGATGGCGGCCCGGAAACGTTCCGCGGCGTCTCTGCCATTTTCCCGCGTTATGCCCGGCAGCATCACCAGAAACTCCTCACCCCCATAGCGGGCAACCAGATCATAGGGGCGGGACTGGGCCGTAAGGGTATGGGCGATGGCCTGCAGGACCTTGTCTCCCATGGCATGGCCAAAGGTATCGTTTACCGACTTGAAATGGTCGATGTCCACCATGATTACGGTCAGGGGCAGCCCCATGCGGGCGCCGCGGCTTACCTCATGGATCATGGTTTCTTCCAGGCGGCGACGGTTGGCCGCGCCGGTCAAGGGATCGCGGTACGCCATTTCGGATATCTGCCGGTTCGCTTCCTCCAGTTCCGCGGCGCGCTGTTCCAGTTGCGCGGTGCGTTCTTTCACCCTCTCTTCCAGTTCCGCGTTCATCCTGCGCAACTCATTGATAAGTTTGCGCTTTTCCTTCAGTAAACGATTGTGTTCCAAGGCCCGGGTGATGACCGCTTCCAGTTCATCGTTCCTCCATGGCTTTGTGAGGTAGAAGAATATCTTTCCTTCGTTCACCGCCTGTATCACCGCTTCGATATCCGAATAGCCGGTAAGGAGAATGCGCGTGGTGTCCGGATCAATCCGGCAGACTTCCTTCAGCAGTTCCGATCCTGTTTTACCGGGCATGCGCTGGTCGGAGACGATGATGGAAACCTCCTGTCCCTTGAGGACGGCCAAGGCCTCTTCCGCGCAGGATGCGGTAAGGACGCGGAAGCTGCGACGAAACTGGTCGGCAAGGGATGCGGTTATTTCCCGTTCGTCGTCCACCACCAGCAGGAGCGGAGGGGAAAGCAGGTTTTCGTCCGGGGCAGTGACATCCTGCGGTGTCGCCGAGAAGCCTTTGCTGAGAGTCATTGTTCAATACCTCGTTTCTATTGTGATGCAAGACAATCCTGAGGCGAAAACGGTCGAATGCCGTATTGCCGCGAAGAAGGCACATCGTTAATCAGGATATGCGCCGTGATTCCGCGGCCGCGTGGAGATTGCGGACGGGTTCGTCTACGGTGAGCCCGTGTCATTTCTTGCCACCCTGTTGAATTCCCGCGTGTTTTCCTCCCGGGGAATCAGTATGCGGACTGTCGTTCCGGTACCGGGCGCGCTGTCTATTTCTATGCGTCCGCCGTGGGCGGTCACGATCTGGTGGGCAATGCTCAGGCCGAGGCCGGTTCCCTCTCCAACGGGCTTGGTGGTGAAAAACGGGTCAAACACCCTGGGTAGATGTTCGGCCGGGATTCCGGCGCCGTGATCCGTGACCTCAATGCAGAACCATTCTCCCTGCATCCGGGTAGCTACCTGTACCGACTGGCCGCTCCTGCTTGCCTGGACGGCATTGATCAGGATGTTGCTGATTGCCTGGTTGAGGGGGCCTGGTGAGCAGAGCGCCTGAGGCAAAGGAGAGAACCGGGTCTCCACGGTTACTCCTTGCTCCTTCAGCAGTGGCGTCAGAAAGAGCAGCGCGGATTCGATACCTTCAGAAAGGTGACAGAATTTCCGCTCCGCTTCATCGAGCCGCGAGAAATTCCTCAGATCCAGGACGATTTTTTTCACCCGCTCCAGTCCTTCGATGTTGGCTGATATCTTTCGAGGTATCGCCTCGGACAGGTATTCGAGCGCTGTTTCCCGGGCCTTGTCAAGTATCTTCCTGTGAATGCCGGGCGACAGGGAGGCAATTTCCGGCAGGAAATCACCCAGTACATTGATGAAGGCAAGCAGGTCATCGAAATCGCGCCGCAGAACCTGCTCGTTGCTCAGCACAAAGGCGAGGGGATTGTTGATCTCATGGGCAATGCCCGCCGTCATAAGACCAAGGGAAGCCATCTTTTCCCGGTGCACCAGCATGGACTGGGTCTGCTTCAGTTCCGCCAGGGCCTTGGCCAGTTCCCGGCTCTTGCGGATATTCTCGCGGGAGAGGACGGACAATTTGTTGTTAATCTGCAGCAATTCTTCCTGGAGCGACCTGTTGTCCTTGTCCGGTTCTTCAGCCAGGAGCAGAAGGCCGCCGTCAACGGGCGCAAGCCGGCAGAGCAGGGAACTGGGGGCCTGGTCGGCATCCACCACATTCAGCAGGAATTCGTCTTCCGGTACTGCGTCCTTCCCCGACAGCCATCGGGTGAGCAGCAGGCTGTCAGGGTCGGTGAGATAATCATGAAAGCTCCGGCCGGCAAGTTCGCTTTCCGGGCAATTCAGGGTCTCCGCCAGGGCATGGTTTACCGTTATGATGCTGCCGTCACGGTTGAGAAGAGCCATTCGGGTAACCCCTGAGGAGGTCAGAAACGCGCTGACCATGGACAGTGAAGAGGATAGCGCATCCTGAAACGACGTTTTCTCGGGTTCCGGGATCATGGTTAGACATCGTTCCTTTCAGCGGAGACAAAGCCGTCGCTCAATTGGGCAAAGGCGGGCTGGTTCACGATCATCCAGTTGTACAAGGGATATATCTCGGAAAACGCAGCGGGAGAAAGACCGTTTCGCAGCACCTCAACCCAGGTGTCCAGCTGGGCGGGCCAGTAGGTCAGCTGGAAGCCGTGGGAGCGGTAGGCGCGGAATACCCACAGGACTGTGTCCACAAGCACGGAGGGGGAATATGCCGACAAGAGTGATGCAATGAAGCGCGCGTGATTGCGGTGATTGTCCTGCATCATGGCGATATTGCCGCCGGTCATGTATCCGACGTCCGGCCGGGCGCCCATGATACGGTTTATCTCCTCGGAAAACATCTCGCTTTTCAGATAATACTCTTCGGCTGCCTGGCGCGAAGGCGGAACAAGCAGTTGCGCCGAATTCACCAATCCTTCCCTTGTCATACGTCCTCCTTCAGATGCGCTGGAAGTCCCTTTGACTCTTCAGAAACAGGGGTGTCCCTGCCTTGGCGACACTCGTCGTAGATAGACTCGCCATCCAATGGTTCGTCTCTTATGACAGAGTATATTGATCTATTCCATTTTCAAGGGATTGACCCATTCCGGAGGGGTAGCGCGCCTGTCCGACAGGCTCGACAGGCGGCGCGGAGGTGTCGTGACAAGGGTCAACGCTACCTTGGCACGGAGTATTTGCCGACTTCGCCTGGAGAGCGGTGAAGACCTCTCCGGCGCATTCTTCAGCGGCTGCCAGAAGGGAGATCTTTTAGAAACAGCTTTTCAATGAAAACTTGTGAGAGAAGAGGAAAAAGTAAAACCCTCTACTCAGGGAAAGTAAAGAAGATGGAGTTTGAGATGTAGCGATTTCTGGCGAAACACTCCCCTTATTCCTTTATCTTGCTGTTCAGCGCGAACAGAGAGTCTTCCAGTTCACCCACCAGTCTGGCGAACTTCGGATCCCTGCGGATATCTCTTTCCCGGTGGAGGGGGAGATCCACCTTGTAGTGCTCGACAATCCTGCCCGGGTTGGCGTCCATGATATAGATGTCGTCACCGAGAAAAACCGCCTCCTGGATGTCGTGGGTCACGAAGATAATGGTGATGTTGCGGGGCTCCCAGATACTTTTCAGGAGCAGTTGCATTCTGGTGCGGGTGTGGATGTCCAGGGCGCCGAACGGTTCATCCATGAGGATGATGCTCGGGTCACGCATCAGGGCTCGAGCAATGGCGATGCGCTGTAATTGCCCGCCGGAGAGCACCTGATCGCTGGCGTACTTGTCCATATGGTCTTGCAGTCCCACCATTTCCAGCATCGCCCTGGCCTTGTCCCGCCCCTCCCTTGTGACCTCTCCCCTTATTTCCAGCGGCAGCGTCACGTTTTCCAGGACGGTCCGCCAGTAGAGGTTGGAGTATCTCTGGAACACCATGGGGTAGCAACAGGCGATAGGTTCGTTGTTTACCAGTACCTCGCCGGAGGTGGGTCGCAGAAGGCCCGCGATGAAATTGAGGATGGTGGATTTACCGCACCCCGAAACCCCCAGGATGACAACGAACTGGCCCCTGTCATGATAATCTTCGATGAGGAGGTTAAAATCCTTGATGACATACTTGGCGCCGTCAAAGGTGTGCGAGACGTCCTTCAACTGGATGATATTGGGAAGGTGGGTTTCTTCGAACTCCACCGAGCCGTTGCTTATTCCTTTAACCGCCATGGTCTTTCCTTATTTTTTCAGGTACTTGTAGGGGAACAGCATCCTGTCCGCGAGGAGGAGGAGTCTGTCCTGGAGAAATCCGATGAACACAATCGTCAGCAGGATGGCAAAAACCTTATCGATACGGGATTGGCGGGCGGCGATGTACGAGAGGGCGCCGACGCCGCCACCGTTGGCGTTTACCATTTCCGCCACCACAATATAGGTCCACGAGAGGGCCGCCAGAACGCGGATGCTGTCGAACACCCGGGAAACCACGGCGGGGATGAACACGAGGCGGATGGTCTGCCATTTTGATGCGCCGAGAGTGGTTACAGCCTGGACGTATACTTCTTCGATCTCGTCCACCTTCTGGATCACCACCGGCAGCAGGAACAGGAAGATGGAAAAGGCGAGGAACTGCACCTTCATGTTGGTCTCGATGCCGAACCAGGCGATGAACACACCCACCACCGCCGTCAGGGGGATGAACCGGCCCGCGGTGATATAGCCGCCGGTCAAGGTGCGGAATAGAGGAAACAGCCCTATGACGAAGCCCAGGGGGAGGGCGAGGGCGATGGCTTCCAGAAGGCCGAGGGTGTTGAGGTACAGGGAAAATGCGGCGTTTCTGACAAGGGCGTCGTTGAAATGCAGTTCGCCGAAGGATGTCAGGACCTTCAGCGGAGAGGGGAGGATGCTTTTAGGGATCAGGCCTGTTTCGGTGATGGCCAACCACAGGGTCAGCAGGATCGCCGTGCCGGCAAAGGCGATGACGGTCTTCGTTCTCTTGGGCAGTGTCCCTCTCAACTGGAAATACATCTGAAAACCTCCGTTGTCGAACAAGGGAAGACGGCTGGAGCCGTCTTCCCTCCTTTTCCGTCACGACTAATTCAGAAGAGAGAACTCCGTCCTGCGGTTCCTGGCCCGGCATTCCTCCGTGTCGTTGGCTTCACAGCCGGTGACCGGCTTGTCCTCGCCATTGCCGACGATAACGAAACGCCGCCGATCGAAGCCGTATTTCTCGACCAGGAAGTTCGCGACCGAGTTGGCTCGGGCGTAGGAGAGCTTCCGGTTTGCCTCGACGCTCCCGACGCTGTCCGTGTTCCCCTCGATGCGGATCCTGGTCTGGGAAAACTGACGGGCGGTGTCGGCAAAGCCCATATCGATGATGGTCTTGCCGTCTTCGGTGAGCCGCGCCGAACCTGATGCATAGGTGACGCTCAGGGGTTTGTTGGCGTACGCCGGGGCCTTTTCATCCGCTCTGGTGGGTTCGGCGAAGCGCACGGCGCCCTCTGCTTCGTTACCAGTTCCGGAAAGGCGCGTCTCCTGTATCAGCGAGGCGTCGGACACATTCCTCCATGGCGGAATGGTAGTGGGCGCCAGGTTGATGCGCGCATACATTCTGTTCATCTTGTTGTACAGATCTTCACCCTTTACGCCCCGGTAAGAGCTGTTCAGACCGAAGAAATCCAAGTTGTCGCCCAGGGTGGCCAGTCGTACATTGTCGATGGAAACCTGCGCCAGAGACTCGTCGATCTTCAGTCCCTTCATGAGAATCTTGATGGCTTCTTCCTTGGCCGACGGGTTGGAGTTGATTTCGGCGGCGCCCTGCATCCAGCCTTCGATGACCTTGCGCACGGTTTCACGGTTGGCTTCCAGGTACTTTTTCTTTACAAAGAAGATGTCGGCGATGATGTTTCCCGCCTTTTTCGTGTTGACCAGGATCCGGGATCCGGGAACGCTCTTCACGCAATCGGCGTCGTCCGGCGACCAGACAACGGCTGCGTCCACCGCTCCGGACTTGAACATCTGGGCCGCCGCGATGGCCGAATCAGTGGTCTTGATGGCCTTTTCATTATAGGGGATGCCTCCCGCGTCAAAAGTGTTGAGGAGAAAGGAGTGGGACGGGGTGCCCAGGGCCACCGCGATGGTAGCGTTTTCCAGTTGTTTGACGTTGGTGATGCCGTGCTTAACAACAATGGCATCCCCGCCGCGGCTCCAGTCAGCCTGCATAACGATCTGCGGTTCGTATTCCTTCAGCCCGTCCACCTCGGTGGGGAAGGAGTCGGCGGTGCCCCACAGCATGTCTACCTTGTCCGCCTTCCATGCGTCGCGGGATGCCTTGAAATCATCGATGACCACGAATTCCACTAGGATTCCCTTTTCCCGGAAATATCGGGAGGCGGTTGACGCCTCTAAGCCGCCGTTGAAATACTGGCCGCCCGCATATCCGCCCCAGGTGACCACCCCGACTCTGACCAGGGGCGTACCGCTCTTGGCCGCCTCCCGTGCCTCACCGGACAGCTCCGCGCCGCTGGAGGTCTTCCCCTTGGGAGCGATCTTTTTCATCAGTCCATATTTGTCCGCCATTTTGTAACCCGCAAACGCAAGACCAATCACCAGCAGAATGATAGCCGCTTTCACCACGGGCCGAACCTCTCGTGCCATAGTTACCCCCTTGCGAAAATTATTTTATCAAGTCCTCATAATCCAGGACACCCTTGTTCTTCGCCCCAACCGGGACTTTTTCCCGTTCCACCGGCTTTTCCAGATCAAGAAAAAGGTTCGGGTCGTCCGCCTGGGCAATGATAAGCTTTTTCTGGTTGCCCAGCAGGATCGAATCGCCCTTTTTCTCCCATTCTTCCAGTTTTTTCATGGCGTCTTCCTCATAGATTCCGTTCTGCAGATCAACGGATTCGATGAAGCTCTGGGAGATGGACATGAAGTTCTCAATCTCTCCCAGTTTCTTGCCGTAATCATCGGCCAGGTATTCCATGGCCATGTCGAATACTTCCTTTTTGTCCTTTTCGCCGCTGATGATCTTGGCGGCGTTCTTGTACGCCGAATAGGACGCGAGGATCGCCTCCCGTTCGCGGGTCTTCACATCCACCTCGTCGCTCATGTCCTCGATGAGCACCAGGCACGTTTCGTACATCTTTACCAGCACGCGATACAGCAGCTCCATTCTCTGGTACAGGTTCTGGAGGGTCAGGTTGGATTCCTCCAGCCTGCCGGCCTTTCTGGCCTTGAGCACGAACACGGCGTTCTTCTCGTTCTTGCGCGCGGCATCCGCCATTTTCAGGGCGTCTATCCTGCTTTTCTCGTTGCGGTTGATGGTTTCCTGCAGCTTGCGCATCTGGCCCCGCAGATTTCCAATCTGCTCGTACATCTCGCGGGCGTTGTCCTTTAACTTGTCCACGTAATTCTTGAGGATGCCGATGGGGTCGATGGTCACGAAGATGCTCGTGATGGCGCGCATGACGCTTTTGTAGGCATACCAGCAGAGGGAACGGAAGCGTTTGTCGGTGAGGATATAGATCGTGACGAAGAGGGCTACACCGAGACCGATGGCCGTAATGGTGTTCTGCAGCAGGGTGATGATGTACGGCAGCAGCTTGTAGAGGAGCGCCGCTGCGGCCAGAAGCAGCGGGATGCCGAAGATCATTCCGGTTGTGCCCTCCGGCCTTTCCCAGAAAGACTTGGGCTTGAAAGATTCGGGAATCTGCGGGATCACTGTTTACCTCCTTGCAGGTATTTCAAAATGGTTTCCTTGCGCCGGTTTACCTCGGTCTTCACCATATCCACTGCGCTATTAAAGTCCTGGCGCACAGCCTCTATTCTGCCCGTCTTGTCGGCGACCGACCTCTCGATGTCCTTCTTTTCGGCTTCGATTGCTTCCGCCTGTTTGCGGAGGGATGCTATGGCTTCATCCTTTTCGCGCAGTTGTCCCCGGCATTTCGCCAGTTCTTCCTCGCTTTGCCGGATTGTCGCGTCGAACTTGTTCTGTTCACCTTCAAGAATTTTAAGGGAATCATCCATGTCGGCAAGGATCCGGTCCAGGGTGATGCCGCCTGTCTTGCCTACCGCCTTCAGGGCTGCGGCATATCGTGTGGCTTCATCCGCGATCACCTCGGAGAGTGATTCGAACATCTCGCTGAAGATGGTGTAGGCGTTGTCCTTTTCATCCAGGGCCGCTTTCAGCTTATCATATATCTTCCTGTCCACCTTCCTGGGGACATCAGGGGCAACAGGCGCCGGTTCTTCTTTCGGCGCGGGATTGATATCCCGCGGTTCCCGGCCGGCCTCCTCCCGGACCGGTTGCGCCTCCTCTTCCCCGGAATTTTCAAAGATGATGTTTTCCACCATTCTTCCGAGAGAACCCAACAGACCTTCTTTCTTTTCCTGTTTTTCGTCCATGTCTTTTCTTTCCTTCCCGCGCCTGGAGCATCCAGGAATGAAAACCTGCTTCTGTTCAGATGGCCGCTGTCCTATTCAACCTTCCGCCCGTGGCTGGTGAGAGAGCGGAGAAAGAGCCCTATCCCGCCGATGAAAAGCGCCAGGATGGTGAGCAGATCGAAGAGGGTCATGGTTCGGATGGTGATGCGGAGATTCATCAGAACTCCGGCGACCAGGGCCGCCAGGGAACCGGCGGCCAGAGCCCAGCCAAACAGGTTCCGGTAATTGTAAAAGATTATGCCGATTCCGAAGACCAGCGGGACAAGGATCATGCCGCTGGTGACGGTAAGCGGGCCGCCAAAGAAGGAGAAATGGAACAGCCCCATCCCCAGTCCGAACGAGCGGGTGACGATTATTGACTGCATGAGCAGGTAAAAGCCCGCGCACATCATGATAAAACCAACAATAAAGGAGCCGACGCCCCCTGGCGTCCCTCCCGCGCCCGTCAATTTCATCGGCGCCTCCATTCTTCCGAGTAGTGTTCCGCGGTTATTGAAAACACGTCAGCAGCTGTTTTTCCCCGCATATTTGCCTCCACTGAATGCTAGAAGTTACTCGTTGTGGAAGTTTCACTGCCATATTTTTTCATGAGCCCCACGCAGCACGTTGTACCATAGCGCACAGTGAGAGGCAATTCATTTCACCCGGGTAATGGCCTCGTTTCCAAGAGGGGCAGAAGTGGCATTCCGCAGCCTGTCTGCCACGAGTGTCGCGGTATGCTCCACCCTGAGCCGGCTCTTGATACCCTCCAGGCCTCCTTCAATCTGCATCTTGCATCCAGGACAGTCCACGGCAACGGCGCAGGCGCCGGTGGCGATGATGGCCGCCAGTTTTTTCTTCAGGATCTCGCGGGATATCTCCGGATATTTGAAGGCATAGGAGCCGCCGAAACCGCAGCAGGTGTCCGGCTCTTCCATTTCTACTATCCTTAGCCCCGCCATCTCCTCCAGCACGACGCGGGGTTCCCGGAAAACGCCGCATCCCCGTCGCAGGTGGCAGGCGTCGTGGTAGGTAACGGGTTCGACATTCGCGGATGTGACCGTTTTCCTGGCCTTCCGCGCCGCCAGTTCGGCGAAGTTGAAGACCTTGGCCGCCAGTTGGAGGGCCATGGCATGATGTTCGGGTTCAGCCGCCAGGAGGAGCGGGAAGTCGTGCTTCAGGGATGTGGCGCATGTGGGGCAGATGGTGACCACGAAGTCCGCCTGCTCCTTCATGAGGATTTCGGTGTTGAGCCGGGCCATGTCCCGCGCGATCCCAACCTCACCGGAGTAGCGTGCGGGAATCCCGCAGCAGAGCTGCTCCCGGGGGAAATGGACCGAGTAGCCGAGGCATTCCAGGCTTTCCACGGTGTCCCGGCACATCTCCGGGAAGACGAAGTCGGCCAGGCAGCCGGAAAAGAAAAGGACCCGTTCGCGTCCCACCCGGTCTTCCGGCGCGAATTTTTCCTGATCCCGAACCAGGTCGCGGAACGGCCGTTCCGCTATGGGGGGGAGCGAGCGGTTGACGGCATTTTCCCCAAGGACCAGTGGCAGGTGGCGGATACGGCCGTCCCGCCCCTGGAAGGGTTTCTGCGCCAGATACGCCGCCCGCAGCGCCCCGTGGAACAGGGAACGGTTCCTCATGAGCGTGCCCAGCAGGGCCTTCTGGCCCGGGAACCTGGTTCCTTGTTCCCTCAGATCCAGGATCAGTCCTTCAATGTCGATCCTCGCGGCGCAAACCTCGTTGCAGCGGCGGCAACCGATGCACAGACCCAGAATGTCCCTGGCTTTCTCCTTTCCATGGAAGAACGGGGTGAGGATCAGACCGATGCCCCCCACATAGATGTGCCCGAAGACATGGCCGCCGACAATCTCGTACACCGGGCATACATTGGCGCAGGCCCCGCATTTGACGCATTTCAGGGCCTCCCGGAAACGCGGGTCGGCCGCCAGTTCACTCCGGCCGTTGTCCAGCAGCACTATATGAAGTTCATGGCCTTCCGATGGGCCCCGGATCAGGGACACATAAGAAGTAATCTTCTGTCCGGTGGCGTTTTTGGGCAGAATGGAAAGAATCTCCATGGCATCGGCAAGGGAAGGTACTATCTTCTCGATACCCGCAAGGGCGATGTGGGTTTCCGGGATCGTTGTCACAAGACGGGCGTTTCCCTCGTTGGTCGCCAGGCAGATGGTTCCGCTGTCGGCTATGGCTATGTTGGCCCCGGAAATCCCCACACTCGACGAGAGAAAGGCGTGCCGAAGGGTCTCACGGGCGGTCCGAACCAGGGACGGGATGTGGGGCAGGCAGTCCCGGCCGGTCTCCCTGCTGAAGAGCCCGGCAACCTCCTCCCGGTTCTTGTGGATTGCCGGAAGCACCATGTGGGAGGGGCGTTCCCCCGCCAGTTGTATGATCCATTCGCCCAGGTCGGTTTCCAGGGAGCGGATTCCCTCTTTCTCCAGATATGGGTTCAGGCGGATCTCTTCGGAGGTCATTGATTTGGATTTGACAACTGCCTGCGCGCCTTTTTCCCGGATGATCGCCAGTATCGTCCGGAGGGCCTCTTCCGTGCTCCGGCACAGGTGCACCGTCGCGCCCGACTCCTCCGCATTCTTCCGGAACTTTTCCACCAGCTCCGGCATGTGGTCAAGGGCTTTGTCCCGTATGGCGGAGACGCGGTCTCGCAGAGCTTCCAGATCATCACCCTCAAAGGCCCTTGCCCGCGCCGCCGGATACTGGGCCGCGAAGTTCCTCAGGGCTGTCCGCAGAAAGGAGTCGTTGATCTTCCGGCTGATGACCTTTTTCGACATGACTATTCTCCTTCCAGAATCAGGATGTGCAGTTCCTCAGGTCCGTGGACGCCGATGGTGAGCTCCCGCTCAATGTCGGCGGTGCGGCTGGGGCCGGTGGTGAGCGACAGGTAGGCGTGGGGCCGGGACGACAGCAGGTCATCAATGGCGCCGGCCAGGGAATTCAGGTCCGGAACTATGCTGGAAGCCCGCACATAGGCCAAGTGTATCAAGGGGAGGGCGGTCGCTGCGCGTCCAGCCGTATCGGAAAGTTCCAGCAGGAGGCTGCCCGTAGAGGCGATTCCTGCCAAGGCAAAGCTCAGGCAGACCTTTGCTTCCGGATATTTTTCCGGCCCGATGAAGTCAACCCCTTCCAATGACAGGCGGATATGGCCGGGGAGTTGGGATGCGGCTGTGGACCCGCCTGAAATTTCCCGGACATAGGCGGCGGCCTCCGCCAGGGAATGGAATCGTTGGACACGGGCCCCTACGGCCTCAGCCGCTGATTGAAATTGACTGATCATGAACTGGCCCCTTGGGTTTAAGGGACTCGGAAGAAGCTGATAGACGTTTGTCCAGAGTCCCTGATATTGGATGAGTCTTGTTTCCAATACTAAACAAGCCTAAAGAGGCGCGCAAGGATAGTTTACCGAGGATTGACGTTTCCGGCTTTTTATCTCAGTCGTTTCCGCGGATCAGTGAAGCCGTAACATGGTAAACAACCCCGTCCTCTGGGCGGGGTTGTTTACTCTATCGTGATGGTCCGCACGATCATGCGACCAGACATCCATGTGCCGTCTTCAGGGATTTTGCCCCGTTGCGGAAGGGCTCCAGGGACAGGGACGGCTCCAGGAACAGTGTTAATTTGTTGACTAATATCCGCTCTGCTGCAATTTTTTCCGCATGCCA